>DATBHB010000152.1:0-2628 GCA_036557705.1 Xanthobacteraceae bacterium
ATCGAGCAGTGCGAGCAGGGCGTGGACTATTTCACCATCCACGCCGGCGTGCGGCTCGGCTACATCCACCTCACCGCCAACCGCGTCACCGGGATTGTCTCGCGCGGCGGCTCGATCATGGCGAAGTGGTGCCTCTCCCGCCACAAGGAGAGCTTCCTCTACGAGCGCTTCGACGAGATCTGCGACATCATGCGCAAATACGACGTGTCGTTCTCGCTCGGCGACGGCCTGCGTCCGGGCTCGATCGCCGACGCCAACGACCGCGCCCAGTTCGCCGAGCTCGAGACCCTGGGCGAGCTCACCAAGGTCGCCTGGGACAAGGGCTGCCAGGTGATGATCGAGGGGCCCGGCCACGTGCCCATGCACAAGATCAAGATCAATGTCGAGAAGCAGCTCAAGGAATGCGGCGAGGCGCCGTTCTATACGCTCGGGCCCCTCACCACCGACATCGCGCCCGGCTACGACCACATCACCTCGGCGATCGGCGCCGCCATGATCGGCTGGTTCGGCACCGCCATGCTCTGCTACGTCACGCCCAAGGAGCATCTCGGCCTGCCCGACCGCGACGACGTCAAGGAAGGCGTCATCGCCTACAAGATCGCCGCGCACGCGTCCGACCTCGCCAAGGGCCATCCGGCGGCGCAGCTGCGCGACGACGCGCTCTCGCGCGCGCGCTTCGAGTTCCGCTGGGTCGACCAGTTCAACCTCTCGCTCGACCCCGACACCGCGCGCGAATACCACGACGAGACCCTGCCCAAGGAGGCGCACAAGGTGGCGCATTTCTGCTCCATGTGCGGCCCCAAATTCTGCTCCATGAAGATCACCCAGGACGTGCGCGACTACGCCGCCACGCTCAATGACCAACAGGTGGGGAGCGCCGAAGGCGCGACACCACCGTCTTCCCTGTCAAGAGAGCAGGGCATGGCGCAGATGTCGGAGAAATTCCGGCAGCTCGGCAGCGAGGTGTATGTGGATGCCGATGCGGCGAAGGCGAGCAACCGGGCGCTGTGAGGGGAACTCAACGAGCGACTATGATTTCTGGGCAACTGACCACTGAGTGGGTAACGCGCACTGACGAACTCACGGCCGAGCAATTCCAGAGATGCGTGTGGACGGCGGGTTCGTCAGCGCCCCGCACACTCAAAGCCAACCAAGGACGAATTTGCCGCGCGTTGAGCTAATCTAGGCCACTCCGATCAGAACACCGGATTGCTTTGCGATCAGCACTGGTGCATCGCTGAGTCAGAAACTCCATCATCCACATCATTTCCGCAGTATTCTTCTCTGCACTGTATTGAGTGACCATGGAGTGTTCCAACACTTCAGTCATCTGCGCACCTTCACGCGCTCCTTTCATACGTCGTGTGGTTACGGTGTCAGAACGAGCGACCACGGTCGCACGTGTTACTCAATCCTTGATCTAGATCAATTCATCATCTTCCTACATGCGATCATTAGAATGCTTGCCTCGAAACCGAGGGCTGATCGTGAGACTCAAACAGTGACATTCGGGAAGCAGAATTCCCGTTCGCGTCTGGTAGGCACAGGCTTGGTGCTGGCTCTTGCGATCGTGACTGATGCCGCGGCACTGGCGGCGGAGGGTGACGTCCCGATCCCGATGGACCAACGGGAGATCAGGTTCGCCGGGATCACCACCACGCGCCCTGACAAACAGCAACCCGAAATCGAGTTATCCTTCCCCGGTACCGTTGTCATCCCGCCACAGCAGATGCGGATTGTCGCAGCGCCGGCGAGCGGACTGGTCGAGTCGATGCTGGTTGCCGCGGACGACCCCATCAGGGCGGGGGACGCTGTGGCGCTGCTTCGTTCGATGGAGATCGTCGAGGCGCAGCGTCAGTTTCTCGCCGCCTTGGCGGACGAGGCTTTGGCCGCTGACCGGTTGCGCCGAATGCAGCTGCTTTTCGAGGGGCGCGCCACTCCCGAACGCGAACTGCGCGCGGCGCAGACCTCGGCGGTTAATGCGAAAGCGCATCTCGATGAGCGTCGGCAGGTATTGGCCCTGATGGAGCTATCGGAGACCGAGATCGAAGCCTTGCAAAACACGCGAAAGATTTTTCCGGCGGTGACCGTTCATGCGCCGGTGAGCGGAATCGTCGTGAAGCGCCACGTCTCACCGGGTGAACGCGTTGATGCCGCGGCTCCCCTCTATACAATCGCAAACCTCGATCCACTGTGGGTGAACATTCAGGTGCCGGCCTCCCGACTCGCGGCGCTAAATACGGGCGCTGCGGTCGTGCTTCCGGCCTATGGTGCGCGCGGCCGCCTTGTCCGCATTGCCCGCACGGTCGATCCGCAGACGCAATCGGCGAACGCCGTGGCGGAGATCGACCCGAGCGGGGGCGCCGTGCGCCCCGGCCTGGCAACTACGGTCACGGTCCGTCTAACTCAGAGCCCGGGCGCGCAATGGTCGGTGCCGGCTGCGGCCGTCATCAGGCACCAGGATCGTAGCTGGGTATTCGTCCGCGACAAGGACGGTTTCGTGGCGCGCCCGGTCCAGGTTGTCGCCGAGTCGTCGGCGCGCACTTCCATCCGAGCCGAATTGAGCGCGGACGATCTGATCGCAGATCGAGGACTGATTGCGCTGCTGTTCGAACTCGCCGCGGCGGA
>DATBHB010000153.1:0-49987 GCA_036557705.1 Xanthobacteraceae bacterium
TGGCGTCCTCGGCAGGGCTCGAACCTGCGACCTGCGGATTAGAAATCCGCTGCTCTTCCAGCTGAGCTACGAGGACGCGCGGCCGGCTTGATAGCACAGGCCGCCTGCCGAGGGCGATTCCCGCCCCGGCGCCCCGCAACGTTCCTTCTCGCCGCCCGGAATTGTCCGGCAGCGCCCGGCAGGATATCGGCCAGCCGGCCTGTCGAGGAGGCTGGGAGGGTTCCGGCCGCCGCGCCCGGCCGCTTGGTTCCCGGTGACAGCGGCAGCATCAGGGCCTATGGTCCGGCTCGGGTCTCGGCCAAGCGGGTTTCGGAAAGGGGGCAATGAGCACCACGGTCCACGACGAGGGGAAGAGTCCGGCTGCGTCCTCAGGAAACGTTGCTGTTTCGATCGATTTTGTCGCACGCAGCCATGCGCGGGCATGCCTCATTCTGGTCGCTGCCGTATTGCTTGCTGTGCTGCCCGGCTTCTTTACGATCCCGCCGATCGATCGCGACGAGGCCCGGTTCGCTCAGGCCACGAAGCAGATGCTGGAGACCGGCGATTATATCGACATTCGGTTCCAGGAGGACGTGCGCTATAAGAAGCCGGTCGGCATTTACTGGCTCCAGGCGGCAAGCGTGAAGGCGGGCAGCGCGCTCGGCATCCCGAACGCGGCAACAACTATCTGGCTCTATCGGATTCCTTCCCTGGCCGGCGCCATCGGGGCTGTTCTTCTCACCTATTGGACGGCGCTTGCCTTTGTGTCGCGCCGGGCCGCGGTGCTGGCCGGTTTGATGATGGCAAGCTGCGTCCTTCTGAGCTTCGAAGGACGGATCGCCAAGACCGATGCCGTTCTGCTCTTGACCGCGGTTGCCGTGATGGGGGCGCTGGCGCGGGTCTATCTGCCCGAGCAGCGAAAGCGTTTGGACGTGCAGTTGCGGTGGACCATACCTGCGGTTTTCTGGACGGCGCTTGCTGCTGGCGTGCTGCTCAAGGGCCCAGTGATACTGATGTTTGTTGTTCTCGGCGCCGGCACGCTTGTCGCCGTGGATCGTTCGGCGCGGTGGCTCGTCTCGCTGCGGCCGCTTCCGGGATTGATTTGGTTTTCCGTGCTCGTGCTGCCCTGGTTCATCGCCATCACCTGGCGCTCGGGCGATCGCTTCTTTGCAGAATCGGTTGGTCACGACCTGTTTGCCAAGCTGTTGCATGGCGAGGAATCGCATGGCGCTCCCCCCGGGTTTTACTTTGCGCTGTTCTGGGTGACGTTCTGGCCGGCTGCGCCGCTGGCGGCCTTGGCTGCCCCCGCCGCCTGGGCAGCGAGACGCGAGCCCGGTGCAAAATTCCTGCTGGCCTGGGTGCTACCGTCATGGATAGCGCTCGAGCTCGTCATCACGAAGCTCCCGCACTACGTTCTGCCTCTTTATCCGGCAATCGCCATCCTTCTGGCCGGGATCATCGATGCGGACGTTCTTTCGCGGCGGCGCTTGGTGGTGAACGCAACCGCGGGGTGGTTTCTCATCCCGGTTGCTGCGGGGATGGCGGGACTTTTCGCACTGTTGTTTGTCGGCCACCAATTCGGACTGTTGGTCTGGCCGGCACTCGCCGCCTCTCTCGTGCTCGGACTGCTGGCTTGGCAACTCTATGAGGCCGATGGCGCCATGCTGTCGGTCCTGCGCGCGATCGGAGCATCGGTCCTTTTGCTGGGAGCGCTGCTTGGCCTGATTGTTCCGGCGCTCAGCACCCTGTTTCCAAGTGCAATGCTCGCCGACATCACGCGCGAAAGTGGATGCCGGCAACCGCTCGCTGCCTCCGCCGGCTTTGAGGAGCCGAGCCTCGTTTTCCTTGTCGGCACGTCGACCCGGCTCACCGATGGAGCCGGAGCCGCCGAATTCCTGCGCGGCGGCGACTGCCGCTTCGCCTTCATCGAAGCGCGCCATGAACGTAGTTTTGCAGATCGCGCCGAAGCGATTAACCTGCGCTATTCGCTGGTGACCCGCATCGAAGGATTTAACGTCGGAAACCCGCGACCGATCGCAATCGCCGTCTATCGGTCGGGAGGTCCGCAGTGACCGTGGCCGGCGGGTTCGGCGTCCGTGCGCACTACTGGTTCCACGCGACATATGCTAATTTCGAATGGGGCATTGCGACCCTTTCGCGCAGGCCACGCGGCCACGCGCTGCCGCGTTTGCGCACAGGGGGGTATCTACTTGTTCTCGCAGTTGCGGCAGGAGCTGCAATCGCCGCCATGATTGTGCTGGACGCGCCCGTGGCCGAAGCCGTCAGGGGAACCCCGAGTTGGGTCCTTTTTCTATTTCGGGAACTGACCGACTTCGGGAAATCGGGCTGGTTTTTATGGCCGAGCGGAATTCTTCTGCTCGCGTTAGCACTCGCCGCATCTGGCCCGCTGCCCCACGTCAGCCGGCTGGTGCTGGCCGCAATTGCGGTGCGCGTGGCGTTCCTGTTCACGGCAATCGCGTTGCCAAGCTTGGTTGTAACCATCCTGAAACGTGTGATTGGCCGTGCCCGGCCTTTCGTAGGGGGTCACATCGATCCATTCCTTTACATGCCCCCAATCTGGCGGCCCGATTACGCCAGCATGCCGTCCGGCCATGCAACCGCGGCCTTTGCGGCAGCCGCCGCTGCCGGCTTGCTCTGGCCGCGCCTGCGCATCCCGATGCTTGCCTATGCCCTTCTGATCGCGGTGAGCCGTGTGGTGCTCGATGCTCATTATCTCAGCGATGTCATTGCCGGCGCCGCCGCGGGCACCGTCGGCGCGCTCGTCGTGCACGACTGGTTCGCGGCCCGGCGGCTTGGTTTTGTGGTTGATGCCGACGGCGCGATTTCCAGACTGCCGGGTCCCTCGCTTGCGCAATTGAGGACGGTCACCCGCAGCGTCTTGCTGCTGCGAGCGTGTCCCGGATGCGGTGCAGCGCGAGCGCGCGCCCGAAAACCTGCGGAGATCGGCCCTCCCTGATGCGCGCGCGAGTGGTGCGCCGCCGATCCGGGACCGCCCAAAACCGTATCCTTGGCGGTCCCGGTTCTGCAGCGCACCGCGGCACTTGTTTCGTGCCCGATCGCGTGCAGCATTGGCCGCGCTGCGCTGCGCCCGGGACACGAAGGGGGCGTGTTCGTCGATCCTCGCCTTCCGAATGCCGCAGTATCGGGCTCATACCACGTTATGATCGACATTCGCCCAGCGCCGCCGACCGTCTCGGTCGTCGTCCCGGTTCGCAACGAGGCCGGCAATATTGCGCCGCTGGTGGCGGAGATCGCGACCGCGCTCGATGAGGGTGGGGCGTTCGAGATCGTGTACGTCAATGATGGCTCGACGGACGGCACCGAGGCGGAACTCGCCGAACTGATGAAAAATCGGCCTTGGCTGCGTCAGATCAGGCACCAGGTTTCGTGCGGGCAGTCGGCCGCAATACGCACCGGAGTGCTACAAGCGCGCGCTCCAATCGTGATCACGCTCGACGGCGACGGCCAGAACGATCCCGCCTTCATTCCGCAGTTGCTGCGTGCGCTCGAAACGGGCGGCGCCGGCATCGGCCTCGTCGCCGGGCAGCGCGTCGGGCGCAAGGATACCGGATTCAAGAAATTTCAGTCATGGATTGCCAATTCGGTGCGCAGCGCGGTGCTGCGTGACGGCACCCGAGACACCGGCTGCGGCCTGAAGGCTTTTCGCCGCGAGCTCTTTCTCGCTCTTCCTTATTTCGACGGATTGCATCGGTTCTTGCCTGCGCTCGTTCGCCGTGAGGGCTACAGCATCGGCTATGTGGACGTGATCGATCGGACGCGCCGCGCCGGGGTATCCAATTACGGGCTGTGGGATCGGCTGTGGATCGGAATTTTCGATCTGTTCGGCGTCTGGTGGCTGATCCGCCGCAAGCGGCGCGTACCGCAAGTCTCGGAGGTCAAGTGCGATGCTCATTGATTTGTCGAATGCGGTTGGCGCCTATCTGCACGAGGTCTTCGTAGCAAAGTTCCAGTGGTGGGTGCTGCTCGGTTATTTGGCGCAGATCATGTTCACCATGCGTTTCGTGGTCCAGTGGATCGCCTCCGAGCGCGCCGGCAAGATGGTGATGCCGATCGCGTTCTGGTTCTTCTCGATCGGCGGCGGCGTCCTCCTGTTCGGTTACGCGCTTTACATCCGCGATCCGGTTTTCATCCTCGGCCAGGGCTTTGGCGTCTTTGTTTATGCGCGCAACCTGTATTTCGAATTGCGCGATCGGCGGCACAAGACTCCCTCCCTCGTCAGAAGCGGCTGAGGACTCAAAATCTCGTCGGCCATCGACGAGCGCCATGGTAGACGCGGAGGACTTGGATGGTCCCTCCGTCGATTCGATTCTCACCGGGGCGCTCGCCTGGGCATAGGCAGCTCGCTTCTGCGCCCCCAGGAAGAAACCCATTTTTTAACTTGATCGTGTGGGATGCCGTGCCCCTGATCCAACGACGCAATCGCCTGCTTGATACCCGCCACCTGCCATTCGTTGATGTCGACGTAGTTCTCAATAGCCTCCGCCGCCAAGAACGATCGACTACGGCCAGTGTCCTTGGCCAGCTTTTCCAGTCGCTTCTTGACAGCAGCATCCACGCGGATCGTAAAGGTTGTTGAATTCATCACGAAATCCTCGCCAAGTGCTGACTTGTATACATCCTAGTACAAATTCTGCTTTGACGCAAAATGGGCTCATGGCCCCTCGGTTGCAGAGTAGGTTTGGGCTCTCACGAGATCGCAGCCATAGCTGCAAACCCTCGTTCGAGATCGGCGATGAGATCGTCCGCGTCTTCGAGGCCGACGTGGAAACGGACCGTGGGCCCACCCGGGGCCCATTTCGTGGCTGTGCGAAATGAGGTGCAATCGAACGGAATGACGAGGCTCTCATAGCCTCCCCAGGAAGCGCCGATGCCGAACAGGTTCAACGCATCGATGAATGTGTGGACCGCCGACTGCGGTACCGGTTTGAGGGCGATGCTGAAAAGGCCACAGGCCCCGGTGAAGTCGCGTTTCCAGATCGCATGACCCGGATGGGTTTCGAGCGGAGGATAGATTACGTGGAGCACTTCCGGGCGACCCTCCAGCCAACGGGCAATCTTGAGGCCGGAGACGTAGTGCTGCGCGAGCCGCACCGCGAGCGTGCGGAGGCCGCGGAGGCCCAGATACATGTCGTCGGGACCGACGCAGAGCCCCATGGCGTGCACCGTGTTGATCAGGGGATGCCAGGCCGCCGCTTTCGCGGCAACTGTGCCGAGCATCACGTCCGAATGTCCGCCGATGTATTTAGTTCCAGCCTGGATCGAGAGGTCCGCCCCTTTTGCCAGGGCGCGAAAATAGAGCGGGGTTGCCCAGGTGTTGTCGATAATCACCAGCGCGCCCCTGGCGTGGGCCGCTTCGCTAATCGCCGGTACGTCCTGCAGTTCGAATGAGAGGGACCCCGGCGACTCAAGATACACGGCGCGCGTGTTCGCCTGCATTAGCGTAGCAATGTCGGCACCGACGAGCGGGTCGTAGTAGGTCGTGGAGATACCCCAGCGCGTGAGCACGCGGTCACAGAATTGCCGGGTGGGCAGATATGCGCTGTCGGTGACCAGCAGATGATCGCCGGCTTCGAGCACCGACAGCAGCGCCAACGACACCGCGGCCAGTCCCGATGGCAGCAGCGCCACGCCGGCGCATTCGGGTCCCTCGATCTCGGCAATCGCGTTTTCGAGCGCCTCCGAGGTGGGCGTGCGGCGACGGCCGTAGTCGTAGCGGCCTCGATAGCTTAGATAATCTCCCGCCGTTCGGTGCAGCAGTGTCGAGGCATGATACACGGGCGGGTTGACATAGCCGTGATAAGAGAATGGGTCGCGACCGGCGGTGACAAGCCGGGTCGCCGCGTTGGGAGGACGCGCAGAAATGCCATCAGTTTTCATGCTCATGGCCATCGTCTCCGACCTGCGGTCCCGTCGCGGGCACGCGTGAACACAAACGCGGTTACCGGGCATAACGGCGGTATGGCGGATCAGCGTCAAGACCTTGACCGGCCTGCGCAATCGTTCTCAGATGCCGCCGAGAGGCCGAGTCGGCAAGCGCGTTCGCGGCTGTTGGGGATCGCCGTTGCCGATGCGGCCGGAAATGGAGGGGCAGCACACCGTCAGGGGCTCCTCCACGGCCAAAATCGTTATTTCGCCATAAGGGCTCCAGCATGAAACGCGTTACGGTAATGGTAGGCGTGGCTTTCGCATTCGCGGCGCTTGCCACCGCGGCTTCTCCTCAGACGCTCAAGACCGTGAAGGATCGGGGCTCGCTCATCTGCGGGGTGAGCCAGGGACTTCCTGGATTTTCCAACCCGGACGACAAAGGCGCCTGGACCGGGCTCGATGTGGATTTCTGCAGGGCGATTGCGGCCGCGATCTTCAATGACCCTAACAAGGTCAAATTCACGCCGCTCTCGGCCAAGGACCGCTTCGAGCCACTCAAGACCGGCGAAATTGACGTGCTGTCGCGTAATACGACCTGGACGTTGTCGCGCGACGTGCTGTTCAGTTTTATCGGCGTCACCTATTACGACGGCCAGGGCTTCATGGTTCGCAAGGCGCTGAAGGTCAATTCCGCGCTCGAACTCAACGGCGCCTCCCTTTGCACCCAGACCGGCACCACGACCGAGCTGAACCTGGCCGATTATTTCCGTGCCAACAACATGAAATACGAGGTGGTCGCATTCGCCTCCGCGGACGAGACGGTAAAGGCCTACGAGTCGGGCCGGTGCGACGTGTTCACAACCGATGTCTCGCAACTCTACGCCGAAAAGCTGAAGCTCGCGAACCCGAACGACCACGTTATTCTGCCCGAGATTATCTCGAAAGAGCCGCTCGGTCCGGTTGTGCGGCATGGCGACGATCAGTGGTTCGACGTTGTCAAGTGGGTTCATTTCGCGATGCTCAACGCCGAGGAGCTCGGCGTCTCATCCAAGAACCTTGATGACGCGCTTAAGTCGAACATGCCGGAAGTCAGGCGACTGCTGGGCGTTGAGGGCGCCTTCGGCGAGCAGCTTGGTCTTACCAAGGACTGGGTTGTGCGCATCGTACGGCAGGTCGGGAACTACGGCGAAACCTATGATCGCAACGTCGGCGCCGGCTCAAAGCTCGGCATCAGTCGCGGCCTCAATCGACTCTGGACCAAAGGCGGCATCCAGTATGCACCGCCGATCCGCTGAAGGTGGGTTCGGAATTGTAGGGTGGGCAAAATCGCGCGCGAAGGTCGTGCCACGGGCAGTCCGGTTGACGCGATTTTGCCCACGCAGTCGATACCTGCGAGTCAGAACCGCGTGGGCAAACGCGCGCGGAACATCTGGGTGACCTCACGTTTGCGCAACGCGCGTTCGCCCACCCTAGGGCTGGTCGCGCACGGTCAGGCATGAGCAAAACTCGTTTCAGCTACTACAACAACCAGAAATTTCGCGCGGTATTGTATCAGTTTGCACTGTTGGGCGCACTTGCGGCCCTCGCATGGATTTTTGAAACGAATGCGAGGGCCAATCTCGCGGCCCAGGGTTTTGCGAGCGGGTTCGATTTCCTTCACCAGACTGCTGGTTTCGGGGTCTCACAGTCGCTCATCAGCTATCAGGAAACCGACACCTACGGCCGCGTATTCCTGGTCGGCTTGCTCAACACGCTGCTCGTCGCCGGGATCGGTATTGTGCTCGCCACGTTGCTTGGATTCGTGGTCGGTATTGCGCGGCTCTCGCCCAACTGGCTTCTCGCTCGGCTTGCCGGCGGCTACGTCGAGGTGATCCGCAACCTGCCGCTCCTGTTTCAGATCTTGTTCTGGTATTTGGCCGTGCTCGGATCGCTTCCTCCGCCGCGCGCGAGCTATTCGCTCTTTGGCCTGATTTTCCTCAACAATCGCGGCATCATCGTCCCTGCGCCGGTGGAGCGCTCGGGCGCCATCTACGTCCTGGGCGCATTGATGCTGGCGATCCTCGCCGCGGTCGCTTTGCGGCTTTGGGCCGCCCGCCGGCAGGCGCTGACCGGCAAGTCTTTTCCGGTCCTCTGGGCGTCCTTGGGCTTGATCGCAGGCGCGATGCTCCTTGCGGTCGTTGCGGTTGGGGTTCCGATCGGGCTCGAACGTCCGGAACTGCGCGGGTTCAACTTCGTGGGCGGACTGCGACTCATTCCAGAATTCGTAGCACTGCTGGTCGCCCTCTCGACCTATACGGCAGCTTTCATTGCCGAGATCGTTCGCGCCGGTATCCTGTCAGTGCCGCGTGGGCAAACCGAGGCCGCGCTCGCGCTCGGGCTGCGGCGCGGCTCGATGCTGCGCCTGGTCGTGGTGCCGCAGGCGCTTCGTCTCATCGTGCCGCCGCTCACCAGCCAATATCTCAACCTGACCAAGAATTCCTCGCTTGCGGTCGCGATCGGTTATCCCGATCTGGTCGCGATCTTTGCCGGCACTACGCTCAACCAGACTCATCAGGCGATCGAGATCATCGCGCTGACAATGGCGGTCTATCTCCTGATCTCGCTGATCACGAGCCTTATGATGAATTGGTACAATGCCCGTCTGCGGCTTGTGGAGCGGTAATGGCATGGATGCGCAGCTCGCCTTCGTCCGCCGCGAGTTGACGGCACCGATCGCGCCGCCGCGGCCGGCCGCCGGCGTTGCCATGTGGCTGCGAGCGCGGCTTTTCGGCAGCCCGTTCAATACATTACTGACGATTGCCAGCGTTGCATTGCTGGTCGCGCTGGTCTGGCCGGCGACAAAATTTCTTGTGATCGACGCGGTCTGGACCGGTTCCAGCCGCGAAGATTGTCTCGCCGTCGATGCAGGTCGGGATGTCGGAGCCTGTTGGCCGTTTATCGCCGCAAAAATCCGGCAATTCATGTACGGATTCTACCCGGCCGGCGAGCAATGGCGGGTCAATCTGACCTATGCGTTAGGGGCTGTTCTGCTTGTCCCGCTGCTGATTCCGCGCGCGCCCCACAAAATTGCGAACGCAATCGTTTTTTTCGGCGCATTCCCCGTCCTGGCCTTCTTTGTTCTGGTGGGCGGCATCGCCGGCCTGCCCCATGTGGAGACACGATTATGGGGCGGGCTCCTCGTGACTCTCGTCATCGCCTTTACCGGCATCATCGGCTCGGTTCCGCTGGGAATCGTGTTGGCACTCGGCCGGCGCTCCCGCATGCCGGTCGTGCGTGCCGCAAGCGTAGCATTTATCGAGTTCTGGCGCGGTGTGCCTCTGATTACGGTGCTGTTCTTTGCAACCTATATGCTGCCATTTTTTCTGCCGGAAAGTTGGAAGATCGATCCGCTGTTGCGCGTCCTTGTCGGCGTGGTCTTGTTCGCGGGCGCCTATATGGCGGAGGTGGTGCGCGGCGGGCTGCAAGCCATCCCGCGCGGCCAGTTCGAAGGAGCAATGGCGCTTGGACTTGGCTATTGGAGGATGATGGGACTGGTGATCCTGCCGCAGGCGCTCAGGCTCGTCATTCCGGGCATGGTCAATTCGTTTATTGCGCTCTTCAAGGACACGACGCTGGTGCTGATCGTGTCGATCCTCGACCTGCTCGGGCAATTGCGCGCCGCGTTTGCGGATCCGGCCTGGGCGACGCCGACGACCCTGTTCACCGGTTTCGCCTTTGCCGGGATGATTTATTTCGTATTCTGCTTCGGCATGTCGCGCTACGCCTTGTATACTGAGCGGCGGTTGCGAACGCCGAGTTGACTGGCGGATCGATGGATGTACCGAGCCCAGGAGGTGGGGAGAGAGGTCGGTCTGCGGACATTGCGACCACGACGCACGCCGTTGCCGTTGAGATCGCGGGCGTGAGCAAATGGTTCGGCTCCTACCAGGTGCTTCGCGATATCAATCTTGAGGTGATGCGGGGCGAGCGGATTGTGATCTGCGGCCCGTCAGGCGGCGGCAAATCGACGCTTCTGCGCTGCATCAATCGAATTGAGGATTGGCAGCAGGGCCGCATCATCGTCGACGGGGTCGAATTGACGGATGACCTCAAGGCCATCGACGAAGTACGCCGCGAAGTGGGGATGGTGTTTCAGCAGTTCAACCTGTTCCCGCATCTTACCGTCCTGCAGAACTGCACGCTTGCGCCGATCTGGGTACGGCGCTTGCCGAAGCGACAGGCCGAGGCCGTGGCGCGCCACTACCTCGAACGTGTGCGCATTCCCGAGCAGGCGGACAAGTATCCTGCCCAGCTTTCGGGAGGCCAGCAGCAGCGGGTCGCCATCGCTCGCGCCCTGTGCATGGAGCCGAAGCTCATGCTGTTCGACGAGCCCACCTCGGCGCTCGACCCGGAAATGGTCAAGGAGGTGCTCGACACGATGGGGGAGTTGGCGCGCGACGGCATGACCATGATCGTGGTGAGTCACGAAATGGGTTTCGCCCGCCAGGTGGCGAGCCGGATGGTATTGATGGACGCCGGCCAGATTGTCGAAATCAACTCGCCCGAGTCCTTTTTCACGAACCCTCAGCATGAGCGAACCAAGGCTTTTCTGAGCCAGATTTTGCATTAAGACCTGGCCAGCCGAAGAGAATGCCCATGAAGGTTCTCCTGGTCGACGATCATGCCTTGATCCGCGATGCCTTGCGCGGCGTGCTCAAGGAATTGGTTGACCAGGCCACAGTGCTGGAGGCATCCGACTGCGGGCAGGCGATCACGCTCATCGAATGCAACCCCGATCTCCGGCTGATCCTGCTTGATCTCAATCTTCCCGACCGGGACGGGTTCTCGCTGATCAGCGATCTGCGCCGACAGCGAGCTAATATTTCTCTGGCCGTGCTGTCGGCCGCCCAGGATCGCGAGACCGTCATGAAGGCGCTCGACCTTGGGGTACTAGGTTTTATTCCCAAATCGGCGCCGCGGGAGGTGATGGTGAACGCGTTACGGCTGGTATTCTCAGGCGGCATCTATATCCCGCCCGAGGCGCTTGCCCGTGCCGAGGGGAGGGTGAGCTCGCCGGCTTCCAGTCTGCCCGCCTCGCCAGCAGACCTCGGCTTGACTGAACGCCAACTCGAAGTGCTTGCCCTGATGATGCAAGGCAAGAGCAACAAAGCGATCTCGCGCATCCTCGACGTGGCCGAACCGACGGTCAAGCATCACGTCACTGCCATCCTGAAAGCCCTGAAAGTGATGAACCGTACCGAAGCCGTCATTGCGGTCGGCGCATCGGGCTGGCGATTGCCGCAAGTTCCGGATCGGTAGCGCGATCAGCTGACGAGGCTGCGTTCCGTCTGGCGGGCCGCTCCCTCCTTCAGGAGCTGATTGACGACCGAACGAAGGGTCATCGGCAGCACCGGTTTGTGTAAGAGATAATAACCGCTGGCCTTGGCCTCGCGCAGCCGTTCGGGTGCGGTATCGCCACTGATGAGGAACGCCGGAATGCAGGCGCCGAACTCCAGGCGCAGTCGGTCGATGACTTGGAAGCCGGTTTTCCCGTCGCGCAGACGATAGTCCGAAATGATTAGATCGGGCTGCAGCTCATTCTTGGCCAAGCTTACGAGTGCTTCATCATCACACGACGCCGTCACGGTATGACAGCCCCAGCCTTTCAACACTCCCGCCATTCCGTCGAGGACAAGCCTGTCGTCGTCGATCACCACAACAAGCTTGCCCAGGGTCTGGTCGATCGCAATCCGCTGCGAAGGTTGAGCCAGGATCTGTGGAGCTGCGGAGGGCACCCGGACCGAAAAGCGCGAGCCGCTGCCGGAACGCGAGGCCAATTCGATGGGGTGATCGAGCAGGCGGCAAAGCCGATCGACGATCGCCAATCCAAGGCCAAGGCCGCTGCGGCGCTCCGGTCTGCTGTTTTCGAGCTGGTAGAACTCGTTGAAAATCTTCTCATGCTGATCATTGGGAATTCCGGGACCGGTATCCCAGACCTCGACCCGCGAGAAGGCGCCTCGCCGGCGACAGGCCACCACTATTCCGCCGCGCGCAGTATAGCGCACCGCATTTGACACCAGGTTGAGCAGTATCCGCTCCAGCAGAATGAAGTCGCTGCGGACCCAGGCGCGGCTTGAAATCACGCGCAACCGCAAGCCCTTCTCCCGCGCCACCGCCGTAGACGTCGTCTCCAACCGTTCAAGCAGCTGGTCGACAGGAAATTCCGAGATTTTCGGTACAAGCACGCCGGCATCGAGCCTGGAAATATCCAGCAGGGCATTGAATAATTCGTTCATCGCTGTCACTGCAGCGTCAATGCGGGCAGCCAATCGGGCTTTCTCCGTCGGGTCGGCTTCCATGCGAAGCTGGGTAACGAAGAGGTTCAACGCATGCAGCGGTTGTCGGAGATCATGGCTCGCCGCTGCGATAAAACGCGACTTCGCGAGATTGGCGGCTTCGAGCTGCTGATAAAGCCGCCCCAGTTCCTCACACATTCTGTTGACGTTCTTGGCCAAGGCGCCGAACTCGTCGCGGTTTACGACATCGACACTCTGGGAAAAGTCCCCGGCCGCAATTTTTCCAAGCCCCGCCTCCACTTGCGCTACCGGGTCGATCACCGAAGATGAAATCGCGTAGCCGAGCACGATAGCCAAGATTATGCTGCCGACGGCAAAAGCGACGACGATCCAACGCGAGGTGCCGTAACCGGCGTTGCTCGCTTCGATGCCGCTTACCATGTCGGCCTCGGCCTTGTTGACCAGTTCATTGGTCAATCGCTCAAGCCGGTCGGCGACCGGCGCGGCCTCCGCCGCCTGCACCTGCCGGGCTTCCGCGTCATGACCGGATCGAATGAGTCCGACGGCACGGGTCACGATCTCCGCGAACCGGTCGTAATCCTGTCGAAATCGATCGAGTAATGCTACTTCGTCCTTGGCCACGAACTGCAGGCGATCCACGTCATATCCGAATTGGTTGAGTTGGCGTAGCGCGCTCGACAGCGTTGGCTCGTCGTTCGAGAGCAGGGCCGATGACACGCCATAGAGCTGGCTTGTGGTGTCGTGCTGCACCTGCCGGTAGGCTTCAATCTTGCGCTGGAGACCGATCAATTCCGCAGTACGCTGATTGACGCCGCTGAGCGCCTGGAGCGCCACCACGCCAAGCAAAATCACTAGAACGTCGATCGCAAGGAACGCCGCCAGGAGCTTGTTGCGCACCGGCGCCGGAATGCGCGCAACCAGCCCGACGAGCGCGGCGATCGGCTGCATCATCTCTCTTCGACAAGGCTTAGAAGATCGCGCCGAAACTCGTCCGGATCAAATTGCGCCCCTAGATACTGGACGCGCAGGATGCCGCGCGAGTCGGCAATCGAGGTGAGCAGCGAGTGCTCGATTTGGCCGTCGGCATCTTTCGAAGCAAACAGGCCATAGCGGCGTATCAGATCCTGGATAACGGCGGGGTCGCCGGTGAGGAAATTCCACCCGGTAACGGCGGCGCCGTACGTTTGGGCGTAGAGCTTGAGGGTCTCGGGCGTGTCCCGCTCAGGGTCGATGGTGATGGAAATAAATGCAATTTTTCTCCCAAAATCCGCTCCGAGGCGATCCGCGACGAGTGACATCATCGGCGTTATGACAGGACAAGTAGTGCCGCACAACGTGTAGACGAAAGTTACGGCGACGACCTTTCCACGCAAGTCGGCGAGGCTGACTTGGGCGTTGTCCTGGGAGATCAACGTGAACTCTGGCGCTGACGCAATTTCCGGCAGGCGCTGTGGGTCCAATGCATGGTGCGGAGAGTCAACCAGTTGGGCCGACCCGACGGTCGCTAGCGCCGTGAGCGCAACTACGAAGGGTATCCTCATCAGTAGTCAGGCCTTGAGTTCGCGTTTGAGCTCATTGAGGAAACGCCAATCCGTGCCCTTGGCCAAAATTCGGTTCGGGGTGGACTTGATCATGCCGGCCTCGCGCAGGCGCAGTGCGTAGAACCGGATCGTGTCCTCGGGGTCATATTCGCGCCATTTGTTGTAAGGCACTTCATTCAGGGTCTGCAGCGCATAGTCGTATCGTGCAGTGAATCCGCTATCGACCATCTGTCGCGCGGCGCCCGCAGGGTCGTTGACGCAGTAATCGGTCGCCTTGAGAATGGCGCGAAGCACGCGTTTTGTTGCGACCGGATGCGTCCTGACGAACTCCCGATTGCCGGTCAGCATGCAGCAGAAGTACTGCGACCACGGCCGATCGAGTGCACTGTTGACAATCACATGCCCGATCTGTCTGGCTCGCAGTTCCTGTGGCTCCGGGGGAGTACCGAGGAACGCATCGATCTTCCCCTGGATGAACAATTCCTTCGGGGCAACTGACGGACTCAACACCCAGTCTATATCTCTCGCAGGATCGAGCCCCACATAGGCCGCCATGCTCGTCACAAAAATGTGTGGTGCCGCGCCCCAATTCTGTACCCCCACTTTCTTGCCTTTGAGATCTCGAATACTGCGGATGTCCCCGTTCGCAAACAATTCCAAACATCCGGGATGCACGCCGGCTACAATCGTGAGCGATTCTCCAGCGTCGATAGCGGCTATGCTCGGGGCGGAGAAGTGCGTAGAAAAATCCAGTTCGCCGCGGCTTAGCGCGGTTGCCAGGAGGGCCGGGGGGGCGCACCAGATACTCGACGTTCGTAAAGCCTTCCGCACGAAGCAATGCATCAGCCACGTACTGCGGCGCGTGACAGATACTGGTACTTTTGCCAAGCCGAACTTTGGTTGTTTCGAGCGATCCCTGGTCAGCCATAGACCGGTCCGCGCCCACCAGGCCAGTGAGGCCGGCGGATGAAAGCGTCGCGATGAAGCGGCGTCGGGTCTGGAGTGCTGTCATGACGCGTGTCTCACGGAGTTCGGCTGCGATAGGTTAACACGGGGCGGATCGAATTGTAGAAACAATTGTCCATCGCCGCACACGGGTGACAGGTGGCCGGGCTCGCCTGAGCGAGCCGGCGCGATCATTGCTCAGTGCACATCGGCAACCGTTGACGGCTGCATAAGCGTTTTCACCACGTACTGGCCGATCTTGCGGCCCATTTCCTGGCCTACGTGCGTCGAGAAGCGATAGTGAAAACCAGCCCAGATGCGAGCATGTGAGATCTCGTCATTGTAGGCTTGAATATTCGTCCATCGGTGCGTTACCCCGGGCGCCGTGGGGCTGGTCATGGCGACTTCGGGAATTTCCGCAGTTCCCAACGCCGCCTCGATGGCTGAGGCGACCGCCCCGGTGATGATGCAGTGAGCACATGGATATTCGGGATGCATCGGCGTCGTGTCGATCGGCTGCCAGGTGGGATCGCGGTCGGTGGCGGGGTTGTCATCCTGATCGCCGTTGCGGATGGCGGTGATCGGACGCCAAAACTCGTAATGGTATTTCGCGTCGAATACAGCGATGGCCGCATCGGCACCGGAGACGGCAGTCAGCGCCATAAAGCGCGCGCTGTCGATCACGCTCATTTGTTTTGCTTCCGCCAGTTGACGCACGACCGGCTCGGTCGCCTGCGGGCCTGTCATCAGCCAGAAACGGGCATCCTCGGTCTGGCGCTCAGAACGCCTGCTGCTGGTCTTGCTGCCGAGATCCTTGATCTCATTGTAATCGGCGGCCCATTGTTCGCTTTGCAATGACACCGGCGGCAGCGGCCGAAATTGTGACGGGCCCGTCAGCGCAAACGGCTTCACGTCAGGCCAAGTCGAGGAGCCCACGATCGGGGTAGGGACATAGACGCCTGGCTTGGTTCTGTAGCGATAGGAGTCCGCTGCATCCGATCCGTCGTGTAGCCGCGTTGCGAGATGCTTCGCTGCGACCGTCTCGCCGAGCCTGATTCCGTCCGATTTTGCGGCGCCGTCAGGTATGGACGCAAGATAGGAAGTCAGGAGTCCCTTAATCTGAATCTCGGCATGCGGGATAAGGCTTGCGAGGACCGTTCCGGCAGCCGCTGCGGCGGCCGCCTCTTTTGAAGCGGTGGAAGCGGCGGGCAACTGAACCAGGTAGGGTTGATAACGGCGTTCGATAGAATTTACCGCATCGAACATGGCCGTCTGAACGATCGCGAGCACCCGGTGAGCTGCGGCTGGAGCCATTCGCGGGGTTACGAGCGTGACGGTAGTCTCGTTCCAGTCGGTGATCACATTGGCGAAAACCTTCGGTGCGGGCGCGATCAGGGCGACCGCTAACAGCGCCCTATGTAAATGAGTTGGCATTTTGCTCTCTCCTGCCTGCGCAATTCGGCTTCTCCGCAATTGCGCCGAGGAGCGTGTCGCAATGTCTGAAACGGGTAAATGAGCCTGAAGGATCGCTGATCAGCTTGCCAACCGACCATGATGAGTGACAAGCCTTTGAAACTCGTAATATTTGATCGCCGGTCCTGAGGCGGAGATATAGCCCTTTAGTGCCACGACTGAAGCATCGGCAGCAGGTGCATTGGCTCAGCGCCGCAGCGGTCCCTGGGCGCGTTTCCAGGCATCGACGCCGCCCTGAATATGACAGGCCGACGCAATGCCGGCGTCCTGAGCGGCCTGGACGGCCATGGCCGACCGCTCGCCGAAGGCGCAATAGAAGACGATGCGTTTTCCGGTTGCCGCCGCAAGCTCGTGCAGCATCCCGCCCGCGCGAACATTGCCGGCGAGGTCGGTATAAGGGGCGTGGAGTGAGCCGGGAATAACACCCTGCTTCTCGCGTTCGCTCCTCTCGCGCAAATCGATCAGCGCCACGTCAGGCCGGCCGACGAGGGCGAGCGCGTCGGTTGCGATCACGGCCCAGCCGCGCCGTGCGATCTCTTCCTGGGCGAAGCCAACACGCATGTTGGCTGGCACCGCGACGTCCATCAGCTTCGGATTGGGCAGCTTGAGGTTGTTCATCAGCTCGACATATTCGTCGATCGATTTCACCTGCAGACGCGGGTTGAACGCCCGTTCCTCGGCGATCGTAGAGGCAGTCTCGCCTTTGTAATCGTGGGCCGGGAACACCAGCGTTTCGTCGGGCAGCCTAAGCAGCTTGTTGAAAATAGAATCGTATTGGGCGCGCGGGTCGCCGTTCTGGAAATCGGTGCGTCCGGTTCCGCGGATGAGGAGAGTGTCGCCAGTGAATACTCGGTCGCTCGTCACGAAGCTGTAGGAGTCGTCGGTGTGGCCGGGCGTATAGACTACGTCGAGCGCAAGTCCCTCGATCGTGAGCCGATCGCCCTCGGCAAGCCGCATCGAGACCACGTCGACCTTGCTGTGTTCCCCCATGACGGTGATGCATGAAGTCCGGTCGCGCAGCGCGCCGAGCCCGGTAATGTGATCGGCATGGAGGTGCGTGTCGACCGCCTTGACCAGCTTGAGGTCGAGCTCCTTGATCAGCTGCAGGTAACGTTCGACGCGTTCGAGCACCGGATCGATGATGAGCGCCTCGCCGCCGCGCCGGCTGGCGAGCAGATAGGTGTAAGTGCCTGACTGGCTGTCGAAGAGTTGGCGGAAGATCATGGGCGCTCGTCAGCCTTCAAAAGAACGTGCCGCTTCTTCCCCAAAGACAGCTTGATGACGCCTCCCTCCGTCAGGTCAACAGGTCGCAGGATCACCCGGTCATCGGTCACGACGGCATCATTGACGCGGAGTCCGCCACCTTTGATCTGGCGGCGGGCCTCGCCGTTAGTCGCAACGAGGCCCGCTTTGACGAAGGCAGCGAGGACGCCAATTCCATTGTCGAGTTCGGCGGCTGGGACTTCGATCGTGGGGAGGCTCTCCGCCAATCCCCCTTCTTCAAACGTGCGTCGCGCCGTGTCGGCGGCTTGATCGGCGGCGGCCCGGCCATGCACCAAGGCGGTGGCCTCGGTTGCGAGCAGCTTCTTGGCTTCGTTGATTTCCTCGCCTTTGAGCGCAGTGAGCCGGGCGATTTCGTCGAGCGGCAGCACAGTGAACAGCCGGAGAAATTGCCCGACGTCGCCGTCCTCGGTGTTGCGCCAGTATTGCCAGTAATCGTAAGGACTCAGCAGGTCCTCATTGAGCCAGACGGCGCCTGCCGCTGTTTTCCCCATCTTGGCCCCGGAGGACGTGGTGATGAGGGGCGAGGTAAGCGCGAACAACTGCGCGTTGAACATCCGCCGGCCGAGTTCGATTCCGTTGACGATATTGCCCCATTGGTCGGAGCCGCCCATCTGCAGGACACAGCCGTAGCGCCTGTTGAGCTCGACGTAGTCGTAGGCTTGGAGGATCATGTAATTGAATTCGAGAAATGACAGTTCGTGCTGTCTTTGCAGCCGCAGTTTCACGGAATCGAAGGACAGCATGCGGTTGACCGAAAAATGCCGCCCGACCTCGCGCAAAAAGTCGATATAGTTGAGCGAATTGAGCCAGTCGGCGTTGTTCGCCATCAGCGCGTCGCCCGGACCATCGCCGAACTTGAGGAATTTCGAGAAGACCGCGCGGATACCGCAAAGATTTCGGCTGATGTCATTGTCGGTGAGGATCTTTCGGCTTTCATCCTTTCCCGAGGGATCGCCGACTCGCGTTGTGCCGCCGCCCATGAGCGCGATCGGCCGATGGCCGGTCTGCTGCATCCAGTAGAGCATCATGATCGGCAACAGCGAGCCGACATGCAGCGAGGGTGCGGTGCAATCGAAGCCGATATATCCGGTGACTCGCGATGATTTTGCCAGCGAATCAAGTGCCTCCGGCTCGGAGACCTGGTGAATGAAGCCCCGCTCTGCCAGAACTTGCAGGAAATCGGATTTGTAGGTGCTCATCGCGTGTCGTCCGTTGCGCGGCCGTGGTGTAACAGGTCTGCTGGCAGATGGAAACCGAACGTGCTGTGGGCCAAGTGACCGCTATCGGCCTGATGAGCGGAACGTCGTGCGACGGCGTCGATGTCGCGCTCATCGAGACCGACGGTAAGCAAATTGGCCGCTTTGGCCCGACCGGTTATCGCCCCTATTCCGAGGAGGAGCGCAGGCTGCTGCGGCGCGCTGTTGCGGCGGCCAGGAATATTGCAGACCGCAGCGATCAGCCGGTTCCGCTGCGCGAGGCCGAAGCTCTCGTCACTGCGGCTCATGCCGAGGCAGTCGAGGCCTTTCTCAAAGCCAATGGCATTTTGCAAAGTGCGGTTGCGGTGATTGGGTTCCATGGCCAGACCGTGCTCCACGATCCGGAGCGCAGGCTAACGCTCCAACTCGGCGACGGGCATGCGCTCGCGGCGCAGCTGAAGATCCCGGTGGTCTACGACTTCCGATCCGCCGATGTCGCCGCCGGCGGCCAAGGCGCGCCGCTCGTGCCCGTGTTCCATCGCGCCCTGGCGCGGCTTCTTTCCCGCCCTTTTCCCATCGCCGTCCTTAATGTCGGCGGCGTCGCCAATCTCACTTACATCGACCAGGGTGCAGATCTCCTGGCCTTCGATACGGGCCCGGGCAATGCTTTAATCGACGATTTTCTTCGAATGCGGACCGGACAGACGCAAGACACTGATGGGAAAGCGGCTGCTGCGGGTCGGATCGATGCAACCGTGGTCGCGCGCATTTTGGCGCATCCGTTCTTCGGCAGGCGTCCGCCGAAATCGCTCGATCGCGACGAGTTCGGTGGCCTCCTTGCAGGAGAAACTCTCGCCAGCGCCAGGACCGAAGACGGCGCCGCCACGCTGACCGCGTTCACCGCAGCAGCCGTGGCTCAGGCATTGCGATTTTTGCCGCGCGCCCCCGCGTGCTGGATGGTCGCGGGCGGCGGGGCGCGCAATCCAACCCTGATGCACATGCTAAAGGAGCGCCTCGCACCCGCATCGGTCGAACCCGCAGAGGCGGCCGGCTGGTCGGCCGACGCGCTTGAAGCGCAAGCGTTCGCCTATTTGGCGGTTCGCAGCCTTCGTGGTCTAGCGCTTACGTTCCCAAGCACCACCGGTGCGCCGCGCATGCTGACCGGAGGGGTCCTGGCGGGCGTGGCACGGCGGTAAGGAAGCGCAGGAGGCATGCGATTGCTGTCAGGGGCTGCCCTTGTCGCTGGCGCAGTTCTCGTCGCCATTGTGCTCTCGGACTTGTTTAGGACCGTCCTCCTGCCCCGGCCGGCGCGTCGGATCGGTCGCATTGCACCTCTTGTCGGCGCCGCGGTTGCCCCGCCGTGGCTGCGGGTCGCGCGCCGCTTGCGCTCGCCGCAACGACGGCAAAGCCTGCGCGGAAGCCTTGGGCCGATGCTGCTTGTTCTTACCTTCCTTATCTGGGTCGATCTCTTGTTCGTCGGTTTTGGGCTGATGCTCTTTGGCCTGCGCGACGATTTTTTACCGCCAATCGGTTTTGGCGACGGCGTTTATTTCGCGGCCTCGGCGTTTCTGACAATCAGCACCCCGGACGCGGTCCATGGGTCCGCCAGGGCCGTAGTGATCGCTGCAGGCCTTGTTGGGCTTGCGGTCATTACGCTGCTGGTCACGTTCATTCTCTCGGTTCACAGTGAATTGACCCGACGCGAAGTGCTAGTTCTCCGCACTCAAGTGTCCGCAGGGGAGCCCCCGACCGGTTTGGCTTTGCTCGACACCTATGCGAGACCCGGCATGACGGATCGGCTGACAGCGCTATTTCGCGACTGGGAGGCGTGGGCGGCCGATGTACTGCACAGCCATCGCGCCAACCCGATCCTGGTAAACTTCCACTCAGCAGATGAAAGCGGAGAATGGCTGGCCGTGCTCGGCTCAGTGATGGATGCGGCGACGCTTCTAATCGCCGCGGTCGAGAATGCAGCGCTCCAACCTGCCGTCTTTTCTGCAGCTCGACTCTTCATTGCGATGGGCACGCGGACGGTGACGGAGCTTCACACTCTCCTGCGTCTCCAACCGGCCGTAGATCTTGACGGGCTGGATACGATCGCGCGAGAGATACGAGACGTTCGGCAGCGACTAGGAATGCTCGGCTATCGTATGGTCACAGACGAAGCAGATTCGATTGAGGGCGCAATCGAGATCCTCTCGGAGTATAAGCCGCAGCTGCGCGCGGTTTGCAGGCGACTCGACATCACCACTGCGCGTACCCTCAGCGAGGTCAACGAGCGGCGTACGACACGCCTGGTGCCGCCACCGGCCGGAATTGGCCTTTGCTAGTTGATTTGACACCCATCGGCCAAGCGACTCTGGCAATGCTTTCTCTTTCCTGGTTCACGGGCCGTAAAATCACCCGCAGTAAAAGTGAGGCGTCGCTGCCTCATGGACTTCCAGAGCACCTCGGTGTAGGGAAACGAAATCGCTCTCGCCGCCAAATACTGTTATTCGAACTGCACCCAAGGGAGGACTTCCAATGAAAAAGCTGGTCATTTCCGCTGCAATCGCGGCGACAGGAATCGCGGCATTCGCCGCATGGTCGCAGGCGCCGGCGTCCAATCCCAATGTCAAGGTCTACTACAACACGCCGCTCGAGAAGGATCCTTCGCGCACCGTGCGGCTGCAAGCCGTGACCTTCCCGCCGGGTATGGGCAACCAGTTCCACCGTCATCCGGGCGACCAATGGACGGCGGTGCAAGAAGGCGAAGTCACGCTGACCATAAAGGGTCAGCCGCCGCATACACTCAAGGTCGGCGACAGCTTTTACATTCCGCGCGGTACCGTACACCGCAATCAGAACCTCACCGATAAACCCGCGCGCACGATTGAGCTCAACATTATGGATAAAGACAAACCGGGGCTCGAACCGGTCACCGAGTGAGCAGACCCTTCGTCGTAGGGCGGGCAAGGGCCAACGCGCTTCAGCGCGTGCGCCGTGCCCACGGAGGATGTGGGCACGGCGCTCTTTATCTACGTGTGGCGAGGCCTATGCTGGGGATCGCGCCTTTGCCCACCCTATGGCCCTATACGCGCCTACACCACGCGGCCTTTCCAGATTGCACCGCCCTTTCGCATGTGCTGCCAGGCGGAATCAATGGTGAAACCCAAATAGATGACAGCTATGGCCGGAAGGGCGGGTGGCCACCAGCCGGGCATCCCATAGAACATCAGAGTGGGGCCAAAGCTGACAGCCATCAGGATCCAGCTTGCGATCCCCAAGACCTGAGCAGTTCCGCTGCCGATAACCGCAAACATAACCGGCCCAACATAAACAAGCCCGAGCGCGGCTGTCGTTCCCGCTAGCAAGACCGGCGAGTATCTCAGTTGCGCATAGGCGGAACGGGTCACCATCCGTCGAATGTCGCTCAATCGCGGATAGCTGCGAATGCTGCGGGCCCGCTCGGTCAATCCTAGCCAGATCGGTCCGCGCTCCTTGAGTTTTTTCGCCAGAGCGCAATCGTCGATTACCGCGTCCGCAATGGCCGCGACCCCGCCGGCCTGCATCAGCGCGCCGCAATCAACCAGCATGCAGCCCCCGGCTGCTGCGGCTGTGGCGCGCACGGGTTCGTTCACCCAGCGAAATGGATAAAGCATCTGGAAGAAGTAGATAAAAGCGGGCACCAGCGCCTGCTCGGCGAAGCTTTTGCAGTTGAGCTTGGCCATCAGCGATGTCAACACCGAGCCCGTGGACTGCGCCTGCGCAACAAGCCAAGAGAGCGTATCCGGGCCGTGCACGATATCGGCATCGGTCAGCAGCACATAGGACGGCGGCACCGGCTGGCGCTGCGCCATGTCCATGCCCTGCTGCTGCGCCCAGGTTTTGCCCATCCACCCCGGCGGTGGCGGCTTCCCGGACACGATCGTGAGGCGGTCGGAAGCTCCGCGCATTTCCGCCGCACACGACGCAACCGCCGCGGTGCCGTCGCTGCTCTGATCATCGATGAGGATGACCGAAAGAGCACCGGGATAGTTCTGATCGAGCAACGAGCCGACGCTCTCGCCAACGCAGTCCGCCTCGTCGCGCGCCGGAACGACCGCTGCCACTAGGGGCCACTGTGTCGGCAACGGCGGGCTCTCGCCGTCGCGCACCGATGCGAGCCAAAATCCGCCGCGCGCTGCCGTCAGATAAACCCATGCCGCGAAAATGCAGGCCGCAATGACGACGTCGTAGCCCACTCGCTAATATCCCCTCTCCAAGCACCATTCGGCGATCTCGATTCGCTTCGCGAACCACACATCAGGGCGGCCCTTCGCGTATTTGATAAATTCGTCGACGATGATCGCGCGATAGGGGACGCCGCTCACGAACGGGTGCAGGTTGAAGGCGAAATATTTGGGCGAACCTTGCTCGCCCTCCCAATACAGGTAATCGAATTGATCTTTCATGATCTGGAACAGGTCCCGCGGCGTGCGCCCGGTGCCGTAGGTCGAGTAATCGTTGCAGCCGGGCACGTTGTAGGGCACGACTGCTACTTTCCTTCCGCGCGCCTCGATTGTATAGGGGACGTCACTGTTAAGCGGGTCCGCCCACCATTTGAAGCATCCGGCTTCAGCGATGATATCCAGGGTGTGGGGAGTCGATGCATGGCCCGGCGAAAGATAGCCGGTCGGCTTCTCCCCGAGCACTTTCTCGAAGGCCGCGATGGTCTTGCCCACCATGTTCCGCTCCTGGTCGCGGGTGTACATGTAGGAATATTCGTGCTCGTAGCTTTCCGATGAGAATTCGTGCCCCTTGGATTGGATCTCCTTGCAGATTTCTGGAAACTGTTCGACCTTGAGACCGTTCATCAGCATCGTCATCTTCAGCCGATGGCGGTCGAAAAGGTCGATGATGCGCCAAATGCCGACGCGGTCACCGTATTCGCGCTCCGTGACCGCTGCCATGTTCTTGTTGAAGACGGCGTTCCCGGGTGGGGGCCGATGGCTGGACTGTTGCAGGGATTCGCGGGTGGCGAAATTTTCCGGCCAGACTTCCCATGGCACGATGAACGTCACGCAGATCTTCGCTTTTCCCGGCCACTCGATCGGTCTCGGTCTCGGCATTTATGGGTCCTCCCTCTATCGAGTCTGAGCAATGCGGCGCAGCCGCTCGACCACCTTCTGCGGCATCTGGTACACGTGAGCGATCTGACTCTGCATCGATTCACCTGATGTCGGCTTGTTGATCACCAAGCGCAGCCGGCGAGCCTCTGCCAGGAACGCGGGATCGTTGAAGGTTGCGAACAGTCCGTCCCGCAACGCCGCGGCGCGGTCGTCCGGCAATCCCGGCGGCGCGACAAAGGGGCGGCCCGCCGCAAGCGGCGCGTAAGCTGCCTCGAAGAGCGATCGATCTTCCGCATTGCGTACGAGATCGGGACCATAAGGAACGTCAGGCAATGCCGACTCCTTTTCGGGACCGTATTGGACCAGGATGCGAATTTTCTTGTCCTTGATCCAGTCGGGTTTGGTTGAGGTGAGCGAAGACCAGAAGGTCACTCCATAGGAGTCGATCTCGCCCCGCTCCATTGCCAAGTAGGCTTCGTTCTGGCCGGGAAAGCCGGAAATGATCTTGATCTTCAGGCCTAGCAGTTCGTTCAGTAGCCGGGCATAAAAGCTTGGCGCCGAATTGGCGCCCGACGCGCCGGCTGTCATCTGCATTTTTCTGGCATCATCAAGCGATTTGATCGGCGAGGTATGCCACACGATCAATAGCCCGGTCTCCACCGAAGGGGTGCCGAGCCACGTAAGCTTCGTTGGGTCGTAATCGGCTTCTTTCGTGCCGAACAGCGGCTCGAACGGGGTGTTGTTTTGCACGCCCGCAATGGTGAGCCCGTCGCGGGGTGCCACGTCGGCAATATAACGCGTTGCCACGATGCCGCCCGCTCCAGGCATGTTGCGTACGACCACTGCCGGCTTCCCCGGGATATGCTCTCCCAGGAACCGGGCAACCGCCCGCGACAGCGTGTCGTAGCCGCCTCCGGGAGAGGAGCTGACCACCATCGAGATCGTCTGGCCGCGGTAAAAGTTCTCAACGGAGTCGGCGCAGGCCGGCTGCACCGCAGCGCCAACGAGTATCAGGCAGAAGCAGATCTGGCGTATGGGCATGGCAGCCTCCTTGGCTGGTCGGTTACGGCTCGCCCCTTGGCAGGCGCTCGAGAAGATCAGGATTTGAGCGTACCATGGGCTAACGAGCTTCGACATGTCTGCCAGATTGTCACGCCGAGGAGCATCGCAAACTCGGCACTGCCGACTGTGCGAAGCGTCTCGAATCTGACAATTGGACCAGGGATGTCGAGGCAAGCCGTCGGATGATCAGTACACATCCGTCTGGTAACGGCCTTTCTTCTTGAGATCGGCGACGAAGGCGACCGCCTCGTTGATCGCTCGCGCGCCGTGCTCGGCCACGATATCTACAAAGGCACGCTCGACATCCTTGCCCATTCCGATGGCGCCGCAAACGTAAATGTGTGCGCCTTCTGCAATCCAGCCCCAGAGGTCGCGGCCTGCCTGGCGCATGCGATCCTGGACGTAGAATTTCTGCGTGTCGTCACGCGACCAAGCGAGATATAGGTGATTGAGCACGCCTGCGGCCTTCATGCCGGCAAGCTCGTCCTCATAGAAGAAATCGAAATCCCGCCGCTGATGGCCAAAGAACAGCCAGTTGCGGCCCGGCGCTTTAATGGCCATGCGTTCATAGAGGAACGCGCGGAACGGCGCGATGCCGGTCCCAGGGCCGACCATGATCACGGGGGTGGCGGGGTCTGCCGGCAAACCGAAATGCTGCGCCTTCTGAACGTAGATCCTGACCTTGTCTCCGGGGTTGAGGCGATCGGCAAACCAGGTCGAGGCCATGCCAAGCCGCATGCGCTTTCCAATCCTGTAGCGGACCGCATCGACCGTGAGCGAGATGCGGCCGGGGCTGGCCTTGGGCGAGGAAGAAATCGAATAAAGCCGCGGCGCCAAAGGCTCGAGCGCCTCGATGAAAGCTTCGGGATCCGGCCGCACGCCATGGAATTTCTCAATTGCCGCGAGCACGTCAAGGCTGTCGGCATCGCCGTCGGGGTCCTCGCCGCAAGCAAGTGCTTTTGCCTTCTGCCGTCGTGCCCCTCCGGTGACGTACGAGAACAGCTGAAACAGCATGTCGGGCGCAGGCCCAAGCGAGACGCCCTCGATCAAGGTCGCTCGCAGCGTGCGCCCGCCTATCGGAAAATCCGACGGCGCGGCCAGCGCCGCGATCACGGCATCCGCGAGATGGGGATCGTTGCTCGCAAAGACGCCCAGCGAATCCCCTACCGCATAATCAAGCCCACAGGCGCTCACATCGAATTCCAGGTGCCAAGTCTCCTTTCCCGAGCCGGGTTTGTTCAGCCGCGTCCGCGACAGGAACGTCGCTTCGACCGGATGATCGCGGGAGAAACCCGCTTGGCGGGCGCCAGCGGGTGCCGGATTGATGGAGGCCGGGTTCGGGGCAAGCGCGGCCGGTTCAGTCGGATTGAGCAATTTGTCCAACTCGACGCAAAGCGCCTTGAGCATCCGGCTGGTTTCCTTGCCGCCCGGAACGCACAAATTGAGACGCTCTTCCTGTTTGCGGAAGATCGCGTGCGAATAATCGCGGCAGTTGTAGCCGCATTGGCCGCAGTCCTGCTGCGCCATCGCTGCCATCAGGCGCTGGCGCAGCGGACGGCTCTCAGCAAGCCGCATGCGTTCGGGCAGCGGCAAAGCTGGGTCGTGCCAAGGCGTCTCTTCATCTTCGCCGACATCGCCCGGAGCGGCCGGCAAGGGAGTATCGAAAACGCCGGGGACAAGCCGGGCCGCTTGCTCGGTGGAGAGCGGCGTGACTGCAGCATCGAGAGAAAGAAAGCCGGCAAAGAAGCCGTTGAGCCAGGTGCGCTGCTCCGGCGTGAATGGCGCGCTCTCCGGCAGAATCGATGGAAGTGACGCTCGCGGCGAGACTGTCATTGCATAGCCTCGCGCCCGAAGATCGCTTTTAGAGCGTCAATCTCGTGCCGGCGGCAGAATTCGAGAAAGCTTTCTTTCGGCGAGTTGCGCTGTGCCATGTAGCTCTTGAGCATGCGCTCGACGACCGCGGGCGCGTCCTCGGCGCGCACGTCGCGGTAAATTTCCTGGCCGAGCGCAGCATTGACGCCAAATCCGCCGCCAACGAAGATGTGGTAGCCCTCGACGGTGTCGCCTTCCTCTGAGGTCGCGACCTTGCAGGCGAGCAGCCCGATTTCGCTGATGTAGTGCTGCGCACAGGAATGCGGGCAACCGGTGAGATGGATGTTGACCGGCCCGTCGATCTCGACTCTTTCTTCACACCAGCGCGCGATCTCCTCGGCATGCCTCTTGGTATCGGAGGCCGCGAACTTGCAACCGACATTGCCGGTACAGGCGACGAGGCCGGCGCGGATCGAAGTCGCAACCGTAGACAGCCCGAGAGCTTTTACTGCCGCTTCAAGCGCCTCGATGTTTTTCGTCGCCACGCCGGAAATCAGGAGGTTCTGCCACACGGTCAGCCGCACGTCGCCGTCACCGAATTGTTCTGCGATGCTGGCAAGGCCGCGCATCTGATCGGCAGTCATCTTCCCGACTGGAAGCACGATGCCGACCCAACATAATCCGGGCTGTTTCTGCGGGTGAACGCCGATGTGGGCGGCGCGGTGGCAGGGGGGGCGGAGAGCGAGCGCCTCGGGAGCGACCCGGGTGAGTTTTGCGCCGAGCTTCTCCTCGACCAAGCCTAAAAATTTCTCAAGGCCCAGGCGCTCGAGCACGTATTTGAGCCGCGCCTTGGCACGATTCGTGCGGTCGCCATGATCGATGAACACGCGCACGATGGCGTCGGCAACCTGCGTTGCCGCTTGCAGCCTCACGACAACTCTCGTTTCTCGGCCGAAATCGCTGTGGCCCGTGATACCGCCGACTGTTAATCGGAACCACACCCCCGGCTCAATGCCGAACCCGTGCTTTACCTCGACTGCCGCAAAGCCGATGTCGTTGGTATCCTCTAGGACCGGAATTACCCCAGCGCCGTCGAATGCAACGTTGAACTTGCGGGGGAGGCCATAGAGCGAGCGATCGTTGAACACGTGGAAGTGCCATTCGCGGGTATAGGGCCGGGTATCGATCAATTCCTGCGGATCGATTCCAGCAGTCGGCGAGCCGGTCACATTGCGGATATTATCGGCGCCCGACCCACGCGAGCAAAGGCCGAGATCCTGGATCGCTTCGACCATGGCGACCGCGTTCTTTGGCGCGATTTCACGCACCTGCAGATTGGCGCGGGTGGTGACATGTGCGTAGCCGCCAGCATAGCGTTCGGCGAGTTCAGCGAGCCCCGCCAATTGCCAATGCTTGAGAATCCCGTTCGGAATGCGCAGCCGGCACATGTAGCTTTTCTGCGCCGGCGCGCAGTAGAACAATCCGAAGAAACGCCAGCGGAAATTGTCGTCAGGTTTTGGCGCTTCATTGCTGGCGGCCTGATGCTTGAGCCGCTCGTAGGCATCGAACGGATGCTGCTCGCGTTTGAATTTCTCCTGATCTGAGAGTTTCTGGCCTGCCTTTATGAAGCGGTCCTGGGCCTTGAAATGAATGGCGTCAGGACCGCTCGGCTCGGCATCGACGCCCGGCGCCGCAGCGTCATTGCCCGCCTGGGCTGGTAGCCGTGCGGCCTTGGCGATTTGCAGGCCGGCCATGAAGCCTTCCAGATATCGCTTTTGCTCGGGCTCGAAATCTCCGGCCATCAGCGCTCCGAATTCAATGTGTCAAGACAATCGCGACCACGTTGGGGACGCGCGGCCTGGAGGGGGCGGTTTCAAACCGCGCCCTACTCAGCAGCGATCTGCGGCGGCGCCGCCATGTGCCCAAGGTCCGAGTGCGTCAGGGGCCGATAGGTCGTGTAGATCGCGAGACCGGTGAATACGAAACCGCCGACGAGGTTGCCGAGCGTCACCGGGATCTGGTTCCACAGCCACCAGTCGGCGACCGTAACCTTTGCGCCGAGCATCATTCCGGTCGGGATGACAAACATGTTCACAACGGAGTGTTCAAAGCCCTGCGCAAAGAAAATGAACACCGGCATCCAGACTGTCGCGATCTTGCCAATGGTCGAGTTGGTGCTCATCGCCAGCACCACCGCAAGACAAACCATCCAGTTGCACAGGATGCCCTTGACGAACGCAGTGAGGAAGCCCGCGAGACCAAGCGCCGCATAACCGGTAGTCTTGGCTTCCGCGACCGCGACGATCCGCGCCGCAACGCCGGTCGGCTCGCTGGTCCCCATATTGGTCAGTGCGATGGCAATAAGAGCGCCATAGGCGACGCTGCCCATTAGATTAGCGGCGAACACCCAGCCGCAGTTGGCGACAACCGCCGCGCCGTCCGCCTTGCGCTCGAGCCATGGCAGCGGCAGCAGGGCAAAGCTGCCGGTGATGAGTTCGAGACCAAGGAGGACAATGATGATGAGACCTACCGGGAAGATGAGCGCCCCGACGAGCGGCTGCCCCGTGGAAACCGCCCCAGTGAAGGCGAGGCTCGTTGCAACCCCGAGGATCGCGCCCGAGAGCATGCCGCGAATAAGCAGATCGGGCACGGGCAAGGCGAGCTTGCGGGCTCCCGTTTCAACCATTGCGGCCGCCACCTCGGCGGGTCTGACATAATCCATGGGTTAGCTCCTGTCTCGGGTCATCCACCCGGGCTGAAAAAAAGCGCCGCTCCGGATCGGGGCTCGATCCGGCGAGCGGCGCTGCTGTCACTTTCGGCTACCGCCGTTGGCAGCCGACTATCTTGTCCTCAAGCAAGATGCGTGCCATCGCGCACGATGGAAAAAGCTCCTGGTATTTCAATGATTGATCGGCAGCGCGGGTCTGGAGAGGGAGCTTTGCGCCAAACTTTGCTTACTCAGAGGGCTGTTGCGCGCGCACCATGTGCACGTGGCGCGGTAAGTCCGCTAACCTGGCTCGAAGCCGAAGAAGCGCGCCGGATTGTCTACCAAGACCCGGTCGCGCGCGGCCCGATCGGGAACGTAGCCTTCAAGCAGGGCAATCCGCTTGCGCGCATGCTCGACGCCGTAATCCGAGGCGGGCGCCTCGTGCGGCCGGATGAAGCGGTGCACGTGCGGCCAATCGGTGCCCCACAACGAGCGAGTAGGCGCGGCTTCATAAAACAGCCGGCCAAACTCGATGGCATCGTCCCAAGGTTCGCCCTGATGCGAGCGCAGGTCGCCATTGGAAAGGCCGATCCACCAGTTTTCCTTTTCAAGCAGTTCAAGGATCAGGCGCACCGCAGGCTGGGCAGTTCCGCGCCTGTAATCGAGGCCGCCCATGTGATCGATGACCGCCGGAATATCGATCCGGCGCAGCTCGTCGGCGACGCCGAGGAAATCGTCGCCAAAGCCGAAGATCTTCGCCGACCAGCCAAATGCGCGGATGCGCTCAAGAGAACGGCGAAAGCTCGCCTGACTGGGAGCGAGCCGGAATCTGTCGCCGAAATTGAATCGCGCACAGCGCACGCCGGCTTTATCGAGGCGCCGCAGGTCCTCGTCGTCGACGGTATCATCGACAATAGCGACCCCGCGACAGCGGCCGCTCGCCGCGCTCTTGAGCGTGTCGCATAGAAGCCGGTGATCGGTGCCATAGATCGTGGGCTGTACCAGCACGGCTCGCTCGAAACCGAGCGCCGCGTGCAGGCGTTGCGCGGCTTCGAAAGTACAGTCCAGCGGCGGCTGGTAAAGCGCGTTGACATTGCCGAGCGGATAGCGGTCGGGCTCGCCGAAGATATGAAGGTGCGTATCGCAGGCTTTTTTCGGCAAGCGGTCGGCCAACTTCCGTTCTCCTGCGTCGGTAGCAGGCGGATATTGGCGAGTGCGAGATTGGCCCGCAACCATGCGTGAGACCATGTCGATGCGAGCAGGATGCGCTATGGAATGTCTGCAGAGGCGGGTTTGATGCATGAATAAGGACATCATCGTCGTCCATAGTTCCGACCTCCACATCGACGACGATTACACAGCGCGTATCCACGGCGGCGACGGCACGGCCGGGCTTGCCTGCGTGCTGAAGGCGGCAGGACATCTTGGTGCTGACGTGGTGCTGCTCGCCGGGGATACGTTCGAAAGTCATCGGGTACCGGACCGTGTCATCGATCGTGCTGCCTCGACGATCGCTGCGGCCGGAGCCCCGGTGGTACTACTGCCGGGCAACCATGATCCTGCGATAGCTGAGGCGGTCTATCACCACAGCCGGCTCGCCGGTCTGGCCAATCTGTACGTGCTTGGCGTGACCCATGACGATGCGGTCCTGTTTCCTCAACTGGATCTCCAAATCTGGGGCCGCGCCCATCGCGACTTTGGCGACATGGTCCCGTTCGAGAGCGCCCCTGCACGCTCTACGCGTTGGCAGATTGCGATGGGCCATGGGCATTATCAGCCATCGGTGGATCGCAACATCTTTCCGCGGCCATCATGGCTCATCGGCGATGAGGATATCGCTGCCACTGGAGCCGATTACGTGGCGCTCGGCCACTGGAATCGAGCCGTGAAGGTAGGCAATGGCCGCGTTCCGGCCTACTACTCCGGCTCACCCGAATATGCCGGCACGGTCAATATCGTGCGGCTTGCCGCCGTCGGCGTAGTATCAGTGGCGCGCATTGAGCTCGATATCGCCCGCGAGGCGGAGCCCGAATACGTCCCGTAAAAATTTTCCTGTAGCCCGGATTAGAGCTTGCTCCATTTGCGCCTTTAGGCGCGTTCAACGCGCTATGGCGCAAGCTCTAATCCGGGGGCGGCGCGCGACCCCGGATTGCGCGATTGTCAAGCGCAACGCGATACGCTGGGAGGTCCAAACGCGCAATCCGGGCTACGTGCCGTAATGCTTCAATGCGCGAGTGGATCGGGGCGCAGCTGAAAGTTCACGACCAGCGGGCTTGAGAGCGTCGCCTGCGTTTGCCCGGGCGCGCCCGGCTTCGGAGCATCGATCCCCTCGATATGAAACGGCGTGCGGTTGCCTGATGTGACCCACAACCCGCGGCCCTTCCACCCAGCATTCGGATCGTCGACGCGGCCGTCGATGGATTTTGAGAAGAACCCCATCGGGTAGGGAACGCGAAGCTCGATGACGCGACCGCCGACGAGCGCGTGCAGAGAATCCGAATTATTTCCGGTCGCGATCGGCGTATTTCGTCCAAGGCCCAAGATATCGTGCTGATCCACCCAGAGATAATAAGGAGCCTCCGCGGCGCCGGAATCGCCCTGCAGCGGCGGTCCCGGCAACGGATAGAACGTCCAACCTTCAGGGCATTTGTTGCCGAGTTCAGCGCCGGGTCCGTTCAGCGGCCCCTTGCACTTGCGACGATCGAAGCTCCCGATGTGCCCGCTGTCCAGCGGCACCCAGACCACGCCGTTGCGATCGACATCCATGCCGCGGATGCCGTAGCCCGGCAGCGGCACCCGATAGATTTCAGCAAGCGCGGTATCGGGAGGGTTCGATCCCGGATCGAGCCGAATGATGTAGCCCGGATGCGGCAGGCTCGAGCCCCAGATCGAGCCGTCGAGCGGGCTAAAGGAAATTCCATAGAGAGCGTAGGGAATGCGGGTATCCTTGTTCGGATCGGCCGGCCGTCCCGGCTCGTTGTAGCCGGGATCGCGCTTGCCGTTGCCGTTGGTGTCGACGATGAGTGCGGTCCAGCCCTGCGATGCACCGGCGTCGCCGGTTTCCCAGAATTTCTTCGTATTCACCCAGCCGACAACTGCGAGCGCTCCTTGAGTGTTGTTGGTGAACCAGAGCGTGTCGTTACTATCCTCGCCGAAGTTGAGGTGCTGGGTGCCGAAGCAGGTGTCGATGAATGTGAATTTGTTCGCCTTCGGATCGTAGACGGTCACCTGCCGCGCGTTCTGGACAAATCCGTCGGGCCTTTGGTTCAACGGGTAGAGCTGCGCCGAGCGAAGCGGTGAATTGGGTCCGCAATAGGCCGGAGGATCTTTCGGCGAGCGCGTCTGCGCGGTGAAATAGACGCGGCCCTCGCGGTCCATCACCGGCGAATGCGCATCGGTCTGACTGTCCCAGACCTGCTCGTTGCCCCAATAGGGCGAAGGTGCCATTACCGGATTGGCAAGTGCTGAACTCGGCGTGTCCTCGGGATCGCGCACCGGCATCGTGATCGTCGCCTTGGTGTTGTGCACGGGATCGAGGATCGGCATCTCGTTGGTGCTCAGCTCCGTCGAGCCGTACATCGGGCCGTAGGCGTTGACGGTCGGCTGGCGTTTGTCGGTAGCGGAGAGATCGTGCAGGTAGTGCTTGGCATCGAGCCAGTCGCGCACAGTGACGACGAGGGTGCGCTCGACGCCGGCCGGCCGCGGCGGTGCCGCGTTCGGCAGTTCGCCCGCCTTGATCCGGTCAGTCCAGTCGGCGAGCGCTGCCAAGTGTCCGCCGTCCGGCGTGAGCATCCGGCCCATGTTGGTAACCATGGTTGTGCCGCCGGGCCCCGATTGCAGCCGCCGCGCCCAGGCTGCTATCTCTGAATCGAAATGGCCGAGCGCCGCCGGAATGGTTCGGGTCGCAAAGTTGCCGAGCTGATGGCAGCCGTTGCAGCCGTTGGTCTTGACCACATCGAGCCATTGGTCCTGGGTTTTGAATCGCGACGGAATCCCGTTGCCGTTCGGCCCGGTGCCGGGGAATTTGCTCCGGTCGGGGACTTTCAGCAGCGAGAACCAGTAGATCGGCGGATAATATTGCGCCGCTGCGGCGCGATTGGGGGCGGTCACAGCGGTGAGGTTGACTGTTCGGCCGGGCTCGCTCGCAACCTTGGGCGAATCGATGAGGCCATAGCCGCGCACCCAGAGGTCGTAATGCGCTTTTGGCAAATCCGGGATTACGAACCGGCCTAAATCGTCGGTCACCACCATTTTGGCGAAGCGGGTTCCGAGTTCTTTGGTTTGCGCAATCACCCAGACGCCGGCTTCCGGCCCGAACCGGCTGGTGACGACCCCGCCGATATCGTTATCGTCGATCGACACCTGCGCGGCGGCGTTCTCCTGCGCCATGAGCTTCGAGACGGGTGCGGCCGCGACGGCAACGGCGGCGACAGCCGCAATGCCAAAGAGCGTCTTCATGATGATGCTCCCTATTTCTGGCTCGCCAGGTAAGCGATGATGTCGTCCTTGTCGCGATCCGCGACGCCTTCGAAAATCGCCATTCGGCTACCGGGCACCATGATTGCCGGCGAGGAAATCCAGGCGCCGAGCACGTCCGGGGTCCACACCCAGTTCGCCGACGATTTGAACGCGGGCGTATATTTGAATCCAGGCACCGACCCGGCTTGCCGCCCGACAATGCCGAAGAGGTTCGGCCCGTAACGGTTCGGCTCATCCTTGCCGATGGTGTGACACAACGCGCATTGGCGCACGAAGTCGGCCTTGCCCTTGGCGGCATCGCCGGCCGCATGAGCGGCGGTCGCGGTAAGCGCGATGATCCCAAGAGCAGCGCTCCAGCATGGAAGACCGCGGGAAACCAGAGAGCGAACCCTTCTATGCATTTTGCGAAAACTCGAAGTTAAGTTACGGATGCTGAATGCTGCAAGATTTGCTGTCAAGATCGCCAGAGCACTTAAGGCTGACCTCATCATTGCTGTGAACGATGAACGCTAGCCGTCACCCTGAGGTGCTTGCCCGGCCTCTTCGGCCGGGCAAGCCATCGCAAGTCGGCCCTGGCCGACTTGCGCAGTATGAGTCCGATCTCGGGTATACCGGAGATCGGTGGGCGACGGCCCCGGATCGCGGATTGAAGTCGGCATCAGCAGCCGCCATCCTTCGAGGCTCGCATGCAGCCGAACCGGCTGCATGCTCCCGCCTCAGGATGACGGCTGCACATGCCGGAGCTAATTCAACCTTAGCGGAAATTACACTAATACACCACGACGCTGCGGATGCTCGTGCCTTCGTGCATCAGGTCAAAGGCTTTGTTGATCTCTGCAAGCGGCATGGTGTGGGTGATCATCGGATCGATCTCGATCTTGCCTTGCATGTACCAATCGACGATCCGCGGCACGTCGGTGCGGCCGCGTGCGCCGCCGAAGGCAGTCCCTTTCCACACCCGGCCGGTGACGAGCTGGAACGGCCGTGTCGAAATCTCCTCGCCGGCCCCTGCAACCCCGATGATCACGCTCACGCCCCAGCCGCGATGCGCGCATTCAAGCGCCTGGCGCATAATCGTTACATTGCCGGTGCAGTCGAACGTGTAATCGGCGCCGCCGATCTGGTCGGTGCCGCTTTTTGTCATGTTGACGAGATAAGGCACGAGATCGCCGCCGACTTCCTTCGGGTTGACGAAATGGGTCATGCCGAAGCGCTCGCCCCACGATTTCTTGCCGTTGTTGACATCGACGCCGATGATCATGTCGGCACCGGCAAGCCGCAGTCCCTGAATGACGTTGAGGCCGATGCCGCCCAGCCCGAACACGACAGCTTTCGCGCCCGGCTCGACTTTGGCCGTATTGATGACCGCGCCGATGCCGGTGGTGACCCCGCAGCCGATGTAGCATGCCTTGTCGAACGGTGCGTCCTCGCGGATCTTCGCCACCGCAATTTCCGGCAGCACGGTGAAATTTGAGAATGTCGAGCAGCCCATGTAGTGGCGCAGCATTTGGCCCTCGAGCCAGAAGCGCGATGTTCCGTCGGGCATCAGGCCCTGGCCTTGAGTGGCGCGGATCGCGGTGCACAGATTGGTCTTGCGCGAGAGGCAGGACGGGCATTGCCGGCATTCCGGCGTATAGAGCGGGATGACGTGATCGCCTTTTTTCACCGTGCTGACGCCGGGCCCGGTGTCCACCACCACGCCCGCTCCTTCATGCCCGAGGATTGTCGGAAACAGCCCTTCCGGATCGGCGCCTGACCGGGTGAATTCGTCAGTGTGACAGATTCCGGTCGCCTTGATCTCGATGAGCGCCTCGCCGGCTTTCGGGCCGTCGAGCTTCACCGTGGTTACTTCGAGCGGTTTGCCTGCCGCGAATGCCACCGCTGCCCGCGTTTCCATGCTGAGGTCTCCCTGCAAAGCAACCGCGTTCTGCACGGGCGGGTTTCAAATCCGCCCCTGCAAGCGGCTATATCTCACTCCGCCGTAGCGGCCGGCTGTTCTCGCACTATAATCGGCTGCAACGAAGCATGTTTCCAGGGGAGGAAATGCGTCGGGACAGACTCTACGCCGTCGGCGGCGGCTTGCAGCGCGGCGGCGGCGTGACCGACCAGATTTGATGCTCACCTTGCAGGGGAGGAGTTGACGATGAGGAAAACAAACGCTGAATTGATCGCGCGCAGCGCCGTCATCGCGGGCGCAATTGTCGCCGGATTGTGGGTTGCCGCACCGGCGTTGTCGCAAGGTACGGGGCAGGGCGCCTGGACCACGAGATCGCCGATGCCGGCGCCTCGCAATGAGGTCGCAGCCGCAGCCATCGGCGGAAAGCTCTACGTGCTCGGCGGCAGCATCGCCGGACGGCCCGATCTGACCACCAATGACGAATACGATCCAGCGACCGATCGATGGCGGGCTCGCACCGATCTGCCGGGGGGCGCCAGCCACATGAACGCGGTGGCGGCCAACGGGAAGATCTACGTCGCCGGCGGCTTCCGCGGCGCGCGCCACGCAGACCCCGTCGCAAGTGTCTATGAGTACGATCCGGCGGCGGATGCTTGGCGCACGCTTTCTCCCCTGTCGAGCCCGCGCGGCTCCATTGCGCTCGCCGCAGTGGACGGGAAGATCCATGCAATCGGCGGCCGCGGCGCCGACGGAAAGCCGGTGACCACGCACCAGGTGCTCGATCCTGTCGCTGGCAAGTGGAGCGCTGCCGCGCCTTTGACGAAGGCGCGCGATCATACGGCGACGATCGCGGTCGATGGCAGAATCCACGTGATCGGCGGCCGCTTCGGCGAGCCGTCGGAAGCGACCGATATGCACGAAATCTACGATCCGGCGACGGACAAATGGAGTTCGGCGCCGCCGCTGCCGGCGCCGCGCAGCTCGCTCGCAGTCGCCCTCTACCATGGCCTGATCCTCGTGATCGGTGGTGAAACCACGGTAGACAGCATCGCCGATAACGATGGTTTCGACGTAAAGCAGAATCGCTGGGTCAAGCTCGCGCCGCTGCCGTCGCCGCGCCACGGCATTGCCGTGGCGGCGATTGCGGACGCCGCCTACTTCGCCGGCGGCGCGCGAGGCGTCGGCGCCAACGGCACCTCCGATCAGATCTTTGCGTTCAAGCTGCCGTAAGGTGTGTCCCGCGCGCAGCGCAGTCGCAGCCTTCGCGATTATACTATCCCGCAGTCGGCTTTGCCGGCAGCACGATCTGGGTCTGCGTCACGACCGCGGCGAGCTTGCCGTCGCCGCGGGTGATATTGGTTTGCAGTACAATCGTGCTGCGGCCGCAGTGGAGCGGCATGCAGATCGCGCGCGCCGTGTCGCCCTTGGGGATCGGCTGAAAGAAATTGGTCTTGCTCTCGATCGTCGCGGTGCGTTGCCCGTCCTTGAGCGCTGCGCTTGCCGTCATCCCGCCCATGGTATCGGCCCAGCCCATGACCGCTCCGCCGTGCATCACCCCGCGCCGGTTGCAAAGCTCCTCGCGGATGAACAGCTCGGATTCGCTCCGTTCGGGCGACCGGCTGGTGATCTTGATCCCCATCAGCTTGACGAAGCCGGACGGTTCCCATTGGGCCATTTCGATTCCTTCACTGCTTGGCAGGGCTTGGGGACCAGGCACAACAAGGCCGCGGGCCGCCGCCTTTGAGCCCAGTGGCCCAAAATGCACAACCCACCGCGATCGGTAGCGATTGTGTGCCCGCCCACCATCTTCCAAATCGCACAGCCCTCTGTATTGTGTCCAGAACGGGTCCCTGGGGCCCACGCGCGCTCGTAGCTCAGCCGGATAGAGCACCAGACTTCGAATCTGGGGGTCGCAGGTTCGAATCCTGCCGAGCGCGCCACATCTGTTGCACAAGAGCCACAGACAAAATGAAATCGCCGCATTATGGCTCTGCAGGGTCACGGCGGCGCTTTCCCGCCACATGCTGCCGGTTAAGGTGCGTCATCAAGGCGGGGGCGTACCAGGGCGCGTGAAAGCTCGGGTGCCGGTATGCGGCGGTCGTGGGCGACATTTTCGTTCAGGGTTACTGCGGCCGCGGTCAAAATAGCAAAATTGCACGTGAATCGGATGGGGGCAGTCATGAGGAAAAGGACGAGAATAATTGGCGCAGCCGCGGGTCTCGCTGTTGGATTGGTGCTCAGCGGCTGCGCGGACACTGACTTCGGCTCGATGAACCCTCTGAGCTGGTTGACGAGTTCGGAAGCCGAAGCCGCGCCGCCTGCGACGGCCCAAGCACAGGCTGCGCCCACCCAGGCAGTGCCCGCCGCGGTCACAACACCGCAAGGCAAGGCACGAACTGCCGCAGCAAAGAAATCGAAAGGGCAGCCTGCATCGGCCCAGGCCCAGGCGGCTGCGCCGAGCCAGGCACAGGCCAGTGCGGTCACTCCGGTCGCTTCTGCCGGGCGGGTTGATGAGCCGGCCTACATCAAGGTCCAGGATATCGGCATCCAGGAAAACGATGGCCCACATTGAGCACAACCGGGTCGGCGGTGCAGCGCTCGGTTGATGCGAGTTCTGCTCACCGGCGCGAGTTCTTTCACCGGGTTCTGGTTCGCGTCGAGCCTGCGTGCTGGAGGGTTCGACGTCATCGCTCCGTTGCGCCGAAAGCCGGCGAGTTACGAGGGCGTACGCGGTGAGCGCGTGCAAAAGCTTGCCGCAGTCGCAAATATTGTCCCGGATTGCTCGTTCGGCAGTGGGCGTTTTTTGGATCTTGTTGCTCGAGAGAGATTCGACCTGCTCTGCCATCATGCAGCGCGGGTGACCGATTATCGCAGCATGAGCTTCGATATCGTCGGGGCACTAGCCGAGAACACCAACAACGTTGAGCCCATCCTCGAGAGGATGGCGGCGAGCGGGCTCAAAGCCGTGGTATTGACCGGCACTGTCTTCGAAGCCAACGAAGGGGCCGGCAGTTGGCCGTTGCGGGCGTTCTCTCCCTATGGCGTGTCCAAAGGGCTGACTTCGGATGTGTTTCGCTACTGGTGCACGCATTTTGGCATCCCATTCGCAAAATTCGTTATTCCCAATCCGTTCGGTCCTTTCGAGGAACCGCGGTTCTGCGCTTACCTGATGCAGACATGGCGGGCTAGCGAGACAGCGGAAGTGCGCACCCCCCTCTATTTGCGCGACAATATTCATGTCGACGTCCTGGCGCTCGCCTATGCCGACTACGTCAAGAGGGCAGGCCAGGGGGGTCATCCGGATAAGTTCGGACCTATGGGCTATGTCGAGACGCAGGCGGCGTTCATGAAGCGGTTTGCAAGAGAGATGCGGTCCCGGCTGGATTGGGAATGTGCGGTGCGGATTCCCAAGCAGACCGACTTTTCCGAGCCGATCGCCCGGATCAATACGCATCCACTCGATACTGCCGCACTTGGATGGTCGGAATCCGCGGCGTGGGACGCGATAGCAGAGTATTACCGCGAGAGATTGTGAGAATTGGAAGCTAACAGCTATTCTGGTGGTGTGAAAAAGTGGCCCCTCACCCCAACCCTCTCCCGCGCGCGCCAGAGTTCGGGGAGAGGCAGTCGATGCGCGCGGGGGAGAAGGAGCGCACCGAGTTCGTGGTACCAGCGTGCATCAATTCGAATGCTGGCGAGCAAATTTCCGCCGAAGCATGTACTAATCCACCGTTGCCAGCACGAAACGCTCCATCGCCTTGGCGAAGCCCTCGTCATCATACGAGTCGCTCGTGCGGTCGGCCTGCGACTTCACCTGATCCGAGGCATTGCCCATGGCGATGCTCAGCCCCGATCGCTTGAACATGAGCACATCGTTGGGCGAATCGCCGATTGTTGCGATCTCCTGTGTCGGCACCTGCAACTGGGCCGATAGAAAATCGACCACCGCCCCCTTGTTCGCATCCTTGTGGGTAACATCGAGGTAATAGGGTTGTGACCGGTTCGCGGTTGCGCGGCCGCCAAATTGAGCCTGTGCATCGGCCTCGCAGCGCTGGACCAGGTCGTGATCGTCGCTGATGCCGACGATCTTGGCGACCTTGTCCAGGTGATCGTCGAAAGTGGTCACAACCTTCGGCTCGAATTGAACGGTCCAGGCCTCGCGCGCCACATGGGGCGCGCCCGGCTTGGTGATCAGCCAGTCATTGCCACAATAGATCCAGGTATCCAGCCCGTGCGCGCGAATGAGATCGATGGCCATACGGGCAATGTCGGGCTCCAGCGTCTTCTGTTCGAGGATCGAGAGGTCGCGCTTGACAAACAGCCCGCCGTTGAAACCCGCAATGGGTGTGTTGAGATCCAGGGGGTCGAAAAGCATGGCCATGCCGCGCGGCGGGCGGCCGCTGGTGATGGCGAAGCGGATGCCGGCGCTGTGCAGGGCGCGGACCGCCTCCTGCGCCCGCTCGGTCAGAACCTTGTCCTTCGTGACGAGTGTCCCGTCCACATCGGCGATCACCATTGAAATCTTGCGCTTCTCGGCCATCAGCGCCTCCGGCTATTAGGCATCCTGCGCAGGCTTTTCGAGATGGCCGCCGAACTCGTAGCGCATCGCCGAAAGGATTCTGTCGGCGAAATCGGCTTCGCCGCGCGAGCTGAAGCGCTCGTAGAGAGCAGACGAGAGGACATGCGCGGGCACGCCCTCGTCGATCGCCGCCTTGATGGTCCAGCGTCCTTCGCCGGAATCGGAGACCCTCCCGGCGAAGCCGGACAGCGTCGGGTCCTTGACCAGTGCCGCTGCTGTAAGATCGAGCAGCCAGGATGCGATGACGCTGCCGCGGCGCCACAGTTCCGTAATGTCCGGCAGGTTGAGATCGTAACGATATAGCTCGGGCTCGCGGAGCGGCGTCGTTTCCGCATCGGGAACGCCGCCGGACTTGCCGATGTTGGCGGCCTTGAGCACGGCAAGGCCCTCCGCGTATGCGGCCATCACGCCATATTCGATGCCGTTGTGCACCATTTTGACGAAATGGCCCGCGCCGTTCGGCCCGCAGTGGAGATAGCCGTCTTCGGCGGTGCCGGTCCCCGGCTTGCGTCCGGGCGTAGATGGGATGTTTCCACGGCCAGGCGCCAGCGTCGCGAAAATCGGATCGAGGCGGTTTACCACGTCTTCTTCGCCGCCGATCATCATGCAGTAGCCGCGCTCTAAACCCCAGACGCCGCCGCTCGTACCCACGTCCACATAATGAATTCCCTTGGGCCCCAGCTCGCCGGCCCGGCGGATATCATCGATGTAGTAGGAATTGCCGCCGTCGATCAGGATATCGCCGCGCTCGAGATGCGGCAGCAGATCGGCGATCGTCTTGTCGACGATGCCGGCCGGGACCATCAGCCAGACCGCCCGCGGTTTAGTAAGCAATTTCGTCAGCTCCGCCAGGGAGCGACTGCCGACCGCTTTCTCTCTGACAAGATCCGCAACCGCCTTTGCCCATATGTCGTAGACCACGCACTGATGACCCCCGCTCATCAACCGGCGCACCATGTTTGCGCCCATCCGCCCAAGACCGATCATTCCGAGCTGCACGTTCAGTTACTCCTTCGAACGTTGCGTAGGTTTGCACAAGGGGTGTCCCCGATGCGGTGCAGCGCGAGCGCGCGCGCTGTGCATGCAAGGTAATCTGTGCATCTCCAAGGCGCGCGCGAGTGGTGCAGCGCTGATCCGGGACCGCCAAGGGTCCGTCATGGTGAGGAGCGCGCGCATCCTTCGAGGCTCGCGCGCGTGAAGAACGCGCGCTCGCGCCTCAGGATGACGGCGCGCGCCTCGAACCATGGCGGTCCCGCGTCTGCAGCGCACCGCGGATTGGATTTCGGGGTTCATTGCACTGATATCGGCCGCGCTGCACTGCGCGCGGGACACACAGAGCCTAGGTCCTGTCCGAAGCAAGTTGTACATGGTGGTCGGTGCCCTCCCACTGGGCTGCATCCGTAACGTATCTGGTGAAGTCGAGGACCCGTTTGCCGGCGACTTCGCTTTTTGTCAGCCGCACGCCATGACGGCCGAACGCAAGCGGCGTTGATGACCGGTCTTCCACCTTCTGCCAACCGTCAAATCCCATGTGAAGAACGAACGGGCTCTCCATTTCGATGAGGCAATCGCGATCATCTGGCAGTGCCGCGAACGGCGTATCGCTGCGCCAATGCCATGTGCCCACATCTGCAGGTCTGCCGCGCAGATGTTTCTTGACGCAGTCCAAAAATTCGAGCGGGCGTCCTCTTTCGCGCGCGCACAGGAGCTTTAGAAACTCCGCATGCGCCCAGACGAGCGGCATGGCGCTGCCCGTGGGCTTGCCCGGCACCAATCCGCGCTTCGGCAAAGGCGGACCGTCCCAAACCTGCTCGGGAATTAGCCCGGTCGGACCGGTCATGCGCGTCATCATCTCCAGGTACGGCAAAGGATCGTGGCCCGCTTGCAATTCGAAATGGCCGCGCTCGCCGGTCAGCAGCGGCCAAGCCCGGCCAATGCCGTTGCCGTCGTAGGGGCTGCCGTCGGCATGCTCGCCATAGCCGTCCTCGTTATAACGGTGATAGGCAATGCCAAAGGGCGTTTCGACCTTGAGCAGGCTTTCCGTGATCTTCGATGTATTTTGAATCCGGCGATCGTCCGGTGCGCGCAGCCCCAGGCGAACCAGGTGAAGATACTCCATGCCGATGAGGGCGATGGCAGGCAAACTCTCGCCCCATCGATTGGCGATGTTCACGCGGCCGCACAAACCTCCCTGGACTGCGGCTGGCCCGATACGCACGTAATAGCCGTCAACGCCAAACTGGGCGGCAAGGGATTCGCCGACAACATAAGTCCAGTCCTCGATCCGCTCGTTCCAGTAGTCAGCGAGCGATAAGACGTAATCCCGCTCGTTGCCCCGCAGAAATTCCGTCGCGGCTATCAACGCGACAATCTCGATCGCGAGCGTAAACGGGCTGATGCCGGCATTCTCTTCCCAGCGGTCCTGGGGGCTGATTGGACCGTGCGCTACGAGGAAGCCTGCAGCGCGCCGGATCATCGCGTCGACGCCGCCCACTCCGCGCAGACTATCAAGCTCTGCGAGCTTGGCAGCGAGCAGAATCGGAAAGCCTACTTCGTCGAGCTGAATGCCGCCCCAGAACGGGCGGCCATCGGGAAAACAGTTCTGGTACCAGCTTCCATCGCTGTTTTGAATGGCGATAAGATACGACAGCATCGAGCGCGCATCGTCGATCTGTCCCACGCCCAAAAGCGCGAGCCCCGCTTCGACGCAGTCGCGTGCCCAGACCAGATGATATCCGCCCAGCGAGTCGCTGGAATTACCCCAGGGCACGCTGAGGCTGGCGACGATAGACCCGGGATAGGTGCGCCCTTCATGCGCCTTGAGAACGACGGCTGACAGATAGGCTGCGCGCTGCACGTCAGCGGGCGCATCGGGAATGGTCAGAGTTTTCATCCATTCCTGCCATTCGCCCTGGAATCTTTGACGTATTGGATCATATCCTTCACTCAAGCTGGAGCGAGCTTTGGTGCGCGCGCCCGCGAGGGTTTCGGAGAACGCAAGGGCGAGGGTTCCTTGGTTTGCCCGCAGTTCGCCGAACAGGGCGACGTTGCCGTCAATGGCTTCGCGATATTCCCAGGTCATTCGGCCATTGCGGGAAAAGTCCTGCCATCCGTCGGAAGTTCCGACGTATCCCGCGCTCGTACGCGAAAATCCGCAGTCGCTCACGAGGCAAAGTGCGGTCCCGCCTTTCCAAGCCGTCAGATCCTCGCCGGCGCGGGCATTGTTGTGCTCACCGCTGTTTTCAAGATGGGGAGCAAGCAGCACATAAAGCTTCGCCTGTTCGCCGCTGAGACGATAGGAGATGAGAACGACGTCGCGCCGTGGATCGGGAACCAGCTCCAGAATTAATTCGTAATCATCGCCTGTGTGAGTGATCTGCGGCAGGGGCACGCAGTGCTCCGGCATTGAGATACGATAACGGTTGACGCGTTTGACCTCGAACCAGCCGGACGGCGTGGCGACGATGAAACCGAGGTCTCGGATCTGCGGTTGCCCGGTCGCCGGCCAATAGACCTCGTTGAGAATGCCGAAGCCAAGCGTCGCCCAGACCCGGCTGTCGCCGACCGCGGTGGTCACCATGTCTTTCGCGCTCGACGTCCACGTCGGCGGAATGCCGGGAGCTCCGGGTGCAGTGTTCACAGGCAGTGCCCTCGTTGTCGGGCGGGCGTCGTCAGTGGCGCGAAGCATTGATGACTGCTCAACTTGAGGGAGGGCTCCCGCATCGAACGCTTCACCACCGGTTTGGTCAAGGATTACGCGCTATGACGTCCAGATCTGCGGCCTCGAAAATAACGCGCTGACGGACGGGTGGCGTCGTAGGGTGGGCATACGCGCCTTGCGAGAACTCACGGCTGGCACGGCTCTTGTGCTCGTTTGCCCACGCTGTGCTCACTCGCGATTGTGGACCGCGTGGGCAAAATCGCGTTAATGCCTTTTCGTGTGGAAAGATTGGACGCGCGATTTTGCCCACCCTACCGCACTGATCGTTTGTCGTAGCGGTGGGCAAACGCGCCTTGCGAGAACTCACGGGCCGACACAGCTTGTGCGCGTTTGCCCACGCACACACCGCTCGTGTGATCATCCGAGCAGGTTCACCTGATAATTCGCGCGGCGCAGCACCGCGTCGCGCGCCTCTTGGGCGAGGCGAAGCGCGCGGCCGATGTCCACGCCCACGAGCCCGCCGCGCCACTTGCGCACCTTGCCGGCGATGAAGACGTTCTCGACGTGGCCGGGATTGGCCTGATTGACGACTGCTCCTGCCGCGTTGCTCAGCGGCCAGAGGCCGAGTTGATCGGCCTTGAGCATGACGATGTCGGCCTCCTTGCCGGGGCTCAGCGTGCCTATCTTGTCGTCGATATTGGCGCAGCGCGCGCCCTGAAGCGTCGCGAATTCGAGGAGGTCGCGGCTGGTGAGGAGCGGCGGCAGCTTCTGCTCGCCCTTGCGGGCGCGATCGAGCACTTGCCAGCGCTGGAAGCTGAAAGTCTGACGCATCACCGAAAATGCATCCTGGGTGATGTTGACGGGATGGTCCGTGCTCAGGCTCGGACGAAAACCGTGTTCGAGCGCGTCCTCGATCGTGGGCGTGCCGTGTCCCATGGTCATGTCGATGACGGGGCAGAGCGAAACGTGGGCGCCCGTGTCCTTGAGCAGCCGCCAGCCCGCATCGTCGAGACCCAGGCAATGGATGTATTCGTCGCCCGAGCGCATCAAGCCTTGCCGCTGGAGATCCTGGAGGGCTGCGGTCATGTTCGATCGAAATGAGGGCGTGGGAGCCGTGCCGACGATGTGTTGGACGATGGGAACGCCGGCGTCGCGGGCGACCTTGTACACATTGGCATTGAGGTTTGCCGTCAAAGCAAGCGTGAGCAGCTGATCGCGGGAATTGAAATAGGTCCGCTGCAGCCGGTTGATGTCCTGCGGGTATTGGGCCTGCGGTCCGGCACCGCGATGATACGCATAAACGGCCCTGATGCCGGATTCCTGGAGCGCACGGATCATGGCGTCGCTGTGTTCGGGGCTGTGTGATGCCTGCGAAATGTCGACGATGCCGGTCGTGCCGGCATCGATCTCGGTCAGCGCCGTCAGCAGCACCCCGGCATAGGCGTCGGAAGGCTGGTAGGCCGGGGTCAGCACCGTCTGGATGTCGCGATTGTAGTCGGGGTTGAGGAGACCGTTGGAGAGGACACCGCGCAAAAGCCCCTGGTAGGAGTGGTTGTGCGTATCGATGAAACCCGGAATGATTATGTGGTTTGCGGCATCGACGACGGCGGCATCCGCGGCATCGATAGTGGGCCGAATTTCTCGAATCTTCCCGTCCTCGATGAGCACATCCGCCGCCGCGAAGTCGCCGACTTGGGCGTCGAGGCTCAGCACCACGCCGCCCTTGAGCAGGATGCGGCGCGCCGATTGGAGGCGGGCCAAGTCGGGATCGGATACGGGGTTGGCCTGCGCCAGGGCAGTTGCGGAGAGTGCCGGGACCGCGGTGCTGCCGGCGAGGAGAGCAGCGCCTGCCTTGAGGAATCGGCGCCGCGATGCCGCGGCGGCGCGCAGCAGGCTGGGCTCGTCGCAGCACGCGCAGTTCGCGAAAATTCCAGGATGCTTTGTTGTTTTCATGGTCGTCCTCCCTTGCCGGCTTGCGCGTGATGCGCGTGAATTGAACCATCATTCGAATTGCGAAACAATGTGCAATTAGGATGGGCTAGCGCGGCGAGGTCGTGCAATTTGCGCGGCGGCGTTTGCCCGCGCGTAAGGCGCCGGGGTTCGAGCATGCAGTTCAAACCGCTGACCACGACTACGATCGGCAGCTTCCCGCGGCCCAGTTGGCTCGCGGCGACCGACCGCAGCCGTGCGAGCTTCCGGTTGGAAGGGGAGGCTCTCCAGGAAGCGCAGGACGACGCTACGATCGTGACGCTGCGCGAGCAGGAGGAATTGGGCCTCGACATCCTCACCGACGGTGAGCAGCGGCGCGAGAGTTTCATCTTCCATATGGCGCGAACCTGGGACGGGATCGATCTCGTCAATTTGGGCCGCAAAGAGACCTACCGCCGCCGAAACGCACCGCGGCTCGTCCCCCGCATCACCGGCAAGATTTCTCGCCAGGCGCCGGCCGCCGTCGAGGATGTCCGCTTCGCCAAGGCGCACACGCGCCGCCGGCTCAAGATGGCGCTCGCCGGCCCCATGACGGTGATCGACAGCGCGCTCAATGAGGCTTACGCGGACGAAGCCGAGCTGGCGATGGATGTCGCGGCGGCCATCAATGCGGAACTCCTCGATTTGCAGCGCGCCGGATGCGACATGCTCCAGCTCGATGAGCCGGCGATGACGCGCTACCACGAAAAGGTGCTGCAGTACGGCGCGCAGGCGCTCGATCGCTGCCTCGAAGGTGTGACCACGCCGACCGTCGTCCATCTCTGCTACGGCTATCCAGGCGGCGCTGAGCTGCAGCACCAGTATACCTATCCCGAATTGCTCGATCGGCTGATACAGACGCGCATCTCCGGCTTCACTGTGGAATTCGCGCGCAGCGACTACGACCCGGCGATCCTTGCGCCGTACCGCGACCGGCTGATCGTCTTCGGCTGCATCGATCCCGGCAACAGCCCAGTGCCGCCCGTTGAGGCGGTCAGGCAGCGCGTTGCCCGGGCGATCGAATATCTCGATCCCGAACGCATGCTGCTCGCCCCGGACTGCGGCCTGATGACGATCGACCGCCAGCTTGCGCGCGAAAAGCTCAGCGTCATGGTCGCTGCTGCCGCGGCTCTTCGCAGCAAGCTGTAAGCCGCTTCCCCGCGGCACTTTGCCGCCTCGGGAGCGACCCTCGCCCTTCAGGCCAGGCTGGGAGTTTGTCGCCGGCGAAATCGTATGCTCTCGCATTTTATCGCTGCAGCTCGGGAGCTTTCCACCTCTTTCATCGGCTGTATTGCAGAGCACCCATTCGCTGTTTCTCGCGACGAGTTGATCGGGTTTGTCACAGTTGCGACGCGAGGGAGTGTTCAAATCGCCGGCAAATGGACAGAGGAGGGGATCGTGGCAACGATCATGATCCGCTGCCCAGCGAAGGGCAGAGCGGTTTCTACGGGAATTGAAGTACTTGACGTGGACCAGCTTCCGGCCGTTACCGCCACTATGCTGTGCCCGGCGTGCGGCGGCGTTCATAAATGGACGAAAAACGAGGCGTGGCTCTCGGCCGATGGCGAACAGTACCGCAAGGCGTTCGCCGCGTGAGCAGCTGTGGCCGCGCTATGGCCAAGTGTTCACGCAGGGAGCTTTCTTGCGGTATTCTGCGGCCCGCGTAACAATTTATTCCTGACTGTGGCTAAAATGCCACAGCAGCGGGAAGCTACGGTCCCTAAGCGTTAAGCCCGGCAGGGCCCGAGATCGGCAAAACCGATCGCGAGCCCTGATTCGGACACACGGATCAGCGATGCAGCCGCTGCTACACGCGATGTTGATTTCGTCGCCCCGTTCACCCTACACTCGTTCCAGGACGCAAGGCTTCCAAGCTCATGAGGAGAGGTGTCATGCGCAACGCTCTGCAATTGGCCAAGCGGCTTTCCGCCGACGAGGACGGAGCCGCGCTGGTGGAGTACACGGTCCTGCTCGGCGTGATGCTGGTCGCTGTTATTTCGACCATCGTTCTGGTCGGCGGCTGGGTGAACACCAAATGGCAGGCCTTGTGGACCGCGCTGCAAGGGAATTAGTACGCACCCCGTAGGGTGGGCAAAATCGCCTCGCCAGGAACGGCGACAGTGCTCGCGGCGGTTGCAGCGATTTTGCCCACGCAGTCGGCTCCATCGACTTGGGACCGCGTGGGCAAAGGCGCCCGATGACGGTGCGCGAACGCAGACGTTTGTGCCATGCGCCTTTGCCCACCCTACGGCGCACCCATTTCACACAGATGCTGTAGGGTGGGCAAGATCGCCTCGCCATGAATGGCGACATTGCCCCCGGTGGTCATGGCGATTTTGCCCACGCAGTCGGCTCCATCGACTGGGACCGCGTGGGCAAAGGCGCCCGATGACGGTGCGCGAACGCAGACGTTTGCGCCATGCGCCTTTGCCCACCCTACGGCGCAAGCATTTCACACAGCCAACCAGCAAGTGTGACACATTTGCACCATTCTTGATCGATATAGGGCAGCGGGGCGCTGGCCGCGGCAATATCGCTGGCAGCGGCCGAAGTTTTCGGATTTACTGCGAGTTGGATTGGCTGTGAGTCCGTAAGGCGAGCCACGAGGGGCGGGGGCCTAGGGGACGAGCACGCAAATGCGAACGAACAACGTCGTCGTTCTGTTTCTGGCCATCGTCATGGGCGGAATCGCCGCGATGCTGGCGCGCAGCTGGCTGCAAAGCCATGCCCGCGCGTCGCTCGGCGACGAGGGCATCGGCACTATCGTTGTAGCGGCGCAGCCGCTGAGCTTCGGTACCAATCTGAGTACCGACAATGTAACTGAAATTCCGTGGGCTTCGCGGTCTCTGCCGGATGGCGCCTTCGCTTCGAAGGATGAGCTGTTCAAATACGGAACCCGCGCCGTGCTCGCGGCGCTCGACCGCAACGAGCCGGTGCTCAAATCGAAGATCACCGGCCCCGGCCAGCGCGGCTCGTTGTCTGCCATCCTCGAGGAAGGCAAGCGCGCGGTCACGGTGCGTGTCGATGACGTGCGTGGCGTTGCCGGTTTCATCCAACCAGGCGATTTCGTCGACGTGGTGCTCATCGGCGAAGATCCCGGCGCCCAGCGCGAGGGCTATTCGGATATTTTGCTCCACCACGTCAAAGTGCTTGCGATCGATCAACTCGCGGCCGAGCGGCCGGAACAGCCGACGATACCCAAGGCGGTGACGCTCGAAGTCACTACCGAGCAGGCGCAGAAGATTCTGTTGGCGAGCAATATCGGCAAGCTGTCGTTGATCCTGCGCCAGCCCGGAGACGGTAATACGGATGGCGACAAGCGGGTGACGGAGCGCGACATCGGCCGCAATCCGCCACGGCCGCCCGTTCTTCCGATGCGCGTGCCGCCACCTCCGCCGCCTCCTCCGCCGAAGCCGGTTGTCATCGCGCCGCCGCCGCCACCTCCGCCGCCGCCAACGGTGACGGTGACGATCATTCGCGGGACGAAGCAGCACGAGGATTATCAGGTCAAGCGCGAGGAGTCGCAGAAGCACGTGGAGCGTTGAAGAACCGCGCGTGCCGAGCTGGAGCAGGAGGACTCTGGAAGGGGAGATCGAGCTTTCGGGCGACAACGATTAGAACCGAAATAGACCGGGTGAAACCGGCGGAAAGTCGGGGGGCTTATGATGTTGCAGGATTTGGGCGAGGCGCGCCGCGCCCGCCGCGTGCGGATGTATGCGGCGACCCTCCCCTGGAGGGGGAGGGTCGGCGTGCGTCATCCTGAGGCGCGAGCGCGCGTTCTTGATGCGCGCGAGCCTCGAAGGATGCGCGCGCCGGGGTGGGGTGAGCCCCACGCACCGCGCCTGCGGTTCACCCCACCCCGCCCGCGCAAGAGCACGGGCGACCCTCCCCCTCCAGGGGAGGGTGGGAGCCCGTGGTTTGCTCCCGTTTCCAAATCCAGGATTCGTGCGTTCGGCGGCACCGGCTCGCTAATTTTCGCCGCGCTCTGCGCCTGCCTGTTTCTGCAAACCCCCGCGCAGGCCGCGGGGCCGCGTTCGTGGCAAATCGAGGACGACGGCGTGCGCCACGTCGTCATCCCGGTGAACAAATCGAAGACGTTCCGCCTCGATCA
>DATBHB010000154.1:0-10952 GCA_036557705.1 Xanthobacteraceae bacterium
ACTTAGCCAGAGCAATCGGCCCTCGCTGATCATCGCACGCACTCCTGACGTCGCCGGCTCAGCGGCGGTTTTGTTGGTGCACCATAGCAGGGACGCCGGGCACAAGCTGTAGCGCGCGGAACACACGTCGGCGCAATCGAAGAGGGGTCAAGCCCAGATCGGCCCTAATCGGGCCTTATCGCCGCCTTGATGGCGGGCGTTGCCGCCCCGATTGGAGCGGTGGCAGGTTTGGCGCCGCCCGGCTCGGGCTTCGCCGTGCCGGCCGTTGCCTCGGCGGCGCGGCTGGCCGCGTAGGACCTGATGCGGTCCGGCGCGGCGAGGACGGCGACGCGCATTTGTCGAACGCGCTCGAGCGCAGCGCCAATGAGCCTGCGTTCGTCGAAGTCCCGGATGCTTTTGGCGCGGCGCTGAGTGAGCGTCTGGAAAGCGAGCCCTACGGCGTCGAAATCGCCGGTCTGCATCCAGCGAACGATGGGCGCGAAAAATATCGCGATCAACACAAGCTCCAATCCGAAGGAAAATTCCGTAAGGCAATCAAGCGGCCAATGCCAAAGTGTGGCGAGGACGTTCGGATCGCGAAAGCTCTCCATGACCGGATTGATCGTCACACAAGCGGCTTTGAGCGACATTTGTTCGTCGCTGGAGAACCCGCCAAGGCCGAGCGCGGTGAGAAGGTAGCCGTCAAAGTCGCCCTGCGAACCGGTCAGTTTCGCGCCTTCGCGCGAAGATGCGGCGAAACTTGCACGCGTCGCGGCGCTAAGCACCACGGTTTGATCCGCGACGCCGAGCAGACGTTGCTGCCAGTTGCCGGCCTCGATCTCGAGCTTGAACAAGGCGGCATACCACTCGGCATATTTGACCTGTAATGCGGCAACGTATTCTCCGTACGGATCGTTGCGCGCGGTTTGCTCCTGCCCGCCGTTTGCCGGGGGATGCCAGGCGGCCGGCTTGACCGATTGAGCGGGATCGGGCCGGGCACTGAGCCGGGCACGGACCTCGACCGGAGCTGCATTGTAGTGCGCTTCGAGCTTGGCCTTCGAGCGCAACACCGCTTTGACGAGAAACGGCCGGACGCAGCTTCCCGACACATGCCATAGCTCCGCAGCCTCACCCGGAGGAACGCGCGCCGGGTCGGCCCGCACCCAGGTGTATCGGCCCGCGGTAGCGTGCAGACTGTGCGCCCAACTGACAAAAGACGTGACCAGGACCGCGCAGCCCAACGCGGCGAGGAAAAAGCGGAGACGTGAACGGACATCACGCAACATCGGACCGGCTCGCCATAAATTTGTTCGTGCTTGCCAAGCACACTCAGAGCTTGACGGCGCTTCAAACTTGGCAGGCGAAAATTATCGGTCCCGGCGCGATTGCCCTCGCATGGCATCCCGGCGACGGGCATGCCGCTCCCGATCGTTTGTCATGGCTTACTCCCCCTCACGCGACACCGGCTGACGACAATCCGGCGCATTTGAGCCGGAATTAAGACAGCGGGCGGCTGCCATTCCGACACGATGAATGCCGTTGGCGCCCCATTTCGGATCCAGCTGAAAAATTCCGCCGTATCAAGCGATTGGACGCATCGGCGTTGCGATCGGCGAGGCGCTGCGGACATTTGCCGGATGCTGGTCAACGCCGCTTCATAGCCTCCTCAACGCCATTTGGCCCTGAGCCGCGCGCCAATATTGACGGGCTTGGTCAGGGCGTTGGCACCGGAAGGCGCCGGCCGTGCCGCATTCGGCCAGGCGCAGGCATCGAAGTTGCCGATGATGCCGCCCGGGATGAACCGGGTGCGCACCGCGTACATGTGGCGATCGCCATTGCCGCGCTGCTGCTGGACGAAGAAGCGCTGCGGCACGACCAGATGCAGGTGATCCTTGGCGCGCGTCATCGCCACATAGAGCAGCCGACGCTCTTCCTCGATTTCAGCCGTGCTGCCGACCGCAAGATCGGAGGGAATGCAGCCATCGACGCAATTCAGCACGAAGACCGACTTCCATTCCTGCCCTTTGGCCGAGTGAATGGTCGACAGGATGGCATAATCCTCGTCGAGGTGCGGCGCGCCGGCTTCAGCGCTGCTCGATGAGGGCGGATCGAGCGTGAGCTCGGTCAGGAAGCGCCGGCGGCTCGCGTAGGTCGAGGCGATCTGCGCGAGCTGCAGCAGATCCGCTTCACGAATCCTGGCGTCCTCGTAGCGGCGTTCGAGGTGCGGCGCGTACCACCGGCAAACCAGATCCAGTTCTGCCGGCCATCCCGCTGCGTTGCTTCGCGCCAGGGTCAAGGCCTCGACAAAGGCCGGCCAATCCTGCGCGCAGGCGGCGGGCGGGCGGAACTGGGTCAACGCTTGCAGAGTGCCGTCTGCCGCGGCGACCTGGTCGAGCACGCGGGCCGCTGTCGCCGGGCCGGCGCCGGGCAAAAGCTGGATGACGCGAAAGCCGGAGACCCGATCGCGCAGGTTCTCGGCCCAGCGCAGGAAGGCCAACACGTCCTTGATGTGCGCGGCTTCGAGGAATTTGAGCCCGCCGAATTTGACGAACGGGATGTTGCGCCGGGTCAATTCGATTTCGAGCGGCGCGCTGTGGTGCGAGGCCCGAAACAGCACCGCCTGCTGCTTCAACGGTATCGCGGCCTCGCGATGCTGCAGGATACGCTCCGCCACGTATCGCGCCTGATCGGCTTCATCGCGTACCGAGACGAGTTGCGGACGCTCGGCCGAAGCGCGCACGGAGCGCAGGTTCTTTTTGTACCGCTCCGTTGCGAGATCGATCACCGCATTGGCGGCGGCGAGGATCGGTTGTGTGGAGCGGTAGTTGCGGTCGAGCGTGATGACGCGGGCCGGCGGCGCAAAATGGTCCGGGAAATCCAGAATGTTGCGCACCGTCGCGGCGCGAAACGAATAGATCGACTGCGCATCATCGCCGACGACGGTCAACCCTTTGCCGTCGGGTTTGAGGGCGAGCAGAATCGAAGCCTGCAGCCGGTTGGTGTCCTGATATTCGTCGACCAGCAGGTGATCGAAACGGGACGAAATATCCTGCGCGACCTCGGTGGCCTGCATCATGTGCGCCCAGTAGAGCAGCAGGTCATCGTAATCGAGCACGTTCTGCCGCTGCTTGGCGTCGACGTAGGCGCCGAACAGCGCGCTGAGCTCATGCTCCCAGCCGGCGCACCATGGGAAGCTAGCGCCGAGCACTTCGTCCAATGGCGCTTCGGCGTTGACTGCACGGGAATAGATCGCGAGACAGGTACCCTTGGCCGGGAATCGCTCGTCGGTTTTTGAAAAACCGAGATCGTGCCGCACCAGATTGATGAGATCGGCCGAGTCTTCGCGGTCATGGATCGTAAACGCGGCCTCGAGCCCGATCTGGCCGGCATATTCGCGCAGCAAGCGCGCCCCTATGGCGTGGAAAGTCCCCGACCAGGTCAAGGTGTCCACGACCAGCCGCGCCCGGTCAGGCAGGACATTGGCCGCGATGCGTTCGACCCGTCGGGTCATCTCCACCGCCGCGCGCCGCGAAAATGTCAGCAGCATGATGCGCCTGGGGTCGGCGCCTTGCACGATGAGGTGCGCCACGCGGTGCGCCAGCGTGTTGGTCTTGCCGGAGCCCGCGCCGGCGACAATGAGGAGCGGCGAAGCGCCGTGTTCGGCGGCACGCCGCTGTTCGGGATTGAGGGCATCGAGATAAGGAGCGGTCATAGCCAGCCGCGGCGCGCGAATCACGGACACCACCAGGAAGCATGGGAGTGGCCGCGCCGGCAAATGAGGCAACGCTTGGCGGTCCGCAAACCGGGCGGCTGGCCGATTCGCTCTTGGTGGCGGCGGCGACGGCGCTGCTACGCGGTGCGTCTCGAGTCGGTCGGGCTTGCGTGCGGCGGCGCAAGCGTCAGAGCAGCAGCAGAAAAGTAGCCACCGAGAAGCCGGCGATGATGACGATCCAGGAAAAGAGCGCGCGCCAGTCGATCGTTGCCTTGGACGCGTGCCGCAGGTGTCGGTCGTCGTTCATGTCAGCGCCTTTGCGTGAGAGCGGCCTTGCGAATAAGCCTCCGACTGCATGAGGCCGCGTCGCCACGCCGCGCTACGGTCGTGTCGAATGAAGCCGTCGCGGCGGCGCGGCGCGTCTATTCAGCGAGGCTTGGCGCTTTCACTTGAGCGACACTGTCGGAGACGACATCCGTCAGTTGAATGACCGACTGATTGAACGTCGCAAACTCCGCAACGTCCTGTTCGATCCGGCTGCGGTCGGCGACCAGCTTTTCGCGCAGGCCGCGCAGATTGCTGATGAGAGAATCGATTTCGCTGCACGAGCTTGCCGAAACCTGCTTCAAATACATGTTCACCGCGTCAGCGTTCAGCGCGTCTTTGACCGGCACATCCAAAGTCGGATTTTCGACCTGGACCCGGTCGGCGATATTAACCATGACATCGGCTTTCAGCGCCTCGTTGACGGCGGTCATCCCCAACGCTTTGTCGATAGCGGTTGAGTTACGCAACTTGGAGATACTCATGACGCTACACTCCCCTGTTTTACTCCCGACAGACGTCGCTCAAACAAACAAATAAAAAACAAATAACAAATAATCCTCCATGGTAATTGTGACCGCTTTGCGGCCATTGTAAAGTGTCATTCCCGACTCTTATCGAGAGTATTATTGATTTGCTCGTGAAACTCATTTTAGCTGTCGCGCCGAGGGTGTCGGGCCAGCCGAGGCGTACTGGCCAGTACTGCGTGAGACCAAAAATGGCTGACCCACAGAGCTTGCGGCGGATAGCTGTCAAACTGTTGGCGATGGCATTGGACAGCGCCAATCCGCACTTCGTGCGGGCGCTGGTGGCAAAAGCTATCGAGCATCTCGATCGCGCAAGCGACCTTGAAGCCGCGAGCGCGTTGCCGCCGCGGGCCAGTCGCGACGCGTCTGAGACCCAATAGAGTTTGCTTCGCTGTCGTGCCGCCGCTGTTGTACCGGCAGCGATCGGTCGATCACGGAAGCGCAATTGGCCGGCGCCGTTCGGCGGATACGCCGTCGCTCGGGCGAACTGCGCCGGCGCTCAGGTGGCCTGGACAACGCGCGCGCGACCTGCTGCGATACCGAGCTCACGTTCGGAAATGGAGGGGTTTTCCCGATGACGATCATCGATTCCCAGGTCCACGCCTACGAGGCCAACACGCCGAAGCGGCCTTGGCACAGCGTGCCCAACTGGCCCCCTCACGTGACCGGCGACGAGATGGTCGCGGCGATGGACAAGGTCGGCGTCGACGGCGCGATCTTCATCTCGGCGTTTTCCATGTACCGCTACGACGCAAGCTATGCGGTCGAAGTGCAGCGCGCCCATCCCGGTAAGTTCGCCATCGTCAAGCCGGTCGATCCCGAAGACCCCGCCGTGGACGATGTCATCGCCGACTGGAGGCGGACGCCGGGCGCGGTCGGCGTCCGCATCATGATGACCAAGGAGCCCGGGCGCGACCGCAGCCCGGATCACCCGGGCCTCAACCGTATCGCGCGGTCGGCGGCAAAGCATGACTTTCCAGTCAACATCCTGTGCTGGGGCAATGTGGACGCCGGCACCGCGTTGATCGACCGCAACCCCGATACCCGCTTCATCATCGACCATTTGGCCATTCAGCAGCCGCGCACGCCGCCGGCGCCGCCGCAGCCCTGGGCCGACCTGCCGAAGGTGCTGGATCTCGCCAAGCGCAAGAATCTGGTGATCAAGGTGAGCGGCGCCTGCACGCTGTCGCGGGAGCCGTATCCGTTCCCCGATATCTGGGATCCGCTCGCCCGGGTCTTCGACGCCTGGGGTTTCGAGCGCTGCCTGTGGGGCACCGACTGGACGCGCGCCCACGCGGTCGTCAACTACGAGCAGGCTGTCACGCCGTTCCTCAAGACCGACCGCCTGAGCGACAGCGAGCGGGCAATGCTGATGGGCGGCGCGTGCGCCAAAGCCTACGGCTGGTCGCCGAAGAAAACTTAAGTGAGGGGCGCGACGGCGTAAGGGTTGAGTCAGCGCTTGGCTTTCGACTTGTTCAGGGCGACGGCGGCGCGAATGAGCGCCTTCAGCGCCGCCTCGTTGATCTTGTCGCCGTCGTGGAAGTCGATGGCGCGCCTTGTATTGCCCTCGAGACTGGCGTTGAAGAGGTTCGCAGGGTCCGGCAGGGCCGCGCCCTTGGCGAAAGTCATCTTGACGACGGCCTTGTAAGTCTCGCCGGTGCAGATCAATCCGTTGTCGGACCACACCGGAACGCCGCGCCACTTCCACTCCTCGATCACTTCGGGATCGGCTTCCTTGATCAGGGCGCGGATGCGGCCGAGCATCTTGCCGCGCCAATCGCCCAGCTCCTTGATTCTGCCGTCGATCAGCCGAGAGGGGGATTCGTCCTTCTCTGATCCGCTTTTCTTCATGTCCGTTTCTGCTCCTGGTTCCGAGGTATTGTAAAGGCCTTGCCGGCACGGACCGTCATCGCCGACCGAGGCGCTTATGCATGTGCACCATGAGTGCGGTGGCAAATAGCGGTGTCGCCAAATTGAGAACTGGAATTGACACGAACAGCGCGATGATCATGCCGGCCATGAAGACGCTGGTGGCGTGGTAACGCCGGAAGGCTTTCGCCTCGTCGACGGGCCGGAACCGCATGGCCGCAAGCTCGAAATATTCGCGGCCAAGGAGCCAGGCGGTCGCGAGGAAAAAGACCACGGCGCCGAGGCCGGCGAAGAGCAGCAACGGCAGGGCACAAAGGTAGACGGCGATCGCGAGTAGCGCCGTTTTCCCGCCTTCAAAGACGGCGTGCGATAGGGTGAGCGCCTGCCCGGGCGGGTCCATCGGGTAGTAGGCGCGCTCGACCTCTTCGGCGATTTGATCGGCAAAGAAGCTGGCGACGAATGCGGTGACGGCGGGCATGAGCATCACACCGCCCACCACGATGCCGAACCCGGCTGCTATGGAGAGCAACCAGGCGATGACTTCGACAGGGAAGTGGGCGTGCGGCCCAAGCGCAATTTCGGCCGATGTACTGCCGGCGCCGACCAGCCAGACGATGGCGCGCTCGAGCGCGACCGCGAGCAGGACAACGAGCGAAAGCGCCAGCCCGATCGATTTCCAGAGCACCGCCCGCAGCGGCGGTGAAAACATTTGCGCAATCGCCTTGGCCGCGTCGTCGAGCATGGATCGTTCCGCGTTAGCCGGCCCTGTGCTGTCAGCTTGGGTTGGTCGGGGAGCTAGTTGGCAAGCACCGCGTCAACGTTGATCTCGATCAGCATGTCGGGAGCGGCGAGCCTGGTGATCTGGACGATCGTGCTGGCTGGCACCGGCCCGTTTGCGAACGCCTCGCGGCGACAGGTGACATAATCCTGATAGGGCTTTGCGGTCTCGCGCGTGCCGCCACCCATGTCGGTGACGAAGGTGATCATTCGTGTCACGTCGGCAAGGGTCGCCCCTTCCGTCGCGAGCGCCTTCTTGATCTTCATGAACGCGTAGCGGCATTGTCCCAGCATATCGCCGGGATACATGGTGTGTCCGTCAGCTTCGGATTCGGCACCGATGCCGGCTACCGTGATGAAGCGTCCCGGGTTCGTGACGGTGACCATTTCGGAGAACCGGCCTTTGGTCCAGGGACTGAAATTATAGTTTTTCTTGCTGAAGCCGCTGGCGGGGCCTTGGGCGTTCGCGACGAGAGCGCCCGCTAGCGCCGCGACCAGCACGACAAAGATCAGCTTGACAGGCATCTTCATTGAAACCTCCTTGTCATTTGAGGCGCAGTCGATCACCTGCCTCACGCAGGCCACGCGCGACCGTTCCGAAAACGCGAACCATGCTGCTCTACGTCCCAGGCAATTACAATCGGCGCGATCTGATTGACATGTCGCGAGCGCATAGCGCGAGGGCCGCCGCGGCCTTTCCGAGACGGCTATCCGACTGATACTCTTGTCAGCCGTGTCGATGTCGTCTTTCTTGGACAATTGGGGGCTCTGATGCCAAGCCGACGCATACTCTTGAGCGCCATTTTATCTGTCGTCATCGTTGCCATCGCCACACCGCTCGCCGCCGCCGATTCCTCCGCGCATGATTTCATCGCTGCAATCTACGACACTTACGTGAGCAAAGAGCGCAACGGTCTTGCCCTGGACAGCGACGCAAAGGTACGCCGTTATTTCGAGCCGACGCTTGCCGCCTTGATATTGAAAGATCGAAGGCAATCCTCGCGCCGCGGCGAGGTCGGCACGCTCGACTTCGACCCCTTCGTCGACGCGCAGGATTGGCAAATCAGCGACCTGGCAATGGTGGTGGAGGAAGCCGGCCCGGGAAAGGCACGCGCGGCGGTGAAATTCAAGAACGTGGATAAGCCGAGCACGGTCGTGCTTGATCTGGTCAAAGTCGGCAAGGCCTGGAAGATCGGCAATGTAACGTGGGCGCCGCACGAAGAGCCAAACAATCTGCGCGCGCTTTACGCCAAATGATGAGATGCCGGTAGCTGCTCGTGCCAGCTACCACCATCAGTCAAATCGGCGCGGGCGTCGGCCGCTTATCAGGTACGCATCGCGCGCACGCGGCCACGACATTCTCGCTTCGCGGCCCATTGACGCAGCTGCGTCGCGTTGCAAGGCTCGATGTGGCATTTGGGATTGAGACATCAGGGTCCATCATGCATTTCCCACGACGACGATTCCTCACGCTTGCGGCAGCCGGCTTGGCGCTGCCGGCGATGCAGCGGGCGCAGGCGCAAGACTATCCGGCGCGGCCGGTTCGCATCCTGGTCGGCTATAGCGCCGGCGGGGTGAGCGATATTCTCGCCCGGCTCCTCGCGCAGAAACTGTCGGACCGGCTTGGCCAGCCTTTCGTGGTCGAGGACCGTCCCGGCGCCGCGAGCAATATCGCAACCGAGGCGGTGGTGCGCGCCGTACCGGACGGCTACACGCTGCTCCTTGCGGGGCTCGTCAATGCCATCAACGGCTCGCTCTACAAGGAACTCAGCTTCAATTTCGTGCGCGATGTCGCGCCGGTGTCGCTGGTCAGCCGCAGCCCGCTGGTCATGGAGGTCAATCCCTCCTTTCCGGCCAAAACCGTCCCGGAATTCATCGCTTACGCCAAGGCCCATCCGGACAGCATCAACATGGCCTGCGCCGGAATCGGCGGCGCCACGCATGTCTCGGGCGAGCTGTTCCAGATGATGACCGGGATCAAGATGGTGACGGTGGCCTACAACGGTTCGCCGCCGGCGCTCGCCGACCTGATCGCCGGGCGAACGCAGGTGATGTTCGACAACGTGGCCTCGTCGGTGCCCCAGATACGCGCCGGCAAACTGCGTGCGCTGGCGACCACGACCCGCATCGCGGCCCTGCCTGACGTTCCGGCGATCAGCGAGTTCGTTCCCGGTTATGCGGCCGACGTGTGGAACGGCATTGTCGCGCCTAAGAACACGCCGGCTCCCATCATCGACAAGCTCAATGGGGCGCTGGTCGCGACCATGGCCGATCCCAAGGTCAAAGAGCAAATGACCGCGATGGGTAACACCGCCGTGTCCAATTCGCCGGCGGAGTTTGCCCAACTGATCGCCGCTGACAGCGAGAAATGGGCGAAGGTGATCAAGTTCGCCGACATCAAACAACAGTAACGGCGAACAACCGGCGAGCCCTACAGGTTGCGCGGCAGGATGTGGGCCCACTTGGCGTGGATGCGCTGGTCCAGTTCTTTGCTTGACCCGACGACTTGGGGAAAACTGCCGCGGCGCGACCACGGCTTGCAGGCGTCGATGACGACGCGAGCGTTGCGCGTGTCGTCCTTGCCGTAATTCATCGGATCGGACGTCCCGGTCCAGCAGCCGCGCAGAATTTCAAAGCCTTCACGCGGGTCGCAGCGCGTGCACATGGCCCAGACCACCCGGTCCATGTCGGCCGGATCGATGTCGTCGTCCACCACCACGACAAAGCGGTTGGCGTAGGCGCCGGCGTGGCATTGCGAAGCGACCAAGCCTGCTTGCTTGGAGTGGCCGGCATATTGCTGCTTGATCGCGACGGTGAGCCACAGCCGGCTGCCGCCTGCCGGATGCGCCCATACGCCCTTCACCTCGGGCACGCCGGCGGCCTCGAGCTGATTCCACACCGCGCCGGAGCGGTAGGTGCCGCGGTAAAACGAATCGTCGTCCGGCGGCACGCCCGGAATGGCGCCGACGAGAATGGGGTCGTTGCGATGCATCAGCGTCTCGACCCGCATCACGGTCTCCGGCTTCTTGCCGGCGACGTAATAGCCGCACCATTCGCCGAACGGCCCCTCGTCGAGCAGATCGTTGGGATGGATGAAGCCTTCGAAGGCGATCTCGGCATGAGCCGGGATCGGCAGGCCGGTGCGCGGGCCGTGCACCACCTCGACCGGCTCACCGAGCAGCCCGCCCGCCGCGTCGTATTCGTTCTTGCCGTGCGGAATCTCCAGGCCCGAGACCATGAACAACGCCGGGTGCATGCCGGCCACGACCGCGACCGGGCAGGCTTCGCCGCGCTCATGATACTTCCGCATGATCATGCTGCCGTGCTTGCCCTTGGTGCAGTGTACGGTGGCGACGTTGCGGTCGTGGACCTGGACCCGGTAGGCGCCGTAATTGATCCAGTCCAGATCAGGATCCTTCATCACCACCATGCAGCCGGTGCCGATGTAGCGGCCGCCGTCCTGCTCGTGCCATTTAGGGGTCGGGATCGCGGCGAGATCGAGCTTGTTGCCGCCTTTGACGTTCTCCTGCACCGGGCCGGAGGCGACGCTGACCGGCGGGATGGCTTTCATCTCGCCCATGTAGCGGCGCCAGAACTGAACCAGATCGATCGCTTTGGATTGTGGCGGCAAGCCCAGAGTCGAGTTGATCCGCGGCACCGACGTGAGAATGTTGGCCAGGATGCGATAGCCGGACGGGTAGCCCGGAATGTCGTCGAACAGCAGCGCCTTGTTGCCGATCCGGCGCTGAAACACGTCGACGATG
>DATBHB010000155.1:0-111566 GCA_036557705.1 Xanthobacteraceae bacterium
AATCATTGCTCATCCGGAATGCCCGCCCGACGTCATCGACGAAGCCGATTACACCGGTTCGACTGCCGGCATGATCGACTGGGTGCGCCGGAACCGGCCCCGCCGCGTCGTCATGGTCACCGAATGCTCGATGGCCGACAATGTCCAGGCCGAGCTGCCCGGTGTTGAGTTCGTGCGGCCGTGCAACCTCTGCCCGCACATGAAGCGGATCACGCTGCCGAAAATCCTCGACAGCCTAATCCATCTCGAGGAAGAGGTGGTGATTGAGCCTGCAATCGCCGAGAAGGCCCGCCGCTCCGTCGAGCGGATGGTGAATCTGCGACCGTCCTTGTGATGAAATTAAAGAAGGCCGCAGCGATTGTGGTCGCTGCGGCCTTGCTGTGAGCGTGAAAAGTTCGGAATGCCGATCGAACGTCGGGGATCACTCGTTCGAGAGCGCGTTGTCCGGAGACGAGATTTCCACTTCCGGATACGAGACCAGGGCATCGCCCGACGGCTCTGATGTTACCGAGCCGGTGGTTGCGGGCTCCTGATCGGTGCTTGCTCCTTCGTTTGCAGCGGGTTCGGGAGCGCTCACGAGCGTCGTCCCGCCGGGGGTCGGGTGGAATTCCGCGGAGAACTCCTCCTTGCTGGCGCTGCCCTCGATGGCGGGCGCGCTGGCAAAGGCCGTCTCGCCTGTGGCGCCATCCAGGGCAGCCGAACCCTTTGCATCGCTGTCGACGCCTGCCGGCTCGGTGATCGGCGAGACATAGGTTTCGGTAACGATCGCAGGGGCTTGGGTAACCTGCGCGGGAGCTTCGATAACGGCGGCCGGTGCTGTGACGGGAGGCAGCTCCGCGGCTGCGGTATGCGTCATCTTCGCCAGAAGCGCATCGAGCTGCGCCTTGGTGATGCAGGTTTGCGCGCCGCTTTCATCGGCGACGCAAAGCTGCCGCGTGTTGAGCTGCTGGGTCGTGAACGATCCGGCAAACAGCGCGACGGTCGCTTCGATACTGGCAATTCGTTGCTCGACACTGTGAACGGCATTCATGATCGGATCGACGGCTATCTCGCGCCAGGATGAGGCGTTCGCGTCGGATTGGGCGCGGACAGGAGCGCCGAACGCCATTGAGAAAGCGACAAGGGCGATCGGCAGCCAGGCGAGTTTTGGCGAGAAAGACATCTGATCCGTCATCATGTTTACTCCGGTTGATACGGTGGCGCCGAAAGGCGCTGTTAGGACGCGATTGAGGAGCAGGATGCCTGGTGTTGAGCGGCAGCGGCGCATGGTCGGCGAGCATAACTCGCTGCCACCACCATGCGCCTGCCGCGGCGCTCCCATAGCCCGATACGATGCCGGGAAAACCCCCAAACCCCTCGCGTGCAAATGTGCCGCGGCGTAATTAAAGAACAGTTTGCAGAAACGGTTGATCGCGCAATTTATCGCGACATGTATCGTTCGCTCTACAAGATGCACGAATACGCGCTGCACGGAACAACCAAGGTGACACTGGACACGCTCGCCCGCCTCATCGCGCGGCGCACCGGGCCGCATGTGAAGGTACGTTAGAGCGCCTCAAACCCTGACAGCAAACAGACTCGCCAGGTTGCGTACGGACCGGGAAGATGTAGGGGCGGGTTTCAAACCCGCCCTGGCGCCACAACACGGACCGTGACGTTACGACCCGGACGATATCTCGCGAGCGGGCTCTGCCGGGAGAGGGCGGGTTTAAAACCCGCCCCTACAAACCTTTCGGTTTTTACGAACTCGGTTGGATTAAACGCTGCCGCCGTCCTCCACTCGCGCGGCGATCCGCGCGATGAGGTCCCCGATCCGGGCCAGCCGGATGGTGCGTCGCAGTGCAGGAACGCGGCCGCCTGCCGAGGCTCGCCGCCGTTATCTAAAATGACGGAATGCGGTGAAGTTCTGGGACGCCTCGGCCGCTGCGCCCGCGCCGCGAGCGGCCACGCCGCCGCAGCGCCGAGAAGCGTCATGCCGAATCATTCAATGATCTCGTCGGCGATGGCGAGCAGCCGATCTGGCACGGTAAGGCCCAACATCTTGGCGTTTTGCTGATTAATCACCAGCTCGAATTTCGACGCTTGGATGACCGGAAGGTCCGAAGGCTTTGCGCCCCTGAGAATACGCCCGACGTAGACACCGGCCTGACGATAAGCCTCGGTAACGTTTGCTCCATAGCTCATTAATCCGCCAACATCTGGATACGCTCGCGAAGGGTACCCCGTAGGCAGATGGTGGTACGATGCCAATTGGACCAATTGAATACGTCGAGTGTTGAAGAGCGCATCGCCCGTAACACAAACCGCATCAGGCTTACTATCAGCCACCGCCGCAAATGCCGCATCAATCTCGCCGACGCTACTCGCCTTGTGGACCTGTACTCGAACCCCCATTGCGCGTGCCGCTGCCTCTGCGTCCCTTGCCGTTCGTTCGGCGTTCCCACTGGTTGGATTAACGAGCACCGCTACGCGAGTGGCAGTGGGGACGAGTTCGCGGAGCAGGTTTAGTTGCTTTGTTGTAATCTCATTGTTGAAAAGATTAACCCCAGTGATATTGCCTGTTGGGCGAGCAAGGCTTTTGACCAGACCAAGCCTGACCGGGTCATCGCCGACAAGGAAGACTACAGGAATAGTGGTGGTCGCCGCCTTTGCGACTGCCACCGAATTAGGAGTTGCAAGCGCCGCCAGTACGGCGACCTTGCGGTCAACCAATTCAGCCGCAAGCGCAGGCAGCCTCTCCAATTTTCCCTGCGCCCAGCGGTATTCAATCGTGACGTTTTCGCCCTCCACGAAGCCAATCTCTTTCAGTCCCTGTCGAAATCCATCCAAGCGATCCGCATAGCCGGTGGGAGATTGCGTGTTCAGAAATCCAATCACGGGGATCGCCGGTCGCTGCGCGTGCGCCGCGAGCGGCCACGCCGCCGCACCGCCGATAAGCGTGATGAAGTCGCGGCGACGGATCATTCGATCACCTCGTCGGCAAGCGCGATAAGCGTCGGCGGTACGCTGAGCGACAGCGCCTTCGCAGTCTTGAGGTTGATGGCTTCGCGCACAGAGTAGCGTTCAGCAAGACGGCGCATGAAGGAACGCGTTGCCCTCGCGGTGTCGAGGTCTAGTTGCGGTCGTTCGAGCTTCGGCGGGTTGGTCATATTATTCGATCCATTCATCGGCGACCATAATACCACAAGGTCGTCCAGCCGTAGCCAAAACCTTCAGGACTTCTGGACGGTGCGGGCCAGCAAGACAGCGCAATGCTTTTGCTCCGGCTAAATAGATAGGAGTAGTCCCTGGCCTATATTCCAGAATCGGGCTCCGGCTTCGCAGTGCTGGCCTCATTCCGTCCGAGATAGCTGACGTGAGCGCCCCCGCTACTTTCGGTCGAGCGCCTGTTTCACGCGATTGATGACCTCGATCGGGGCGCCGGCGGCATCCTTGAGAACGCTATTTACTTCGTCCGCGGTCACCAGATCGGTATCGAGCCTGGCGCGCTGCGCATCGTTGCGGAACGCCGGGTCGCGGAGCGTCTCGGCAAAGGCGGATCGAAGGACGGCGGCGCGATCCGCCGAAAGATCGGGCGGCGCGAGGAACGGCCGCCCGAGAATTTCCCGCGCCAGCAGGAATTCGATTGCCTGCTTGTCGATCGGGTTCTCGACCAGCGTTCGGATGCTGGGAACGTCGGAAATTTCCGCTATCGGCTTGACCCCCGTATGGAAGAGAAGGTTGACCTTCTTGTCGCGCACCCAGTCGGGATGCGCCGCCATGATGGCGCTCCAGGACCAGTAAGCGAGCCCATCGATTTCTCCTCGCTCCATCGCGAGCGCGCCTTCGGACGTATCGCGGTAGCCGCCGATGATCTTGAATTTCGTGCCGGCGAGATGATTCAGCGCAAGCGGAATGATTTCGGAATCCGCACCGGCGCCGGTGCCGGGGACCAACAGCTCGTGCTGTTTGAGATCCGCAAACGTCTTCACTTTGGCCGTATGCCAAGCCATCGCCAGAGTCGTCTCGCGATTCATGCTGCCGAGCCAAGTGAAACGCAGCGGATCGAACCTTGCCTCGTTCTTCCCCAATATCGGCTCGAACGGGAGACCGCGTCCAATCGTCCCCATCACGCTGCCGTCCTTGGGGGCGATCTTGTTAAGATAATCGACGGCCTTGAGCCCGCCGGCGCCGAGCATGTTCTGCACGACGAAAGTGGGATTGCCGGGAATGTGGCTGCCGAGGTGGCGCACCAGCAAGCGCGCGTAGAAGTCGTAGGTCGAGCCAGCTCCGGAAAACACGATCATGGTGAGCTGGCGGCCTTTGTAGAACTGCTCGGGGGTCTGCGCGTGGGCAATTGTGGCCGCGCAAATGAGTAGCAACGCTGTAGCGATTACGCGCACCAAACTGCGCGGGACCTCCTGTGGGTCCACTCGGTAGTTTGCGTCATGTCGCTTCGGTTCGGTTGGAATCATGGGCTCATGCTCTACGGCAGTATCGCGAAGGCGCGGGCCGGAAAACCGAGCCCGTTGCGGACGTTCGGCCAGGTGACAACAACCATTGCGCCCTTCGGGGGCACCTTGTCGAGATTGGCCATGGCTTCGATCTGATAATGACCGTGCTGGAGAATATAGGTTTCCGAATCCATTTTGTCCGTCGTGTCGGTGTCGAGCGATTCATGACCGGTCGCGGTTACGCCCCGGTGCTCGTAGAGGAACCTGATCGTCTCGAATGCCCACGCGGGGAACGGGTTGCGCTTGAAGCGCTCCGGGTTGCTGTTCCAATCCTTGTACATGTCGGTACGCAGCGCCACGAACGAGCCGCCCGGAACGCGTCCATGTCTACCTTCCCACCTGCGCAGATCCGAGAGGGAAAATGCGTGGTTTGGATCATTGGTGAGATATGGCGTATCGTCGAGCACGATCAACGGCAGCATCATCTGCTTGAGCGGGATCTGATCCATGGTGATGCCGTTGTCGGCAAAGTGCGCCGGTGGATCGACATGGGTGCCGTATTGCCCGACCATCTCGTAATAGGTGGCGCGAAAACCGTCCTTCGCAATTGTATAGGGCTCGTGCGTCTCGGGGTTGCGGGCCGGCGTCATCTTGGCTTGCCCGAATCCCGACCATACCGGCGTGCTTGCATCGAAACTATGCGTCAGATCGACGAAGGTCTTGCGGGCAATCACGCGATAGGCGCGCGCAAGGTCCCCTTGACCCAGAGCTGCTGCGCTCTCCAGACCGCTTAGGGCAAGCACCGCGAAAAACGCGCCGAACGAACGAGCGCAGAAGAGTTTGGACGCTACCATCGGATCCCCTCAGGGGTCGGTCGGTGGATTGAATATTGCGCCGGCCGTGCTGCACGCCAAGCCGGCGTAGGGTGGGCAAAATCGCGCGCGAAAGCTTACACCACCGCACGGTCGCCGCCACGATTTTGCCCACGCGGTCGGCATCTCAGATAGGACAGCGTGGGCAAAGGCGCGCGACGCGCTGTGTGGAACCTCCACTTCGCGCCGCGCCTTTGCCCACCCTACGCATCTGCCTCGCGATTGCGCCATTCGGGCTACAGCCGCGCGATTGACAGTGCTTCGGCCGGCCCTGTACGAGATCATGCCATGCGCGGGGTCGATCTGGAGCACCCTCGATAACAGGAGAGAGATCGCTGCAATGGCAACGGACGGCAAGACAGAGCCCGCAGTCAGCGAAGGAAAGGCATTTCTCCTCGACCCGTACAAGGAATGGGCGAACGGCGAAGGAATACCGGTCCATCTCGACTTCGGCCACGACCTCATCGCCCTGGAGACCGGCCCGTGGGCTCGCTACGACGCCCGCGGCTGCTTCGCTTTCACGCATGGGGCGGGCGATTTCATGAGCAACTACGTGCTCGAAGTTCTGCCCGGCCGCAAGACGCGTCCGCTGCGGCATCTTTACGAGGCTTTCTTCTATGTTCTTGTCGGTCACGGTTCGACGACGGTGTGGCTGCCGAACGGGGAGACGCGCAGCTTCGAATGGGGTCCCAAGGCTCTCTTCGCGATCCCGCTCAACTGTCAATACCAGATTTTCAACAATTCAGGTGTCGAGCCGGTGCGGCTCTCATGTACCCATGATGGGCCGATCACAATCAATCTCTATCACAACACCGATTTCGTCTTCGACAACCCGTTCACGTTTCCTGATCGTGCCGGCCAGTCGAAGCATTTTGAAGGGGAGGGCGATCTTCGTACCTACACGGTGAAATCGAAGAATGCGAACCGGAACGTGTGGGAAACGAATTTCGTTCACGATCTCACGAGCTTCAAGCTCTATGAGCTGGAAGCGCGCGGCAAGGGATCGCTCAATGTGAGCTTCGTCCTCGCCGACGGGACCATGCACGCGCACGTATCGCAGATCCCGGCTGGCCGCTACAAAAAAGCCCACCGCCACGTCGCCGGCACCCATGTTCACGCGGTGGACGGCGAAGGCTATTCGCTGCTCTGGTACGAAGGCGATTCGGAATTCAAGGAATTCCCCTGGCGGCACGGGTTCATGTACACGCCGCCGTTCTGGATGTTTCACCAGCATTTCAACACCTGCGGCAAGCCCGCGCGCTATCTCGCCTGCAGCCTCGGAAGCCGCCGCTATCCCTTCATCTCGTTCCGCCGCAAGAGCTCCGAAGGCGGCGGGGCAACGTCGATCCAGGAGGGTGGCCGCCAGATCGAGTATGAGGATCAGGACCCGCGCGTCCATCGCAAATGGCTCGAAGCCATTCGCGGGAACGGCGTCGAGTCGCAGATGGGTGACATTTTCGACGAACCCTCGATTCGATCCTTGCCTGAGGATGCCCTGACCGGCGTCATCCGCCAGCCCCGATCGATCGGCGCGGTTTCGCTGACCTAATTCGGACCTCACATGCATGATTTCGAGCTGGAGCACGAGCACGACGACGAGCTCACCGAGGCGGAGCAGGAGGCGATCGCCCGGGCGATATGGGAGCAGGACACCGTCGAGCTGACCACCGTCGGGATCGACATCGGCAGCTCGACATCCCACCTTCTGTTCGCGCGCGTCACGCTCAAGCGCCAGGCGCTCGGGTTGTCGAGCCGTTTTGTCGTGATCGAGCGTGAAGTCATCTGGCGCTCTCCAATCATGCTCACGCCGTTCCTTGCCGACGGCACCATTGACGCCAAGGCGCTCGAACATTTCATACATCACGCCTATCACGATGCCGGGCTGCACCGCAGCGACATCGACAGTGGGGCGGTCATCCTCACCGGCGAGGCGATCAAGCGCAAGAATGCCCGCGCCATCGATGAGATCTTCGCCGCAGAATCGGGGAAATTCGTCTGCGCCACCGCCGGTCACAAGCTGGAAAGCATTCTGGCCGCGCACGGCTCCGGCGCCACCGCGTTATCGCGGCGGCGCGGCGCCTGCGCGCTCCATGCCGATATCGGCGGCGGAACGACGAAGCTTGCGTTGATCGACAAAGGCGAGATTGCCAGCGTCTCGGCCTTTGCGGTCGGCGGCCGGCTCATTGCCCAGGATGCCGAGGGAGCCTGGACCCGCGTCGATCATTCGGCGCTGTTGCTGGCGAAAGAGCTCGGGATTAATCCCACTCCGGAGCGGCTGAGCGACCCCGACATCCGGCGCGCGTTCGCCCGGCGCCTCGCCACCCTTGCGCTCGACCAGATCGCAGGCGCGCCGCTCGATGACCTCGGCCACGCGTTGGAACTGACCGAGCCGCTGGAACGCACCCGCGCGCCGGAATACGTCACCTTCTCCGGCGGGGTTGCCGAATACATTTTCGGCCGCGAAACCGCCGATCACGGCGACGTCGCGCGAATGCTGGCGGAGGAAATCATCGCCCAGTTCAAGACGCGCGTGTCAGTTCCGGTGATCGAGCCGCGCGAGCGTATTCGTGCGACCGTCATCGGTGCTTCGCAATTCACAGTCCAGGTCAGCGGCAAGACCATTTACCTGCCGGACGATTCCGTCCTGCCGGTCCACAACATTCCGGTAGTGCACCTTGGCTACGATCTTTCGGGCGACATCGATGAGGACAATATCGTTGCCGCATGGACGAGGAGTGCGGGTCTGCTCGATCTGGAACCCGGCTCCCGCATCGCTCTTGCCTTCACCTGGGCCGGCGCGCCCGAATACCCGCGGCTCTTGGCAATGGGCCGCGCGATCATGCGGTTTGCCGCGCCTGCGGGGCGTCGAGACGAAGCGCTTGTCCTGGTGATCGACGGGGACATCGGCCGCGGTCTTGGCCGCATCCTCGACAAGGAGCTTGGGCTTCATGGCAAGCTCGTATCGATCGACGGCGTCCAATTGCAGGATCTCGATTACGTCGACATCGGCGGCCTCCTCGACCCGCCCGGCGTCGTTCCCGTGGTGATCAAATCACTGTTGTTTCCGTAAGCTCGCAGGAGGACCAAATGCGCTCGATCGACAAGGTGCTGCTTGCTCTCATGTTGACGACATCCGTGAGTTCGCCGGGCGTCGCGGCGACGATAACCGGCAATGTGAAAGGACCCGATGGCCAGCCCTTCATGGGCGCCTTCGTGGCCGCCGAGAACGTGCAGAGCAAAATGACTGTGAATGTGCTCTCGGATGCGCAAGGCCGCTACCACATCAATAACCTCCCGGCTGGAAACTACACGGTTGCAATCACCGCAATCGGCTACAAGAGCGATCCGCGCAGCGGTGTGCAACTCGCGGCCGATCAAAAGGCGGCTTTCGATTTCGCACTGGAAAAGAGCAAAGTGCGATGGAGCGATCTCACGACCTATCAAGGCAGGCAGCTCCTGCCGAAGACCGAGAAGCACGATCTCAGCTACAACGACACATTCTTCACGACCTGTTTCCAGTCCTGTCACTCGTTTCAGAAGCGGATGGCCTCCGCCTCTTGGGACGAGGATGGCTGGCGCCAGCGCGTCAAATACATGCGCGACACAATGATGGCGGGCGAGCGCGCCCGGCTGACCGATGACCAAGTCGAGGATTTCACCTCGTACCTTACCGTCGCCTTCGGTCCCAAGTCGCCAAAGCCACAGTCGCCGCAGGACCTGCCGCAATACAAATCCACCGTGCGTCCGTTCAACGCCGCGGCGATGAACATCGCCTACGTGGAATATGATTTTCCGGCGCCTAACGGGATGGGGCCGTGGAGCGCCGCCGAGGACAAGGACGGCATGCTCTGGATTCCTTATTATGGACGCGGGAATGAAGTGGTACGTCTCAACCCGGCAACCGGAGAAATGAAGCCCTTCCCGCTGCCGTTTGCCAGGACAGCCGGAATTCACTCTGCAGTCCCTGCGCCTGACGGCACGGTCTGGTTCACGGAACTGGCGCTTGGCAGGATTGCCCACCTCGATCCGGCGAGCGGCAAGATCACCGAATATCAGAACTCGTCCTTGCCTGATGGCCGGCGAACCACCGCGCATACAATTCGCGTGGATAACCGTGGCCTCGTCTGGGTGAGCGGCGGTCCAGCAATCTCGCTATTCGATCCGAAGACGGAAAAGTTCAGGCACTTCGACCTCGGCGGCACCTACGGCAACGTGCCCGGCCAGAACGGCGATCAGTGGTTCACCTCGTTCCGAGAGGACGGGCCGATCGCGAGAGTGAGCAAAGACGGAGTGCTGTCGAAATTCTATCCGCCGACCAAAGGCAAGCCGCAGCGCCTTGAAGTGGGTGCGGACGGCATCGTCTGGTTCAGCGAGCGACGCGGCGGCAAGATCGGCCGCTTCGATCCGCGGACGGAAATTTTCAAGGAATTCCCGCTGCCCGGGCCCGAACCCTCCCCTTACGCCATCGGCATCGATCGCAATCACATGATCTGGTACTCCTCGCACGAACAGGACACGCTGGGCCGCCTCGACCCTGCGACCGGCGAAGTGATCGAGTATCCGTATCCGCATTCGGAGATCTCGATGCGCGAGTTCTTTCTCGATTCCAAGGGGCGCATGTGGTACGCGAGCTCGGTCAACAATAAGATAGGCTATTTCTATTTTAACGATTGATGAAGCTGCGTAGGGTGGGCAAAATCGCCTGAAAGACGTCTCGTAGAGCACAGTCTCAAGGCGATTTTGCCCACGCAATCGGTCTCCGGATTGGTCCGCGTGGGCAAAGGCGCGTGGTGCGTCAGGACCATCGAATAAGCGCGACGCGCCTTTGCCCACCCTACGGCGCCTGATATGCAGGCCAGATGGGCTTCTATCAGGACCACATCGTTCCGTATCTCATTCATCTGGCGATGCGGCAGCGCAATTTGGTGCCCTACCGCGAGCGGGTGGTCGCAGATGCGCGGGGCCGCGTACTCGAAGTCGGCATCGGCTCCGGCTTCAATCTGCCTTTCTATCCGCCGCATGCGCAGCAGGTGATCGGGCTCGATCCGTCGGCGAAGCTGCTCGCGCTGGCGCGCCGTGGGCGACGCATCGAGACGCCGATCGAGTTCGTGGAGGGTTCCGCGGAAGCGGTGCCGCTCGAAGCCAACAGTGTGGACACGGTGGTGACCACGTGGACGCTGTGCAGCATTCCCGATGTGCATCGCGCGCTCGGCGAGATGCGCCGCGTGCTGCGGCCCGGCGGCAGCCTCCTGTTCGTCGAGCATGGCCTTTCGCCAGAGCCTAAAGTACGCAAGTGGCAGGATCGCCTCACCCCCGCCTGGAGGCGTGTGGCCGGGGGCTGCCATCTCAATCGTCCAATCGCCGAACTGATCGAAGCGGCGGGATTCCAGCTTGAGCGCCTGGAGACCGGCTATATGCGCGGCCCCAAACCGATGACCTTCATGTACGAAGGCCGCGCGCGGCCGCGGTAGAGTCCGCCTCATCCTGAGGCGCATCGAACAGTCGGCACCTGCCGACTGTTTGATGCGTCTCGAAGGATGAGGTCGGCCGAGCCCGGGCCGCCCTCGTGGTTCGAGACGCGCGACGCCTCTTTTCCAAGGGCGGGTTTGAAACCGGTCCGTACATGGCGCCGCGCTCCTCACCATGAGGGCGGGCGATGACTCCGCTCACTCCCGCTGGCGCAGATAATCCGGCGTCGGTGGCGTGCCCCAGATGTCCGTCGGGTAGGACCAGACCTTGGGCACTTGCGGGCGGTCGCGATGCCACGGACGCGGATCGAAATAGCCAAGCGACTCATCGAGCATCTTGTCCAGCTCAGTGAACATTTCGACGATCTGATCATCCGGATTGCGGTGATAGGTATAGATGTTATGACCGGGTCCGTGCCGGCCCGGCCCCCAGATGAGCGGGATGTTCCTGCTGCCGAGAAAGTCGCAGGCCGTCTGGATCTGCGCCCAGTCCTTCAATTCAAAGGCGATGTGGTGCATCCGGGTATGCTTGCCGCGGACGAAATTTACCGTGTGATGGTCCGGTCCGCAGCGCATGAACACGAACCAGTCTCCGACCCAGTCCGAGACGCGAAATCCGAGCACGCGCGCGTAGAAATCCGAATAGTCCCTGGGCTCCGGCACGACGAAAGCCACATGTCCGAGCTTAAGCGGCCCGATGCCGGCGACTTCCTGTTTGTTGCAGATCGGCGTCTGGGCGGCGAATATTTCGCACACCGTGCCCTTCGGATCTTCGAACGACAGCATTCGCGAAATGCCGGGGCTCGGATCATTGCGCGTTGTGCAGCGCAGGCCCTCGGCTTCGATGCCGCGACGGAGATCGCCGAGTTCGACTTCGGGGGCGACCTGGAAGGCCAGCCGCGCACAGCGCGCCACGTTTCCTTTTTCCAGCTCGACAACGAGATCGCCGAGCTTGGTCGCAAGATAGGCGCGGCCATTCTGCCGCTCCGCCAGGACCAGGCCGGCAATCTCGGTGAAATACGCGATCTGCCGTTCAAGATCCGGCGTCTCGAAGCCGGCGTGCCCGATCCGTTTGACGCTGATCATGGGGTACTCCGGGCGCTGTCAATGGCAGCCACATTCCTCGGTTTCCAGATGACCGCAGGCCTTTACGGCCGCGACGACCTCCGCGCGTTTGCGCTCCTGTTCGCGTCGGTATTCGGGATCCTTGCGGTCCCTGGCGACACGCGGGTCGATATTCTGGCCGTAGAGTGCCCGCACGAAACCGCTATCGTCGATCCGGCGGATGTGATGCAGGTCCCACAGCTCCATCGGATTGATCTTCGCCGCGTCGGGATCGTAGCGTTTGGCCTCCTCGTACACGTTCGCGATTGCGGCCATGCTTGGATAGAGCCTCGGCTCCAGCAGCGTCGAGAGTTCCTGATAGATGAAGGTCGCCTGCGCGCGGTTGAGAGTTCCCTCCCTGTCGTATTTGCGCTGGATCACGTCGATGCTTTGCTCCGGCTGCGTTTTGAAGAAATGAATTCCTTCGATTATTCCCTTGAGGAACCGCTCGACGATGTCAGGGTGCTTCTCGACAAACGGCAGGCTTGAAGAAATCGTGGTGTACCAGATCATCGGCAGCGGATCGATGTCGATGACTTTGAGCCCGGCATCGGCCGCGTAGAGGTGGGCAGGCGCCCCGAGCAATGCGGCATCGACCTTGCCGTCGCGCACCCATTGCCACAGCTGCTCGCGCTTCTTGCCCTTTGCGGCTTCCTTCGCCTCGCCCTCGAGCTGAGCGGCCGCTTCCGCCGTGATCGCGCCCTCCACATGGGTAATCAGTTCGATGTCTTCGCGATCGACGTCGAGGCCGCGCTGCTTGAGCAGCAGCCAGTCGTTAAGACCCGGATGCATTCCGCGGGTGCCGACCTTTTTGCCGCGTACGTCGGCGAGGCTGTTGATTCCGGTATCGTGCCGCGTCACCAGCTTGGGATGGACCGTGTTCATCGTCTGGCCGAGGTAGACCCACTGATCGCCGCGGGTGCGATGGCCATAGGTCGAAATGTGATTGCCGCCGACGAACTCGACTTCGCCGGTCTGGACCGCGCGATGCGCGTCGCCCTTGGAAATCTGAAAATCGTAATTGACGTCGAGGCCCTGCCTCGCCCAGCCCCCCGACTCGGAGATGACATGGAGCAGGTTGAGATGGGTGGAGGCGCGATAGGGAAACGAAATCTTATCGACGTTGCGCATTGTGACTCCTTATTCCGTCGGCAGCGAAGACCTGTAGGGCGGGCAAAATCGCCTGGCAAGGTGCCCGAAGTCCGGCCAAACATTGTGGGCGATTTTGCCCACGCGGTCCGACTTCCAGGGTGTTCCGCTGGGCAAAGGCGCCCGACGCCAGGTGCCCTGTCGAGAGCACGTCATGGCGCCCATAGCGCGTCGAAGACACGCGCAAACGCGCTAATGGCCCACCCTATTCCGTCGGCAGTCCCTGTTTGCGAAGCAGCCCCACCGTGTAGTCGAACGCCGCGGGCGGCGTGTCGCCCAGCGCCCCGACGAGCGATTCGACCTCGCCGCTCGACATCGCCTCGAAATCGTCGCTTGTCCTTTTGCCGCGATCCAGGAATTCCTGATCCCGGACCATTTTGCCATAGGCCGTGCGATAGGTTTGGAGCATCGCCGCGGGCGTCCGCGGCGGCAGCGCCAGCCATTTATCCATCGAGGCGATGTTCTGCCAATATTCGAAAGCCTTCTGCGCCACGGGGTCGCGGATTTTCCCTGCGAGCAGCGTTCGCAGCACTGGAGCGTCGCCGAAATCGGGCCGCGGCACGACCGCGCCGTTCTTCAGCGTGCCGGTTTGAACCAGGAGCTTGAAGCGCCCGCTCGCGACAAGCTTTGCGATCAGGAACAGATTGGCTGTCGAGGTCATGTCGATCTCGCCGCGCTCCAAGGCGAGCGTCAGCTCGTTCGTCCCTCGATAGCCAACCACCCATCGGCTATTCCATCCGAGAAACTCCGTGCCCCAGAGCGTCATCTGCATTCCGGAGCGCGGTATGCCGCCGGGCGAACCCATGATCACGGGACGGGCTTGCTTATCGTAGAGGCGCGGCTCGGCATCCTTGTTGATGATAAGCACGGAACCGCCGCGTCCGACGCCGCCGATCACGCCGAAGCTCCTCGCATCGTAATGCGATTGCGACTTGCGATAGTTGAGCGGATCGGCGGTGGTGCTCGAACAGGCTACGACCGTCAACCCATCGGGCACGACCTGCTGGACGATGTAGTTCATCGCCGCGATGCCCTCCGCGCCCGGGATATTGCGGGGAACGACGTTCGGCTGCCCCGGTAAATACGTTGTGAAGAATCCCGCGGCCAGGCGGCCATAGGCATCGGTGCCTCCGCCCGCCGCAAAGCCGATGATCATCGTGATCGTCTTGCCCTGGAAAGATACCTGTGCCGCGGCCGGCGACCAGCCGAGGAGAGAAGCAGCAAGGCATGCGCCGATGATCGGTACAAGCCTCGAATATGCCCCGGATGGGGTGCAGCGCCAGCACGCGCCCGGCGCGGCCGCTGCGCTGCGCCCGGGACAAGGCAACGAAACGCCTGTAGTGACGACTCTCATGGCGACGCTCCCGCTCGGCAGCCGAGCTATGGCATATTACCCGGATCGGCGCTGCACCACTCGCGCGCGCCAAAATCGATGCGCAGATTTCATTATCCCCCGCGGGCGCACGCTCCCGCCTCGAAGGCGCGCGTAAACGCGGTGATGGCATCCGGGACACCGGTTCCGCTTATTCTAAGCGCCTCTGCTTCTCCAGGGGAGGGTGGGAGCGCGTGGCACGCGAGTCGCTCCGCTCGGCGCGCGAGCGGTCGCCCCCACACCAGCGCGGGTTTACCGCATTTTCGACGCGCTAGGGGGGCTGAGCGACCTATAGCGTGGCGCCGGGTTACGACGATCAGTTCAAAATATGCTGCTCCAGCAGCTTTATCACCGCCGGGCCGAGGATCACGACGAACAGCACCGGCAGGAAGAACAGAATCATCGGCACGGTGAGCTTGGGGGGCAAAGCAGCAGCCTTTTTCTCAGCCTCCGACATGCGCATGTCGCGCTGTTCCTGCGCAATCACGCGCAGAGCCTGTCCCATCGAAGTGCCGTAGCGCTCCGCCTGCTGCAGCGCAATGCACACAGACTTGACGCCTTCGAGGTTTGTCCGGTTGGCAAGATTGTCGTAGGCCTGACGGCGCTCCGGCAAATAGGAAAGTTCCGCCATCGTCAGGGTAAGCTCCTCGGCGAGCGGAATCGACTGTGTTCCGACATCGGTCGCCACCTTCTTCAGGCCGGTCTCGATCGACATGCCGGATTCCACGCAGATCAGCAGCAGATCGAGGGCGTCCGGAAAGGCGCGCCTGATGGAAAGCTGCCGGCGCGAGATCTGGTTCTTCACGAACAGGATCGGCAAATGCATGCCGAGATAGGTCGCGGCTATGGATATTCCGATCTTGATCGTCGCCGGCTGATCCATGTGCACAACGACGAACTGGTAGAACAGCGTAACGATCATCATGATCGCCGGCATCACCATTCGGAAAAACAGGAAGCTGATGTAAGGCGCCTGTCCGCGATAGCCGGCTTGCACGAGCAGGGTCCGCGCCTCTTCCTGCCCAAGCCATTTGGCCAGCTGGAAGGAATCGACGATGGTCTGAACGTATTGCTTGGGAGTTCTGCGCAGCATTACCTTTTCGGCGCGCGCCAATCGTTGCCGCTCGCGCTGCCGGATTTTTTCGCGCTCCAGCGCGACAGCCTTCATGCGCCGGGCCAGCGTGTCCGGCACGAGGAGCGGCATCAGCGTCAAAACGGTCCCCGTCGCTCCCAATGCCGCAAGCAGCATTGCCAGCGTGCGCGGATTCGTCAGCGTCTCGGTCAGCAGTTGGAGCATGGGCGATTCAGAAGTCGAAGTTGATCATTTTGCGCATTACCAGGACGCCTATGCTCATCCATATGGCTGAGCCGACGAGCATCATGCGTCCAGTCGGGTGGATCCACAGCAGCTCGATATATTGCGGGCTGGTCAGATAGATGAGAATCATGACCGCGACCGGCAGCGCCGCAATGATCGCTGCGGACGCTTTGGCCTCCATGGACATCGCCTGGATCTTGGCTTTCATCTTCTTGCGATCGCGCAGCACCTTCCCGAGATTACTGAGCGCCTCGGAGAGGTTGCCGCCCGATTTCTGCTGGATGGTGACAACGATGCCGAAGAAATTGGCTTCAGCCACGGGCATTCGTTCGTACAATCGGTTGCAGGCCTCGCCGATTGACACGCCCACGGACTGGGTTTCAACGACCGTGCGAAACTCGCTTTTCAGCGGCTCGGGTGTTTCAGCGCTGATGACTTTGAGGCTTTCATGCAGCGGCAGGCCGGCCTTGATCCCGCGCACGATGACGTCGATGGCATCGGGGAATCCCCCTATGAACCTCCTTTGCCGGCGTTTCTTCAGGAAATTGAGGAGCCACAGCGGCACTCCGCAGCCGGCCGCAAAGGCGGCTGCCAGCGCCGCGGCGAGGCCGGTGCCGAGCCAAAAGAACGCCAGGAAGGCCGCGATGCCCAGCGAGGCGGCGAACAGGATGAATTGGCGCTTGGACAAGCTCAGGCCGGCATGCGCGATCCGCATGGTCAGCGTCACCGATCTGGCCCTGGCGCGGCGCGCCTCGAGTTCTCGGAGCGATTCTTCGACGTTCTCGCGCCGTGCCTTCGGACTAAGGCGCGCCGTTACCGCGGCCGGTGCCCTGGGCGCTCTTTTCGTCAGCAGCAGCTTGCGCTGCTCGGCTTTGCGCTCGCCCGAGAGGATTGGCTCGGCAAAGACCCAGATGATGCCGCCGGCCGCGAGCGACACCAGGGCGAACAGGAGAATCGGATTCATTGGTCTACCGACGCGCGTTGAGGGGCTGTTTCCGGGGCCACCTCCGCGGCGTCGAGCGCGGCGGCCAGCCGCTGCTCCTCGCCGTAATAGCGGGCGCGGTCCCAGATTTTCGGGCGGCCGATTCCGGTCGAGCGATGGTGGCCGATGAGATTGCCGTTGCGGTCTTCACCGACGACCTCGTAAAGGAAAAGGTCCTGGGTGATGATGACGTCACCTTCCATCCCGATGACCTCGGTAATGTGGGTGATGCGCCGGGAGCCGTCGCGAAGACGCGAGGTGTGCACGATCACATCGACCGACCCTACGATCATCTCGCGGATGGTGCGCGACGGCAGCGTATAGCCGCCCATCGTGATCATGCCTTCGATGCGCGAGAGGGTTTCGCGCGGACTGTTGGAGTGCAGCGTACCCATCGAGCCGTCGTGGCCGGTGTTCATGGCCTGCAGAAGATCGAAAGCCTCCGGGCCGCGTACCTCGCCGACGATGATTCGCTCCGGCCGCATGCGCAGGCAATTTTTGACGAGCTCCCGCATGGTGATCTGGCCTTCGCCCTCGATGTTCGGGGGCCGCGTTTCCAGGCGCACGACATGCGGCTGCTGGAGCTGCAGTTCGGCGGCGTCCTCGCAAGTGATGATGCGTTCGTTATCGTCGATGTACTTGGTGAGACAGTTGAGCAGCGTGGTCTTGCCGGAACCGGTCCCACCGGACACGATGGTATTGGCCCGGCAACGGCCGATGATCATGAGGATTTGCGCTCCCTCCGGGGTGATGCTTCCGAACTTGACCAACTGCTCCAGCGTGAGCTTGTCTTTCTTGAACTTGCGGATGGTCAACGCGGGGCCGTCGATCGCGAGCGGCGGCACAATGACGTTGACGCGGGATCCGTCGGGAAGGCGGGCGTCGCAGATGGGCGAGGCTTCGTCGACGCGCCGTCCGATTTGGCTCACGATGCGCTGGCAGATGTTCAGCAGCTGCTGGTTGTCGCGGAATCGAATGCCGGTTTTCTGGATGCGGCCAGCGACCTCGATGTAAGTGGTGCCGGAACCGTTCACCATGATATCGGCAATATCGTCGCGCGCGAGCAGCGGTTCGAGCGGGCCGTAGCCAAGCACGTCGTTGCAGATATCTTCGAGCAGTTCCTCCTGCTCGGAAATCGACAACACGATCGATTTGATCGCTATGATCTCGTTGATGATGTCGCGGATTTCCTCGCGGGCCGAATCGGCGTCGAGCTTCGCGAGTTGGGCTAGATCGATAGCCTCGATGAGAGCGCCGAAGATCGTGCTCTTGGTCTCGTAATATTCTTCGGAATGGCGTGAATCGACCGCAGTCGGAACAATAGGAGTGACCAACGGCCGGTTTTGACTGGCGAACGGCTTTCCGGAAACCGGTGTCGAAACCGTCGGTGTGCCGAGGCCCGTTGATGGAATCGGCGCCCGGCCAGCGTCAAGGATAACGGGCGGTTCGGATGCGAAGCGGGGCTCCGCCGGTGCGGATTGTGTCGGCGATGCTGGCTGGTCGCCAGGTTCCGTCGCTCGAACGACATCGCCAAGGGTACGCTTTCCGAACACGCAACTATCTCCAACAATCGACCATCAGGCCGCTTGCATGCCTTTTTGCCGGCTTCGCTTCATGAGCTTCTGGAGGAGCGGGAACAGCAGTGTCGCCCGCGATCTCTTGTCGTGGGAACGTCCGGTCAAACGATGGGCTATCCGCCGGAAGGAATCGGCGGTGCGATGACTTGACGAAAACTCGGCGATCATCTGTCCGTTGTTGGCCGCTGTTCCGAACAACTGCGGCTCGAACGGCACGACTGCAATCGGCTGATCGTCGAGCGCCTTGGCGAAATCCTCCCGGCTGATTTCCGGCCGCTTCGGGATGCCGACCTGGTTGAGGCAGTAATAGGGGCGCCGATCGTTCGGCCGCGCTCCCTTGAGCAGATCGAGCAAATTCTTGGCATTTCGCAGGTTGGCGAGATCTGGCGCTGCGACGACCAGGATCTGGTCGGCGCCAGCCAGGACGCGCCTCGTCCAGGCAGTCCATTGGTGCGGGACATCGAGGACGATGCAGGGGACGATAGTGCGCAGCGCGTCGAAAACCGGATCGAACGCCTCGGCGGCGAAGTCATAGACCCGATCGAGAGCGGCAGGCGCCGCCAAAAGGCTCAAATGCTCGGTGCATTTCGACAGCAGGCGTTCGACAAAGCTCGAATCGACACGGTCCGGCGAGAATACCGCTTCGGCGATTCCCTGCGAGGGATCCTGATTGTAGTCGAGGCCCGCAGTCCCAAAACCGAGATCGAGGTCCGCCACCACGGTATCGAGCTTGAGGTCGCGCGCAACCGCCCAGGCTACGTTGTGGGCGATCGTAGATGCGCCAACACCGCCTTTGGCTCCAATGACCGCAATGACATGTCCGACCGGCTTGGCATCGGGGGCCGAAAACAATCCGCAGATCGAACGCACCACATCGATTGCGCCTACCGGGCCAATGACGTATTCGCTTACACCGCGGCGGATCAGCTCGCGATAAAGCGTGATGTCATTGTGGCGCCCGACGACCACGACCCTGGTTCCGGCGTCGCAGACCTCGGCCAGCGAATCGAGGCCGGCGAGGAGATCGTTCCCGCGGCTCTCGCTTTCGATGACGATGACGTTCGGGGTCGGCGCCGTGCGGTACGCTTCAACTGCCGCCGTGATGCCGCCCATCTGCACTTTGAGGTGCGCCTTGTCCAGGCGCCGGTCCTCGCCGGCCGCGTGCACCACGGAAGCTGTCTCGACGGTTTCGCAAAACGCCTGAACCGAGATGCGCGGGGCAGGCGCAATGTGCTCGATGACGGCGGATTCCGCGGCCTGGGCGATAGTGTTCGGGCGGTTCTGTGTGCTCATTGGCCAATGTTCGTGATTTTGCCTTTGTCGGCGTTTGGATCGATGCTTACGGTGCTCTGGCCTTGCCGATATTTGTCGAGAACGACGTCGCGGCGACCGGTATAGGGCGGCGTTTCGCCTCGCGGCTCGACCAGGTCGGCAGGATCTTCAACCATGGCCGCCAGATTGCGTTGCTGGGCGCAGCCGAAATTCCAGTATTCGAGGTTCTCGTAGTGCTCGCGATCCCAGGTCGGGCCGAGGTCGTGAGGCCATAATCCGCAAGGCCCGGCGTCCGCCGTCATCCTTGGATAGGACAACCGCAGCGTCGCCATCTTGCCAGGATTAATTGGCCTCATCCGATGCAAAGCAATTGACCCGCTCGGGACACCGGCGGCTACAAGAATCGAGCGCGCTTCCTGCGCAGCACTGGCAGCGGCCTTGGCGTTGCTCGTGCCCTCAGGTACGTCAATCCGAATGCCGCCGGTGGACTCGCGATGCCATTCGCCCGCGAATGCGAGAACCTGTCCGCGCTGTGAGCCGTTGAGAATGCCGCGCTTGTCGCCGATGAACAGCTCGACCAGGCGCGGCCCTTCATTGATCACGATCGGATGCCGCTGGCGGGAGTCGAGAGGCACGGCCCCGGTGACCTCCTGGACCGTATTGCAGCCCGTGAGCACAGCGGCGCAGCCGGCGATCGCCAGGAGGCGCAGATACGCCCCGCCGCGTCGGCGTGCCGCCGCTGAATTGATTGTGCTCATCGATCGCCTCCGTCGCGGTCCTCAGTCGAGAATGAAACCGAATTTGCCGGCATAGGGGGGAGTGTTGGGCGCGGGCTGCTGCGGAACGCCGTAAATGCGATTGAGCTTGCCGAGAAGCACCGCGGCGGGATCGCTGGAGTCGGCGAAGCCGTCATCGGGCCGCGACAAGTTTTTGGCCGCGGTCGCGCGGACGATGTAGGGCGTCACCAGGACCGCGAGTTCCGTTTGCCGATTGGCAAAATCTCGGCTTTTGAAGAGCGTTCCCAGGACCGGCACTTGCATGATGCCCGGGATGCCGTCGATCTGCTGCTTCGTCTGCTCTTGGATCATGCCCGCCATGGCGAGCGTGCCGCCGGATGGGATTTCGACGGTCGTTTCAGCGCGTCGCGTCTTGATGCCCGGAATTGAAAAGCCTGACACCTCAATCGCGCCTTCGGTGGAAAGCTCGGATACTTCAGTCCTGACCTTCAAGCTGATCCTACCGCCCGTCAGCACCACAGGTATGAAGGTCAAGGCAACGCCAAACTGCTTGTATTGAACCGTCGGCGTGCAAGACGTGAGCGTGTTCGTACAACTGCTTCCAACAACGACAGGAAATTCGCCGCCGGCAAGGAAATTGGCGGCTTCGCCCGAAATTGCAGTCAGATTCGGCTCGGCGAGCGTGCGGATCACGCCGGCTTCTTCCATCGCCTGCAGATTGGCGGTGACCGACTTGAATTGACCCGTGATACCGGGAACGCCGCTGAAGCCGGTGGCTGGGTTCAATGTCCAAAGCGGCCCGCTGACTGAAAATGGGGGCGTGTTGTTGAAATTCACTACGGCGTTTCCGCTCCCGAAGGTGCCGCTGAGATTGACCCCGAGTTGCTTAAGGACATCGCGCTGCATTTCCGCAACGGTCACTTTGAGCATCACCTCGTCCTGACCGTGGATCGTAATCAGATTGACGACCTTGGTGCCACCGCCGCCGCCTCCGGCAGCTCCGCCTCCGCCGCCGCCCGAGCCACCGCCGTCTCCGACGAGTCGCGACGCGAGGTCGTAGGCCAGTTGCGCTTCGATCGGGCTGGCCACGTTGCCATAGAGCACGACCCCATCTGCCAGGCCCTCGACCTGGATGTCGGCGTTGGGGAGCGCGCGTCTGATCGCGGCGCGAAGGCCGTTGAGGTCGCGGGTGACCGCGATGTCGAGCCCCCCGATCTGCCGGCCTTCGGCGTCGAAGAAAAAGATGTTGGTCTGTCCGACCTTGACGCCGATGACGTAGGCGCGGCGCGAAGACCGGATGACTGCATTGGCGACGGTCGGATCGGCGACCAGCACATCCTTGACCTCGCGCGGGAGGTCGATCACTACCGATTTGCCGATCCCGAGCGGCACGAAACGCGAGGTGGCGTCGCTGCCGGTGAACGCGATCGTCGGAATGATCGCATCAGCCGCTGTGGCTTCCCCAATTGCGGCGAGCGAACACGCAGCGATCGCGACGCCGAGGAAGGTGCTGCGAATCAGCATCGATTTCGACATCAGTCCCTCATCGCCCACTCGTTGGGATGGCGGTTTCGGCGCCCATCCCGAAACGCACCATGTTCGGGTTGCGCCCGCTGGATGTCTCGACATCCGTGGTTTTTTCGTCGAAATCAGCGATGCTGCGCAGCGCAAGCGAAATGCTGCCCATCTGCTTCGCGCGCATGAAGCTTTCGGCCTGACCTGGTGTGAGTTCGAGAGTTGCAGTGCGGCCGATGATCACGCGATCGCCGCCGCTCTTTTCTTCGATGTGCTGGTCGATCGCCAGAACGCGGACATTGGCGATCACGATCGAGCTGATAAATTGCTCCGTGCCCGTGATCTTCTCGGCGTGCCTGTCGCGCCGGGTGAGGATCACGTCGACATGGTCGTTCGGCAGAATGAATCCGCCGGCGCTGCTCTCGGGAAGAATGTCGGTTGCGACCGCCCGCATTCCTTCGGGAAGGATCGCGGCCATGTAGCCCGACCCTTTACCCTTGATCAGCCTCGATTCGCGGATCGGCTCGCCGGCTGAGATCGGCTGCCGGGAAAAGGCGCCGCTAAGCTCCGCGACTGCATTCGGCCTTTCATTTTTGCGGATGAAATTTGCCGCGGCCGCGGCGGGCCAAACCTGCCAGCGCATGTCCTGGCTCGAAAGGGAGGTGCCGACGCCAAGGTCGCTCGCAGCAACCAGCACGTCCACCGTTTCGATCTGCACGACTGGCGGCGGCGGTGGCGGCGCCGGCTGCTTTTCTCCGCCCGAACGTCCCGCGAGATAAGCCGCAACACCGCCGGCGGCGAGGGCAAGCATGAGCACAAAGATGCGCGCGGGTTGCATGCGCATGTCCTTCCGTTACGATGCCCGGCCGCAATCGCCAGCCCGACGCCGATCGCTGAGTTGGCCGCTCGACGGTATTTCAACAGCTAAACGTCAAGGCATGGTTAACAAGACGTATCCAAATCGAATTGGCAGCTCGGCTTGAACGGCCCCAAGCCTGCGTCCGGTTGTCAAATTCCGATCGATTTCATGAAGGCGGTGTCCGGATAAACGCAAAGGGCCGCCGCAGCGAGCGCAACGCCGTAGGGAACGCCGCAATCCTTCTCGTGCAGGCGCAACGCCCATTCCTGTCCGGCCAGCAGGCGCGGAAGCGGCAGCATCCGGAATTGGAGCAGTAACAGCGTGAGCGCGCCGCCGAGCAGGGAGGCATAGATGAGATAGTTGAACAGGTGGTCGAAGCCGAACCACAGCGCGGTCGCTGCCGCGAGCTTGGCGTCGCCGCCTCCCATCCAGCCGCGGGCGAAGCAGACGAAGCCGGCAACGAGAACGGCGGCGCCGGCACCGACGTGCATCAGCATATCGGCGCCGCCCATTCCGATTGCGGGGGCCAAGGCGAAGAAACCGAGGGCAAGAATTATCGAGACCCGGTTCGATATTGTCATTGTCAACAGGTCGCTCGACGCGGCGAACGCCATCATCGCCGGAAACAGCATCAGCCTCAGAGCATCCGCAATCATGGTGGTCTCGACAGAAGGAAGCAGGAGATCGCTTCTATTTTGCCCATGGCTCGTTGCAGTTCAGTTAGCGAGCCAAAAAATAACTGCAGTTCTTCACCGGAAGGCGCGTTTGGCGCGAAGGGCAGGCGGGGCCAACAAGATGCTTCATTCCAACCCTGGTGTGCGCTGCGACGGCCAAGAGACCGTCATGGTGAGGTGCGCGCGCCGTCCTTCGAGGCTCGCCCTGCATTGCGCGCGAAACACAGCTATCATACGCGTTATTCACGGCATCTTAACGACGCTTTGGTTATGATCGGAGGTCCTCAGTACCATAGAGTTTGTAGCGTGATGTTGCAGGAACTCCTCGCGATCGTCGAAAGCATCGGCGCCACTTTCGTAAAGCTCATTCCGGTTTCGATCGTTCTCGGCGCCGCATTCGCCTTGCTCACTTTCTTCTGGTCATGCAACCCAGCGAAGCCGTGGTGGCGCAAGCGCGAGATCGTCACTGACCTTTGCTACTGGTTCATCGTTCCGTTGTTCGCGCGCTATCTGCGCATCGGCCTCCTTGTTATCGGCGCCGCGATGTTGTTCGGCATTACGACGGTGGACGGGATCGTCGAATTCTACAACGACGGCCACGGTCCGCTTTCGCATCTCCCGCTGTGGTCGCAGGCAGCCATCTTCCTGATCGGTCAGGACTTCATGATGTATTGGATGCATCGCGCTTTCCATGCACGAACGCTGTGGAAATATCATGCAGTCCATCATTCTTCGAAGGAACTCGACTGGATTTCGGCCGCTCGCTTCCATCCGATCAACATCATGCTGGGCAGCGTCGGAAGCGACGTGATACTGCTGCTCGCGGGGATTTCGCCGAACGTGCTGGTCTTCCTCGGCCCCTTCACGATCGCGCACTCCGCCTTTGTGCACGCCAATCTCAACTGGACCCTTGGCCCGCTACGCTATGTTCTGGCCGGCCCTCTGTTTCATCGCTGGCATCACACCGCGGCGGACCGCGGCGGCGAAAAGAATTTCGCCTCGACTTTCCCGATCCTCGACATCCTGTTTGGGACGTTCTACCTGCCCGAGCGAGCGCTGCCCGACGGATACGGCGTCGCCGACGAGGGTTTTCCGGGGAGCTTCGGGGCGCAGATGGTTTATCCGTTCAAACAGTAAGCACGGCCGCAGCGTTTGCAGTTCGTTCATCATTTTACCTTCAACTCGGCAAGCTGCTGTCTGCCCTCGACTCGAGGCGGTTGCGGGTCGAGGCAAAAGTAATGGAAAATTGTGCAATGGCATCGAGCTGCGTGGCTCGCGGACCGAAATGGGGCCTGCTTCGCGGCCTGGCCTTTGCTTTCGGCATCCTGATCTTTGCCGGGCCGACCAAGGTCGAAGCCGCCAGCATCGCGATCTCGATTGACCAAGCCAAGCTGGTGAAGCTCCCGGACCGGGCGGCAACGCTCGTGATTGGCAATCCGTTGATCGCGGATGCATCGGTTCAGAGCGGCGGACTCGCCATCGTTACCGGCAAGGGCTATGGGGCGACGAACATGATCGCGCTCGATGCCTCGGGCGCGGTGTTGGCAGAGCATAATATCGAGGTCCGAGGCCCTCGCGATAACGTGGTCGTGGTCTATCGCGGAGCCGCGCGCCAAACCTACAGCTGCATGCCGGATTGCGAGCCGCGAATCACCCTTGGCGACTTCGAGCCTTATTTCGCGGAAAGGCTCTCACAGACCGCAAACCGCAACGCGCAGGCGCAGGGCATTACGGCCGGCAAGTAAAGCCGCCGTTAGCCTAGACGAGTGCATTTTCCGATAAGGTTGACCAAGGGGTGTTGGCCACATGCGATTTACTTTCGCCGTCACCCTGAGGTGCTTGCCCGGCCTCTTCGGCCGGGCAAGATCCGGATCAATTTGGATCAGTGATTACTCTACACCGAGGTGATCTCCTCATGTCCGAACATACTCTTCGCCCTGCCGCTGACCGGATTGTGATTTCCGAGGCTGTCATTCCGTGGCTCGTCGCGGCGGGGATCTATGTTCTGCTGATTACCCTGGGCGGCCGGCTGCTTGCCGATCCGGACAGCTATTCGCATATCGCCCTCGGCCGCTGGATATTGGAGCATCATGCGGTTCCCACGGGGGATCCGTTTTCGCAGACCATGCAGGGGGCGCACTGGATCGCATTCGAGTGGTTGTCCCAGGTCGCCTATGCGATGGCGTTCAAACTCGGCGGCTGGATTGCGGTTGTCGCTCTTGCCGCCGCTGCCGCTGCTGCCGCTTTCGCTCAGCTCGCGCGGCTTCTGCTGCGGGAATGGCAACCGGTCCCGACTATTATCGCTTTGCTTGCAGCCCTCGTACTTCTCTCGCCGCACATTCTGGCGCGACCGCATTTGCTGGCGCTGCCGCTGATGGTGACCTGGGTTGGATCGCTGATTAGCGCCGACGATGAAAGCCGTGCGCCATCCTGGTGGCTGCTTCCGCTAATGACGCTATGGGCGAACCTTCACGGCAGCTTTACGTTTGGGCTTGCGATTACCGCTCCCATCGCGTGCGAAGCGATCTGGAAAGCGCAAAAACCCGACCGCTGGCAGGTCGCCAAACGCTGGGCGTCCTTCGCGGTCCTCGCGGTTGCCGCCGCCTGCCTCAATCCTTACGGCCCGGAAATGATTCTCGTGACGGGTCGGGCCGCAGCGCTGGGAGAATCGTTGTCGGCAATCATCGAATGGCAGCCGCAGGATTTCAGTCGGTTTGGCGCTTTCGAATTGATTTTGCTGGGCGGTCTTGGCTTCGCGCTTTATCGCGGGGTGAGATTGCCGCCTGTTCGGATCGTCATGCTGTTGGGAATTCTGCACCTTGGGCTGGCGCAATCGCGGCACGCCGATCTCGTTGGACTGCTGGTACCATTATTTCTGGCGCGGCCGCTCGCCACGCAATTCGGGGCACTCGCCGCAGTCCGAGGCGGCGCACAAGCGCGCGCTCAATTTGTGCCTGCGGCTGCCATCGGCCTGCTGTTGCCGCTGATTGCGTTCACGGGCCTGATCGCGCGCAACGGCGTGATGCCGGCCGCCAATATTACGCCCGCAAGTGCACTCAGATCCATTGACGTCGATGCCGGCCCGATCTTCAACGATTACAACTTCGGAGGCTATTTCGATTTTATGGGTCTTCGTCCGTTCATCGACGGCAGAACGGAGCTCTACGGAGCAGCGTTCACGCTGCGATACGAGCGCGCGTTGAGTCTGGTGGATCTTCCCGATTTTTTGCGAATGCTCGACGAGTATCATTTCCAAACAACCTTACTTGTTCCGAACCGGCCGGCGGCCGCCCTGATGGACCGATTGCCGGACTGGCAGCGCGTCTACGCCGACAATGTGGCCGTGGTACACGTGCGGCGGGCGGAGCGTAGGGCGCAATAGCGCAAGCGTATTGCGCCAGCCGCGGTGCCGTGTGAGGCGCAATACGCTTCGCTATTGCGCCCTACGATTGTCGGCCGTCGGTCCTGTTAATTCTCCCTGCAAGCGGGGAGAAGTCGATCCGGCGGCACGAGCAAAGCCCGCCTGCTCTGCCACGACATAGAGCGGCCTGCGCTTCACCTCGCCATGGATGCGGCCGACATAGAGCCCCATGATTCCGGTCATGATCATGTTGATACCGGAGAGAAGCGACACGATGACGATCGTCGACGCCCAGCCGACCACGAGCCTGCTATCTCCCGCGAGCCAGCGGATGAGCACGCTCATGCCATAAAGAACCGCGAAAGCCGAGACTGCGAAGCCGCCCCAGATCGCCAGCCGCAACGGCGCATCGGAAAATCCGATCACCCCGTTCACTGCCAGTCGCACCATCTTCCACAATGGATATTTCGTTTCGCCGGCGAGACGCGGCAGCCGGTGAAAGGCGACTTCCGTTTGCCGAAATCCAAGCCAGGCAAACATGCCGCGGACGAAGCGATCCTGTTCCGGCATGGCGCGGAACGCTTCCACAACCTTGCGGTCGACCAGGCGGAAATCGCCGGCGTCTCGCGGAATGTCGATCGAAGCCAGGCGGCCCAGCAGCTTATAGAATAGGCTCGCGGTCCACAGCTTGAGGCGCGTCTCGCCTTCGCGCGCGAGGCGCCGGCCATAGACGACCTCGTAGCCTTCCTTCCACCGTTCGACCATCTTCCCGATCACTTCGGGCGGGTCCTGCAAATCGGCATCCATCACGATGACGGCATTGCCCGCCGCGATATCCATGCCCGCGGAAATTGCGATCTGATGACCGAAATTCCGCGACAGCCGCAGATAGCGATAACGGCGATCGTCCTCGGCCTTTGCCCGCAGCACGATCGGGCCACAATCGCTGCTGCCGTCATCCACGAAAATGACTTCTGCGGCGCCGTCCAAGTCCGCCAGCAGCAGATCGAGGCGCCGGAACAATACCGGAAGGACCGCCTGCTCGTTGTAAACCGGGATGACTATGCTGTAGCGAGGATGAAAGCCGGAATTTGCTTGGGTCATATTGAAGGCCCGCGTGGCATTGAATGCCATCGAGCCTAAGGCGACCACATTAAGAGTTGTTTAGTGGGGGCGGGTTTCAAACCCGCCCCTCCCGGATCGGCAGCGCCGTAGTCGACTTGATCCGCTCCATGGCGAAGCGGGAGGTCACGTTCTTTAGCGGTACCGACGCAATCAGCCGCTTATAGAATGCGTCGTAACCCGCAATGTCGGGCACGACCACGCGCAGCATATAATCGACGTCGCCGGCCATGCGGTAGAACTCCATAACCTCAGGCATGGCGGTTACTGTTTCGGCAAAACGCGCGAGCCATTCCTGTGAATGGTCGCCGGTCTCGATCGATACGAAGACCGTGACGCCAAGTCCCAGCTTTTCCTGATCGACGAGCGCCACCCGCTTCTGGATCACGCCCTCGGTTTCGAGCCGTTGAATACGTTTCCAGCACGGCGTTGAAGAGAGGCCGACACGATTGCCGATCTCGGCGACCGAGAGCGAGGCGTCATCTTGCAGCAGGGCGAGGATTTTGCGGTCTATGGCGTCCATGCCGTGTGTGTAGAAGCATTTTCTTCCAAGTCCTACAAGGGCCCTTTTATAGAGAAAATTATTCCTTACAAGCCGATTCATGCGATGCCAAGAAAGCTTCCGTTTCCTCCCGACATGGGGTCCCTGAAATCCCGCCGAACCGAGTGCATTTAAGAGCGGCGCTCGCCGCGCCGAACCGCAGCGCGGAGAGCACATTGCTGCCTTCGGCCAGGGCCAGCGCAAATGCGCCGTGAAAAGTATCGCCGGCTCCGAGCGTATCGACCGCGCGCACGGAGAACGCGGGAAAACGGCGCACAACGCCGGCATCCATCCAAAGCACGTCATCCGGCCCATTCGTGACTGCGAGGAAGCCCGAGATCGTCTCGGCCGCGCGGCACAATCCCGCCGCAGGGTCGGGGGAGGCCGCGGTTGCGCGGAGCGCCTCGGACGAAAAAATAATGTGCGAGGCAAGGGCAAACAGTCGATCCGCGAGCTGCGTGGCCCGGTCGGCGTCAAGCACGACAGGAATTCGCCGCGCCCGTGCGGCGGCGCAGATGGGCGCCACGAATTGCGGGAAACGGTTGTCGGCGAGCACCACGTCGACATCCGCAACGAGACCTGCCGGATCGGGCGGCTCGACGCCAGTGAGTTTCGCGCCGGGCCGGGTTGCAACCATCTTCTCGCCGTCGCGATCGATGAAGATTCCCGAGACCGAGATCGAGCCGCCTTCGACCTGAACGACGCCCCGCGCATCGACGTCCATTCGCTCAAGGCCGTTGAGAAGACGACTGCTGGCCTCATCGCTTCCGACTGGACCGGCAAACCGCGCGATCCCGCCGAGGCGCGCCACCGCAATGGCCGCATTGACGGCACAGCCGCCCGTCGTGGCGACAAGCGCTTCGGCATGGACTTTCTCTCCGGGCGCGGGGAAACGGTCGACCTTGAACAGGAAGTCCTCAACCGCAATGCCGGCGCAGAGCACCACGGCCGGCCGGCCGTGCGCGTTCGCGTCAGCGGAATTCAACGCTGTTCTCCACCCAGGCGCGGATGATGTGATACGCGATTGCGAAAGGATGTGGAGCAGTTAAGCCCTCCGGATGTGCACGGGCAAGCATCAGAGCCACTTCCTCTCGAGCAAACCAGCGTGCAGCGTCCAGTTCGGCACGCTCGATCGTGATATCATGCGAGAGCGCCTCGGCATGGCAGCCGATCATCAGCGAGGTCGGGAAAGGCCATGGCTGCGACGCGAAATAACGCACGCGCCCTAACACGATCCCGCTCTCCTCCCGTGTTTCGCGCCGGACCGCCTCCTCGAACGTCTCCCCCGGCTCGACAAAGCCCGCAAGGCACGACCACATACCCGGCTGAAACCGGTGCGATCGGCCGAGCAGGCAGCGCTCGCCGGCAACTGCGAGCATGATCACAACCGGGTCGGTGCGCGGAAAGTGCTGCGCCTTGCAGGAGGGGCAATCGCGCCGCCAGCCGGCCTCGATGACTTCTGTTTGAGCGCCGCAATTGGAGCAGAAGCGGTGGCGCGCGTGCCAGTTGAAGAGAGCCTTGGCTTCGGCGAGCGGAGCGAGGTGATGAGGATCGATGAGACCGCGCACCGCGATTGAGCGCAGGTCCGCCGTGGCCAAATCGGGCTGATTTTGAACGGCTTCGGCCGCGGCCGGTTCGAGCGCGAGCGCAAACCGAGGGGATCCATCATGCAGGCCGAGGAAAGCGCGCTCCGCCGTCTGTCCCAGTGTTCGCGCCGCCGTCGGAAGGAACAGTGGATCGAGGCGGCTGCCATTATTTCGCAGCACTACGATATCGCCGACGAATATGTAGGTGCGCGCCAGGGGGTTTTGCTCCAGCGTCGCCAGCCCGTTGAAATCGGTACGCCGCGGCGCTGCTCGGTCGAGGCCAGTGCCGCAATAGCCGAGACGCGGCAGGGGACCGAGATCAAGCCGAGGTGACATGCCGGGCTCCAATTGCGGAAAACAGCACGGAGGCGCTCGCAGGCGCCGCCATGTCTGACAGCTTTCAGAGCTAGCAAATTTCGGGGTACTTTGCCCAAGCGCCGTTCCCGTCATCGGGGACGGCGCGTCTCGACCGAGCCTCGTAAATACGAAACCTGATGCTGATCAGGGGAAACAAGCCGAAGCAGAAAAGGGAATGGTAACCGACTTGAACCCGAGATTCGCCACCCAACTCGTGCTCCCGGAAACGGTATGCCCGCAACCCGCAGTCGAGTAGGTGAAGGTTGGAGCGCTGCCCGGACCGAAGTAGCGGCCGCTGGCATAAGTCGTGATTGCGCTGGAGCTGCTGCAGCTCGTGCTGTTGACCGAAGCGCAACGGGCCGCGTCCTCCACCGCGAACTGAAGGCTGCCGGCGATGAACAGAGCCATGCACAAATACAGCGTGCCGACAAACAGGGTAATGACAACCGGCGCAATAATGCCGAACTCCACGGCGGTGGTACCGCGGCTATCCCTCCGGCATTCTCGGAACGTAAACACGGATCAGCCCAATCTCATCATCGCGGTTCGCGTTATTGGAGTGGTGAACTTGCTGGCAACCGTAATGCTCGGGAACAGCGGGGCGTAGCTGAAGGTGGTCTGGATCACGATATAGTCGCCGGGCTGCAGGCTGGGCTCTCCAGCGGCCGTGCAATCGGCGGGTCTGCTGCTCACACTGCTCATGTACTCAAGGGCATTGGACGAATTCACACAGTAATAGCCTTCGGACGGGGAGCCTGACTGGAGGCTCACCTGCGTTCCGAGCGAAGTACTTTGCACTGCGGTGGTGACGGCGGCGTTGAGTCCCGAACAGTTTACGGTCGCCGGAAGCTGCGACAGCGGACAGGTCTTCCACGCCGCCTGCGCTCCCATCTCGGTCGCGTTCTCCACCTCCATGCGCTCATAGAGGTAAATCCCGATGTCGGCGACATTGAGCATCCCGACCGACAGAAACAGCCCAAACATGGCAAATTCTATCGCCGCTACCCCGCGCTGGTTGCGCCTGAGACTGGCTGCGCTTTCGGCCGCATTGTACAGCCACGATGAAAATCGATTGCCGCATCTCGGCATCACGCGCGCTCCCGCAGGTTTGCAGTCCTTGTTGCGCAGGAACATTGCGCCTCGATTAAGGACCGCATTGTCGACTGCTGAACGAAGAGAACGGGTTGTCGAATTGCCGAACATTTCACTAACAGCTTTCGTCGGATTTGGTGAAACAGCTCTCTGAGTTCAGAGGACCAGCTGACCTCTCGCCGGAACACTGGCGGCGGGCATCGACAGGCCCGCTGCACCGCATGAGCCGCGAGAGAGAATGTCGCCGGTGCCGTCGATCGTGATATTATCCACCACAAGCACGAAACACGACTGACCATTGCTCGACTTGTTCACTGCTCCCTTGAAGGTCACGCTCGCATGCGGCATGTAAACGAGTCCCGTCATATCCCAGGTCGGGCTGTTGCCGGCATACGTAACATCGACGCCGCTGGTGAGACTCGGATCCTGGTACATCGCAACACCGGACCAGGTGCCGCTAGTCGGAGCAGCGATATCGAAAGTGCCGCCGCCGGTCGGCGCGTGGGTATAGGAGCCCGCAGTCCCGGAAAAGACGACCGTGAGGCCGGAACCGGCCGCGGTCTGGAACGTGTATCCATTGCTGTCGAGCTGACCGTTCTCGATGACCAGGACGGCGCCGGAGCCTGAGGCATTTATGGTGACGTTGCCGGTGAGCTGGACGTCGCCGCACATCATGACATTGTCGCTCCAGCTATAGCTTCCTGACAGCTGATTGCTCGCAGGCAGCGCTGGCGCCTTCTTCGAGGTAGGCTCCTGCGGATATGATGCGCATGTGTTGGTGGGAATGTTACTCGCGAGCCCGGAATAAGGATCCGATACGGTCGGGACGTTCGAGTATTCGGTGATGCCGCAATTGTTGTCGGTGCCGTGGGCCAAGCCGTCGGTGGCATTAAGGTTGTGGCCATGGCAGGTCGCCCCGGTATTTGACATGACGTTGCAGCCGGTCAGATCGGCGTGGGGGGAACCGTTGCCGAGGATACCAGGATTGGTTCCGCTGCTGGCGAGCGCAAGCAGGCAAAGCGAAACCGAGACGGTCCCTTGCGTTGCTACGGCCGTGCTGGTCAACGATTTCGCCGCGGCGCTGTTGAGCGTGGTATCGCCCTTGAAGCCGACGACTTGTGACAAATACAGTGGAACCGTATCGGTGATCGTCACGCTGTAGCAGGTGCTGCCTCCGCCGGGGCAGCTGGCGCTGTTCGACGCCGTCACGGTAACATTATTGCTGCCGTCGGTGAAGCCGTATTGGGCTGCAACCGCTTTGGCCTCGGTAGCGTAATTGGATGTGCCATTGGTTGCTGCGGCAATGACCGCCGCATCAGCGGCGTTCTGCATCGCCCGTTTAGTCATATACCAGTAGCTGACCTCAAATCCGACAGCCATGGAGCCGACCAGAGGCACCATCAGCAGACCCGCCATGATGGCGACGGTGCCGCGCCGGTCCGCTCGCAGTCGGTGGAGGTCGCGAATGATCGCGGCAGAGCAGGACGAGAGTTTATTGCGGAACCGTAACATGTCGTGTGTCTCCAGAAGCTCTCTCATTTACGCAGCAAAGTTGCCGGGTCATTAAGCAGCGAGGCTGGTTGTACGGTCGAACAACTTCGTTATTGTCACAGTTAAAGTTTTCACCGGACCGAGCGCCGCTGTCTCGCAAACGTCGAAACAGCCGATTTACGAGTGAGGCTCATCTGAACAGATTTCGGCGAAATGCCGTTCGCCAATTTAGAATACAGAAACTTCTACTTTCTCAATCCATTGAGTAAAACTTTAGCAAAATAAGGATAATACCGAATTGGCCAGCAAAGGGTTCGCATCCCCTGCGGGGAGCGGACCCTTGCCGTCGATGACAAATCGGCAGCGTTCTAGACATCCAGCCAATTGCGGTGGATGGCCTCCGTAACATAATTTTCAGACCAGTCGTGTAATGACTGCGTCCAGACCGGGCCAGACAGACTGGCTCAAATTCTTCAGTGCCAGGGGGGCGCATGGCTACGCAAGTACTCGAACAGCTGCCGCTCGGACGCGTCATTTCGGTGCGCGGGGCAAGAGCAAGCATCGGTATTTTGGAATACCGGCGGGAAGGAGACCGGGCGGAACGAGTTACGGTCGGCAATTACATATGCATTCGGACCGGAGATCGGGACCTGATCGGAATAGTGACGGAGGTCTGCCTCCAGGCAATGTCGGTCCCCCAGCATCAAAGCTATTACGCAACGGCGCACCTTTATTTGATGGGCGAGATCTGGGCGGAGACCGACTGTTCTCCGCGTTTCAGCAGAGGTTTGCGTAATTATCCGCACGTTGGAGATGACGCCAGGCTGATGACATCCGGCGAGCTGCGGCTTGTCTACGCGGCTAGCGACAGAGCTATGATCGATATCGGTTATCTGCATCAGGATGCCGAAGTCAGCGCTTATGTGAACGTAGACGATCTGCTATCGAAGCATTTCGCATTGCTGGGTTCGACTGGCGTGGGGAAATCGTCGGGCGTCGCCATCATCCTTCGTGAACTGATGAAGGCGCGGCCCGAGCTGCGCGTTTTTCTGATCGACCCGCATGCGGAATACAGCCACGCGTTCGGAGACAAGGCCGAAATCCTTACGCAGCACAATCTCAGATTGCCCTTTTGGCTGTTCAGCTTCGAAGAAATCGTTAATGTCCTCTTCGGCGACCGCAGCGGCATCGATCAGGAGATCGACATTTTGACCGAACTCATCCCGCTGGCCAAGAGTGCGTATTCGCAGCACCGGAACTTGCGTCGAGAGCTTAGAAATGTGGGGTTTACAGTCGATACACCGGTGCCGTACCGGCTTGCCGACCTGATCACGCTGATTGACGAGCGGATGGGAAAACTCGAGAATCGATCGACGAGGCTCCAGTACTTCAAGCTGATCGCTCGGATCGAAGCCGTGCGCAAGGATCCTCGCTACGGGTTCATGTTCGACAATGCCAACGTGGGCGGAGATACGACGGTACACTTGCTGCGACAGCTGTTCCAATTGCCTCCGACTGAGAAGCGCATCACCATTTTGCAACTCGCCGGCTTGCCGGGCGACGCGATGGATGCAGTCGTCTCGGTGGTGTGCCGGATGGCGTTCGACTTCGGGTTTTGGAGCGGTGGCGTATTTCCGATCCTGTTTGTGTGTGAGGAAGCGCATCGGTATGCGGCAGCGGATGCTGCGCTCGGTTTCGCCCCGACGCGACGCGCCCTTTCGCGGATCGCCAAGGAGGGTCGAAAGTACCAAATCTTCCTCGGCCTGATCACGCAGCGCCCTACAGTCCTCGACTCCAACATCCTCTCGCAATGCAGTACCTTGTTCGTAATGCGCCTGGTCAACGACCGCGATCAGGCGCTGATGCGGTCGGCAATTTCAGAGGCTGCTGCCGATCTTTCTGTATTTGTGCCGTCGCTGAGCACGCGAGAGGTGCTGGCATTCGGAGAAGGGGTGGCTCTGCCCGCGCGCCTCGTCTTCAAAGAGCTGCCATCTGATCTGCTCCCGCGAAGAGAGAGCCACGTCGACGGCTGCGCCGGGATAGAAGTCAGCGATGAGTTCCTTACGGGCGTGGTGGAGCAGTGGCGAGGCGCCACGACGAGCGGAGTCTCGCAACTTGAAGTCTCGGTGGCCGAGCTTCCAGGCTTTTCGGCGGGCCGAGACTCGCTGAGTGCTTACCGGAGTTCGCAGTTCAAGTGAGGCGCCCCTTCCCCGCCGGCGCTTGCATTCGCGTTCCGTTCCGACGATATAGGGACGGGAGGTTGGCGGTGGACGAGCCACTCGCCAACCGGGTCAGGTCCGGAAGGAAGCAGCCCTAACGAGCTCCGGTTCGGGTCGCTCGTCAGCCTCCCACTTCCCTTGAATTCGCGATCCCACGCGCAATCGAGGATCGTATCTTTCGGGCAGCGGCCGATCAGGCGGTGGAGAGGCAATGAGCCAAGCCAACGGCCTCAATTTTCGGGTTGCGGCCGACGCCGCCGGTCCGCCACCCGCTACGGGCTCCCGCGTACCCGCCCGCGCGTCCTCCTATCGCGTCCTCGCGCGCAAGTACCGGCCGGCATCGTTTGACGATCTGATCGGCCAGGATGCCATGGTGCGCACGATCTCCAATGCCTTCGAGGCCGGACGCATCCCACAAGCCTGGATTCTCACCGGAGTCCGCGGAGTCGGCAAAACCACGACCGCGCGCATCCTTGCCCGCGCACTCAACTACGAATTGCCGGACGGTTCAGTGACCAGCCCGACAATCCACATGCCGACCCTTGGCGTGCACTGCCAGGCAATCATGGAAAGCCGGCATCTCGACGTCATCGAAATGGATGCCGCGTCCCACAACGGCGTCGATGACGTGCGCCAGATCAACGATGCGATTCGCTATGCCCCTGTGAGTGCGCGGACGAAGGTCTATATCCTCGATGAGGTCCATATGCTCTCGCCGGCGGCCTTCAACGCACTGTTGAAGACCTTGGAGGAGCCGCCGCCGCACGCAAAATTCATCTTTGCGACGACTGAAATCCGCAAAGTACCAGTGACGGTGCTTTCGCGCTGTCAGCGATTCGATCTGCGCCGCGTCGATACAAATTTGCTCGTTGCCCATCTCGCGGGCATTGCCGGCAAGGAAGCGATCACGGTCGAGCCGGAAGCGCTGGCCTTGATCGCGCGCGCGGCCGAGGGATCCGTGCGCGATTCACTCTCGCTCTTCGATCAGGCGATCGCACACGCGGCCGGTCCAGTGCGCGCGGAGCATGTGCGGCAGATGCTCGGACTGGCCGACCGGGCGCGCACGATCGATCTCTTCGAGGCAGTCATGCGCGGCGACATGGCGGCGGCACTCGGTGAACTGCGCGATCAGTACGACACCGGTGCCGACCCCGCGGTGGTGCTGATGGATCTTGCCGAGTTCACCCATTTTGTTACCCGGATCAAGGTCGTACCCACGGTCGCCGACGACCTCTCTCTTGTCGAAATCGAGCGCACGCGCGGCCGCGCCTTCGCGCAATCGCTTTCGATGGCTGTGCTTGCGCGCGCGTGGCAGATGCTGCTCAAGGGCATCAGCGAGGTCGAGGCGTCGAGCCGGCCGCTTGCCGCTGCCGAGATGGTTCTGGTGCGCATTGCCTATGCGGCCGATCTGCCTTCTCCCGACGAGGTTATTCGATCGCTTGAGGGGACCGGCAACGCGGAGCTCTCGCGCGGCAATGCGGGCGCCGTCGCCGCCTCCACGAGTCCAACCGCGCAACAGCGCACAACCGATTCGCAACCCGCCGCTCCCGCGGTAGGACCCCGGCGCGGCGAAACAGCGCCAGTTGATATCTCGCGCGCAACGATCCCTGCGGCGAGTGCGGTCGAGCGGGTCCAGACCGCAGCCGCAATCGCGCCGCGCGAAAACGGGGATGGAACTGCGCCAACGCTTGCGGTTCAGAGATTCGATGAATTGATTGGGCTCGCGGCGCAGAAGCGCGACCTTGCGGTAAAGCTTGCCCTCGAGCGGGATGTTCGGCTCGTCAAATGCGAGGATGGACGGCTGGAAATTGCGCTGGAGAAAACGGCCTCAAGTACGCTGGTGACTGACCTGTCACGCAAATTGTCGCAATGGACCAATCGGCGCTGGAGCGTAGTGGTATCGGTCGGGCCGGGGGAACCGACCATCAAGGCACAAAATGAGGCGCGCCAGGTGGAGCTCAAGATCGGCGTTCGCGCCGATCCGCTGGTGCAGGCCGTGCTCGCCAGATTTCCGGGTGCTGAAATTGTCGGCGTGCGCGAGCGCAGCGAGGCAGCGCAGGCCGGAAAAGACGAAGGGGTCACAGGCGAGCCCATCGATGATGCCATGCCGGAACCGCTGCCGGTCGATGACGGTTCCCCTTACGAGGCTGACTTGCGGCCGGAGGATCAGGACGACGTCCTTTAGAGGGTCGCCCCGGACCATACAGGATTGAATCATGGCGGATTTTCTCGGTCTCATGCAACAAGCCGCCGAACTCAAATCCAAAATGGAGGCGATGCAGGCCGAGCTTGGCAATCTCGAAGTCGAGGGCGCCGCGGGCGGCGGATTGGTCACGGTTCGGCTTTCGGGAAAGGGGGAAGTCCGCGGCGTCAATATCGATGAAACATTGATCAAGCCTGCCGAAAAGCAGGTCCTCGAAGATCTGATCGTGGCGGCGCATGCCGACGCGCGGCGCAAGGCCGAAGCGCTGCTGCAGGAGAAGATGAAGGCGTTCACCGGCGGGCTGCCGTTGCCGCCGGAATTGAAGCCGTTTTGACGTTTTCTCCCGATGCCCACCGCCATTGCCGGACCCGAGATCGAGCGGCTGATTGCGCTGCTCGCCCGTTTGCCCGGACTGGGACCGCGTTCGGCACGCCGTGCCGCGCTGTTTCTGATCAAGAAACGCGAACAGATCATGGGTCCGCTCGGGGTGGCGCTGCAGACTGCGCTCGAGAAAATCGAGGTTTGCCGCTGTTGCGGCAACATCGATAGCCAGAATCCGTGCACCGTGTGCACCGATCCGCGTCGCGACCCCTCGATCATTGTCGTCGTTGCCGATGTCGCCGATCTGTGGGCGCTGGAGCGCGCGCATGCTCTCGATGCGCGCTATCACGTGCTCGGCGGCATGCTGTCGCCGCTCGATGGCGTTGGCCCCGAGGATTTGACGATCGGAGCGCTCGTGACCCGCGCGCACGATCCGGCGGTGAAAGAGATCGTTCTCGCGCTCAATGCCACCGTCGAGGGCCAGACCACTGCCCACTACATTACTGATCTCTTGCGCGATGCCAATGTCAAAGTAACGCGCCTTGCCCATGGCGTGCCGGTCGGCGGCGAGCTTGATTATCTCGATGAGGGCACGCTCTCGGCTGCAATCCGGCAAAGGACCGCGCTGTAGGCGAGATGGTAGCTGGTAGGGTAGGCGCGGTTAAGACGCGGGAGCCCCGCCACACGTAGAAGGAAGCGCCGTGCCCACGCGTCGCGATTGTTACGTCCGCGTGGGCATCAGGGCGTTTACGCCCGTCTTGTCGACGGGCTATGGCACGCGCTTAAGCGCGTGCGCCTTTGCCCACGCTACTGTTCGCGCGCGCCTTCGAGTTGCTTGAAGTGCCCGCGCCGTTGCAGCCAAACCAGCAACAGAAGACTCGGGAGCGCGAGCATGGCGCAGATGACGAAGAACCAAACCCAGCCTGTTGCCTGCGCAATCCCGCCCGCTTTGGCGGATAGAAAAGTGCGCCCGACCGCAGCAAGCGCTGTAAGCAGTGCGTACTGCATGGCCGTATGCAACGGATTGCGACAAAGCGCGGATAGGTAGGCAACGAAAATCACGGTGCCGACAGCGCTGGTGAAATTCTCAAGCGTGATCGAAATCGTGAGCCATGCGAGATCGTGGCCGATCGCGGCCTGCCAGGAGAAGCCGAGGTTCGCGGTCGCCTGCAAAATGCCGCTCATCCAGAGACTCGGCGCCAAGGGATATTTTCGAGCGACAAAACCCCCGGCAAAGCCGCCGAGCAACGTCGCGGCAAGACCCACCCCTTTTATTATCGTGGCATATTCGTTGCGCGAAAATCCGAGATCGATGACGAACGGCGCGATCATTATGCCGGAAAAAGCGTCGGTCAGCTTGAACAGCACGACAAAGGCCAACACGACCGCCGCAACCAGAATTCCTTCGCGCAGGAAAAAATCCGAAAATGCGCCGAGGACCGTCAGCAAGACGCGCTGGAATGCTGTCTTGCCGCTGTGTTCACGCTCAGCTGCTGCGGATTTCTCGGGCTCGGCTGCGAAGAACGTCGCAGCAATCCCGATCGCCACGAATCCGGCCATCGCAACATAACCTGCCGTCCAGGCCGCGGACTTTGCCAGTCCCCAGAATTCGAAGCCGCTGACGAGGTACAGCGCTCCAGCGGTCGAAACCAGCATTCCGACGCGATAAGCGGCCACATACGACGCCATCCCGGCGGCCTGCTCGTTTGGCTCGAGGCTTTCGACCCGGAAAGCGTCGATCACGATGTCCTGTGTAGACGAAGCAGCCGCCACGAGCAGAGCGCAAATCGCAACCGTCGCCGGCGACTCCGCGGGGTCGGAGAAGCCGAGCAACACAATGGTGGCCATCAACGTCAGTTGCGAGAGCAACAGCCAGCCGCGGCGGCGGCCGAGCAGCCGGGAGAAGAGCGGAGCATCGAGCGCATCGATCAACGGCGCCCACAAGAACTTGATCGCATAAGGCGTGCCGACAAGAGCAAAGAGGCCGATAGTACCGAGATCGACCCCCAATTCGCGCATCCACACAAGCAGGGTGGATCCCGACAGCGCCAGCGGCAGCCCCGACGAAAAGCCGAGGAACAGCACGACGAGAACGCGCGGCTTGAGATAGACCGCAAGGGCGTCGCCCAGGGTCGAGCGGCTTGGGCCAAGATCGCGGGCGAGCGTCATGGGGCTCCGGATGGCGCAACAAGATGGCGTAAGTACAGCTATTCGCCGGCCTGGAGCCTGCGGGGGATCGCCGCGGGCAGGATGTCTTCCGCCGCCTCTTCACCATCCCCGAACTCGACGTCCTTGATGCGCCCGCCCCGTTTCTCGATCTTCTCGGCCGAGACCAGGATCTGCCGCACGTCCTCATTGGCCTGGCCGAAATGCTGCGCCAGCTTGAGCACGCGCTCGTGCAGCCGGTTGACATCGCCCATGAGAAGCCCGACCTCGGCCTGAATCTTGTCGGCTGCCTCGCGCATCCGGGCGTCTTTCTGGATCGACTGGATGACATGGATGGCGAGCATGAGGAGCGAGGGCGATACGATCACCACCTTGCAGCGGAACGCCTTCTGCACGACGTCGTCGAAACCCTCGTGCAGCTCGGCATAGACCGACTCCGAGGGGACAAACATCAGCGCCAGATCCTGAGTTTCGCCGGGAATGAGGTATTTGTCGGCAATATCCGTCACATGCCGCCCGATGTCGGCCCGCAGCCGGGCTGCCGCCTGCTTGCGCTCGTCGTCGCTCTTGGAATCGCGAAACGCCGTGACGGCCTCGAGCGGAAATTTCGCATCGATGATCAGCGGGCGCCGGTCGGGCAGGAAAATCGCACAATCGGGCCGGCTGCGGTTCGAAAGCCCGAACTGGAACTCGTAGCAGCCCTTTGGCAAACCATCCTGAACGATCATCTCCATGCGGCGCTGGCCGAAGGCGCCACGCTGCTGCTTGTCAGAGAGCACGCTTTGCAGCGACGTCACCTGCGAGGCGAGTTCGCTGATGTGCTTCTGGGCGCCGTCGATCACCGCTAGGCGCTCGTTGAGCCGCTGGAGTCCCTCGACCGTGTGCTGGCGCGCTGTAGTGACTGATTGGCTGAGATGGTGCGCGACCGAATCGAGCCGTTCGTTGACGGCGCGGTGCAGTTCCGCCTGCCGCCCGGCGAGCATGTCGCGCATGGTATCGATGCGGGCGGCGGTTTCAACTTGGAGTCGCGCGAGTTCGGCCATCTGGCTGCCCGCTGTCTCCGCATCGCGATGGCGCAGGATGCGGGCCGCAGCAATCGCGATGCCGGTGATGGCGGCGATGCTGACGACAAGGATGAGGACGGCAAGACTGAGATGCGCGAGATCATTCATCATTTGAAAATATTACCCCGATTCGCGATTAGAACAAAAAGAGAACACAAAATCAAGCGAGCGGCACTTCGGCTCCAGCTTTTTCGAGTCAGGGCGCCGCCACGGCGTGTGCAGAGCCGGCAGGCGGCTACATTGACCAGCTTTGGCCTACCGCATACATCGCGGCCATGGCGCTTCGCGAAATCATCAAACTGCCTGACAAGCGGCTGCGGCTCGTTTCAAAGCCGATAAAGACGCTTGACCGTGAAGTCAGAGCGCTCGTCGACGACATGTTCGAGACCATGTACCACGCGCCGGGGATCGGCCTTGCGGCGATCCAGGTGGGCGTGCCCGCGCGCGTCTTCACAATGGATCTCTCCAAGAAGGAGGGGCCCCAGGAACCGCGCATTTTCGTCAATCCACAAATCCTGTGGAAATCCGACGAGACGGCGACCTACGAGGAGGGGTGCCTGTCGATCCCGGAATTCTACGAGGACGTCGAACGTCCCGCCCAGGTGCGTGTACGCTACCTCGATCTCGACGGCAACGAGCAGGAGCTCGACGCGAACGGGCTGCTAGCGACCTGTGTCCAGCACGAGATCGATCATCTCAACGGCGTGCTGTTCATCGATCACATTTCGCGCCTCAAGCGCAGCCGCATTCTCAAGAAATTCACCAAGGCGGCAAAGCACGCGGAAGCGTGATTGCTGATTCTCCTACAAGCGCCGCGATCGATACTTGTACAAACGGTAAAATTTGATACTAGTGATATCAAGGGCGAGTCCGATGTCAGATCTGCTCATACGCTATGTACCTGACCGGATAAAGCGGCAACTCCACGCGAGGGCGCGCGAGAATGGCCGGACCGTTTCGGACGAAGCCAAATCGCTGCTTGAAAAAGCGCTCGCCCCCGAGCCCGAAGCTAATCTATGGGACTGGATGCGTAACCTGGTGCCGCCTGAATACCGCGGTGACGATTTGGTGTTCGAATATCGAGTTGATGATCCGAAACCGTCCGACCTTAAAAGAGACGACTGATGTCAGATCTGCTGATACGCAATGTGCCCGCGCGCATGAAGCGGCAACTTCAGGATAGGGCGCGCGCGAACGGCCGTAGTCTGTCGGAAGAAGCCAAATTATTGCTGCGCAAAGCTCTCGTCGTTCCCAAGCCGAAGCCAAGCATGGCCGAGTGGATGAGAAGCCTCGTGGAACCTGAAGATCGAGGAGATGATCTTGTATTTGAGTACCACGGCAATTTTCCAAAACCACCCAATTTTGACTGATGGTCAATGATAATTCTTGACGCTAACGTGGTCTCAGAAATGTGGCGACCAATGCCCGATCCGACTGTGGCGGAATGGGTAGACTCACAGCGGGAAGATTCCTTGTATCTTTGCACCCCTGTGCTTGCGGAGCTGCGCTATGGCATCGAGCGATTGGCCGCCGGTCGCCGTAAGGAGCGTCTCAAAAGTGCTATTGATCGGTTGGAGGAGGGCTATCGAGATCGAATCCTTGCGCTTGATGCCGCGGCTGCCGCCGAATTTGGCCGCTTAGCGGTGAAGCGCGAACGGATCGGCCGGAGAATGGCGCCGATGGACTGTTTGATAGCTGCAATCGCCGTAAGTCAGGGAACGGCCTTGGCGACGAGAGATACGAATGATTTTGCGGACCTGGGACTGACCATTATCAATCCATTCGACGCCAGCAATAGTCATTGAGCAATTGAAGTGCAATGTCCCTGCGCCTCGTCTTCATGGGCACGCCCGAGTTTGCGGTTCCAACACTTTGCGAAATCGTGGGCCGGGGCCATGAAGTCGTCGCCGTCTACGCCCGTGCGCCGAAACCCAAGGGGCGCGGCATGGGATTGTCGCCGAGCCCGGTCGAGCAGCAAGCGCGACAGTTTGACGTGCCGGTCCTCACACCGAAGACCCTGCGCACCGCGGAAGCCGAGGCGGTGTTTCGCGCGCATGGAGCCGACGCCGCGATTGTCGTCGCCTACGGCCTCATCCTGCCCAAGCCGATTCTCGATGCGGTGCCGCTCGGCGCGTTCAATTTGCACGCTTCGCTCCTGCCGCGCTGGCGCGGCGCCGCGCCGATCAATCGCGCCATCATGGCGGGCGACGCCGAAACGGGCGTGACGGTGATGAAGATGGCCGAAGGCCTCGACACCGGTCCAATCGCCATGGCGGAGCGAATTCCGATTGCGCCGGATGCGACAGCCGGCGAAGTCCACGACCAGCTTGCCCGGCTGGGCGCCGATCTCATGGTGCGCGCATTGGCAGCGGTTGAGCGCGGCTCGCTCACGCTCAGCCCACAACCAGAGATCGGTGTCACCTATGCGGCGAAAATCGATAACGAGGAGACGCGCATCGATTGGGGAAAGTCGGCGCGGAATGTGCACGACCTCGTCCGCGGATTGTCGCCGTTTCCGGGCGCCTGGTTCAAGCTTGCAATTGGAGGCGAGCCGGTTCGCGTCAAGGTCCTGCGCACCGCCCTGGCAGAGGGCCCGGGCCCGCCTGGCGTGGTGCTCGATGAGCATCTGACGGTAGGGTGCGGAGAGCGCGCAGTGCGCCTTCTTGAACTGCAGCGGGCCGGACGGCGCGCCATGAAGGCCGATGAGTTCCTGCGCGGGACCCCGATCGCGCCGGGTGTCCGTCTCGGTTGAGTCCATGCCGCGCTATAAATTGTTGATCGAATACGACGGCTCTCCGTTCGTGGGCTGGCAAATCCAGGCCGCGGGGTTGTCGGTGCAGGGGCTGCTCATGGACGCAGTCGAGGCTTTCTGCGGCGAGCGCGTTCGCGTGCGCGGGGCAGGACGGACCGATGCCGGCGTGCACGCGCTGGGGCAGGTTGGCCATGTCGATCTCTCCAAGAATTGGGAAGCCGACACCGTTTGTAATGCGCTCAACGCGCATCTGCGTCCGCACCCGATCGCGGTGCTCGCCGCCGAACAGGCGCCGGAAAGTTTCGACGCGCGGTTCTCGGCGAGGCAACGTCATTATCACTATCGAATTATCAACCGCCGCGCCGATCTGGCGTTGGCCCGCGGCAAGGCCTGGCGGCGGCCGTGGCCGCTTGATCACGCGGCCATGCAGTCTGCTGCGCTGCGGCTCCTCGGCCGGCACGACTTCACCACGTTTCGTGACGCCGCGTGCCAGGCAAAATCCCCGATAAAGACGCTTGATCGCATCGGCGTCGAGCGCGAAGGCGAGGAGGTGCGCATCGCCGCCTCCGCGCGCTCGTTCCTGCACAGTCAGGTGCGCTCGATGGTCGGCGCGCTGGTTTTTGTCGGGGAGGGGCGCTGGACAGCGGACGATCTCTCGGCCGCGCTTGCGGCTTGCGACCGCCGCGCCTGCGCCCCTGTGGCACCGCCGGACGGGCTCTACCTCGTCCGGGTGGATTATTGAAGCGGTACGCGCGCAGCCTGTAGCCCGGATTGAAGCTCGCCTTTTGGGGCGAGCGGAAATCCGGGACCGGCTGCCCCAGATTTCGCGGCGCGTAAAGGGCTTTACGACTGGCGAGCGCGTGAAGGCGCCACTCAATCCGGGCTACGGCGAGGAAGCGAAATATTTCTCTAGGATTCTCCGATACACTGCGGTCAACGTTACCAAGTCGGCGACGGCGGTATGCTCATCGGTCTGATGCATCGTCTGGCCGACGAGGCCGAATTCGAGCACCGGGCAATATTCCTTTATGAAACGCGCATCGGAAGTGCCGCCGGTGGTCGAGAGTGCAGGGCGGCGTCCGGTCACCTCCGCGATGGCCTCGACCGCGAGGTCGGTGAATGGTCCAGGTTTGGTGACAAAGACTTCGGCATTCGAGGGCTGCCATTCGATGTCGAAGCGCACGTGATCGCCGGCCGCGGCCCGGGCTCGGCGCTCGATCAGCGCCTTGATCGCAGACTGGCTGTGGCAATCGTTGTAGCGGATATTGAAGCGCGCGCGCGCTTCGCCCGGAATGAGATTGACCACCGTGTTGCCGACATCGACCGAGGTGAATTCCAGATTCGAAGGCGCAAAATTGTCCGAACCTCGGTCGAGCGGCTCCGCCGTCAAGGCGCAAAGCAGCCTCACCAGACCGCGTACCGGATTGTCGGCGCGTTCCGGATAGGCGACATGCCCCTGCCTGCCGGTAACGACGAGAGTGCCGTTGAGCGAGCCGCGACGGCCGATTTTGATGGTATCGCCGATCGCCGTCGCGTTGCTCGGCTCGCCCAGGATGCAGCGATCGAATATTTCGCCATGATCGGCGGCCCATCGAAGCAGCTTCACTGTGCCATTGACGGCGATTCCCTCCTCATCACCGGTAATCAGAAACGAGATCGACCCCTTTGGCCCGTTGCGCTGCGCGGCGAGGTAATCGAGCGCCGCCGCCAGCGCGCAGGCGATACCGCCCTTCATGTCCACCGCGCCGCGACCATAAAGCATGCCATTGACGACATCCCCGGCGAATGGAGGATGCACCCACTTCGCTTCATCGCCCGCGGGCACCACGTCCGTGTGACCAGCAAAGACGAGATTCGGCGCGCTGACCCCGATGCGCGCGTAGAGATTCTCGATCGGTGCAGTGCCGGGCTCGGCAAATGTTACGCGATGGGTTCTAAACCCGCTCCCTTTCAATACGTCTTCGATTACGCCAAGCGCGCCCGCATCCGCCGGCGTGACCGACGGACAGCGCAACAGCGCGCGCGCAATTTCAATCGGATCTGCGGCCATATGTCAGTCGCGCAGCAGTTCGTTGATCGATGTGCGTGCGCGCGTCTTCTCATCGACGCGCTTGACGATCACCGCGCAATAGAGATTGGGGCGCGCGGCTCCTCCCGGAGTCGATTTCCCGGGGAGCGATCCCGGCACCACCACCGAATAGGGCGGTACCTCGCCCTGGATAGTTTGGCCGGTCTCGCGGTCGACGATTTTGGTCGATGCTCCGATATACACTCCCATGGAGAGCACAGCTCCCTCGCGCACGATCACGCCCTCGGCGATTTCCGAGCGCGCCCCGATGAAGCAATTGTCCTCCACTATCACCGGGCCGGCCTGTAATGGTTCGAGAACGCCACCGATGCCCGCGCCGCCGGAAATGTGACAGTTCCTTCCGATTTGCGCGCAGGAGCCCACCGTCGCCCAGGTATCGACCATGGTGCCTTGGTCCACGTAAGCTCCGATATTGATGAAGCAGGGCATGAGCACCACGCCCGGCGCCAGATAGGCTGAGCGCCGCACCACGGAGCCCGGGACCGCGCGAAATCCCGCGGCTCGAAAGCGCGGCTCGTCCCACCCATCGAACTTGGACGCGACTTTATCCCACCACACGGCGCTGCCCGGGCCGCCGGGGATTACGCTCATATCGTTGAGCCGGAACGAGAGGAGCACGGCCTTCTTGAGCCACGCGTTGACGGTCCACTGACCGTTGCCCTCTCGCTCCGCAACCCGCGCCTCGCCGCGGTCGAGAAGATCGAGCGCGTTCTCGACGGCCTCACGCACCGGCCCCTTGGTCGCGGGACCGATCCCATCTCGTTTATCGAACGCATCTTCGATGATCCTGGCAAGCTCGGAGTGAGACATGAGGGTCGGTTTCTCCGTGAGCGAGTAGGGAGCGAATAGCGAGTAGCGAATAGCGAATAGCGAATGGAAGAAGACTGGTCGCTGGCCTACTACTCACTACTCACTACTCACTACTCACTATTCGCTATTCGCTATTCACCAATTCCCGCAGCCGCCGATTGAATGCCTGGTGGGCCTCGTATTGCACCCAATGTCCGGCGCCCGGGAAAATATCGAAGGAGGCGTCCGGCCGGAATTGCCGCAGCCGGTCCCGCCGCTCGGCGAGATAGGGCGCCGCGGTTGCATCGAATTCGCCCCAGATGCCGGCCAGCCGCCCCGAAAATCCCGGCAGACACCGCGAGAGCGCGCCGGTATGTGAGACGTGCTTGCCGCGTACTCGCGATCGCTCGGCGTTCCGGCTCTGCACATGGACCGCAAGGTCGTCGATCTTGTGCTGGTCGTGGAGCATCAGGATTCCCAGATTTTTCCTGTGCACGGCGCGCTTCTCCTCGTCGGTCGCGAGTCGGCGCCACGAGACGAGAGGCTCCATCGGGGTGCGCGTCCCCTCGGTGCCGGAACTGCCAACGAGGACAAGGCATTCCGCGCGGCTGCCGGACTGGGATGCGAGATAGCCGGCGATCAAGCCGCCCATGGAAAAACCGGCAATGGTGAAGCGTGTCTCGGGACCAATGAGGGCCGCAAGTCCTTGACGCAGCGCCGCGGCAATCGTTTCAGCCGAGATCGGACGGGCCGGCATGCCCGATTCGCCCGAGCCGGGAAGGTCCGGAACGATCAGCATGAAATCGCGCGCGAGCGGCTCGATATTGCGCACCCAGTGAAGCCAGCTCCCGGTTCCTCCGTGCAGCAGCACGAGCGGATCGCCGCGCCCCCAGATTCGCCACACGACTTCGTCGGCGCCATTTGCTGTGGTGCGGCGTTTGCCGGCAGCCTCGATTGCAGCCACGAAATCCGCGGCGCGCCGTTCTCCGGCGTTGATTCCCGAGAAATCGTTCATGGCGTTCCGGCTCGTGTCGCGCAAATTGCTTCGAGAAAAGCGGCGAGGTCGTCGGTGACGTGATCGACATGGGGAGCATCGCGCCCTTCGAGCTCCCAGGCTTCGCGGAAGACCTCGCGGGTGTGATCCGGCGCGACCAGCACCGTCGTCATGCCGAGTGCGTGCGGCACCGCGAGATTGCGGGCAAGATCGTCGAATATCGCAGCCGCTTGCGGATCGACGCCGTGCACCTCCAGAAACCGGTCGTAGGTTTGCGCCGAAGGCTTGGGCTCGAGCGCAGCCGCGACGATGTCGAACACACCATCGAAATGCTGATGGAGCCCGAGCCGTCCCAGAACCGCCTCGACGTGCCGGCGCGTGCCGTTGGTAAAGATGAGCTTGCGGCCGGTAAGCTTTGCGATGGCCGCGCCGAGCGCAGGATTCGGCTCCAGCGGCGAGTGATCGATGCGATGCACGAAATCGAGGAAATCGTCCGGCGCCATGCCGTGCTCGGTCATGAGGCCGCGCATGGAGGTGCCGTAGCGTTTGTAATAATCTTTCTGCAGCCAAAAGGCTTGTTCTTGGGTGAGTTTGAGAAAATCGGCAATGAAATCGCGGATGCGCTCGTCCACCTGTTGCCACAGGTTCACGTGGTGGGGGTAAAGCGTGTTGTCGAGATCGAATACCCAGGTCTCGACCTGAGCGAAGCCACGGGCGTCGATGGCGGGCATGCGGGGGTCCTCAAGACGAAGCGAGCGCTGGGTGAGGGGCATCAATCACCGCATCATCAGCGTGCCGGCGCCGTGGTCGGTGAGGAGCTCCAGGAGCACCGCGTGGGGCACGCGGCCGTCGAGGATCACAACGCCTTCCACGCCGGCGTCGAGCGCGTAGAGGCAGGTCTCGACTTTCGGGATCATGCCGCCAGAAATGGTCCCGTCGGCGATCAGGCGGCGCGCTTCGCCCGCCGAAAGCTGCCTGATCAGCGACTTCGATTTGTCGAGCACGCCGGGCACATCGGTCAGGAGCAGCAGCCGCTTGGCCTTGAGTGCGCCGGCGATCGCGCCGGCGAAGGTATCGGCATTGATATTATAGGTATCGCCCTTGGCGGATGTCGCGAGCGGCGCCAGCACCGGGATGAGCTCGCGGCCGAGAATCTGATTGAGCACGGTGATATCGACCTTCTCGGGTTCGCCGACAAAGCCGAGGTCCACCACCTTTTCGATATTGGAGCCGGGATCGGCGACGCGGCGGCCGATCTTGCGGGCTACGACCATGTTGCCGTCCTTGCCGCATAACCCGACCGCCTTGCCGCCCGCCTCGTTGATGAAGCCGACGATCTGCTTGTTGATCGAGCCCGCGAGTACCATCTCGACGATCTCGATGGTGGCGGCGTCGGTGATGCGAAGCCCTCCGGCGAACCGCGATTCGATGCCCAGGCGCTTGAGCATTTCTCCGATCTGCGGACCGCCGCCATGCACAACGACGGGGTTAATGGCAGTTTGCTCCATCAGCACGATGTCGCGGGCAAAGCTCCGCGCCATCTCCTCCTCGCCCATGGCATGGCCGCCATATTTCACGACGACGATTTCTTCGTCGTAACGCTGCATGTGGGGCAGCGCTTCCGAGAGGATATGGGCGATGTCGTGGGGCGAGACGGTCATGATCGCCTTTTAACCGGGGTGGTTCCCGCGGGGAAGGGCGGTAGTAGCCCGGATTGGAGCTTGCGCTAAGAGCGCAAGCTCCAATCCGGGGCAGGGCAGCCCAGGATTTCGCGGCGCGTAAACGTTTCCTGAAGTCAGTTACGTAGCCCGGATTACGTGATCGCGTGCACCCCTGTTCGAGTAGAACAGAACAGAACTTCCGGGGCGATCGCGTAATCCGGGGCACCCCAATATTCGCCCCGGATTGCGGGATCGCTTTCGGAACGGCCGTCCGTCGGTTGCAGGATTATCGCCGCGATCCCGCAATCCGGGCTACGGGCTTTCGCGCTCCACCAACAGCCGCCCAATCGCGGCGCGCAATTCGGGAATTCCGTCACCCGTACATGCAGACGTCGCCAGCGCCTCCGGGTAGGCCGCCGGGTGCGCGGTGAGCGCAGCCGCAGTTGCGTTGAGGCGCATGTCGAGATCGGCGGGTTTGATCCGATCGATTTTGGTGAGCACGAGCTGATAACTCACAGCTGCCTTGTCGAGCCTCGCGAGCACGTCCTCGTCGATCGTCTGCAGCCCATGACGGGCATCGATCAGAACATAGACTCGACCGAGACCGGCACGCCCTCTGAGGAAATCGTGGATCAGCGCGGTCCAGGCCTTCACCTTGCTTTTGGCGGCGGCCGCATAGCCGTAGCCCGGCATGTCGACGAGCACGAATTTGGCGCCGGCAAAGAAGATCAGTTCCTGCGTGCGGCCCGGCGTCTGCGAGGTGCGCGCGAGCGCGCGGCGTCCGGTGAGCGCGTTGATGAGGCTCGATTTCCCGACATTCGACCGCCCTGCGAACGCGATCTCGGTGCTGCCTGGCGGCGGCAGCGAAGCCAGCAAGGGGGCTGCAGCAAGAAAGCGCCACTCGCCGGCAAATAATTTGCGGCTGGCTTCGATTTCATCGGGGGAAAAGTGCATCGACAGCTGACGTGACGGCCGGGTTTGTCCCGCACGTTTGCAGGGGCGGGTTTTAAACCCGCCCCTACAGTGATTGCCTCGCGATGACGGTGACTAGCTTTCGGCCTTTTTGCGCTTCACGAACAGCGCCTTGATGTTGTCGAGAAGCTCGATCTTGGCGCCATGGCGGCGCATGATGACGCTCTGCTGGAGGACTGACAGCGTGTTGTTCCAGGCCCAGTAGATCACCAGTCCGGCCGAAAAGCGCGCCAGCATGAAGGTGAAGATCACCGGCATCCAGTTGAACATCATCTGCTGGGTCGGGTCAGGTGGCGGCGGATTGAGCTTCATCTGAGCCCACATGGTCACTCCCATGATCAGCGGCCAGGCTCCGAGGTGAAGGAACGGCCCTATCACCGGCACCACTGCGGCATCCCAGGGGATGAGACCGAATAGAGTGAATACGTTGGTCGGGTCGGGCGCCGAAAGGTCGTGGATCCATCCGAAGAACGGCGCATGCCGCATTTCGATGGTGACGAACAGCACCTTGTAGAGGGCGAAGAATACCGGCACCTGGATCAGCATCGGCAGGCAGCCGGCGACCGGATTGATCTTCTCCTTGCGGTAAAGCTCCATCATCGCCTGCTGCTGCTTTACCTTGTCGTCGGCGTAGCGCTCGCGGATCGCCATCATCTCCGGCTGCACCGCTTTCATCTTCGCCATCGAGGCGTACGACTTGTTGGCGAGCGGGAAAAAGATGAGCTTGATCAGCATCGTGACGATGAGAATCGAGATGCCGAAATTGCCGACCCCGCGGAAGCTGCCGTAGCCGTGATAGATGAAGTCTATGGTTTTGAAGAGCGGCTTGGTGATGAAATAGAAATAGCCCCAGTCGATGAGCCGGTCGAAGCGGTCGAGGTGCAGCTGCTCGTTGTAACCATCGATGATCGAGACCTCCTTGGCGCCGGCGAACAGCCGGGTCTCGTTGCCGGCGGTGGCGCCGGGCGCGATGGTGATGGGTTCGAGCGAGTAGGAGGTCTGGTAGCGCTTTACGCCGTTCTGAGTTTCAGTGAACTCCGCATTGATGGGGGCCTTGGGATCCGGCAGCAGGGTCGCCGCCCAATACTTGTCGGTGATCCCCAGCCAGCCGTGGGTCGCCGGGAACGAGAAGGTCTTCTTGTCATCGAGGGAGGAGTATTTTTCCTCCTGCAGCTTGCCTTCCAGCACGCCGATGAGACCCTCGAAGCTCACATAGTAGCCTTCGATCTTGGGCGTGCCGTGGCGCGAGATCAGCGCAAAAGGATAGAGCGTAACCGCGGTCGCACCCTTGTTCGATATTTCGTCCCTGACGGTGAAAAGGTATTTGTCGTCGACCGCGATCGTGCGGCGGAACTCCAGGCCTTCACCGTTGTCCCACACCAGCGTGACCGGGCGATCGACGCGAAGCGGGCCCGTGCCTTCTTGCGTCCACGTCGTGTTCTCGTCGGGCATCTTCAGAGTGACGCCCTGCGGCGGCAGCCAACCGAATTCCGCATAGAACGGACTCGGGCCGCCGGACGGTGAAAGCAGCACGATCGGCGGCGAGGATTGATCGACAGTCTCGTGAAATTGCTTGAGCGAAAGGTCATCGATGCGCCCGCCGCGAAGCGCGATCGAGCCGGCCAGGGTGGGGGTTTCGATCGAGACCCGGGGCGACTGCGCCAAAGACTGCTCGCGCGTCATGGTAGGCGCGCTCGGCGTCGCCGCATTGGGCGCGCTGGGCGCAGTGGGGGCATTCGAGGCGCTTGGAGCGGGCGTGGTCGGCGCCTGCGGCGCGGGCGTAGGGGTCGTGACCGGAGGCGGCGAAGTTGGCGTGGCTTCCTTCTGCCGCTGCTGCATTTGCGGCAGGCCGAATATCAACTGCCATCCGATGAGGATGATCGCCGACAAGACGATGAAAAGGATCGTATTCTTGTGTTCGTTCATCCAAAAGCTCGCAGCCGGCGCAACGCCCCTTTGAGGTCCTCATTTAATTGCTCGAACGGCAGCGACAATGCAGCGCGCCGTCCGATCAGCACATAATCATGGCCGGCGTCGAGTTCCGTTGTGGACGACTTCCTGGCAATTTCCCGCAATCTTCGCCGCACCCGGTTGCGCTCGACGGCGGTGCCGACCTTGCCGGAAACGGTGAACCCGACACGGACCGACCCGCTGTCGCCGCGATTCCGCGACTGGAGGATGAAGCCCGGGGTCGGTGCGCTTTTGCCCCGCGCGGCGGCAAGGAAATCGGCGCGCTTGCGCAACCGCTCCATCGGTGCGCGCAGACCGCGAATCAGGCGCTCAGCCGCTTACGTCCGCGTGCCCGCCGCGACGCGAGGACCTTGCGGCCGCCCTTTGTCGCCATGCGGGCGCGGAATCCATGACGACGCTTGCGTACCAGCTTGCTCGGTTGATAGGTCCGTTTCACGGGTTTCTCCGATGGTGCTCGAGGTCGCCGAGGCTTTGCTTGCGGGCCGGACCGCCGGAAACCATCGGCTCAATCCTCACCGCAACGCCGCGAAAGGCCAGCGATGCGTCATCGCTGGCCTTGAAAAATCCCGCGGCTTATAGGGATGGCGTCCTTTCTCGTCAATCTTGGTGCCATGGCGGAACTCCTCACCCCCGACCTGTGTGTCATTGGCGCCGGCTCGGGCGGCCTCGAAGCAGCAGCCGCGGGGGCGGCGCTCGGCATTGCGGTCGTGCTTGTCGAAAAAGGCACAATGGGGGGCAGCTGGTTCAACAGCGGCACCGTGCCGGCGACTGCCATGATGACTGCCGTCGAGCATGCGCGGTCAATGGCGCGGGCACGTCCTTTCGGGGTTCTGGCCGCGAAGATCGCCGTCGATTTCGAGAAGGTTCATGCCCACATTGAGAGCGTCAAAGATTCTGTTGCGCCCAACGCGTGGAAGGAACGGTTCATCGGGCTCGGTGTACGGGTCGTAGAAGGCGCAGCACGGTTCAAAGGGCGTGGGACGGTCGCGGTCGGCGAGGCCATCGACATCAAGGCGCGGCGTTTTGTCATCGCAACTGGGTCGCTGCCCGCATCCCCTCACATCGACGGGCTTGAGGCAATTCCTCATCTCAACGAAGACACGATCTTCGATCTCGATCGCTGTCCGCGGCACCTGATCGTCATCGGGGCGGGGCCGATCGGACTCGAACTGGCGCAGGCCTTCCACGATTTCGGCGCGAAGGTCACCGTGCTCGACGCCATGCGGCCGCTCGCGTCGGAGGATTCTGAATGCGCGAGAATCGTTCTCGATCAATTGGCACGCGATGGGATCGAGGTACTCGCCGGCGTAACCGTGACCCGGGTCGAGCCGTCGGTCTCGGGAATTCGCGTCCTGTTCTCGGATCGCGATCAGGAAAGGAAAATCGAAGCCACCGATCTCCTGGTGGCGGCTGCGCGGCGTCCCAACCTGGACGGCCTTGACCTCGATCGGGCGCGGATCAGGCATTCCAAGCTGGGGATCACGGTGGACCCCAGCCTGCGCACCACGAACCGCCGCGTCTATGCGATCGGCGATGTGATCGGCGGGCCGCGTTCCACGCACGCCGCCCGCTATCAGGCTTCGCTCGCCGTGCGCCACGCGCTGTTGCGCCAGCCCGTACGGAACAATCCGCTGGTCGTTCCGCGCGTCATCCGCACCAATCCCGAACTCGCGCATGTCGGCCTGACCGACGCCGAAGCGCGACGCAACGGCCGGATTTGCGTGCTGCGCTGGCCCTTTCGCGAGAACGATCGCGCCCAGGCGGAGCGGGATCTGTGCGGCCATATTAAAGTGATGACCGACCGCCGCGGGGCGGTCCTTGGCGCCACTATCGTGGGTCCCCGCGCCGGTGAGCTGATCGCAATCTGGTCGCTGGCGGTGCGCGAGCGCCTGGACGTTGCAGCGCTTGCCGGTATGATAATGCCGTCATCCGCTTTGGCGGAGATTGGAAAGCGCGCCGCTACGACCTATCTGTCGGCGCGTGAAATGAACCCATGGATGCGGCGTATTGCAGCCTTGCTGCGGCGTTTTCGTTGAGGCGGTATCTTAGAGCAGATCCCGGTCGTTTGAACCGGGCCGGCAACTCATAGGATATGAAATAGGATGCTATGACCGGGCCGCAAACTCCCACCCTCCCCTGGAGGGGGAGGGTCGCGAGCCGCCAAGCGCTCCGCGCGAGGCGGCGAGCGGGGTAGGGCGAAACTCACGCGCAGCGCTTGCGGGATTAAATATGGTAGAGCCGCTGGCAGGAAAGGAACGCGCCCGCCTTGCGCGCCTGGGGCTTTCGGGCAAGCTTCTCGTCCTCACGATTCTGTTCGTGATGATCGCCGAAGTGCTGATCTACGTGCCTTCGGTCGCCAATTTCCGGCTCGCTTGGCTCAACGATCGCCTGTCTGCCGCCTATACGGCCGCTCTTGTTTTCCAGGCAGTGCCGGGGGGAACCGGCATTCCCGACGGCGTGGCCATGCAGATTCTCGGCAGCATTGGCGCGCGCGCTGTTGCTACCAAGACCGGCCAGCAGCACCGCCTGTACACCGAATCCGACATGCCGCCATCGATCGATCAGGAGGTCGATATGCGCGACATGTCCTGGCACACGGCGATCATGGGGGCGTTCGAAGCGCTGTTGTCGAGCGACGATGACGTCATGCGCGTCGTCGGCCCGGCCCCGATGGGCGGCGAATACGTCGAAATCGTCATGGACGAGGCGCCGCTGCGGCGCGCCATGCTCGATTATTCGGCGAACGTCCTCCTCGTCTCGCTGCTGATTTCCGGAATAACCGCAACGCTGGTTTACTTCAGCCTGCATTATCTGTTCGTGCGGCCGCTGCGGCGGATCACCGCCAATCTCACCGCATTCCGCACCCGGCCTGAGGATCCCGCCAGCATCATCACGCCGTCGCGCCGCGGCGACGAGGTTGGCACTGCCGAGCGCGAGCTCGCCGCCATGCAGCAGGACCTTGCCGGGATGCTCCAGCAGAAGAGCCGGCTCGCCGCGCTCGGCCTTGCCGTTTCCAAGATCAACCACGATTTGCGCAATCTGCTCACGACCGCGCAGCTCTTCTCGGACCGTCTGGCGAGTCTGCCGGATCCACGCGTGCAGCGGTTCGCGCCCAAGCTCATGCGGGCGCTTGAGCGGGCGATCGCCTTCTGCGAGTCGACGCTGTCCTATGGGCGGGCGCAGGAAGCCCAGCCGGATCGGCGGATGCTTGCGATTGAGCCGTTGATCGACGAAGTGCGCGAGATGCTCGGGCTCGATTCCGCTTCGCCGATTCGCTGGATCGGCGCGGTCGAGCGCGGCCTCATGGTCGATGCCGATGCCGATCATCTGTTTCGCGTTCTTTCGAACCTCGGGCGCAACGCCGTGCAGGCGCTTGAGAGCCGCGCGCCCAATGACCCCGCGCGCGACCAGATCCGCGTCACGGGCCGGCGCGAAGGCGCCGTGGCGGTGATCGAGGTTTCCGACACTGGGCCCGGCGTTCCCGAACAGGCGCGCGCGCATCTCTTTGAGGCGTTTCAGGGCTCGACCCGCACCGGCGGCTCCGGCCTCGGACTTGCCGTTGCGGCGGAACTCGTTCGCGCTCATGGCGGCGAGATCGCGGTTATCGAGGGCACGATCGGAGCGACCTTCCGGCTCACCATCCCGGACCGCGCCATCGAACTCAAGGCGCGCCGCGGCCAGCGCGCCCGCGCGTGAGCGGGGCGGGGGCATCGCGCGTCAAAAGACGCGATGCCCGCGGCATCCATCGCGGTTAATTCGCGAGCCGTATGCGTGTCCAGTGACAACGGTTGCTCGCCCCGGGCTTCGGCGGCCGATCCCTTGCCATCCCGAACCCAACCCTATAGCTATGCCGCGTTTCCGGCCTTATTGACCGGCTGTTTCCCGCGCCATTTGCGCCAGCGCCCGTAGCTCAGCTGGATAGAGCACCAGACTACGAATCTGGGGGTCGGGAGTTCGAATCTCTCCGGGCGCGCCAGTTCCAGTTCACCACGCCGTAAGTCTCCGGTCCTGGTCACAGATTGGTCAATTTGTGCTGCGTCGGGCTTTGGCGCGCCACCACCCAATGAGGATTCTGAGCGGATCTTGCGCCCTGAGGCTCATTGGCGCCTAAACCATGTACCGCTGACGAACCAAGAACCAAGAGCGGTTGGAGTGCGCTGAACCTTCCATTCGGGCGGCCACCAGTCTCCGCGCAGGTGCTCGTAGTCGTCGTCGGTAATCCAGGTCAGCGGACCACCCGGTGTGTCCTCCGGATCAAGACTATGCTTCAAACCTTCTCGGCGGCGCAGCGCCCATTCCAGCATTGCCAGTGTATCGACCTCGCGGTCGCGAACTACCCTGCCTTGCCGGCAAGTGATGACGCGCTCTCGGGTGAACCACGAGGACCAACCGTGGAAGCCCCGCACGAGCCTCGGTCCTATCGGGACGCGAAGGTGACCGCTGAACCATTCGGCGCATACTGGAAATCCGTTCGCCGGCACGAGTCGCAGAAACCAAGTGCGCATGACATCCGAGAGCGGCAGCTCCTTGTAGCCATAGGTACTCAAGTCGACGAGCCACAGCTTACTATCCACAATATCCCAAGTGCCGACATACTGGCGATGACAAGCCGTTGTCATGGCGTCGGGAGCTGCTATTTCGGTCCGGCGCGTAGCAAGGAGGCGATAGAGCGGCTGCGCATGTAACCAATGCGGCTTACCCTCGATAAGTATCCGCTCGGGTATCTGTGCGGTCATGGGTCTCCTCACAGCAGAGAAGTGCCGAGGCGGCAACCGTGAAATCATAGCAGAAATGCACGCTAGCTGCAAATCGATACTTCTATAAGATATTGATATTATGATAGAAATCGCTGTTTTTCAGCTGTCTGCTGCTCGCACCAGCACTTGGTGGCGTTGTTCTTGATAACGGGACGCTTCGAAGAGTTCGCGGCGCGGTTTCACCTCCCGCTGGGCTGCCCTTGCCGCGACCCGGATCGAAGGAAACGGGTACTGCCCGATTGCGGCCCAATTTCCTGATTCGCCGCCATCAATTAGCGAAGCTCCTTTGCCTGCGAGATCGGCAAGGCCATGAAGCGGATGATCGTCCACGTTCCGTCTGGCTGGCGTCGGAAAATATCGAGACCGGATTCCTTGCTGATTTCCGTTTCGCCGTCGTGCCGCGCTGTCAACGTCCAGATCAGGCGGACGACAGCCAAATCGCCGGATACGATGATTTCCTGAATGTCGGGGCTGTAGCAGAGTTGCGGGCCGCCCGCGGTCAGCAGCTTCCTGAGGCGATCACAAACGACGTCCTTGCCGGCGTCCTGGGAGTCCGGGACCGTTGAAATCAGATCGGGGGAGAACAGGTCGCACACGCGGCGGGTGTCGCGCGCATTGAAGGCACTGGCCCAGTCCTGCAGCCGCTTGGCAATCGCAGCCTTGTCTGCATCCGAATCTCCGCGCGCACCCGCTATCGGTCCGAGAGCCAAGCAGGCCAGGACCAAAGCGGCAGTGCCGCGGGCCAGCATTCGCGGAAGGCTCTCGCCCACGTTATGCCACGCGCTTCCTCCACCGCATGGTCAGCCCCTCGCAGGCGAGCGCCACGACGCGGGGAATTGGCCTTGAGCCCGTGCGATAATGCGCGGTCATACGGCGTGACAAGCCCAGCGCATCCGCCGCCGCATTGAGCGACAAGTCATGTTGTGTCATCCAGGCGGAGAAGTGTTCCGGCCCCCATTTTCCCGCCTGCTCGCGCGCCAACTCATAGAGCTGGTCGGCTCCCATGTCGATCTCGCTCGGCCAGTTGACGGCGTGACCCCACGGATCTGCCTTGGCCCTGCCGAACAGCGACGCGTTTCGCAGGGGCGCATAAAGTTTGAAGCGCCTGATAAGACGCGCAACGTCCACGGTCAGCTTTTCGCCGGTGCTCCAGGCGATTTCCAGCGTCGCCGGCGACTTGACCTTCACGGCGCGGATCAGCGGCGGTTTACTCATCGCACAACCTCCTTCCATTTCGCACCGCAGCGGCTGCTTCAGCTTCATTCCTCTGGAGCTGTGGGCCGACGATTTCCCTTCGCGCTGTGTACGGCTATGCTGGACTTCCCCAGGGCAACACAGATGGCGCGCAAGCGGAAAGCTGCCGACAGACCGATCGCGAGTACGCGACAGCTTGATAAGCTGATCGAGGAGGCCACTGTCGACGCTTACGGCGAGGAAGAACAGGCGACCGGCTTCTTCACCATGATCGACGAGAATCTCGCCTTGCCGTTCCGGACGCGGGTGCTAGGCATCGAAGTGTCAGTCGTTGGGGTTGAGATGGATAATGACGGCCGCATCAAAGCGGTATGCGAGAACGCCGGCAAGCAACAGCGGATCGACATCATCGATCTGCCGCTTCCCTCGCCCTCATCCTCCGGCGCCGAATGGATTGCCGCCTACCGCCGGTGGCGCGGCGTCTGACGCGGGTAAGGTGCCACGCGGCTTGCCCGCTCAAGGTATGCGCGCGCGCCTTCACTGCCCTCATTTTCTGATCTTCGGGCTCTCCTTCTCGGCGAAATAGTTATCGCAGAAAGGGCAGTGAAATTTCATCTCCGATCCGAGCATGTGCGGATTGACGACGAAGACCTTTTCGCATTTCGGGCAGGTTACTTCGACTACCTGAGCCATCGTCCCACCTCCCCTATGCCCAATAGCTTGTCCCGTCGGCCGGGATGCTTTGCAGCACCTCCTTCGACACGTAATCTTCAAGCTTGATCCGCGCCATGGCGTCGTCCGGACACTTGGTGACCGGCGAGAACGGACGATCGAGCGGTCGCGTCGCGTCCACGATCATGCACGAAGTCTTGATCTCGTCGACCAGCGAGGGATCGAGAAAATTGCCGCGGAACAGCGGCTGCATAATCGATATCTGCCGGTGCGGCTGCACCCGCGTTGCCAGCGCCCAGAGAATGTCGGTCGGATTGAACACGTCGATGTCGTCGTCGAACACAAAGACGTTCTTGGTGTGATCGAAGGTGAGCGCCGCAGCGGCGGCACGTCCGGGATCGCCCTCCGACATCTTTTTCATCGAGATGAATACATTGTAGTGCGCGTGACGGCCCTGCTTGCAGACCGCCGTCACGCCGGGAATGGCTTCGCGGCAGCGGCGCAGGTAGGCGCCTTCGCGCGGCAGATCCATCCACGGCTTGTCGCCTTCCGGAGTAATCACCGACTGATACATCGCTCCCTTGCGGTAATTGATCGCCCGGACCTGGTATTCCACGCAGGTCATGTAGCGTTGCGGTCCGAGGTAGCCGGGCGCCTCGCCGAATGGCCCCTCCACAACGCGCTTCTTGGGAATAAGCGCGCCTTCGATCACGATCTCGGCATCCGCCGGGATGAGCAGGTCCTCGCCCCAGGTCTCGGACGGCACGAGGCGCAGCGGCTCGCGCAGATAACCGCCGATGACGTCGTATTCGCTGATTTCGAACGGGCCGCTGTAGCAGGCGCCCATATGGAACGCCGGATGATGGCCGAGCACGGTCGCAACCGGCATTTCGAGGTTGTGGTCCTCGTGGTCGCGGAAAATCTTCCACAAATGCCGAGGCGAGGCATAGAGCGCCGTTGTGTTTTTCGACTTCACTTCCATGCGGTGATAGGAAAGATTGTAGATTCCGCTCTTGCGGTCCTTGGTCACCGTCGAGAGGACAATATAGGGGCCACCGTCCATCTCGTGATGGCGCATGATGGGGATTTCGTAGAGATCGACGTCTTTGCCGGTCTTGACGTTTTCCTTGACCGGCGCATCCTTCTTGTCGATCACGATCGGCGGCATGCGGTGCTCTTCCATTTCCAGGCACGCTTCCGCCATTTGCGGCCGTGTCGCTTCCTTGGGCAAACCGAGCGCGATCTGCGTCTTGCGCTGTGAAATCTCGCAGTTCATCGTCAGCTTGATGTCGCCGACCCGCCCATTGAGGTTGCGCGCCTTGTCGAAGATGATGATCGGAAATTTCTTCTGCGCGCCGAGGTGCTTGATGATCGCGGTCACATCGTAATGGGCGGGGTCGACTTCCTTGCTGATGTGAATGACTTCGTTGGGAATCTCCCGAAGGCAATCGTCGATGAAAGTCCGCAGGCTCTTCGGCTCGTTCTTCAGAGTCTTCGATTCGCTCTTTTTCGGCTCGCTCTTGACGTGTTCTTGCATGAATTCCTCCCGAAGAATTGCCGGCTCTACAACGAAAACCCGCGTCAGTATGGTTGATGCCGGAGCTTGGGTCAAACGAGGCCGCGGGTTATCATGGCGCGATTCCCGGAGGAAAGCGCGATGAGCCGAGCCCAGCCAAAGTTCTCGCCGACCGACCGCTATGCCAAGCAGATTGCGCGCGCGATCGCCAAGGATCGGCCGCCGCGTTTCGATGACGGCCTCGAGAGCTACTGTGAAAGCTCCCCGCGCGAAATCTTTGCCGCCTTCGCGGGCGCGGCTCGTCACATGCCGCCCGCCGGCAAGGACCAGGCGCTTGCGCTGGGGTACATTTTCGTCCTCCAGAGGCTGCTCGAACATCTGCGTTACCGCACCGATCGGGGCTACGCGGATGCCGCCAAGCTCATTGCGGATTTTCAAGCGGATCTCACCCGCCGGACGGAAGCAGGCGAACTCGACGGGCCCATCCTCGCCCTCCTCTCGGGAGCGCTGCACGAGTCGAAAATCCCGGCTTCGCCCGAATTTGCCGCTGCCGCGGCGACGCGCGCACTCGCCGAGGCTGAGGACGAGCCGGTTGCGGACGACCCTCACGACGCTCTTGCCGGCATCATCAGGGCGTGCGGCGGCCACCCGTTCCGGATCGCAGGCGCGCTCCTGGAAGCCGGTCACGGCAGACCCACGGAACACCGCGCCGTGCTGGTAACGACGCTTGCGTTTGACAGCAATCCGCAAGCGCGCAGTGCCGCGGTTCTGTTTCTCCTCGATCCGGAGGCAGCCATCCGTCGCGAGATTGCAGAGGCCCTTGGCCAGGCCGCAGCCTCCCTGACGGCGACCGACGTTCGGCGGCTCATCGCGATCCGCAATTGGCGGCCCGAACAAGAGCGAGCCCAAGTCGATGCCGTAATCCGCAAGGCGCGTGCCGCCGGGATCGAATGCGCGCAGTGGGAACAAGGCGTCGTCGAGGCGATTTTGGCCTCCGCCATAGACGGCTCCGAGGCTCAGGCATTCCTGGTGATATCGCCGGTCGGCCGGAAAAGGCGGCTGTCGTCGATCCTGACCAAAGGCGGCGTCGCGGACGCTTTCAGCGGCGAGCCGGAACGGCGGCGCCGGTTGGAGGAAGACATGGAGGCAATGGGCGCGCCGACGTTGCCGGTATCGCGCCAATATCTCGATGACATCATCGCCGACCACATGGCGCGCGGCATCGCCAAAGGAGCGGTGCCGCCGCTTGGCTTGCTTGAAGTTGCCGAGACGATCGGCGGCGCCGATTGGCAGCCGGCGCGCAAGGATTTCCGCAAAACGCTCGCCGGGCTCGTCGCGGAAATCCCAAAGCCGATGCGCGAGCCCGGCGCCCTCGCATCGGTGCTGCGCAACAGCGGCGAACTCCCCGATCTTGAAGTCATCGCAGAAGCCTGGTTCGAGGACGACCCGCAAGTGGCAAATGCGGTGCAGCGTGCCGGCGGCCGTGACCGCAAAAAGCTTGCCAGTTATCTATTGCAGAGCGTCATCGAACGCCGTCGTGAAAAATGGGCAGACCTGTTGCTGAGAACTGCCGCGTGGATGCGCCAGGCGATCCCGCAGGATGAGTTATGCTGGCGCGAACTCGCGCTCGTTGCCCAAGCGGTCGCGGAAGGCCGCGACCTCAACGAGATCGGGCTGATGCGCGACATTGCCCGGCGGACGGTTGAGGTGATTAACGAGAATTCCGGCCGCGTGTAATTCCGACGGAAAATGCCCTAACATCCCGTTCTGCGGCGGCCTGTGCGAGCGCGGCGCGATAGATGGCTTCGGCAAAGCGCCAATCATTGATGGCCTCGGTGCATGGCTTGCGCAGCAGTTGCGGCTCGCCCTCGAGCGCGCTCGCGAGCAGATGGACATCGACCGGCATCGGCGTGCCGGTCATCATCGCGAAACCGGCGGGACTGAAATAACGTGCTGCGAAAGCCGAGCCCTTGGCAGCGGATTTTTCGACGACCTCATTGACAAGCCAGAGATCGCGATCGCGCAAGAGATCGGTGCATATCAACCCAGCGGAGGGATGGCGGCGTTCCGCCGAGAGGATCGCGAAGGACGCATTGCACATGGCGTCAAGGACAAGCGCCTGATCGGTTCCAGGAGCGAACCGCGCCGATTTGGCGTAACGATCGATTGCGCGCGGCCGGCCGCCAGGAGCAGTATAGATCGCAAGGTCCAATGGCAGCGCCAGCCCGTCCAAGTTGTCGTTGGTAGCGCTGCCATACGTGGTCATTCCAAGACGGCGTGCGTGATGCAGGATCGCATCCCCGGACAAGAAGGCCATCGCCTTGCATTGATGCATCAGGGCGACTTCGCGCAGGCGGCGATAGCGCGCGAGGACGTCGGCGCGACTTGGCGATTTTGAACCGGCCTCCCCTTGGAGCGCCATGGCAGCGAGCGTCCTCTTAGAAACTTGACGACATGGGCCGCTGGCGGATTCAGCGACGTATTGATTCCACATCCTATTTCGGCCACGTCGGCCAAGCGAATACCGAGGGTGCAAATCAACAGCTTTGCACTGTGTACGCGCGCAAGTGTTGCAGGAGCACGGCTTTGTTGCGGCGTTTCCCGCGCAGCATGTCGGCAGGAATTTGCAGTTTGCCGCTAATCGGACATATCAACGAAGAACCCCGGAGCGGTGCGCGCGCCGGGGTTCTCAATTGGCCGCCTGTCGGAGGGCCTTGGCCGCTGCCTCAGAACACTCCCAGCAAGACCGCAGCTACGAACGCGAACACGGCCACGACGGCCAGCATGTTCAGGTTCAAGGTGAGCCCCACTTGACGCTCCCTGCTCGTTGACATGGCGAAAAGTCTAGCAGACCGCGACGCCAAGGCCAAACAAGAAAGATGCTGCATTGCGGCAAGTCTTGGCGGGCTTCTTGTGAACGCTGTGAAACTCTAGTCAAGATGCTGATATTGCGCCTTAAAAGCTCCTCTTTTACCGGCGATAAAAAATTTTAATAGGCGCTTTATCGAGCCCCCAGAGATGCTTCGCGCTTGGAAATCTATACCTGCCTATCCTTGGAAATATTGCGGAAATACCCCTCTCAAAGCGATTTGGAGCACGGTTCGGCCCAGCCCAGCTGGCATTACGGGTCGAGGGGCGTCACTGATGCAAAGCGACCGGGAGCTGCGCCAGCGCCCGTTCCAGAAACAAGGCCGCTTCCAGCGTGCTCCTGTCCCGGGCGAAGCGGCCGACGACCTGAACGCCGAGGGGAAGCGCGGCGGCGTCGGCCAGCCCCGGCACATTGACGCACGGCGTTCCGAGCAAGGTCCAAAGCCGGTTGAAGGTCGGCTTGCCGGTTGAGCCAAGCCCGCGAGGCGCTGAGCCTGGAGCCGATGGCGTGAGGATGACCCCAACACCGGCCATGAGCGTCGCAAATGACTGGCGCGCGCGCCGGGCCACGCGCCGGGCTTCATCATAGGCGAGCGGATCGATCGCCGCGGCTTTTTCGAGTTGTTGGCGAAGCAGCGGGCTGAGATTTTCGCGCTGCCGATCATATTCGTAGGCGAGCGCCCGATAGGCTTCGAAATCCTGGATGGTTGCATGCGCGCTCGCGGCCTCGTCGAAGAGCGCGGGCAACGTGAGTTCCTTGACCTCTGCGCCTGCCGCCGCCGCCGCTCGCGCAGCGCGTTCGAGAGCATCCTGCATGTCGCTCGTTGCCTCAGGCCAGAACGACGTGCGTAGGAGCCCGATTGCCGGCACGGCGGGCTCTCTGCCATCGACGCGTAAATCGCGCCCACTGATCGCTGCTGCCGCAAAGGCCACGTCCGCAACGCCGGCCGCGAACAAACCAACCGTATCGAGCGACCAGGAAAAACCTTTCATACCGACGGTGGGCAGCATGCGGAACGAAGGCTTGAACCCCGCGACTCCGCAAAACGCCGCCGGCCGGACCACCGAGCCGGCGGTCTGGCTGCCGAGCGCAATCGGCACCATCCCTGCAGCCACTGCGGCCGCGGAGCCCGACGATGAGCCGCCTGGCGTGTGCGCAAGGTTGCGCGGGTTGCGCGTTGCCGCAGGTTCGAGGCCGGCGAATTCGGTAGTGACCGTCTTGCCCAATACGATCCCGCCGGCGCGGCGCACCAGCATGACGGCGGCAGCGTCGGCTTTCGGCCGGTGACCGGCATAGATTTGCGATCCATAGGCAGTAGGGAAATCGGCAGTGTCGTAGATGTCCTTGATCCCGACCGGCAGCCCACAGAGCGGCATGCGCACGAGTTCGGGCTTCGCCTCGCGCCGTGCCGCTTCGAGATCGACAGCCGCAAAAGCGCCGACCTCGGCCTCACGCATCGCGATCGCTTTGCCGCACAGATCGATGACGTCAATGGGCGAGAGCTCGCCGGCCGCGATCCGGCGGGTAAGGTCGAGCGCGGAAAGCATCAACGCGTCCCCTCGTGAGCCCTGATATATTTCACAGCGAATATGCATGTCGCCGGCGCAAAGACGATGATAATTGCCGCGAAGGTCATGCTGGCCACAATGGAATTCGCGAGCCGAATTGCGATCCGGCGTCGCCCGAACTTGTCCGACAATCGCCCAAGGAACACAAGCGCGGCAAGGTTTCCGACGAAAGGTTTCGCGAGCGTGGGCAAAATCGCGGGAACGGGTGTGTCAGCGGAGAGGCCAGAGGCGCGATTTTGCCTACCCTGCGATCGCTGATGTTCGGCGCTTCTTAACCACGTTGCTGCCGCGATCGAGGCTTGAACATAAAGTTAACAAGCTCGATCGCATTCTCGCCCTCATGGTGCGTGGAGTTCGTTGGTATCTCGTCGGCTCCTGTGGTCCGCTTTTGCTTGCTGCGCTCGCAGGCTGCAGCGGCTGGATTTTCGCCCAACGCGAGCCGTGGCGGCACGACGCTGAAATCGCGTGCTTCAATTCAGGCGCCGTCCAGGAAGGCACGGGCAGAGTTCGCATCGCCGCCATTACCGGTCCTGGAATCTGCGGTGCTGATTTCCCCCTGAAAATCTCCGTGCTCGGGGGGAGCGAGGCCCTCGGATACGGCGACGAGCTGCGCCCGCCCTCCACCTGGCGCGGAGCCGCTGCGGCCGGGCCGGTCTCGGTGATGCCGACGGCGACGCTCGCCTGTCCAATCACATCCGCGCTCGATCGCTGGATCGGCAGTTCCGTGCAGGGAGCGGCAATGCGTTGGTTCGGCGAGCCGGTGGTGGAGATCAGGCAGATCTCGGCCTATTCCTGTCGCGGCATGAACGGCGACCCGCACGCACAGATTTCCGAACATGCCTTCGGCAATGCGCTCGACATCGCCGCTTTCACGCTCGCCGACGGGCGCGCGATCACGGTCAAGGACGGCTGGAACGGCTCACCCGAGGAGCAGGGCTTCCTGCGCGACGTGCAGGCTGCAGCCTGCGAAGAGTTCACGACCGTGCTCGCGCCCGGCTCCAACGCCTTTCACTACAATCACATTCATGTCGATCTGATGCGGCGGGCGAATGGGCGCCACGCCTGCGACCCGAGCGCTGTTTCCGGCGAAGCGATCGCCGCGCGCGCCCGCGCCCGGTTCGGCGCACGCCCGGCCGGGGCGGTGCGGGTTACCGGATCGATAGGCCGGCCCGCAACCCCCGCTGCGCGCTATGCGGTGCCGGGCGCCGACGGCGTGGATTGATCAGCCCTCAGGCACCGAGCCGTTCGAGAGGAAGGATCATCGTGTAGATAAGACCCGCCGGATCAAAATTCTTCTCGAAGGTGCCGCCCAGTTCGCGGGTGATGCTCTGCTCGATCAAAGTCGAACCGAATCCGCGGCGTATCGGCGATACAACCGGCGGCCCTCCCATCTCCACCCAAACCATCCGCAATGTGGGCGGGTTGGTGTCCTTGGTCGTGACCCACTCGACATGAACCCGGCCTCCCACTCGAGATAAAGCGCCATACTTGGCTGCATTGGTCGTTAACTCGTTGAGCAGCATCGCGAGCACCACGGCGGAACGGGTGTTCACCCGCAGGTCAGGGCCGGATACATCGACCCTGTTGGTGTGTTCGCTCTGGTATGGCTGGACGATGCTGAGCACCAGATCGCGCAGCTGTGGATTTTCCCACGGTCCGTGCGTGAGCACATCATGGGCGCGTGCCAACGCGGCAATTCGCTCATCGATCGCCTGTTTTGCATCGGCAACGGATGCCGAAGGTCGCAGTGTGCTTGCCACGAGCGCTTGCACGGTGGCCAAGGTGTTTTTGACCCGGTGGTTGAGCTCATTGATCAGCAGTTCGCGGTCGGCTTGGGTACGCGTGAGTTGTGTCGCCAAACGGAGCGCAAATAACGTCCCGAAAGCCAGGCATACGAGGCCAAGGGCTGCGAGGCCGGCAATCGAACGCCAGAGTTCAATTGTGAAAGACGATTTCGGAATTCCAACAGCAACACTCCATCCCGATAATGGTGCGCGATTGAACCCGGTCAGAACCACGATTCCGTCGAATGTGGTGGTGTCGAGCGTCCCCTCGACCTCCTTCATCAGTGCGGAATAAAGCGACGGCGATGCCGGCCGTCCTACGAATTGCTCAGCATCGCGGGAACGGGCAACCACTGTCCCCTGGCGGTCGAAGACGGCAATCGTCCAGGCCGGCTCCGGTCGCTGATGCATGATGATGGCAAAAAACACGCTCAGCGAAACGGAAGCGGCCAGATCGTAGACCACCTTGCCGTCGCGCCAAACCGGTACGTCCACAACCGCGACGTTCTGGTGGAGGACAGGATCGACCAGCAGTCCGGAGATTTGCGGATCGCCCTCCTCGAATACATGTCGCAGCGCGTCGGTCCGGATATATCGCGGAAGCGGCGTTCCTGCGGGGGCAGCAGTATTGAGCAGCTCTTGTCCGCCGGCGTCACTTACGACGACATTGGCTTGAGGAAAATGCGATTCGACGAAGCGTTCTGCCTGTTTCCGGAAGGCCGCGAGATCGTCCCGTTCCAGCGCCTCCGAGAGCGCAAGCACCTCCAGCGAATCGATGGCGGTACGGAGCTCAGCATCGATGTTGGATGCGACGCCGCGCGCGATCTGCAGGATGCGGTCGTACGTGCTCCGGCGGTCGCCCTCATAATCGTAATAGACCAGTACGGCTGCGAAGATGGTCAGAGGCAGGACCATGCCTGTAACCAGCAGGGCCAGGCGTGCCGGAATAGATTGTTTGGCAACCCATCGCCCTGGAGGTTCGATCAAACGTGGTCCCTTCGCCGGTGCGCGGCTCGTTCGAACTCAACGAACCCTCTTGACGGCACAATACGGCCACACTTTGATCCAGCAGGCGCCCGCGGCGCGTCGGCTGGCCACATAAGCGAACAGCCTCGGCAGGTCACGCACGGACCGGGATACCTGTAGGGGCGGTTTCAAACCCGACCCGGCGCGACCAACGCGGACCGTGAGTCTGTGCCCTGCCTCGCGAAGCGGTCCTCGGGACAGCCGCGGAGTAAGCGTCGCTATTTCAGCGAATCGGCAACCGCATTCACGGCCGCCATGCTGCAGACCTCGTCGGGCTCGGTCTGCGAGCCGCTGACGCCGACCGCACCGATCGTTTCATCGCCGACCTTGACCGGGAGCCCGCCCGCCAAGGGGATGACCCGCGCCATGCTGCGCTGGCCGGCAATCCGCGAGCCGGGCTCGGTGGCCTTGGCCCAGTCGGCCGAAGAGCGGCGTGAAGTGACGGCCGTATAGGCCTTGCGCTGCGCCAGTTCGACATGATGAGGCGCGGCCTTGTCGGCGACTGCGAGGGCACGAACCTGGCCCTGCCGATCGACCACTGCGACGGTGAGGCCGCCGCCGTTCTTTTCGCATTTGGCGATCGCCGCCTCGACCATCTTGAGCGCCATATGGGTTCCGATGTCGCGGTGAGTGATGACCTGCCCTTCTGCGGCGCACGAGATCGCAGTGGCGATCGCAACAGCGGCAAGAGATTTCGACGGCAGCGACATGAGGTATCTCCTTCTTTTGCACATTGGACACGCGGAAAGCAGGACACGTCCGGACCGTAGGTTACAACATGTTTCGCCCGATCGGTCGGCCTGCCACGGATGCCGCGCACCAGCGTGCGGCAATTGCGCGGCCGGTAGGCTGGGAGTATCACTTCTCGCCTGTTTCGTGCGGCGCCACGCGCAAAGATGCCGCATGCCGGGAGGATGATCATGTGGGACCGAACCTCGGTTGGCGCAGCCACAGTGCTGCTCGCCTCGGCGCTGATAGCAACCATCGGCGGCGCCAGCGCCGCCGATGACGCGAAATACCCGGACCTGCACGGCGGCTGGCAGCGGTTCGTGATACGCAGCCTCGGCGGGCAGCCTTCGTTCGATCAGACCAGGCCGTGGGGATTCGGTCAGCAAGCCCCGCTCACCGCCGACTATCGCAAGGTGCTGGAGCAAAGCCTCGCGGATCAGGCCAAGGGCGGTCAGGGCAATTTCATCGGTCACGCCCAGTGCCTGCCGGCCGGCATGCCGTTCATGATGGTGGCGACGAGACCGCTCGACATCGTCGTGACACCCTATTCCACCTACGTTCTGGTCGGCGGCAACGATCATTACCGCCGCATCTACACCGACGGGCGCGACTGGCCCAAGGAGATCGAGCCGACCTATTCAGGCTATTCGATCGGCCGATGGATCGACGCCAACGGTGACGGCCGCTACGACCTGCTCGAAGTGGAAACGCGCGGCTTCAAGGGGCCTCGCGCTTACGACGCATCGGGTCTGCCGCTCGATTTCGACAATCAATCGATCTTCCGGGAGCGCATTTACGTCGACCGCAGCGATCCCAATGTTCTCCACGATGAAATCACCGTCGTCGATCATGCGCTGACGCGGCCCTGGACAGTGGACAAGAGATATATCCGGCGGCCCAATCCGCATCCCGAATGGGTCGAAACCTATTGCACGGAAGGCACCGCCTTGGTGTTCATCGGCAATGAGGCGTACTACGTCAGCGGCGACGGCAAGCTGATGCCTACCAAGAAGGACCAGCCGGCTCCGGACTTGAGTTATTTCAAACAGAAGCGGCCGTGACAACATTGGTCCTCAGGAACATTTTCGGTAACATTGCAAGAAACACGATCCCTGGCAGCCGCCGCGCTTGACCCGGCTGATGCGGATCGAGTACTGTGCACATGGTTACGTCGTATTGCGCCCGGAGCCAGGATTGGCCGCCGGGCGCTTTTGTTTTTTCCTCGACAAATCAAGTCAGCGGCGCTCCCGGGCGCTGGCGTGAACGCCAGATCCGGCTGCAGGGCGGGAACACGATCAGGAACATTTTAAAAAAATGCGTTCCTCGGCCCGTTTGTCACAGGCCACATGAGTTCGAGCTAATCAGGCAATAAGCGCCCAAACCGCGCCCGGAGCCCGCGCCGGCTGACGGGCGCTTTCTTTTGGAAAGGTCACCCGCATGTTGAGCGAATCGAAGCTCCGCCTCACCGCGGAGCAGCTCAGAGAACTGCTCGATTACGCCCCGGAAACGGGGCTTTTTTATTGGCGCGAAGCGCGAGGAAGCGTGGCCGCGGGATCGGAAGCCGGCACCCTGCACACCGGCGGCTATCACATGATCCGTATTGACGGAGCCGCCCACCGCGCTCATCGGCTCGCGTGGCTCCATGTTCATGGGGAACACCCGATCGGTGAAATCGATCACATAAACGGAAATCCGGCGGATAATCGTATCGTCAACTTGCGCCAATGCTCGCATGCGCAAAACACTCGCAATGTCGCCCGACGCCGCAACCGCTGGGGTTTCAAAGGCATCTACCGCCACCGCAGCAAGTGGAGAGCAGAAATCACCGTCAACGGCAGGAGAATTCACATGGGGTCTATTCTACCCCGCAGGAGGCTGCCGACGCCTATGACGAAGCCGCGCGCCTTCATCACGGGGAATTTGCCAGAACGAACGCGCAGATGGCGGCGCAGGGCCTGCGTCCGTCCGCACAGCGCCCTGTCTCGTAGGCAAGCCTGAAAAACGCGAATTTTCACCACAATTTGGAATTCATCTAGGGTATTCCCGCATTATGCCGCCGATAATCGGTGATGAATGCTTGTCGAACGTTTGACGCTTCGAAGCCGCTATGAGCCAGTGGAAATTATGGCCTGGCAAGCCATGGCGGCCGTCGCTCTGGTGGGCCTCGGCGGCATCCTTCGAATCTACGGCGCGCGCGGAGATCTATGGCTCGATGAGATTTGGTCGTTGGTTTTGCTCGAGCCCGTAAAATCGTTCGGCCAGATTATGTGGGGCATCAACAGCGACAATAATCACGTTCTGAATTCGATGTATCTCTATATGATTGGTCCAAATGCAGCGCCGATCCTGCTAAGGGGCATGTCAATCGCACTTGGGATCGCCACCGTGGTCGCCGCAGGACTCATTTTATGGCGCGATGGGGTTCTCGGGGCATTATGCGCAATGTTGCTGTTCGCCGTATCCTATCCGGTCGTCCACTATGGATCGGAAGCGCGCGGCTACTCGGGTCTGATCCTTTTCACGCTCCTTGCTCTCTTTTTCTTGCAGAGGGAATTCAGTCGGCCCAGCTGGATCAATCGCCAGGGGTTTGGCCTTGCCATTGGGCTTGGCCTCCTTTCTCACTTGTCCATGGTAATTCCGGCGGCCGCCTTCGGAATATGGACGCTCTTCGTGATCTGGCGGCGCACTGCCGGTCTGGGTAAAGCTGCAGGAAATGGTTTTTTTATATTACTTCCTGCTTTCGTCTGGACTATCGCGATTGCCGGGTCCGTAGGTTACGTCGCCTTGCGGTATGGATTTGTTGTAAGCGTGCGCAGCGTTCCCAACAAGTTCGCCATTGGCGGCCTGGATCCCTTCGACTTCACCGGCGCTATAAATGCGTTAGGTGAACTGATCAGGCTGACAGTCGGGTTGCCGGACAGCGTGCCGGCTGCGGTATGTTTCGTCGGGGTAATGGCTCTGATTCTCGTATCGGCGCCCGTGTGGCGTAATCGCGCCGATCGTCGTTTCAGCCTCTACGTCATTTCCGTGATCATATTGCCGACAGCGGTACTCGCAGCCCGTGTACCTAATACGCAGTTTCCGCGCTATTTCCTGTTCAGTGGAATCATGTTCCTTCTCTTCATCGCGGATCTCGTGACCGGTGCCTGGCTCAGGGGCGGGCTTTATCGATCGGCTGCGGCACTGACGTTGACTGCGATTGTGTGCGGGAATGCAATATCGCTTTATCATTTTTTCTCCCAAGGACGGGGGCACTACTCAACGGCGGTCAGCGCAATGATCGAAAGCGGATGGATCGTTTACGGCAGCGATCACGATTTTCGTACACCAATGGTTGTCAACTTCTACAGTCATAAGCGCGGCATCCGGGCAGACTACATTCGTATCAGGGACTGGTGCACGAATCATCCGCCGGACTGGTACATCGTCGAGAGTCCCGATGATCCGATTCTTGCCTATACGCTGGCTAATCTGACGTTTCCCAGATGCGCGCTGCGATTCAGGCGAACAGAGACATTCTCTTATTGGGGCCTGTCCGGCAGGCAGTGGGTACTTTATCGCCGCGTCAACTGAATCCTTATTTCAGCTCGAACTCGACGAATTCGATGAGGGTGGTGCCGGTATTCTTCACCGCCCTGGTCTGCCCGGCATCCTGCCAGATGAAATCGCCTTCGTACGGAGCCATGCCGCGATCGGCTGCTCCGGGCACTATTTCGGCCAGCACGCCGCCGCGGACGTACACCCGCAGTCCCGGTGCCGTTTGCGTGATCTGTCCGGTCGCCTGTCCCGGTTTGAGAACCACGCGCCAGGCACGGATGCGCGCGTTATCCATGATCTGCGTGTAGCCGGCGATACCGGAGCGGTCCGACACGCTGGTTTCCGCCGGCCCGCGATCCTTCAGGATGAAGGAGATGTTGTGGAATGGCGTCGGGCCGACATTGCTCGCCTTGTGCGTACGCGGGCCGTTTTTGGTTATATTCGTAAACGTCACACGGCCCGGTTCACCTTCGCCGCCCGTACCCGGCGCGCTCACTTCGGAGGAGCCGTAATTCTGGTTTGTCTGTGAGGCCGGCGTCAGATTCACCGACACGGAGTCGGCATAATGGATGTGGTAGCCGGTGTTGCGCCCGGGCGGAATATTGACGTTCAGCAAGATGATGTAGTCGTTGGAAAAGACCGGAATGTGGAACGGAGCCTTGTCCATCGGTACCGGCTTGTCCTGGAGCTGGGCGAGCGCCGGATCCGCCAGCGCGCAAGCGAGCACGATTAATGAAATGAGTTGCCTCATGGAATTCCTCCCTGATTTAAGCGCGCGCGGATAATAGATCGTTGCGACACCCGGCGCCTTGTTGGAAGGCGCAGCCGAACATCTCCACCCCAAAAGTGGCACGTGCAAGTCTACTACGATTTTCTCCTCGGATGGGAGGCAGCCCAAAAAATGGGATCGGCAACAAAGGAACGGTCCTCCGCGTTAGCCACTCGAAGGCGGCGACCTCAATCTGCGAAAGGAAACCCGGTGCGCGCAGTCAGGATCGTAATGCTCAGTGTCGCGGCAGGCTGTCTGACTGCCTTCTTATCCGCGCCGGCCGTACCGCAAGTCTCTCTTCCGGCGTGCAAAGAGCGCGCAAGCGCGCCGCTGGACGCAAGCGGGCCGCAATGGAACGGTTGGAGCCCGAACGCGAACAATACGCGCTTTGAGGATGCGGCCGCAGCCGGACTTTCGGCCGGCAGCGTCAAGAAGCTCAAGCTGAAATGGGCGTTCAATCTGGGCGAGGTCGGGGTGGCGCGCGCGCAGCCCGTCATAATAGGGGGGCGGTTGTTCACGACCGCGCAGAATGGATCTGTCTACGCGCTTGACGCGGCAACCGGGTGCATGCGCTGGCGATTTCAGGCTGACATTGGCGTTCGATCGGGTGTGACATTCGGCGATGCGAACGGAACCCCGGCCGTCTTCTTCGGCGATCTAAGGGCAGCCATCTATGCGCTGGACGCCGATAACGGCCGCTTGATCTGGAAAGTGAAGCCGGTCGAGCACCCCGCGAGCATGGTCACGGCCACGCCGCGCTTTTATGACGGCGTGATCTACCAACCCATCTCGTCGTTCGAGGAAGCGCTCGCTGCCAAGCCCGATTACCGATGCTGCACGTTTCGCGGCAGCGTCGTAGCGCTCGACGCCGGTACGGGCAGGACGATCTGGCAAGCGTTTACGATCGCGGAGACGCCCGCGCCGAGCCGCAAGGGTCCGACGGGCGTCCAGCAATACGGGCCTTCGGGCGCAGCTGTCTGGTCGAGCCCGACGATCGATGCCCAGGGCGGCGCGGTCTACGTCGCCACAGGCGACAACTACTCGGACCCGCCGACGAACACGAGCGATGCTGTCCTCGCCATGGACTTGAAGACCGGAAGAGTGCTGTGGTCACGGCAATTGACCGGCGGCGACACCTACAACAACAGCTGCTCGACGCCCAGGCGGGCGAATTGCCCATCGACCACCGGTCCGGATGCGGATTTCGGACAGCCGCCGATCCTGCTCGGCCTCGCCGGCGGGAAGCGCGAACTGGTGGTCGCGCAGAAGACCGGGATAGCCTACGCGCTCGACCCGGACCGGCGAGGCGAGGTGCTGTGGCGGACGCGGGCCGGCGAGGGCGGCCCATTCGGCGGCAGCCAATGGGGTTCGGCATCGGACGGGCGGAACATGTACGTGGCGATATCGGGTCAGAAGGTCCACGCGATCCGCGATCCGCAATCGCCGCGCGGGTTCCGCTTCGTCGTCGATCCTCGGGAGGGAGGCGGCCTCGTGGCGCTCGATGTGACGACCGGAAGGGTCGTTTGGAACGCGCCGCCGCCGACCCCGCCCGCATGCGCTCCGACCGGCACCAACTGTTCGCCCGCGCAGTCCGCCGCCGTCACCGCCATTCCCGGCGTGGTCTTCTCCGGCTCCGTTGACGGTCACCTGCGCGCCTATGCGACGCAGAACGGGGAGGTCATCTGGGATATGAACAGCGCGCAGGAATACGAAGCCGCAAACGGAGGCACCGCGCGAGGCGGCTCGATGGATGCCGCCGGACCGGCCGTGGTGAACGGAATGCTCTTCGTCAACTCCGGCTACGGTCAATGGGGCGGCATGCCGGGAAACGTGCTGCTGGCGTTTTCTGTGAACGGGGAATAGCTTTACTGCGTCACAAACTCCGTAGGGTGGGCAAAATCGCGTGGCACCGCCTGACAGCGTGGGCCATCAGCGCGTTTACGCGCGTCTTCGACGCGCTATGGGCGCGCGGCGCGATTTTGCCCACGCGTTCGGCATCGGAGAAGGCGCCGTTGCCCACCCTACGAAGGTTCTGACGCGGTAAGAGTAATCCGCCACTCGCGGCGTCTACGGTCCTTCGCGGCGCAGGGTCATTTCGCTCAGCGCATTTGCGTCGGGCGGCAGTTCGGCGCTCCCTGTCGGATATCCGTTTGCTTGCAGGATGAAAGCGAGGATGTCCACGTAAGTCGTGTCGTTCAGTCCTGACGGATTATCCGGCGGCATCGCGGTTCTCACGTAAGCAAACAACGCGCCGACGTCGCCATTGCCCCAATGCGACCGAAACCAGGAGCCGCGCAGCGGCGGTCCGCCGAATTCCCCGTTGTCCAGATCCGAGCCGTGGCAGGTCTGGCACCAGTGTTGATAGCTTGTCTGCCCGCGCTTGGCCTGTCCGGCCGTGTAGGTAGGACCCGCCGCCGGCGCGGCAGCAGGCCATCCCGGCAATGCGAGGCAAAGTGCAAGCGCCGTGCTCCGAATGATCGTCGGTGACGGCATCTGCGGCTGGCTCAATCGGGTAGCGCAAAGACCCACAGCATCGAGCCGCCATCCGGATTTTTCACTTCGGGGGTCAGGGTGTTCAGGGAACGCAGTTGTGACGAGCCGTTCCCGGCAGCAACTGCCACGTATTGCTTGCCGCCGACATTGAACGTGATCGGGAATGCGTTGACCGCATTATTGGTGCGCGTCTCCCACAGCACTTTGCCGGTGGTGTCGTCATAGGCTCGGAACCAGCGATCGAGCGAGCCGGCAAAGACCACGCCGCCCGCGGTCGGCAGCGCGGCGCTGCTCACGGATGCGCGCTGTCGCACCGACCAGGCCTGAGACCGATCGGTCAGCTTGATCGCATCGAGGCGGCCCATATTGCCGTCACTGTTCGGTACCGGGATGCGGGCGTAGACCGCTCGCCCGCCGCCGGTGTACTTCTGTCCCGGGTCAAGGGGCGTCGGGGTCGTGTTGGAGCAAAATTCGCTCAGCGGCAGGTAGAGCATTTGCGTGCGCGGGCTATAGGCCGTCGCCGGCCAGCCCCGCGCGCCGGGATCTGCCGGACAATTCACCGTGGTCTGGCCGATATGGGGAATGGCGGCCTGGTTGAGCGTCTTCTCCCCGGTTTTTGGATCGATCGACGCAACCACGTTCTGGTACACTGTCTGCTTTGCCCACAGGAACTGGCCGTTGGTGCGGTCGAGCGCTTCGACGATTGCAAGTTTCCCCGCGGTCACCAGAGCTTTTCGCATCACCCCCTCGAAGGGGAGATCGACCAGAACCCGTTCGTAGGCATAGTCGAGATCGTAGCTGTCATTCTGCAGATGTTGGAAATACCACTTGAGCTTGCCGGTCTGCGGTTCGATGGCGAGTGTCGAATCGCTATAGAGCGCGTTGTTCTCGAAGCCCGGCTTTTTCGGCAGCGTACCTCGCATTTCCGCGATCCAGGGATAGGGCTGACCCACCCCGTAGTAGACCGTATTCTGTTCGGGATCGTAGCTGCCGGCGATCCAGGCGGAAGCGCCGAAACGCTGGTCGAGCGGCAAGCCGTTCCAGGTCTTCTCGTTGGGGTCGCCCGGTTGGGCAACCGTGTGTACGCGCCAGATTTCATTGCCGTTGTTCGGATCGTGCCCGGTGATGAAACATCCGCCGGGCTGCGCACCGCCGCAGCCGCTCATTCCCGCGATGACCGTCCCGCCAGCAATGAAAGGCCCGCCGGTGTAGCTCCAACCCTCCTTCCAGTCGGCAACGGTATGCGCCCAGACGACTTTGCCGGTCTTTGCGTCAAGCGCGACGAGACTCGCGTCCGACGTGGCAATGATGAGCTTGTCGCCGTAGAGCGCCATGTTACGGCGCGCGAGCGTGTTGATGCCGCGGGTAAGCAGCGGCGGCGGCAGGTCGCGCCGGTATTCCCATAACAGGTCGCCGGTGGCGGCATTGAGCGCCTGCACCTTGTCGCCGGCATTCCAAATGAACAGCACGCCATCATGGACCAGCGGTGCGATTTCAGTGACCCCGGAGGTCAGCGACCAGGTCCACGCCACGCGCAGGTTCTTTACGTTGTCCTTGTTGATTTGATCGAGGGGCGAGTAACCCCAGCCATCGTAGGTGCGCCGCCACATCAGCCAGTCCCCGGCGGGCGGGTTCTTCAGCGTCTCGTTTGTGACTGGCGTCATCGCCGCAAGTGGATTGGGACGCGTCTGTTGGCCGTACGCTAAATCAGCCAGCGGGAGCAGAAGCGCTGAGAAAACCAGAGCCGATGTCACATTCGGTTTCATGCTTTTTATCCATTGTGGCGCTGAGATACCCAAGATGCATTGTACGACGCCTTCGATCACCCGGGTAGCATTAGAATCTATTCCGGTCAGATTGAACCACCTTGTGAACAGCGGCCACTCGCAGACGGCATGTTCCGTTACCCTCTCCCCTCGCGGGAGAGGGTCGCCCGCCTAAGCTCGCTTTGCGAGCGACGGCGGGCGGGGTGAGGGGTGCAGCCGGGACCTCTGTGCCACCAGAAGTGCCCCTCATCCCTATGGTCGGCGAGCCTTGCGCCACGATGCCTGTAACGTATGATTGCTGCCGCAATCGCATCAATTCATCAGGGAGGACCCACCATGGGCCATCGCATCTTGGGCGCGACCCTGCTCGCGCTGACCGCCGCCTCCAGCATGGCGCTCGCGCAGGTGCCCTCCGACATCGCCGCAGGCATCCGCAAGATCGGCCCCATTGTTGATACGCCCGGCACCGCCAAGCTCTATGCGCCGCTGTTCGCGAGCCAGAAGGAGCCCTACCCGAACCTGACCGTCGTGCGCGACATCGCCTACGGGACGGATCCCCTCGAAAAGCTCGACGTGTTCACGGCCGCGCCTGCGGCGGGCCCCCCAAGGACGGTGGTTATGTACGTCCACGGCGGCGGCTTCGAGCGCGGCAACAAGCACCAGCCGGGCTCTCCGTTCTACGACAACCTCATGCTCTGGCTCACCCGGCAGGGCATGGTCGGCGTCAACCTCAACTATCGCCTGGCCCCGAAGCACGTGTGGCCCGCCGCGCACGAGGACTTGGCAGCGGCCGTCCGATGGGTTCAGGCGAATATCGGTCAGTATGGCGGCGATCCCGATCGCCTGGCGCTATGGGGCCAGTCCGCCGGCGCCAGTCTGATCGCCGGCTATCTTGCCCATCCGCAATTCCATGGGCCAAACGGACATGGGATCAAGGCCGCGGTGATGAACTCCGGCTTCTACGAAAATAACCGCGGCGAGTCGGCTTATTTCGGCAACGATCCCGCTGAGCTCAAGGAGCGCTCTGCAACCGAGGGGTTGAAGAAAGTGACGATTCCGCTGTTCGTGTCGCACACGGAGGTAGACCTGCCGGACGCAATCAAGCAGGCCGATGCCGTCAACAAGGCGCTGTGCGACGCTGGCCGCTGCCCGATCTACGCGGTTTTCAAGGATCACAGCCATATCTCCCAGAATTATTCGGTGGGCACGGCCGACACGTCCGTTTCAGGCCCTATCCTCGAAGTGCTGCGCAAGGTGAAATGAATGAATTGCCATACTCTGAGCCTGAGGGCATTAGTTTCGGTTTTCGCGCTGACCTGGCTCTCGGCGGTCTCGCTCGCCGCAAGCCGTCCGCGCGCCGACGCGACCTATGATGTCGTCATTGCCAACGGCAAGATCGTCGACGGCAGCGGCAATCCCTGGTTTTACGCCAATGTGGCGATCAAGAACGGCCGCATCGCCAAGATCGGAAATGTCGATCCGAAGCTGGGCAAAAAACTGATCGACGCGAAGGGAATGGTGGTCACGCCGGGCTTCATCGATCTGCACACCCATTCGGACATGCCTGTCTTGGCCGACGGCAATGCCGAAAGCGCGGTCCGCCAAGGAGTGACGCTCGACGTCATCGGGGAGAGCGCGACAGTGGGCCCGCTCAAGGGGGCGGTGCTCGAGGAGTACCGAGAGGAAGCCAAACGGCGCAACGGGGTCGACGTCGATTGGAGCACGCTCGAAGGCTATTTCCGTCGGCTCATGAAGCAGGGCGTGTCGATCAACATGGCGTCGAGCGTCTCGCCGCAGCAGGTGCGCCGCATTGTCGTCGGCTTCGAGGATCGAGCGGCGACGCCGGCGGAGATCGAGCAGATGAAGGAGTTGGTCGCGCAAGCCATGCAGGAAGGCGCGGTCAATCTATCGACCGCCTTTACCGGCGGCGGCTACAAATACGAAGACGAGATGGTGGCGATGGCCAAAGTGGTTGCCGCCTACGGCGGCTACTACGGCACGCATATCGGCGGCGAAGGTTCGCAGATCGACGAAGAATTGGACAAGGCGATCCACATTGCTGAAGAAACCGGGATCCCGGTGCACATCTATCATCTCAAAGTGCGCGGCAAGGACAAGTTTGGCAGAGTCAAGGAAATCGTTGCCAAGATCGAAGCCGCGCGGGCGCGCGGACTGGACATTACTGCGAACCAATATCCCTATACGGCCATGGAGCACCCTTGGGCGCGGCTGTTCCCGACCTGGGTGCAGGAGATGCCGCGCAAAGATGCGATTGCCATGCTCAAGGAACGGGCATTCCGCGACAAGATCAAGGCCGACAAGGAATTCCCGGAATACGTCAGCGAACACGGCGGCTGGGAAGGCATAGTTGGCACGGTCTTCAATCAGCCGAAAAACAAACAATATGAAGGAAAATCGATCCTCGAAATCTCGAAGCTGCGCGGCGATTCCGATCCGGCCGAAACCTGCTTCGACCTGATCGTCGAGGAGGGCGCGTTCGTTCCCGGCGTTCATCACACGATGTCGGAGGACGACGTAAAATTCGTGATGCAGGTGCCGTGGGTATCGATCGCTTCCGACGGCGGGGCGCTTAACCTCAACGCGCCCGGCAAGCCGCACCCCCGCAGTTTCGGCACTAATGTGCGGGTACTGGGCAAATACGTGCGCGACGAGAAGGCGCTCACGCTGCAAGATGCGGTGCGAAAAATGACTTCGCTGCCCGCTCAGACGCTGAGGCTCAAGGATCGTGGGCTGCTGAAGGAGGGTTATTGGGCGGACGTCGTGGTCTTCGATCCTGACACCGTCTCGGACCCGGCCACCTACCAAAACCCGCAGCAGTACGCCAAAGGCGTTTTGTTTGTCCTGGTCAATGGCACGATGGTCATCGACAATGGCAATCACACTGGAGCGCGCCCAGGAAAGGTCATCTACGGGCCAGGAAAGAATGGGGCGGAACACAGAAGCTCGGCGAGGTCCCGCAGCTTATGATTGGGGGTTCGGCGGCATTATTGTTCCAATGTTTTCGGCAACCGCCGGATTATCGAGCACCGCACGGGCCGCGGCTGTGATGAAGTCATAGAACAGGAGGTGCTCGGAACGCACGTTGCTGCGGTCGCGCGCTATCGCGATTACGTGCTGTGCGGCTCTAACGGCATGGCCTTGGTGCGCGGTACGGACTGCCCCCTTGCTTGTGGCGGCTTGATTTGGAGCGTCGCTTCCACCGCTGCTGCCGGTTTCATGGCCTGGGACCTCGCCCAAGGGGTCACTCACGCATTGCTTGAGCATTCTGAGCAGCAAGCAAGCGAACGTTATGAACAACAGGCCGCCAGTCCCTCTGGCAGCCATATCGGCGAGTTGGTACCAATCAACACGCATCACACACCGCGCCCCGCCAGTCGCAGTCCGCCATGGTACACGAACGAGGCGGGAGTGCGGCGGGTCTATCGCCGACGCAGATTGGCGCCCCACTGGACCGTCGTTCTTATCGCCGCCTCCACATGGCCCAGGAACTTCGGCAGGGTACCATTGAGCCGATCAGTACCCCATTGCAGCGTCGATTTTGTCACGGCCTCCACGTGGCCCGGGAATTTCGCGAACGTACCGTTGAACAGAATGACGCCCCGCTGCACTGTTGCTTTTAACCCGATCTCTACATGGCCAAGGAGTTTCGGCAGTGTTCCATTGAGCAGACTAGTACCGCGCTGCACTGCCGATCTTGTCACCGCCCCCACATGGCCGGGGAATTTCGCGAACGTACTTTTGTGCAGCGTGACGCCCCGCTGCGCTGTTGCTTTGATCCCGGCGAGGGGTCTAACGGTGTCTTCCCGATGCACCAAGCCGTCGAGTGCCAGGCGCGCCGGAAGGCCGCCCGCGCCCTCGGCGCCGAATGCCCGCGTGACCCAAACAGCAATGCGCAGGATCAGCCATAATGGAAGAACAAAGAGCGCCGCCCCCCCGACAAAGAATCCGATCGCGACCCCTATGCTTTGGCTCGTAGTTGAATAGCCAAACAGGTTAGGGACCACGATGGCCGCGACGATCGCCGTGATCGCCAACAAAGCGACGGCGACCTTGCCGGCCCACCTCATCGAAATGATCCCACGCGACCCTGGCCTTGAAACGCGCCGCTCCCACGCCGCCTCGACGGCCGCCTCCGCCTCGTCCAGGCTATAGGCGACCCCGCCGTTTCGGTCGTCTGACCCCCGCGGTCCGGTCGGTACCCAGCACCACAATTCCATTTCGGTCTTCATCCGACAGATGCGGCCGATTCTCTGACCGTCCTTTATGAGGTAGTAATCATCCGGACGGCTGTAGCCGTCGGACCAGACGATGGGTTCGAGGATCAGGCTTTTCCGAGCGCCCGCCGTCTCGCTTCGGTAATCTTGAACCATGTCACCTCAACCGATTGCTGCGGCCCACACCTGGCAGCAACCCCATCGGTGATGAGAATAGAACGGGTTCCAGGTCGGCCGTGGCGGGTTGCAGCTCCTGCCCGGCTATCGAAGATTGGCCAGATTTTATGGCAGCAGCACGGCCAAACTTGTTTCGGTCAATTACCCCCGGAAAGTATTGGGAATTCGGTGTAGCCGGTATGCCTTCTCTGCTGCTGCTTCGGCGCGACTGGATACCGTGATTTGTCGCGTTTTGTACGACGCCACGCGTCCTCCTGCGCCAACCCTCGCGTGAGCTGCGCTGGACGTCTTCGGGGGTGCTAGCTTGGAAACGACGAATGCCACCAATTTACTTGGGCCGTGCGGTAATATGAACTGATCGCGGGCTCCGGTCGACATCCTGCGGTTTGATTTGATTCTCCTCTGATGGCGGGACGAGCTTTCGCCTGTTGTAATCCGTCCCTCATTCCCGTGCTGATGTGCGGCAACCTTAATGGCTCGGTTATGACTCTCCTCGCGCCCAACGACTGAACCGCTTTCGACGTGTGGCGAAACAGATTTGGCGGCGCGCTCGCCCAACGCGGGCCTCATTACAGAATTGGAGGAAGGGGGAGCCACTGCGTTGACTACGGCGATAAGCTCTGGCCGCGCAATTTCGGCTTTGTCCTCGCTGGCTGTCGTTTGACGGCTCCCGTCCACCCTGATCGTGGCCGATACATTCTCTGGACTGGACGGTGCGGAGCCCTCGTGTGTGCTCGATTGCGAGATCGATGCCGAGACGGTCAGAGCCACGATACAGGCGCGCAACAGATTCGCGGCCGTGGCCATACCGAAGTGCCGGGTCCGCTCGCGGCGGCGCTCTCGAAAAAGCCGGTCGTAAGCGGCACGTTTGTGCGCATTCTTGAGGATCTCGTAGGCGGTAATGACGACCCTGATCTGCAGCTCCGCGGTGGGATCGCCCACATTGAGATCGGGGTGACACGCCTTCGCCGCCGTGCGGAAAGCTGTCCTGATCGTCTCATTGCTGGCATTGCGAGGCACGCCAAGGATATCATAGGCCGTCGTCATTGTTGCACTCTCGCATGTGCAGCCTCCCGCTTCCGGGTGCCGGGCGCGGACCGGTGGGGCCTGCAGACCGAACAGGCGCCTACCGAACCTGGGAGTTCGCCCGCTTGCCGGCGGAAGAACCAGAAGTTGGATCGCGGGCCGCAGCTCCCGCACCTCCAATCGAACTACTTTCCAGCGTGGCTCGAACTTCGGAACATACTAGCGCTTTTTAACTATCAGTCAGAGGTAAGCGCCGCGGGAGATTAAGAAATTAGCTGGTGGATAATTTTCAATCGATGCTCGCCCTGCCGTGCGCTTGCCGCAATCGGTCTCTGCGTTACTGCTTCCGCTTTTCGAGCCGACTTGTCGAGTGGGCATGAAGCACCAACCGTTCGATCGCCGTCTGGGCGATGTTTTCATAATCTGCGGCGACGCGCAGCATCTTGGCCTTGGCTTGCGGGTTCTTCAGTTTCGCGGCGATTGACCGCATTTCTCGCGCGCGATCGCACCAGCGCTTGGGATCGCAATTCCAGGCCATGAGCACCGCCCTGCCATCGAGATGTCCCGCCCGGATCACTCGAACGCTCGCTCGAGAGCTTTTCATGGCGATCCGCAATGTATCAACAGGAAATCGGGCGCGCTAATCGGTTACCGCGGTGGGTTCGTTATGGTTCATAACGGTACAAATTGAGAGACTTGCGGGGGCGGGTTTAAACCCGCCCTCTTCTCGGCAGACTCCGGTCGCGAGATAGTGTCCGGGTCATCTGTCATCCATGCTGAAACCCAAGAACCTATGGGCCTTGTTGCTGCCACGATCGATGTCCAAAAGCCGCAGGCAGTTATATGCGTAAATGAGGCGAATTATGCCGCTTACATTGGTGGATGTCAGCCGCGATCCAATTGCAGCCCGTGCCCTCGACGAGCTTGGCGAGCGTTTCACGGTGGCCGAGGAGACCAGTGGGCTGGTTCTCACCAATAAGACCGGAGAGATGAAGATATTTCTGCGCAACCTCGATGATCTCCATCAATGGGATTTCGTCCAAAACAAAGACATGAAGAGAGAGAACAACGAACTGCGCGCAGTGTCTCATAAGCTGTACCAGCAGTGCCAGAGCTGGAAATATCGCGCGCTGGTCGCGGAAGCCACGCTGTTGGAAATCGAAACCAGCAATAATGATGAACGTCAAAACGTTCGCGATTTGAGGTATGCTGCGCTGAAGCGTTACCTGGCGAAGCAGTTTCACCCTGATTTTGCTCCCGGGGCCGGCATCGAGAAAGTCATCCGAAGCGAGATCTTCAAGGAAATTTGGGCCGAGGTAGAACGGCTCGACCGTCAAGCGGTCTCGGCGCCTCCCTCATCTCCGGCGCGAGCATATTCGAGGGTCTGATTCAACCCTCCGCTCAGGCATTCAGCCAGCCGTTCGATATCGTCTCAACTCGAGCGATATGCGGTATCAGTACCTTGGTATGACCGCATGATCGGCTTTCCCGGCCAAGCCAGGACCTTTGCCCGCCTAAACCAGACCTCTGTTGGATAGGAAGCGTCCGCGTTCTCTGCAATGTTTGTTTCCATGATCGATCAAGAAGGGGGTCCTTGATCTCGTCACAAAGGAGACAAACCATGCTGACCAACTCAAAAATCGCGCTTTCGCTTGCTCTCGTCCTCGGCGCTTCGGCTGCCGTGGCCGCTCCCAAGCACGCAGTTCGTCATCATACCGCGATTCAGCGGCAAGTTCCTGCGGCCGCTTACCTGAGCTTCGGTTCGGTGCGCTCCACCGGCTCGGTGAATACGCCGACCTACATGAAGATCCAGGATATCGGCGTGAAGGAAAACCTCGGCGATTGAGCTCCGGAGATGGCCGTCCTTTTTTGCGAAGAGCTCCCCCCTCGCCCGACCGAGTTTGTCGATAGGTGATCGCCGCCCTCTCCCCTCTTCGTCAAGGGGAGAGGGCGCCTAAAGGCCAGTGCTTTTGACATTGCTGCGCGCTAAATACAGCAGCGCGTCATCCCGGAGCCGATCGGCATCGCGTTCGCCAAGCTGTGCAATCTCGACGATGCGCAACGCGAGTAGTTCTCGAACTGCTTCGGAACGGTTGGCCGCAACGGGGGCGCCGCTGTCCTGTACAGCTTTCCAGGATCGCTCGAAAGCATCAACCAGCGTTCTGACCTCATTGTCGTCGAATGCGCTGGCGAGGGCGTGTTTTGCCAATATTCGGAGCATTGATTGGCGCAAATCCTTGTTGCTTCCCAATATCACGCAAACATCTGCAACTCTCAAATAAATCCTGCGTAAATCGCTTCAGTCCTATGGCGGGGTATGATCGGGCGGCAGCATCACGATCCTTTATCGGTTATAACGCCTGCGACTTGCCCTGTGGATTTCGGAATTATTCATGGTAGGGCCGGAATCTTTAAGTGACATAACGAAATCGATGAACGATTCGGAATCGTGCCATGACTCATCATTCGACCGCTGAACAGTCCCGCGCGCATGCGGCTCGATGTTACCAGATCGCAGAGGAAACGCCGCTGCCGAAGTTTAGGGAAGTGTTTCGTACTCAGGCCGACGCATGGCTTCGGCTTGCGGAACAGCAGGAGAGGATTGAGAAACGGGTTGTCCAGAGGCGGTCAAATCACCACGAGGGCCGGTAAGCAGCTCGCTTTATTGCGTGGCAGAAACGTCGTGGCGGAAATACACGTCGACTTTCATGCCGACCGCAAGCCCGTTCGGCTCCATCAGATCGACGAGCACTTCGACGACGTTGAGATCGACAAGATTGCGTTGGCCGCGCAGGATGCGGCCTTGCTCGACGATCGGGGCGATCGAGGCGACCTTTCCGGCGAATTCGCGGCCGCGCAGATCGGCGGTGCGCACGACTGCCGACTGTCCGACCTTGACCTCGCCGAAGTCGCGTTCATCGAGTTCCGCGCGCACGCGCATGCCGGAGAGATCGCCGAGCACGACCAGCGGCTGCGGCGCCGATGGGCTCGCAAGCTCGCCTGTTTTGGCGTTGACGGCAAGCACTGTCGCGGCAATCGGGGCGCGGATCATGAGCTTTTCAACGGCGGCAGCGGCAGCCAGAAAATCAGCGCGCGCCATGTTGAGTTCGCCTTCCGCCTCGGTCGGCAGCGGAACGTCGGAGTCCGCCTCGAGCCTGCGATGGTCGGTTTTCTGCTGCTGGAGGCGATCCTGTGCCCGCGTCAAGGACGAGCGGGCAAGTTCGACGTTGCGGTCGGAGCCGCGGCCGTTCCGCTTTGCCACTGTGGCATTGTCGAACGCAGAACGTGCCGCGATGATCGCCTTCTCGGCATCGAATTCGGAATCTTCCGCCTTGCGGCGATCGGCGGCCCGGCCCCTTGCCGATTTATCGTTTCGCGTGCGCGTGCGCAGAGCAACCTGGGCCGCTGCCGAGTCGACCCGGGCGCGGGCTTCGTCATCGGCAAGACGGATCAGCAACTGACCGGCGAAAACCTGGTCGTTGGCCGCTGTCAGCACCTCGACGATTCGGCCTACGAGCGGTGCGGCGATCTTGATTTCACCTGATATCGGTTCCACCAGCCCAGGTGCGACAGCCTGCCAGCTTTTGTCGTCAGCGCCTGCCTCGGTGACCGGACGCTCTTCCGCGGTCATTCGCGTTACTGCGGCAACAAGAGCCCAGAGGCCGAGCGCAACGATAACGCATGCGCTGATCGCCCATGCGATTCGCGAGTTCACGAGCATTGCGTTCACTCGAGCTTGCCGTCGCCGGGTCCGTCGCTGACGATTCGTCCGTCTTCGATCCGAACGATTCGATTTGCGAACGGCAATATACGGGGATCGTGGGTCACAACCAAGACGCCGTGGTCCGGTTCCCTGGCGAGTCGCGCCAGAACCGTCATGATCGCAAGCCCATTTTCGGCATCGAGCGCCGCGGTCGGCTCGTCGGCAAGTATAGCGGAGGGATGGCCGGCGACGGCACGCGCAATTGCCACGCGCTGCTGCTCGCCGCCGCTCAACTCCCGCGGATAGGCGCTCATCTTGTGAAACAGGCCTACTCCGGCGAGTGCTTCTTGCGCTTTCGCGCGCGCAAGCGACCCCGGCGTGTTGCGGACGTCAAGCGCCAGTCGGACGTTGTCGAGCGCTGTCAAAGTCGGAAACAGATGGAACGATTGAAACACAAAGCCGATATGCGCCCGCCTTATCCTGGCCAGTTCTTCCGCTCCCAGACCCGCCGTGGACTGGCCGCCGACACGCACCGTGCCGCTGGTGGGGGTGAGGATGCAGCCGAGGATGGAGAGCAAAGTAGTCTTGCCGCTGCCGGAGGGGCCCATGACCAGCGTCAATTCGCCGGCGCCGACCGCAAGATTGACCCCTTTAAGCGCTCGCACCGTCCCGGCGCCGTGCCCGAGAGACTTCTCGATGTCGATTACCTCGATGACAGGCTCGCTCATCGGGTGAATGCCATCGCCGGATCGATGCGTATGACCTGGAGAATGGCGGAGACGGCGGACAGGACGCACATGACTATCGTGAGCAGCAACAGTCCCAGCATCAGGGTCGGGGTCATGATGACGGGGAGCGCCGTTTCGCGCGTTGCATCGGAAATAATCCAGCCGATTACGGCGGCGACCGCGAAGCCGACGACTGCGCTCAGCAGCGCCTGAAAGATGATGACCTTGTGAATGTACAAACCCGACGAGCCCATCGCGCGCAAGGTGGCAAATTCGTTCAAATGATCTTTGGTGCTGGAATAAAGCGTTTGCGCCACAATGATGGTGCCAACGATCACGCCGAGAAGCGCGCCCGCGAACAACGCTGCGCCGGCGCCGGTGCCGAAGAGCCAGAACGAGCGGCTGCGGCTGCCGAATTCGGACGGGGAGAGGATTTCGACCGACGACATTGTTTGCTGGAGCCGCCGCCGCACGCTTTCAACGCCCGCGCCGGGGGCGACGTGAACCAGGAGGTATGAGATTTTGCTGGGCAGAGCGCCCGTATAGGCCCGCGCGCGATCGAGCGAAGTGAATACATAGGGCGTCGTCGTAAACGATCGAATGCCCTTTGTAAGCCCGACGATGCGAACCTTTTGCCCGTTGATTTCCGAGCTTGCACCCAAGCCGTCGACTCCGAGCCGTTCCAGATAGGACCGGTCGACGACGACGGTATCCGGGATTTCGAGATCATCGAGCCTGCCTTCAATCAGATTCCAGGGACGCAAGCCCTCCGCCTTGGTATCCGACCCGATGATGAATACCGGGGTTGTCCCGCCTGCCGGCGTTTTCCACTGCGCAAAGCCGATCACCAGCGGACGCACGTCGGCAACGCCGCTGGTCGAAAGCGCGCGGAATCGCTCACGCTCGTCCAGGACTGAAGGGTCCTCAAAACACTTGGTTCCGGCGGGCACGATCCACAGGTCGGCAGGCGTGTGCTCGATCATGGTGCTCACCATCCGATCGAAACTCACGTAAAGGCCCATCTGGACCGTCACCAGGACGATCGAAAACACGATGCCCACGATGGTGGCGACAAATCGAAGCCGATCGTGAAACAGATTTCGCGACGCCAGTTTCAAAGCCAAAGGCATGAGCCGCGACCAAGGTTCCATCCTACCGGCGGATGCGCGACGATGAAAATGGCAAAGTCTTCACGCCTCGGAAAGAGCTGGCGCCGGGAAGTTCTCTCGCGGTGTCCCCTGCCGGGTCGTTCCCGGCGACCGGGGATCAATCCGATTCCTGCCAATGCTGATAGACGAGGACGACCACGGCGGTCGCAGTGACAACCACATACCAGGTCAGGAGTGTGTCCTCGCCGCGTTCGGCGGCTTCGATCTGGTAAAAACCGAACCACACCAGAACGACCCAGATCAGAACCAGCGTGATTGCGCGCAGAATCTGGTTTGCCCGCCACTCGAAACCGACTCGATTGCGGAGGGCGACCAGCCAGCTTTGGTGTTTCTGCGGCGGCAGGGACGGCATCGGATTGCCCATGCCGGCATTTAGCCAAAGCCGCGCAAGGCGTCCAGTGACCCTGAGCGCCGCCACGTTGCGTTTGGGCTCGCCGAGCCGCATGATGGATCAACGCGCAACCCTTTGGAGGACACTATGCGACTTGCCTTCATAGGCCTTGTCACGCTTGCAGGTGCGCTAACCATCGCAGCGCCGTCGGGGAGCACTCAGGAATCCTTCTTCAATGCGCGATACTGCACCATGCCAAGCGGCAGCAGCCCAGGAAGCAGCGGCGTGCCCGATTGTGCGTACAATACGTTGGAGCAGTGTATCGAGAGCGCGCGCGGATTGCAGCGCTGGTGCAGCGAGAATCGAAATTGGCATGGGCCTCGTCAACAGCCGACCACGACAGGCAAGGCCGGCCGTCGGAATCGTTAGGAGGCCATACGCCCTATCGAGTTCTCGCGAAGGGCTTTGCGGTTGCCGGCCGTGCGCAACAACCAACCCGGAATGCCGCCGATTGCGGCACTCGCGGGCCAGCTCAGCAGGAGGGTTGCGCCAAACACCATGAGAGCCTTCACCGGTGCCGGCAAGGCTTGGCCAAGCAGCGCATACTGCAGCCAGACCACGAACGGGTAATGGATGATATAGATGCGATAGGCGTTGCGCGAGAGACTGTCGAGAATGCGCGCGCGGAAAGTCGCAAACCGAATTGCAGCCGCCAGTGCAAACATGCACGATCCCGCGCAGGCGAGCGAAAAGCAGACATCGACGGCGATCTGCATGAGCATCGAATCCGGCGTGATCCCCTTCACGATCAGAGCCATCGGAATAATCCAGAGCAGAAAGGTGGCTGCTGCTGCGACCAGCCATGCCGCCCAACGGCGCGGCAGCATTCCGTTCGCCGCCAGGAGGCCGCCATCGAGTCGCCAACCGCCGGCAGCGATCCCGGCGGCAAAATAGACGCAATAGTGAAGAGGCCGGCTGAGCTGAAAGGCAAACGGACCCCACTCCGTCCATTGCCAGGGGGTAAATGCGACAGCGAGCGGCACATAGGCGAGAGCCGACGCGGCTGCGAGGGCAATGAAGAAGTGCGACGGTCGCTCGCCGAGCGATGTTGCCCAGCGGGCGAGCGATGTCCCAAAGTTTGGAGCGAAGGAATAAACGATCGCGGCCGTCGTGTTCAATGCGAGCAGCTGCCAGAGAAACCACTGCGGCCCGCAGGGCCAGAACGGCAGCGCCCTCCAGGCGTGCCAATAGCCGGTTGGGCTTGGCGAAACTGCGGTCAACAGATAGGTGGGATAGAGCGCAACAGGCATGAGGAAAAATTCGGCGAGACAAAGCGGTAATGCCAGGCGCAGCAGACGGTCGCGCAGGTACGTTATGGTTCCCTTGCGCGCAAGGCTCGGCCAGACGAACACGCCTGAGAGGAAGAACAGCAAAGACATCAGATAGACGTCATTCCACGCGCAAAACAGGTCGAAGCCAAACCAGCGTTGGGTATCGACAATCGGAAATGATTTCCAGCCATACGGCGGGACGTCGAAGCTCGGCGTGGACTGGGGAGCCGAGCCGAGATAGGCCAGCATCGAATGGAACGCGAGCACGATGAGAATGACCACCGCGCGCAAATTGCTCAGCGCAGTGCTGGATTTGATGAGGCTCGGCTCGCGTGATGGAGGGTGGGGAGCTCGTGGCACCGTTGGTCGTGACCTCTCAGCAGCTGCTGCGTTGCTAATATCTTCCAAACTGATCGCGACGGTCCAAACTCGTTCTGTCCGGCAGATTACAGTGCTTGCGGAACCGGAGCCCGATTGAATCGATTGCTTACCTTAACAGCGCCGCCGGCCGCGTCCTCCCCGGCGCATCAAGGCGTTGTGGACAGTCCGGGTTCCAATCGGCTCGCCGGAAGCGGGGCGCAACGTCGTGAAATGGCCGCATTGTGGAGCGAGGGCGCTTATGAGGGGACGGGCCGATCAGAATGGGATTGTCGCCTTGAAAACAAAGTTCGCGTTGGTTGTGATGCTGCTCATCGGGTTCGCCTCTGCCGCGACGGCGGTTCGGGCGCAGGAGCCGACGGTTGTAGGTCTCTGGCAGAAGACGGAAGACGGAAAGCCGGTCGGGTGGTTTCTTTTCGTCGATAAGGGCGGCACCTACGAAGGGGTAATCGCCAAACTCTTTCCCAGGCCGGGCGACGAACCTAATCCGGTCTGCGGCGGGTGTCCTGACGACCTCAGAGGTGCGCCGCTGCTCGGGCTGCCGTTCATTCAGGGGATGAAGCGGCGCGGCCTGCGCTACGAGGGCGGCAGCATCATCGACCCGCGCGACGGCAGCGTTTACCACGCCCTGATGACGCTGAGCCCCGACGGCCAGACACTGACGCTGCGCGGCTATCTCGGCATCCCGCTCCTGGGCAAGGACGAAATGTGGCACCGGCTGCCGGAGAGCGATGTCGCGCAACTCGATCCTTCGGTGGTTGCAAAATATCTGCCGCAGGAAGCGGGCCGGCTGCGGTCCACCGGAAATCCGAAAGCGAAAGCCAAGGGCAAGAACGGCGCATCCGACGCAACGCCGCCCGGCCGCGCGCCCACCGTCGGCTCGGGAAAATAGAGCGCGCGCCGTTATCCTGAGGCGCGAGCGCGTGCGCACCTCAGCATGGGGGGCGGCTGACGGGAACTGCACGCTTGATGAACCGTTGACGCAGAATTCATTCGGTTGAAAGCGAGGCGCCCATCATGGATGCAGAATTAGTCTTACTGCGTCACAACCTTCGTAGGGTGGGCAAAATCGCGTGGCACCGCCTGACAGCGTGGGCCATCAGCCCGTTTACGCGCATCTTCGACGCGCTATGGGCGCCCAGCGTGACTTTGCCCACGCGGTCGGCATTGGAGAAGGCGCCGTTGCCCACCCTACGATGTTTATGACGCAGTAATGTTAGCTGCCCGAGCCGTCGGTCGTGGACAAGCATAGCGTCGGCACCTGGGCGATCGTGGCAGTCCTGATGGCCATCCTGGCCGCAGCGATCGTGTACGCGTATGAAGGACTGACCGTTCACAGCGAGTTGACGATGCCGCTAAGCGGCGACATCGCCCTTGGGCTCGGCGTCCTCGTTTCCCTTCTCTTCGGCATCGGGCTCATGGCGCTGGTGTTCTACAGCAGCCGGGCAGGCTACGATGATCCCCCAGAGATCAAGAACGAGCATCCCGACCATCAGCCCCAGGACTCCGATCCTCCCAACCGGACGCAGTAATCTAGATCGTTTCCGCGCTGCTCACCGCCAAATCTCGGCGGCGCTCGCACTTGGCTTGACTGCCGCCCTACCATATCACCACCGCGCGTCGCGCTTCCCTCGCCACCCGTTTGCACACTTTTCAGTGTGGATAAACCGAACACCGCGCTTGCCTGCCGGCCTCTGGCTCAGCGATTCTCCAGCAGAGCGGGGGCGAGCGATGCGGATCACACGAGAGGCGATCGAAGCCGAACTGCGGATGAGCGATGAGGAGAAAACGGTTGCCAATATCCGGCGCGCCGTCCGCGATATTGAGAAATACGATGATATGCTTTCCAGGCTGGAGGCTTTAGCCGGCTTGCCGCTCTTTTACCGATCGAAGCCGATTCCAGAGCGGCTTGGCGCTCTCGGTTTCGCCAAGGAAATAATCGACGAGATCAACCTGTGTTTTGCAGCATTGGATGTCATCCGAGAAGGCCGAGGGTTGCCAGAACGCACCAAAGCGCTGCTGGCGCAGCGCGAGGCCGCCGAACGGTCCGCGCTTGATCAGCTCGATGCCATTGTGAAAGCGCACTCGGCAACATAGAGGGCGTCAGAGAGCAACGAGCTCAAGACCAAAGACCAAGCCCAGCCTTCGCTAAGCCCCCTCGGCAACAAAAACCGGAATTCGTCGGGCGGTGCGCTCCTGGTATTCCGCGTAAGGCGGATAGGCTGCAACAGCAAGTTGCCAAAGCCGAGATCGCTCGTCCCCGTCCTCGACCTCGCGTACCCGCATCGGCCGCACCACAGTTCCATCGCGGATTTCAACTTCCGGATTGGCGCGCAGATTGTGTACCCAAGCGGGGTCGGTTGGCGCCCCGCCCTGCGACCCGATGAGGACGTAGCGATTGCCGTCCCTGACCCGCATCAGCGGCGTCTTACGGATTGCACCGGTTTTATTACCGATATGGGTCACGATGATCACCGGCAGTCCCGTATCGCGAAGGGTAGTGCCGTGGGTCCCACCGCTGCCTTCGTAGAGCTCAACCTGCTCGCGCACCCACTCCCGTGGACTGGGAACATACTGTGCCATAGGAGTCCCACCTCGATTAGTCTTACTGCGTCACAAACCTCGAACCTGGGCGGACTACTCCTTTTCGATTGGCCTCAGTGAGAGACTGATCCGTGTCACAATAGGGTCCCATGCGCGCTTGTCTCGCGCCGGGTATCTCAGATCGAAACAGTGAATTGCTCCGCCGGACGCGCGTGAAAAGTTGCAGCGGCTATAATAAATGTCCCCGGCGTGCACGGCTGAGATTGCGAAGAAGGTGGGGGTCACCCGCTTGTATTCGATGGTTTGACGCGGGACCCTGAAGTTTTTTGCTACATAGCGAGCGGGACTTTCGCCGTGGGCGTTTTGCGAGTACACGATCAAGGCCGCGTTCCCGCCCATGCTCTTGAATTCGCGACCGGTCCCACGGGGAGCTGCCCCCTCGTCGACAGAGAAAATTCGGGTTGGATATTCGATGCTCGTGCCCAGCCGAGGTTCTACAAACCTGTCCCACCCCGTCGTGGATCCGGCGGCCCCAACAGCAGCGCCCATCACCATCGTCAGCGCGGCACATGAAGCATGTAAACTCCGCAGGGATACCACGGCTCTACCCATTTTTGTTTGTACCAGGTCAGCTCTTCAGCGACGACGACCCCGATTTCCCTGCCGACGGAGGGCCTCCGCTTGCGCCGGTCCGCTCTTTTCCCTGCCCGTCGCCAGTTACTTTATTGCCGAGCGCCTGGAGCGTCTCGCCGACCTTTTCCGGCGTAATTCCCTGCGCTTTCGCCTCATCGAGCGCTGCGTCCGCCATCTGTTTCATCTGGCCGGCGATCTCGGAGGTCTTTTCGCTGACCTTGTCACGCAAGCGATCGCTTGCTTCCCCCATCATTTGTTTTTCTGCCTCGCTGGTCGGAAGCGAGGCTGCGATTCCCGCACCGATGGCAAGGCCCACAGCGCCGAGCAGCAGCGGCTGCCGCTCGAAAACGTTTGAGAGCGTTCCCTGAACGCCTGTGCTCCATTTCGCCGCCGTTTCCTGGAGCGCGCTCCCCGCCGCCGCGGTTGCATTTGTCATCGCTGCGGCGGTTCGCGACGCCATTTCCGCTCCCGCCTGGTAACCAGAAACTGCAGCGTCGGTGGCGCGTGCCGCCGTGCCGGATGCCGCGTCGCCCATTGCACCGGCAGCGGCGCTTCCGGCCTGCCAGGCAGGCTGCATCGTCGCCTGCCTTGCTTGATTGACGTTATCTCCAATGGACATTCCAAAGTTGCGCGCCGCGCCCGCGAATTGCCCGGCGCCTTGCACTGTTGTGCCGAACATCGATTTGCGGCCGCCGCCGCCGAACAGCGAGACGCCGCTCCCGCCCATGAACATCCAGAACACACCCATGCCGATCAGAGCAGCCGAAACCGGATTTTCGCGCACCGCATTCTGCAGCGAGGTGAGGAAATCGCTTCCGCTTTCGACTCGTACCGGAAGTCCGCCGGAAACCTCGCCATGGCCGTTGTAGGTCCGAACCTCATTCATCACACGTGCTCCTTTGCTGCCGCAACATCGCGCTGCAGCTGGTCAATCGTCCTGTCGGGAACGAGAGAGTTGCTCTTGAGCTGCATGGCGCCGATCGCCGCCAGGATTGCCGTGATGGCAAGACCGACCACGCCGGCAATAAGGTGGGCGAGCGAGGCCGACAGGCCAAGTTCCACGATCCAGGCGGCAAGCGCCATCAGCAACAGAACGATTGTGGGAATGATAAAGAAACCGGCGGCAATCAGGAGCGCCACCGCCCTCATGGTTTCGCCAGCCTTGATCGACAGCTCGGCCTTGGCCAGCGCAAATTCATTGCGCATCAATTTGGAAAATTGATTGAGCGCGTCCCCGAAAAGCTCGGGAACGGAACGATTATCGACAACCGCCATGGCTCAGCTCCTTCAAAGGCTGCCGTTCACGGCATCCCCGGAGTCCGCGGCGGCTGGTTCGCGTTCGCCGTCGACGTCTTGAGGAAACGCACCACCGCAAAGCCGGCGAGGACGGCCGCGCCGATGAACGCGGTCGGCTGCCGGCGCGCAAAATCCTGAACGTCGGAGACGAGCTGGTTCACATCGCGCCGCTTGAACGCATCCGAGACACCCTCGATCCGGTCGGCCGCGAGGCGGATATACTGACCTGCCTGCGGCACATCGGCGAATTCGTGCGCGGCTCGGCGCATCGCTCCCGCCATGCCGCTGACGAAATCGGCGCCCGCAGCCTTCTGCTCCTCCACCGTCTGCAAAATCTTGTCGCCGGCTTGAGACGCAAGATCCTTGGCGTTTTCCGCCACGCTTCCCGCTTGCTGCTTCGCTTCTTCGGCAACCTGGCGAGTGCCGGCCGCGATCTGAGCGGCCCCGCTCGAAACTGGCGCTCCCGCGGGTTTGTTCATCCCGCCTCCGCTTTGGGACCTGTTGCCGGGCCCGCCTGCTCCTCCTCGCTGGGACGACATGCTGGTCATGTTCATTCTCCGATCTTTGGATTGTGGTTCGAGATCGAGGGCGCCGTCGGGGGAGAGTCCTCCTTGCCCAACGCATCGCTCGCGCGTTCGGCGACACTGCCGATTTTTTCTCCTGCGTGCTTGATCGTGTCGCGAACGACGTCCGCGTCGATCCCCTGTTCTTTCGCGCGCGCAGCAGCCTGCTGGTAAACGTCTTGTGCGGCTTCGGTCGCGACCTGGAGGCCCCGGTTCGCGAGATCGGTTGCGCGGTTCTTGAGTTGATCGCTGGTGTCCCCGAACATCTGGTGTTCGGCCTCGCTCACCGGCAATGCGGAGGCGATCACCGCGCCGGCCAGAAGCCCCACCGCTCCCCAGACGAACGGATGCTCTTCAATCGTTTCGGCGAGAGTGGCGCCCGATCGGCGCAGCGTGTCCGTCAGCTGGTCGCCGCTGCGAGCCATGGCGTCCACCCCGCTCTGGTAGGTCCCGGCAAGTGTCTCTTGCGCTCCCGACAGAGTGTCGGAGGCGACGTTGCGTGCCGAGGCGACAGCATCGCCGACAGCCCCGGCCGCGGCGGCAGCACGGTCGCCGAGCGCGTTCATGCCGGCCGTCGCGGCGCCTTTTGCATCGCCTGCCGCGCCGACGGCTCTCTCTTTTACGCCGGTGAGCGTGTCCGACATCGCCGAGGAGGCATCCTGCATTGTGCGCCTGGCGGTGTTCCCGAGGGACTCCGTCCCCCCACCCGTCGCATAGGAGCGCCCGAAAGCCGTGCCGCCCCTTCCGGCAAGGGCAAGGCCCGCCCCCACCAGCAGAACCGGCACGGGGATATTCATCAGCAGCCGCCAGGCCGGGTACGCCAGACCGGCCGCCACGGCGACCGTCTGCAACGGATTTTCGCGGGCGCGCTGCTCCAGATTGCGAACGAAATCCTGCCCGCTCTCGCGGGCATAGGCTTTGACTTCCTCCTTGATCCTCTGCGCAGAGACGCGATGGTGCAATTCGTCCACGGTGTGGATGAGATCGGCACGCGTGTGCTCCGCTTCCCTTTCGAATTCGGAAAGGGACCTGGCTTCGGCCTGGGTTGCCATGAAAATGCTCCAGCTGTTCACAGCGCAATAACTGTCGGCGAAATAACTCCTCGCTCAAACCGGTGTTCCGTTTGTTCGTCGTGAAAGTGTCGAGGCGCAGAATCGCGCCCTATGTGCGGCGCACTTGCTATCCACGGTCAACACGCGTGAAACAGGTGCCGAGTTCTCGCGCGCGGCCGTCGCTACCGCTGGCGCTGCCTGCGCAGGCGTGGCGCCCGAAAGCTCAAACCCGCATGAGGTTCAGCAGACCGTCATTCGCGCGGTCTCTGCGCGCGCCACCCTATTTCCGATTCCTGAACAGCGCATTTCCCAGCCCCGTACCGATGGTGAATACCGCCCATCGCTCCACGTCCTGCATGGCCGGTACCTCGCTGAGGCCCTGAACAACCGCATCGTTGTGCATGACGACGGTGGTCTCGAACTCCCCGATTTCGGAAATCGCCTCGACCAGAGTTGCGGGGAGATTGAACCGGCTGCTCTCCCAGTTGCCAGGCAGGTTCTGCGCACCACGCTCGATTGAACCGTCAGGCTCGATTTTTCCGGGACAACCGATCCCGATGAAGGGCGCGATATTCACGCTCTCTTTGCTGGCCGCGCGGAGCAGACGTCGGATCATCTGGATGAGTTCGTGGATAGCATCATCGCGGTTCAGCTTTTCGTCCCCGTGGCGCCAAAGCTCAAATTTTCCCACCTTGGCCTTGGAAAAGTCCGCCGCTCGCTTCTGGTTGAGATGAACAATGCCAGCCCGGATATTTGTGCCACCGATGTCTACGGCCAGGATTGCTTCGTGCGCCTTGAATATCCAAGGCGGAGCGAGCTGGATTGCGCCGAGCAGTCCAGCTTCGTCCGGCTCGTTGCGGATGATTGCGATCTCGGTTTCGATCTTTTCCGCTTTCAACAGAACCGACGCCCGTCCAATGGCGAGTTCTCCGACCCGTCGACCGCTGAACCCGCCTCCAATGACGATTCTTTCCGTCTCCTTCCAACCCTTCAGCTTGAGAAAACGCTGGAGAACCAGAGACAGCTCTTGCGCGAAGCTCTCGACGGCCCCTTGGACGACCGCAGCAGCTTCAAGATCGCCGCCGCTCAGCAAGGCATCGAGTTTCTTCTTGGTCAACTCGGTAGTGGCAGCATCGCCAAAAGGGTCCTGCCCGAGTTCCTGTAGCGGTTTCCGCCACTCATCGATGAATTGGTGAAATGCCCCCTTATTGGCGCGATCCCCTATGAACCCCTCGTTGTCCTTCAGCTCGACGTTGTATGCTTCGACCTCGACTGCCGGCAGCCGTAGGGCTCCGTGAGGAACGAGGAGTGAGTGGGTATCCTTGTCGCTCGCCACTATGTCATCTCGTTATGTCGTCTCGTTGTCGGATTGTCGTCGCCGGGATCGGACCCTTAACGTCAAGCCAATGTAGACGTTCCAAAACCTGGACAGCTTAGCGTTCTCTGGGTGCACCGAGATGAAAATCATCTTTTTAGACATTGACGGTGTGCTGAACTGCAAGCAGACGCCCAATCCGCGAAAGCTTCCTTACATTGTGGATCCTGAGCTTGTCGCCCGTTTGCGCAGGGTGATCGCGAGTACTGGGGCGCAAGTCGTCCTTACATCGACGTGGCGTTACGATCCCGCCGGACTTTTCAGCGCAAGACATTGGGGCGTTCCGTTTATCGATGTCACGCCCGACCTGCCGCACGAGCCCCGCTGCAGCGAGATATGTTCATGGCTTCGGGATAATCCAACAGTGCGGCGGTATGCCGTCCTTGACGACGAAGACGATGGACTCGATGGATTGCCCCTGTTCCAGCCGTCCTCGGTAACGGGGTTGACGGACAATATGGCCAAGGGCCTGGAAGATTATCTAAACGGGAAAACCGACAGGGACATGCGCGCCGGACGACTGACCCGTCTCTTTCAAAACCTCCGGGGTATCCTCACGCGCCACAAGGGCTGACGTTCGGTCAAAGGCGATATGCTTCTGCAGGTACTTCGAACGCATACCCGGCTTTCGGGTTGATAATGAGATGGAGAGCGACGCCCGGCCGTGTGGAGCAGCAGAAATCAGTTCGATTGCCTGGTGATCGGCGGCGGCCCCGCCGGCTTGACAGCGGCGATCTACTTAGCGCGGTTTCGACGCAATGTCCTCGTCCTCGACAGCGGGGCAAGCCGGGCAGCGCTCATTCCTCGCACGCATAATTATCCCGGATTTGACCACGGAATTTCAGGCCGCGAGCTGCTGTCGGCGTTGAGAGAGCAAGCGCAAAGGTATAACGCCGTGCTAGCGGCCGATACTGTCACGACGCTCGACACCTCGAAGGACGGATTCCTGGCACAAACGGAACGGGGTGGCAGCATCAGGGCGCGCAAGGTCGTGCTCGCTACCGGCATTATCGACGAGAAACCCGCGCTGCCAAGCCTGCCGGAATTCATCTATCAGGGGGGAGTGCGGTTCTGCCCGATTTGCGATGGCTTCGAGGCCCTCGATCGGCGCATCGGCGTGATCGGGCCGCTCAACCGGGCAATCGCGAAAGCCCGCTTTCTTCGCGTCTATTCTAGGCATGTCGTGTTGTTGCCACTCGATCGCGTCTTGCGGGTGAGCGAGCACGAGCGCGAGGTGCTCCGGCAAGCCGGCATTGCGGTTCCCTTCGAGCAGGTCGCCGATCTGGATACGTCCGGAACGAAAGTCGTTGCCAAACTGACGAGCGGAGCCTCGATCGAGTTCGATGTAATCTATTCCGCCATGGGGGCGCGCGTCCGTTCGGAGCTTGCTACACGCCTTGGCGCTGAAGCCAATGAGATGGGCTGCCTGACGGTTGACGCGCACGGCAGAACACTTGTGCCGGACCTTTACGCGGTTGGTGACATCACCGTCCAACTTGACCAGATCAGCGTCGCGACTGGCCAAGCTGCCATTGCGGCCACTCACATCCACAACAGCCTCACCCCGAATTACCGATGAGCATGGGTCGAGCCGGCGGGGCTGGACCGACCGAAACACGCGCTGACCCCGACGGGTAACTACGCATCTTCGGGAGCGCCATACCCGCCGGCAGTCGGCGTGCGGATGGTGATTGCCTCGCCGCCTTCGAGCACGGTGGCGTCGCAGCCTTCGAGCTTTTCGATCCGGCCATCCTGACGGCGCACCGAGTTTTCGCCGACCTCACCGGATTCGCCTCCCGCAAGCCCAAACGGAGGCACGCGACGGTGACCGGATAAAATGGTGCATTCCATCTTTTCCAGAAACCGGATGGTGCGAGTGACGCCGTCGCCGGCGTGCCAGCGGCCGCGCCCGCCTGAGCCTTCGCGAATGTGAAAGTCTTCGAGCAGAACCGGATAGCGGAATTCGAGTACTTCGGGATCCGTCAGGCGCGTGTTGGTCATATGCGTGTGCACGGCCTCGGTCCCGTTAAAACCTGGGCCCGCCGGCGAACCCGAGCAGATGGTCTCGTAGTACTGATACTTGTCATTGCCGAAATTGAGATTGTTCATCGTGCCCTGCGCGGCGGCAAGCGCGCCCAGCGCCCCGAACAGGCAATCCGTGACCGCCTGCGAAGTCTCCACGTTGCCGGCAACCACAGCGGCCGGATAATGCGGAGAGAGCATCGACTTCGGCGGGATCACAATCCGGATCGGGCGCAGGCAGCCGGCATTCATCGGGATGTCGTCGTCCACCATCACGCGAAAGACGTAGAGCACGGCTGCACGCGTTACCGGCTCCGGAGCATTGAAATTCGACGGCTGCTGCGGCGAAGTGCCCGTGAAATCGACGGTGGCTTCGCGCCGCTTCTTGTCCACCGTGATTCGCACGCTGATCCAGGTGCCCTGGTCCATCTCATACTCGAAGCGGGAGTCATGGAGCCGGTCGATGACGCGGCGCACGCTTTCGGCGGCGTTGTCCTGGACGTGGCGCATATAGGCATGCACCACCGGCAGCGTGAACTGGTCGACCATCTTGCGCAGTTCGTGCACGCCTTTTTCGTTAGCGGCAATCTGCGCCTTGAGATCGTTGATGTTCTGAACCGGGTTGCGCGCCGGGTGGGCGGCCTTCGCCAGCAGTTCATAAAGCTCGCGCTCGCGGAAGCGGCCGCGATCGACGAGCTTGAAATTATCGATGTAGACGCCCTCCTCCTCGATCGTGGTGGCATTCGGCGACATCGAGCCGGGTGCGATGCCGCCGACGTCGGCGTGGTGGCCGCGGCTTGCAACCCAGAACAAAATTTTCGGTGGCGTGAGGTGCTCGCGCGCGTCCTTCGAGGCGAGCTTCGCCCGCACCTCAGGATGACGCGCGCGAGCCTCCTTCGTCATCCTGAGGTGCGCGCGCCCGCTTTCTTGGGCGCGCGCCTTGACCGTCATCCTGAGGTGCTCGCCCGGCTCTTTGGCCGGGCGAGCCTCGAAGGATGACGCCTCAAACACCGGCGTGCAGACCGTAATGTCGGGCAAATGGGTGCCGCCGTTATAGGGAGCGTTGATCGCGTAGACGTCGCCGGGCGCAATGCGTCCGCGGTTTTCGCGGATGATTGTCTCGACCGCGCGGTCCATGGAGCCGAGATGCACCGGCATGTGCGGCGCATTGGCAACGAGCGAGCCCGAGGCGTCGAATACCGCGCAGGAGAAATCGAGCCGCTCCTTGATGTTGACCGAATAGGCCGTGTTCTGGAGCGTAACTCCCATCTGCTCGGCAATCGACATGAACAGGTTATTGAAGACTTCGAGCATCACCGGATCGGCCGTGGTGCCGACTGCCCGCCGCCGGCGCGCCGCAACGATGCGGCGCAGGACCAGATGGTTGCGCTCGGTGATCGTTGCCTGCCAGCCGGGCTCAAGCACAATCGTCTGGTGCGGCTCGACGATGATTGCGGGGCCGCTTACTTTGTGACCCGGCGCGAGTTGATCGCGCGTGAACACTGTGGCGCGATGCCAGCCTCCGTTGGAAAAGAAGCGGGTACGGCGGGCCGGGGAGGGGAGAGGTCTGCGAGTCCCGGGCAGGCGCTTATCCCGGAATTTCGTTCCGCCCCCGACGGCTTCTGCCGAAACTGCCTCGACTACAAGATCCTTGCTGCGATCGATAAAGCCGAACTGCGAACGATGCGCCCGCTCGAAAGCGGATTTCATCCTGGCGAGGGACATTTTGGCCGTGCCGCGAGCCGTCCCGACCGCAAATGCCGGAACGATGAGTGCCGTGTCGGTGCCGGCGTAACGAATGTGGGCGCTCACAAATGCTCCGATCTTGTTCGCTGCAACGCCCTGGGCGGCAACTTCGCGCACGGTTTCTTTTGCGAGCTGGCGGCCAATCCGGCCGACGATCGCGAGCGCGGGGGAGCCGAGCGGCTCTTCGACCGCCTGTTGCCTGGTCGCACGGATGTCGGCGAGGCCCATGCCGTAGGCAGACAGAAGCGACGACAACGGGTGGATCAGAATTGTCGTGATGCCGAGCGCATCGGCAACGAGACAGGCGTGCTGGCCGCCGGCGCCGCCGAAACAGTTGAGCGTGTAGCGGGTGACGTCATAACCGCGCTGCACGGAAATCTTTTTGATCGCGTTCGCCATGTTTTCGACCGCGATCTTGATGAACCCGTCAGCGGTCTCTTCCGGGGTTTTTTCGCCGATCTCGGCAGCGAGCTTTTCGAAGTCGGCGCGGACCGCGGCAGCGTCGAGCGGCAGATCCTGACGGGGTCCGAAAATTTTCGGGAAGAAATCCGGGATGAGCTTGCCGGCCAGCAGATTGGCATCGGTGACCGTGAGCGGGCCGCCGCGCCGATAAGACTTCGGCCCTGGATTGGCGCCCGCGGAATCCGGACCGACGCGGAAGCGCGAGCCGTCGAAATGCACGACCGAGCCGCCGCCGGCCGCGACAGTGTGAATCATCATCATCGGGGCACGCATGCGCACGCCGGCGACTTCGGTCTCGAATGCGCGCTCGTATTCGCCGCTGAAGTGCGATACGTCGGTCGACGTGCCGCCCATGTCGAAGCCGACGAGGTGCGAGAAACCTGCCGCACGTCCGGTTTCCGCCATGCCGACGACGCCGGCCGCGGGTCCGGAGAGGATCGCATCCTTGCCCTGGAACATGTCCGCGGCAGTGAGCCCGCCCGAGGACATCATGAACATCAGCCGGACCGCCGCCTCTCCCCGCTTGTCGGCCCTCACCTCTCCCCGCTTGCGGGGAGAGGTCGGATCGCGAAGCGATCCGGGTGAGGGGCCTTGGCCATCGAATTGCACAACTGGCAAATGCGGAGCACAGCTTTGCAGCTCGCCTGTCACCTGAGCCACGTAGCGACGCAGGATCGGCGATAGGTAAGCGTCGACGACCGTGGTGTCGCCGCGGGAAACGAGCTTGATCAGCGGCGAGACTTCGTGACTGACCGACACCTGCGGAAACCCAAGCGCGCGCGCCAGCGCGGCAACGCGCTGCTCGTGCTCGGGGTAGCGATAGGCATGCATGAACACGATCGCCACCGCGGCGATGCCGTCGGCGCGGGCACGTTCGAGCGCGTCCTTGAGCGGCGCCAGGTCGGGGAGCCGTTCGACCGTGCCGTCGGCGCGCACGCGCGCGTCCACCTCGATCACGCGCTCATAGACGATGTCCGGCTTGATGATCTGGCGGGCGAAGATTTTCGGGCGTGCCTGATAACCGATCCGCAAGGCGTCGCGGAATCCCCTGGTGATGAGCAGCAGCGTGCGCTCCCCCTTGCGCTCGAGGAGCGCGTTGGTGGCGACCGTGGTGCCCATCTTCACCGAGCCGATCGCGTCTGTCGGAATCGGCTCGCCGCTCTTCAATTGGAGAAGATCGCGCATGCCCTGCACCGCCGCATCGCGATAGACCTCTGGGTTCTCCGAAAGGAGCTTGTGCGCGACCAGCTTGCCCTGGGGCGTGCGGGCGATGACGTCGGTAAACGTCCCGCCGCGGTCGATCCAGAACTCCCAACGGCCTGCGCTGCTGCGGCTCATGCGTCTTCATCTGGTGAAGGCCCGGCGGGGTTGCCGCCGGGCCTTCTCAAGCATCAGCCGGCCTGTAAGCCGGGTTCTGTAGGGCGCACCCTCGTTCCTTTTCCCTCCCCCGCTTGCGGGGGAGGGTCAGGATGGGGGCGCGCGTGACGGCCATTCCTCTGCGTCGCCGGTTGCCCGGCGCGTCAAGCAACCTACCCGGACGGCAGGACCCGGACATCGGTCCCGAGACTTGCTCCCGTTTGCGCGGGAAGAAAACCCTCGCGCCGTCCCTATTCGGTCTTGCTCCCGGTGGGGTTTGCCGTGCCGCCTGCGTTGCCGCACGGCGCGGTGCGCTCTTACCGCACCGTTTCACCCTTGCCGGCCGCTTCTGCCTTTCTGTGGGAAAAGCGCGGCCGGCGGTTTGTTTTCTGTGGCACTTTCCCTGAGGTAATCCCGCCGCAGCGAAAATCCCCGCCGAAGCGAGAACCCGCCGAAGCGAGAACCCGCCGAGGCGGTAAGCCTCGCCGAAACGAGAACCCCGCCGGATGTTATCCGGCACCGCATGCCCATGGAGCCCGGACTTTCCTCTGCGGCGACCTTTCGGTCCTTGCCGGAGCGGCCGTCCGGCCGACTGACGATCATAAAGGTGGCGAGGAGCGCAGCCGCAGTCAAGCCGGAGGTGGCGAGGAGCGCAGGCGCAGTCAAGCCGGAGGTGGCGAGGAGCGCAGCCGCAGTCAAGCCTGAGGTGGCGAGGAGCGCGCGCGCGGTCAAGCCGGCCCCGGATTGGCGGCTGCGCTTTGCGCAGTCGCCGATCCGGGCTACGCATCAACGATGACCTCGCAATCGTTCATCGAGCGGCACGGCCTGTGGTCGGAGGACCAGCGCAGGCAGGCGCAAGAGCTTAAAGCCAGGGTCCGCAAGGACGAACTCCACTTCATCCGGCTCGCCTGGGCCGACCCGCACGGCGCCTCGCGCGCCAAGGCGGTGACGGCACCGGCGTTCATCGCAGCGCTCGCCAATGGCTACAACATCAACGTGGCCACCACGACGCTCGATTCGGCCAATGCCCGCACCTTCTCGTCGTTTACCCGCGGCGGCGGGATGGGGCTGCCGGAAATGACCGGCTCGCCCAACCTCACCGTCGTGCCGGACCCATCCACGTTCCGCGTCCTGCCCTGGGCGCCGGGCGTCGGCTGGGTCCTCTGCGATGAATATTTCAACACCGGCGTGCCGTTTCATTTCTCGCCGCGGCACCTGTTGCGCCGCCAGTTGCGGCGCCTGCGCGAGCAGGGCATGGGGCTCGTGATCGGGCTCGAAGTCGAGTGGTACCTCCTGCGTCTCGCCGAAGATCGGCTCGGCGACGAGCACGTCGGCGCGCCCGGAACGCGCGGCCGGCCGGTGGCGACCATGCCGCCGGAGCCCGGCTATTCGTATCACAGCGAATCCAACATGGACATGATGCAGGGTGTGCTCAGCACGCTTGCCGCTGCGTTGGAGAAACTTTCCCTGCCGCTGCGCTCGGTCGAAAACGAATGGGGCCCCGGCCAGGTCGAGTGCACCTTTGCGGCTACCGATGCGCTCACCGCTGCCGACAATTATTTTCTGTTTCGCACCGCGACGCGGCAGCTCTGCCGGCGCCACGGTCATTTCGCAACCTTCATGTGCCGGCCGGGACTGAAAGGTTACTATTCGAGCGGCTGGCACCTCCATCAGTCGCTGGTCGATGCCGTCACCGGAAGCAATCTGTTCGTGCCGCGAGCCCGCGGCGAGGCGCTCTCGCCGGCGGGACTGAAGTTCGCGGCCGGCCTCCTGGAGCACGCAGCCCCGTGCACGGCCTTTACCACACCGACCGTCAACGGCTATCGGCGCTTTCGGCCCAACTCGCTTGCACCCGATCGCGCCACCTGGTGCTACGACCATCGCGGCGTCATGATCCGGGCGCTCGGCGGACCTGGCGATCCGGCGACGCGGCTTGAGAACCGGGCCGGCGAACCCGCGGCGAACCCTTATCTCTTTATCGCCTCGCAGATCGTGGCCGGACTCGACGGCATGGCGCGAGTACTCGATCCCGGACCGCCCAGCGAAGAACCCTATGCGTCGAATCGTCCGTTGCTGCCGAAGAGCCTGCCCGCGGCTCTCAACGCTCTGGAAAAGGAACCGCTGTTCCGCAACGAGTTCGGCGCCGTTTTCATCGATTATTTTCTCAAGCTCAAGCGTAACGAGGCGGGTCGTTTCCAGCGCTGGCTCGAACAGACGGGCGCCAAGGATGACGGCGAGGAGACCACGGACTGGGAGCAGCGCGAGTATTTCGACTTCTTCTAGGTCCTTATATCCTGATAGGACTAGAGCAGATTGGGAAGGTTTGCATCATTAGCAACCATGAAGGTCCAAGAAAGGGTACGATCGGCGGTGCCGCAAACTCCCACCCTCCCCTGGAGGGGGAGGGTCGGCGCTTCTTCAGCGCGCCGGGGTGGGGTGAACCGCAGGCAACTCGCGTGGGGCTTTCACCCCACCCCGCTCGCCTCGCAAGGGCTCGGCGAGCGACCCTCCCCCTCCAGGGGAGGGTGGGAGCCTGTGGCACGAGAATCGTGACCTTCGACCCGGGATGCAACCTGACCGCATCGAGCGAAGGACGGCCGCCATGTTGGACAAAGTCAATCTCGCGTCAGGCGCACCGGCGGACGCATCCGGCCTCTACGACTGGGACCAGCTGGTGCAGGACGATCGCGTTCACCGGCTGATCTACACGGACCCTGTGATCTTTGCGGCCGAGATGACCCACATTTTCGGCGCCGTCTGGGTCTATCTCGCGCACGAGAGCCAGATTCCAAACAACGACGATTTCATCACCACGCGCCTTGGATTGCGGCCGATCATCGTGCTGCGGGACTCGCACGGAAAGCTCCGTGCCTTGTTCAACCGCTGCAGCCATCGCGGAACGACGCTCTGCCGCAAGGACCGCGGTTCGGCGCGCATGTTCACCTGCCCGTATCACGGCTGGAGCTATCTCAACACCGGGAAGCTGCGCGCAGTGCCGTGGCCCGACGGCTACGCCTGCGATTTCAAGGATGCGAAATTCAACGTCGCCCAGGTGCCGCGCGTCGAGAGCTATCGCGGCTTCATCTTCGGCACGCTCAATCCCGAGGCGCCGTCGCTCCTCGATTATCTCGGCGCGATTACGCGTCCGATCGACGAATGGCTCGACCGCAATCCCGGCGGCAAGGTCGCGGTGTGCGAAGCCAACCGGCTCAAATTCAAAGGTAACTGGAAGCTCGCTTACGACAATTCCGGCGACGGCTATCACGTCGTGTTCTCGCACCGCTCTCTGCTGGCGATGGAGAACCGCCTCGCCGACGAGGCCAACAAGGGCATGAGCTATTACAAGGGATCGCCCGATACCAAGGCGATGTACATGGCCTATACGGGTAACGGCCATCATTTCAAGGACAAGCGGCCCAACATTGCCAAGCGCGCTGGCGGGCTATGGGCGGTGGAGGGGCCGGCGCCCGGCAGCGATCACTATGTGCAGGAGCTGCGCCGCCGGTTTGGCCCCAAAGCGGACGAAATTCTCGATCTGGTTTCCTCGGAGCCGGTCAATATCAACGTGTTTCCGAACCTTTCGCTGCTCGGCAATCATATCCAGGTGTTCGAGCCGGTGGCGGTCGATGAGACGAATGTGACCTGGTACGGCACCGCCGTCGTCGACGAGGAAGGGGCGCTCGGCGGCGCGGCCTCCGAGGTGAATGCGTTGCGCATGCGCACCCAGGAGCAGTTCCCCAATTTCGGCGAAGTCGACGACCTCGCCAATTTCGAGGAGATTCAGCGCGGGCTTGCCTGCCTGGAAGACGAGTGGATCTACATGCATCGCGGTCTCGGCATTCCAGGGCGCGTGAACACCGACGCCAGCGGTGTCATCACGGCGCCGGCGACCGACGAAGCCTTCATGCGCGAATACATCAAGGAATGGAAGCGGCTGATGAAGGCGCGGCCGCAACTCATCGTGCAAAGGGAGCCGTGAGTCGGAGGACGGAGGTCGGATGACGAATGTTATATTTAGATGTCAATGTCAGAAGACGAGGATCGAGGATGAGGCGTGACTTCGATGTTCTACACCGACGTGCAGCCGTCATCCTTGTATGGGGCCCCGAGTCAAGAGGCAGGGATCCGGCGGTGAGGCAAGGAACTCGTGGCGGGCCACGAGCAACGCTTCCCTTGGTCAGTTTCTTTGTTCGACCGAGGCGTTTCTTCGTCCCGACCTCGAATCTGCCGAAGCGCCGCGCGCAGCCGCCGTCAAGGCTGGCCGTCGCTGTGACGTTGCCACAAACGAGCAAGTTTCCAGGCCACGCCTTGACGGCGGCGAGCACGGCGCGAGGCTTTCGAGGTCGGGACGAATGGTCGCGACAGAGACGGCAAGACGTGATCCTGGACCGGGCCGTGAATAGTAAATGCGGAAACCACCGCATCACCTTGTATCCGGTCGGGCACGAAGGCCCGTACCCTAATTCTTCATGCACGGGTGAAGGCAAGGCCCAGAAAAGACGGGACCCATCTGAGAGAACGGGTAGTGTTATCCCATGGATGACGCCGGTCACACATCTGTCCTGGTTCACGTCGGCCGTCATTGCACGCGGCCGATTACAAGCTCGGGCGCATGACGGCGCCGGTGGGGATCAGGCCGAGCGTCAGATAACGCCACAGAGCCACCATCAGCTTGCGCGCGAGCGCCACGATCGCGACCCGGCGCGGTCTGCCCTTGAGATTGCCCACCCGCTTCTGAAACCAGCGGGTCAATTCGCTTTCAGGCTGATGCTGCACCCAGAACCAGGCAAGCTCGATGGCGACCGTGCGGGCGCGGGCATTGCCGGATTTGCTGATCCCCTGCTCGCGCACAATGGTGCCGCTGTTGAACGGCGTCCCGGTGAGCCCGAAATAGCTGCCGACTTGGCGCCGGTTGTCGAACGAGCGATAGAACGCCTCGTTGACCAGCTTTTGCCCTCCGATCATCCCGATGCCCTTAAGACCGGCAAGCATCACCGTCTTGGCTTCCGGGGAAGCGGGTTTCGCGGCGCGCAGTTCGGCACGGCTTTTAGCCTCAATCTCATTGATTTGCCGAAGCACCACAGAAAGCCGTTCATGTTCGCGCACGATCTCCGTCTTGAGGCGCTCGGGCAAAGGACGTCCATCGCCGGTGCGCATCTTGTCGAGGCCGGCAATAAACCCTCGCGAGAGCGGCATCACATTGCGGACGCCTTGGGCGTGGAGCAGTCCCTTGATTCGATTGGTGTGTGCTGTTTGCTCCTCCTTGAGGTATTCGCGCTCGCGATTGAGCCGCTTGCGATCCTCATCTTCGACTGCCGGAACGTGCACCATGCTGCAGACCCGCGGTTCGCCTCGCAAATAGGCCAACAGCGTGCGCATGAGCTGATCGAGGTCGATGTTGTCGGTCTTGACGCGCCGAGCCCGGCGGTTGACCGCGATGCTCGCCGGATCGACCTCGTAGTTGGTCACGTCGTGGTCAGTCAGCCAGCGATGCAGCCAGTGCGCATCGAACCCGGCTTCATAGCAGGACACGATGCGAACCGGCTTTCCGCCGCTCGCGGCTTTCGCCCGTGCCATCGTCAATCGCTCCGTCAGCGCCTTCAAATCCCCTCCGGGGATGGAGTATCGGCTCAGCTTCTGCGATCCCGGCAGCAGCAGGCCGAGCTTCCAAGTCGCTTTGCTCAGTTCAAAAACAAGGTAAACCGTGGCATATTCAGTCGCGGCGGGCGTGCCAATGTGATCGGGATTAATCATCTTGATCCTCCGAGGTTGGATGGTTGTTGGAAATCCGATCCTAACCTCTTGGCCGCTCGCCGCCCCATAGAATCTGAGGCGCGAGCATGCAATCACTTGATTGCATGCGAGCCTCGAAGGATGGCGGCTGCCTCTTGCTAATTCGTCCGATGTGGGCGCCGTCCGGGGCCGTCGCCCTTCGATCTCGGGTTTACCCGAGATCGGATGACACTGCGCAAGTCGGCCAGGGCCGACTTGCGATGGCTTGCCCGGCTGAAGAGGCCGGGCAAGCACCTCAGGGTGACGGTGAACAAGCACCTCAGGGTGACGGTGAAAGAGAGCCGCCGCGGCAATAATCTTTGGCCAACCCAATCGGAAAACGCTCCAATCTCTGATAGCTTTATATCTGATCTCTGACATCTGATATCCGTCCTCTGACCTCTGCCCTCCGTCCTCTGTCATGCACGATCCTTCGCTGACATCGTATTACGTCACCGATGCATTTTATCAGCATCTGGTCGAGGCCTTCTCGAATTGGCAGCGGGACGATCTTCTCATCGGCGACCCGGCGGAGCGCGACCGCTTTCGTGCGCTGATCGAACGCGAAGCGCGGCTGCTCGATGAGCTGCGTTTCGATGAATGGCTCGCACTTTACGCGCCCGAATGCATCTATTGGGTGCCGGCAAGCCCGGGAGGCGGCGATCCGCGGCGCGAGGTTGCGATCTCGTTCGATGACCGCCGGCGCATGGAAGACCGCATTTTTCGCCTGCGCACCGGCTATGCGTGGTCGCAGGCGCCAAGGTCGCGCACGGTGCGGATGATTTCGAATGTCGAAGTGTTTGCCGCCGGAGAGGATCGTATCCGCATGGTCCGCTCCAACTTTCTGATCAGCGAGTTCCGCGTCGACGGCACGCGTTTCCTGTCCGGCTGGTGCGGCCATCGCTTCGTGGAGCAGGACGGGCCTTGGCTCATTGCGGTGCGGCAGGTCAATCTGATCGACTGCGATCAAAACCTGCGCAACCCGAGCATCGTGATTTAGGGCGGCGCCGCGGTTAGCGGTTCTGGGCACCGAGCAGGATTCGCGCCCGCTCCACGACCGGCGTCGGGGTTCGCAAGATAGCCTGCACCAGCTTCTCAATGGCGCTGGAAACCATGGGCTGAACCTCCATCCTGGTCTTTTGCGCGTCGGCGACGAACTGCGGATCGGTGAGCGTGGCCTCGAACGCTTCCCGGAGCGCCTCGACCCGATCCGGCGGCGTGTCCGGCGGCGCCACGATTGGGCGGCCAAACGCCCATGGTCCGAAAATCAGACGGAAGAGCTGACGGTCCGGCTCATTGGTCGCAAGGTCGTAAGCGTTTGGCACATCCGGCAGTTCGGGATGCTTTTGCAGCCCCAGCTGTATCGGGACGGAGAACCTTCCAGCCTTGAAATCATCCCACAGGACCGACTTTATGGCTGAGACCTGGAGCCCACAGTGACCGTCGACCTCGCCGCGCTCTGCGGCAAGCCGCACTTCAGATAATCCCGGATAGCTGGTCACGACTTTGAAATTGATGCCGGTGAGCGGCCCGAGAACACGGGCATCGACGGTCGAGCCCGACGATGGGCCGGTCGAGCCCACCACCACCTCGCGCCGCTTCAGGTCGGCGAGGGTTTTGAGGTCCGGGCTCCAGAAGCCGCAGGTCGAGATTTCGGAATTGATACTGCCGATCCAGTTGAAAGCCAGCGGATCGAACTTTGCATTCGTCGGATCGATCAGCGGCTCGATAGTGGTCACCGGATTGATAATGCCGATGACTGAGCCGTCCTTGGGCGCCAGGCCGGCGAGGTAGGCGGTCGCCTTCAGCGAGCCTGCACCCGGCATGTGCTGGACGATGATCGACGGATTCCCGGGAATATGCCGCCCGAAATGCCGTACGAACGTCCGCAGATAAAACTCGAACGTCGAGCCGGGGGTGTAGCCCACGACCGCCTGCACCGTGTGCCCGTGATAGAACGCGGCGACTTGAGCCTCTTCGGCGCGCGTGTCCGTCGCGCCCGCAGCCGCCACGGCGACTACGGCCCTCAGCAACAAACCGAAGATGTGTGCTTTGGAACGCAAATGCCTCATACCCATGTGCGATCAAGTATACCGGCTGCTGCGCCCCGCCGCCAGCGGCCAGGGCACGAGACGGCGCGCCCAATTGCTTCGCGCGGTCGTTATCCGGCCAACCGCCAATTTGCGTCCTCCGACGTAATTTCTCGAAGCCCATCCACGGTCAGCGACAGAGAGCCTGACCGCGGGCTCCAGGAAAACACGCTGTTCAACCGCACGATCCGCGAGAACATCGCTCTTGCCGACCCCAGCATGCCGATGGAGCCCGTGATCGCCGCTGCTCAGCTCGCGGGAGCCCACGACTTCATCCTCGAACTGCCGCGCGGCTACGACACGATTGTTGGAGAACGCGGCACCAGCCTCTCCGGCGGACAGCGCCAGCGCATCGCCATTGCCCGCGCGCTGATCGGTAATCCGCGCATCCTCATCTTCGATGAGGCTACATCCGCGCTCGATTACGAAAGCGAGCGCGTGATCCAGGACAACATGGCGAAGATCGCGCGGGGGCGGACCGTCCTCATCATCGCCCACCGGCTCTCCACCGTCCGGCGCACCGACCGCATCATCACCATCGAGCGCGGCCGCCTCGTCGAGGACGGCAACCACGACGAACTGATCTACCGCGACGGCCGCTGCGCGCAGCTGCACCGGTTGCAGGCAGGATTACATGAAGTGCATTAATTACAAGCGCGTAGCAGGATTGAGCGGCGCGTGCACGCTTTCGCCACGGGCAAGGATCTCGCGCGCCGCGAAATCCGGGACCGCTCCGGCCGCCCCGGATTGCGCGATTGTCAGGGGGATGCATACGCGCCTGGAGACATTCAATCGCGCAATCCGGGCTACGAAC
>DATBHB010000156.1:0-125206 GCA_036557705.1 Xanthobacteraceae bacterium
GCGAAGAACAACAGGCCCCACAGCAGCGGATATTCGAAGCCGCCGCTCGGCCGGGTCCAGCCGTAGCCGTGCGGCAGGAACACCAGGAACGTGATCACCGCCATCTCGATGGCGATCGAGGCGGCGAAGAAACGGGTGAACAGGCCGAGGATGACGCAGGCCGCGCCGATCGTCTCGTTGATGAACACGATGTAGGCGAACAGCATGGCGGGCTCCAGGCCGCGCTTGGCCATGCTCTGCTGGGCAAATGCCGCGATTGGCGGCCCCATCAGCTTGACGATGCCGTGGACCAGCAGCGTGCCGCCGATGGTGGCGCGGATCAGTGGATACGAGGCGTCGCGCGCGAAGCTATAGAACGGCGTCAGCGCCGGAATGATCGGCCGCGGCTCCGCGGCGCCGGCTTTGTCCGAAGTCATTGTTGTCATGGCACTCCTCCCAACCCCCGTCGTCGCCTGAGGCCGATGCCGCTCCGCATCAGCACCGGCGAGCAAACGAAATTGCTAAAGCTCGGTCCCGATCTTGCGGTCGAGCGAATAGGGTCCGCCGCCGCGCAACGCAATGGCGAAGCAGATCCAGCCCCACAGCATGCTGTACTCGTAGCCGCGCTGCAGCCAGGAAAAGCCGCTCTTCCAGTAGATCGTGGTGATGACCAGCATCTCGATCGCCGCAGCGGCGGCAAAGAAGCGTGTGAACAGGCCAAGGATCAGCGCGACGCCGGCAAGTCCCTCCGTGAGCATAGCCGCCCAGTACCAGAACTCGGGATGCGCGAAGCCGATGTCGGCGAAGCCCTTGAGCACCCGCGGCGCCGGCCCCGCAAGAATCTTGCCCCAGCTGTGCACCGCCAGGTTCCAGCCGACCGCGGCGCGAACGACGAACCACGAGAACGGAATGACGGCGTCGTAAAACCGCTGCAGGAACGGCAGCAGCAATTTCGGCTTCGCGGCAGCTTCGGCCATCGATCCCCTCCCCGGATATTTTGCGGAGCCTACGTCGGACTGTGCGCGATGACTAGCTGGCAGAGAGGCGTGCGGTGCCATGCGCTCAGGTCTGGGTTTGCTTGCGTCTCGCATTGTTGCTGCGGCGGCCCCATGAGGCCATACTCTCCGTAGCCAACTGTAGGGCCCAAGCACGGCGGGAGAGCGAGCGAATGGCGGAATGGTTCGTGGCCAAGGCGGCCGATTTGCCGGACGGCGACCGGCGCATCGTCGTCGCCGGCAAGGACGAGATCGGCGTGTTCCATCACGGCGGCGCCTATTACGCCTACAGCAATTACTGCGTCCATTCCGGCGGCCCGGCCTGCGAGGGCATCCTGATCAACAAGGTGGTCGATCTGATCGGCGCCGACCGCACCTATCAGGGCCAGACGTTTTCCGACGACGTGCACTTCGTCTGCCCGTGGCACGGCTACGAGTACGAACTGACCACCGGCCGCTGCGTCGGCGACCAGCGGCTCAAGCTGAAGAAATACCAGGTCGTCCGCCGCGGCGACGACATCTACGTCGTGACCTAAAGGGAGACAGCGCCATGGATACGGTGCCGAGCGAGGTCCGCAAGCTCAATTTCGACGATTACTCTACGGCAAAGCATCTCGAGCACGCCGCCGAGCAGGCGCGCGCCCGCAACTTCCAGGATTTTCTGATCGTCGATGTCGACGCGCATCACTACGAGAATGAATCCTATAAGGAAGTTTTTCAGTACATCGAGAGCCCGGTGATCCGCCACGACGTGATCGATTCGTCGCTGCGGCCCGGCCGCTCGGCCATGCTCAACTCGTCGGTCGGCAACCAGAACCTCGGCGGCCGCATCACCCGCTCCAACCTGCGCCGGCTGCAGAAGGTGCCGGCCGACGGCCGCCATCGCGACATCGCCATGACGTTGGAGTGGATGGACGCGATGGGCGTCGATTACGCCTGCATGTTCCCGACGCCGATGCTGTTCCTCGGGCTCCATCCGCAGGTCGAGATCGAGGTCGCGCTGTGCCGCGCTTATAACCGCTGGCTGTGCGAGCGCATCCTCGCCGTCGAGCCGCGGCTCGTCTCCATGCTCTACATCCCGTTCAACGATCCGGAGGCGGCCTACAAGACCGTGGAGGATTTCGGCGACAACAAGGGCGTCGTCGGCTTCATGGTGACGTCGCCGCGCTACAAGCCGGTGCACGACAATGCCTATATGAAGACCTACGCGCTGCTCGAAGAGATGGGCAAGCCGATCTCATTCCATGCCGCCTACAGCTGGGACGATCGGGCGCTCGCCACCACCAACCGCTTCATCTCGGTGCATTCGCTCGGCTTCATGTGGTTCAACATGGTTCACATGACCAACTGGGTGATCAATGGCCTGCCGGAACGCTTCCCCAAACTCAAGGTGCTGTGGATCGAGAGCGGCCTGACCTGGGCCTATTGCCTGATGCAGCGGCTCGATCATTCCTACATGATGCGCATCTCGGATTGCCCGTCCTGCAAGCGCAAGCCGAGCGAATATATGCGCGACATGTATTATTCGTCACAGCCGATGGAGGTCCCCGACGATCTTTCCATCCTCGAAGCGACGTTCAAGATGATCAATGCCGAAAACCGGCTGGTCTGGTCGTCCGATTACCCGCACTGGGACTTCGACCTGCCGAGCATCATCTATGACTTGCCGTTCCTCAAGGAGGGCGCGAAGCGCAAGATCCTCGGCGGCAATGCAGCCGACCTGTTCGGTCTCGATCCCAGGCCGGTGAAGAAAATTCCGTAGCTCGGCGCTTATTGTACCGTCCCGCCGTCCTGGCTAGACTTGCGCTCGCTGGCGATAGAACCAGCGGCCGATCGACAGGCGCAGGGAGGATACGGTGTCACATAATCAGAAAATCCTCGTAAAATCTGTTTGCGTCGCTCTGGCGAGCGCCTCGGTGCTGGCGCTGAGCGCGCTCCCGCTCGCCGCCCAATACAAAATCACCGTCGCCAAGGAGCGCCTGCTCAATGCGCAGAACGAGCCGCAGAACTGGCTGATGATGAACGGCGATTACGCCTCACAGCGTTATTCGAAGCTTAGCCAGATCAACCGCGACAACGTCAAGAACTTGCGCCTCGTTTGGGCGCTTGCGCTCCGCGGCATGCAGGACGTCGGCCAGAATGGCCCGGAGAATGAAGTCAATCCGCTCATCGATAATGGTTTCATGTACACGAGCGACGGCTGGGGCACGCTTTACAAGATCGATGCGCGCGCTCCGAACAAAGGCGATTTTGTCTGGATCAACGATCTCGGCGTTCGTCACGAAGGCAACCAGCCCCGCACCCGCGGCTTCGCGCTGTGGGAAGATCTGGTGATCGAGAGTCTGCCCGATGGCCGCGTGGTGGCGGTCAACCGCGACAGCGGCGAACCCGTCTGGGACAAGAAGCTCGCAGGCGTCGACGAATTCGGCAGGAAGGATAGATTCGACACCGCCCCGCTCGTCGCTGAAGGCAAAGTCATCGTCGCGGCGGTCGGGCCGCGCGGCTGGCTTGCTGCGCTCGATGCCAAAACCGGTAATGAGCTTTGGCGCTGGTACTCGGTCCCAAAACCCGGTGAGCCGGGCAGCGAGACCTGGAAGGACGATCACAACGCCTGGAAGAGCGGCGGCGGCGCGATCTGGCAGACCGGCTCCTACGATCCTGCGACCAAGCTGACGATTTGGGGAACCGGAAACCCGACCCCGAACTTCGACCCGCAATTCCGACCCGGCGACAATCTCTATACCAACTCGGTCGTGGCGCTCGATATCGATAGTGGCAAGCTGGTCTGGTATTTCCAGTATCTCCCCAACGACTCGTGGGACTGGGACGAGATTGGCGTCCATATACTCTATGACGCGACGATCAACGGCGAGAGCCGAAAGGTCGTCGGTCATTTCGCGCGCAACGGGTTTTTCTATGCGCTCGACCGGGCCAACGGCAGCTTCATCAAGGGCGGCCAGTACACCAACGAGTTGAACTGGACCAAGGGGCTCGATCCCAAGACCGGCAAGCCGCTCGAATACAATCCTTCGCTCGCCGTCCAGAAATACGTGCCCGAGGTGCGTGCGCTGCGCGGGGATCCGATGAAGCGGACCTGCCCAACCTGGCACGGCGGCGTCGCGCACCAGCCTGCCGCCTTCAACCCGGTCAAGAAGATCGCCTATGGGGTCGGCGCCGAAGGCTGCTTCTCGCAGAATGGCGCGGCGGTTGCCTTCAAATCCCCGCAAGGGGGCATCGATACGCAAAAGAGCGAGAAGCGCACCTTTACCAGCGATCTCTACTACGGCGCGGTCACGGCCTACGATACCGTCAACAACAAGGTGCTGGCGAAAGCCATTACCGATATCGAGGTCCGTTCCGGCGCAACCGCCACCGCAGGCGGTCTCGTTTTCACCGCCCTGCAGGACGGCTGGGTGGTTGCCTACAACGACGAAACCCTCGAAGAGCTGTGGCGCTTCAATGTCGGCACACCGCTCAAGGGTGCGCCGGTCACCTACGCGATCGGACCGAAACAATATCTTGCCGTGCAGGGGAGCGGCCGGCACGTGCATCCGATCAAATACGACAAGCTCGAAAGCTCGAGCTACCTGTTCGTGTTCGCTCTTAACTGATTGTCATGGCCGGGCTTGATCCGGCCATCCATCTTGCAAAATAGATGGATGCGCGGGTCAAGCCCGCGCATGGCGGGAAATAACGAAGGGTGAGAAATGCAACAGCGTAATCGCAAACTTGTTGCCATCGCCGCCACGATCCTGGCGGGAGTATCGATCAGCGCTTTGACCACGTCGGACCTGCAGGCCCAGTACAAGATCACGGTCAACCGGGAGCGCCTGCTCAACGCGCAGAACGAGCCGCAGAACTGGCTGATGATGAACGGCGATTACGGCTCGCAGCGTTATTCTAAGCTCACACAAATTAATCGTGACAACGTCAAGAACCTGCGGATGGTCTGGGCGCTGGCGCTCGGCGGCATGCAGGACATCGGCCAGAACGGTCCGGAGAATGAAGTCAATCCGCTCATCGACAACGGATTCATGTATACCAGCGACGGTTGGGGCACGATCTACAAGATCGACGCGCGCAACCCCAACAAGGGCGATTTTGTCTGGACCAGCGACTCCGGCGTGCGGCACGAGGGCAACCGCACCCAGACGCGCGGCATTGCGTTGTGGGACGACAAGGTCATCGCCAACCTCCCGGACGGCCGCGTCATCGCGATCAACCGCGATTCGGGCGAGATTGTCTGGGACAAGAAAGTGGCGCAGCCAAACGAGTTCGGCAACAAAGAGCGCTTCCATGCCGCTCCGCTCGTCGCCGAAGGCAAGGTGCTGGTGGCCAACGGCGCCGGCGACCAGGGAACGCGCGGCTGGCTCGCGGCGCTTGACGTCAACACCGGCAACGAGCTGTGGCGGTGGTACGCGGTGCCCAAGCCGGGCGAGCCGGGAAGCGAGACCTGGAAGGACAAGACCAATGCCTGGAAGACCGGGGGCGGCGGGCTATGGCAGACCGGCTCCTACGATCCGGAAACCAAGCTCACGATCTGGGGCACCGGCAATCCCTATCCGCTCTATGATCCCGAAGCGCGCCCGGGTGACAACCTCTACACCAATTCGGCCGTCGCGCTCGACATCAATACCGGCAAGCTGGTCTGGTATTTTCAGTACACCCCGAACGACTCGTGGGATTATGACGAGATCGGGGTGCATCTCCTGTACGACGAAACCATCAACGGCGAGAAACGCAAGGTTGTCGGCCATTTCGGGCGCAACGGCTTCTTCTATTCCCTCGATCGGGTCAACGGCAGCTTCATCAAGGGCGGCCAGTACACCAACGAGCTGAACTGGACGAAAGGGCTCGATCCCAAGACCGGCAAGCCGCTCGAATACGATCCGAGACTCGACCTGCAGCGCTACGTCACCGAAGCGCGCGCGCTGCGCGCCGACCGCGGCGTGATGAAGCGCGCGTGCCCGACTTGGCACGGCGGTGTTGCGCATCAGCCGACCGCCTATAATCCGGTCAAGCACATCGCCTACGGCGTGGGGGCGGAAGGCTGCTTCTCGCAGGAAGGCGCGCTGGTGGCCTATAAGGGTCCCGAGGGCGGCGTTGATACTTCGAAGAGCCAGCAGCGCAAATTTACCAGCGATCTCTACTACGGCGCGATCACCGCCTACGATACCATCAACCACAAAGTCATCGCCAAGAAGGTCCTCGACATCGAAAATCGCTCCGGGGCGCTGGCCACTGCCGGCGGCCTGGTGTTCAGCGCTTTGCAGGACGGCTGGGTGGTGGCCTACGACGACGAAACGCTCGAGGAACTGTGGCGTTTCAACGTCGGCACGCCGCTCAAGGGCGCGCCGGTTACCTATGCAATAGGGCCCAAGCAGTACCTCGCGGTGCAGAGCAGTGGGCGGCACCTGCACCCGGTCAAGTTCGACAGGCTCGAAAATTCGAGCTACCTGTTCGTATTCGCACTTAACTGAAATGCTGATGTTTCAGCTAGAAATAAAGCGATCGTGGGGAGAGGGAGCGCACCGAGTTTGCTGCAATTGCTCTGCTCAACATGAATTAAATCCGCTCCATGGAGGATGAGATGAAACAAAATCAAAGTCGCAAGTTTCTCGCCTTCGCCGCCGCGATGCTCGCCGGCGTAGCGCTCAACGCTCTGGCTATCTCGGACTCACACGCGCAGTACAAGATAACGGTCAACAAGGAGCGATTGCTCAACGCCCAGAATGAGCCGCAGAACTGGCTCATGATGAACGGCGATTACGGGTCGCAGCGCTATTCCAAGCTCACGCAGATCAACCGCGACAATGTCAAGAATCTGCGTCTCGTCTGGGCGCTGGCGCTCGGCGGCATGCAGGATGTCGGGCACAATGGTCCCGAGAATGAGGTCAACCCGCTCATCGACAATGGCTTCATGTATACGATCGACGGCTGGGGCACCGTCTATAAGATCGACGCGCGCAATCCCAATAAGGGCGATTTCGTCTGGACCAGCGATTCCGGCGTGCGCCATGAAGGCAATCATCCGCAAACCCGCGGCATTGCGCTTTGGGAAGACAAAGTCATCGCCACCCTGCCGGACGGCCGCGTGATTGCGCTCAACCGCGACTCGGGCGAGATCGTCTGGGATAAGAAGGTCGCGACGACCAACGAATTTGGCTCCAAGGAGCGCCTTTCCGCTGCCCCGCTCGTGGCCGACGGCAAGGTCCTCGTCGCCAACGGCGCCGGCGACGGCGGCACCCGCGGCTGGCTGGCGGCGCTCGACGCCAAGACCGGCAACGAGTTGTGGCGCTGGTACTCCGTACCGAAACCGGGCGAGCCGGGCAGCGAGACCTGGAAGGACAAGACCAATGCCTGGAAGACCGGCGGCGGCGGACTATGGCAGACCGGTTCCTATGATCCCGCGACCAAGCTGACCATCTGGGGCACCGGCAACCCGGTTCCGCAATACGATCCCGAATCCCGTCCCGGCGACAATCTCTACACCGACTCGGTCGTCGCCTTGGACATCGATACCGGCAAGCTGGTCTGGTATTTCCAATACGTGCCGAATGAATCGTGGGACATGGACGAGATCGGCATTCACCAGCTTTACGATGAGCCGATCAACGGCGAGATGCGCCATGTCGTCAGTCATTTCGGGCGCAACGGAATGTTCTACTCGCTCGACCGCGGCAACGGCAGCTTCATCGGTGGCAGCCAGTACACCAACGAGTTGACCTGGACCAAGGGCCTCGACCCGAAGACCGGCAAGCCGCTCGAATACGATCCCAAGCTCGACGTGCAGAAATACGTTCCCGAATCCCGCGCAACGCGAGCCGACGCCGGTGTCATGAAACGGTCCTGCCCGACCTGGCACGGCGGCGTCGCCTACCAGCCGACCGCGTATAATCCGGTCAAGCACATCGCCTATGGAGTGGGAGCCGAAGGTTGTTTCTCGCAGAACGGCCAGACTGCCGCCTTCAAAGGCCCCGAGGGCGGTCTCGATCGCGCCAAGTTTTCCAAGCGCACCTTTACCAGCGATCTCTATTATGGCTCGATTACCGCCTACGATACGATCAATCACAAGGTGATCGCCAAGGCGGTAACGGATATCGAGAATCGCTCCGGTGCGCTCGCCACCGCCGGCGGCCTGGTCTTCAGCGCATTACAGGACGGCTGGGTGGTGGCCTACGACGACGAAACGCTCGAAGAGCTGTGGCGTTTCAACGTCGGCACGCCGCTCAAAGGCGCGCCGGTCACCTATGCAATCGGGCCCAAACAATATCTCGCCGTGCAGGCCGGCGGCCGGCACCTGCATCCAGTCAAGTACGACAATCTGGAGACGTCGAGCTATCTGTTCGTCTTCTCGTTGAATTGATGTGCAATCTGCAGCCAAAAATGCCGAGATCGCGGGCATGCGCGGAGTCCACAAACTTCACGTGATGGCCTCAAGACGATACCTGTAGGGGCGGGTTTCAAACCCGCCCTGGCGCGAGTGTGCCGAGCATGATCGACAGCTTGGAGGTGTAAGTCCTCTATCCAGCCTGATGGTGGCGAAGGATTAGCGAAACGCAAGGGCATGCTCCGCGCGAGCGGAGCCCACCGCGAGGTGGGGCCTGAAGGAAGCGTGGAGCAAAGTCGCGGCCCGATGGACAAAAACCGGATAACGAGGCCTACCCGGCCGGACGAGCGAGCTCGCGGTCGCGAAGTCCACGACCATCAATGACCGGGGTGGTAGATCCGGCGGGCGTGCGGTGAAGGCGGTCGATCTTACCTCGGGAGGTCTGCGCTGTTGTCTCGGTAACGAGACCGAGAGCGTCGCAAGGCGCTCCATCGCAGTGCAGAAGTCAGCAGAGGGCATAGTAGGCGGAGCGATCCGCTGAAGGCCTGAACGGTGGAAGTGGCAAGTAGAACGGCGATTTCACGCAGGCCATGCAGCAGAAGACTCAGCAGGAGCTGAACTTGGGCCGTGGCGCAACGGGTGAAGCCCGAAGTGCTCCCTCCCAAGAGGCTGAAGCCTCGCGGTGAGAGCCGACCTCGAAAGCCGGGCGGCAGTTGGGCCGTCCATGGAAGCAATTGTCGAGCGTGAGAACCTGAAGAAGGCACTGGCGCAAGTACAGCGCAATAAAGGGGCACCAGGCATCGACGGTATGAGTTTCGAGGACTTGGCGCCCTACCTGAAGGAACACTGGCCGACGATCCGGGCACAACTGCTTGACGGCAGCTACAAGCCGCAGCCGGTGCGGCGGGTGGAGATACCGAAGCCAACGGGCGGCACACGTCCGCTCGGAATCCCAACGGTGCTCGACCGCTTTATCCAGCAGGCGGCGATGCAGGTGCTGCAAGCGGAATGGGATCGGACGTTCTCCGAGCACAGCTTCGGCTTTCGGCCGAAGCGCTCGGCGCATCAGGGCGTGGCGCGGGCGCAAGAGTACATCGCCTGCGGGCACGATGGTGTTGTCGATCTCGACCTGGAGAAATTCTTCGATCGGGTCAACCATGACATCTTGATGGGACTGGTGGCGAAACGGGTGACTGACAAACGCATCCTAAGGCTGATCCGCAGCTTTCTAACCGCGGGGGTGCTGGAAGGAGGCTTGGTCAGTCCGACGGAGGGAGGCACGCCGCAAGGCGGCCCACTCTCGCCGTTGCTGTCGAATTTGATGCTGGACGTTCTGGATAAGGAGTTGGTCTCATCGGATGGCGCGGCTACTTTGGCTTCTGCGAGACCCCATCAGTGCTGTATACGCTGGATCGATGGATCAGACGGCGGCTGCGTGCCGTCGTTTGGAAGCAGTGGAAGCGCATGCGGACGCGCTTTGCGAAGCTGCGACGCCGCGGCGTCGGCCGGGAGCTGGCGGGGCAAACCGCCGGCAGCCCACATGGCCCTTGGCGGCTCAGCAACAGCCCGGCGCTTGCTATCGCCCTGCCGAATGCTTTCTTCGCTTCGCTGGACCTTGTGACCTTGGCGCCTAAGCGTGTCGCTTAGTCTTCGCCGAACCGCCGTATGCGGACCCGCACGTCCGGTGGTGTGGGAGGGGCGGAGCCGCGAGGCTCTCCCCTATCCCGATCTAACGCCGCACCGTCTCCGCGAATAACAGTTCCGAAAGCGTGGCCAGCACGGTCTCCGATCCCGGACGGCCAATGGCGACACGTCGGATAACGGGTCCATAGCTGCCTTTACCAGGAATCGGTGTTTCGGTCATGTCTTCCGGTGGGCCGATCATAGACCCTCGGTCGGCTGCCGACTTACAGATGGCCGCAAGCCGACTGGTTTCTCCATTCTGTTGGCGCACTGTTCCGGAAAGGAGACGTAAAATGAATGCGATCGATAAAATCTCCCCCAGTGACCGGTATGAACGCTGCGTTGAGACATCCAAGCGGGTGCGCTGGGAAATCGACAAGGACGTCATCCGAGCGCGCCGCTTCGATACCAAACACAAGTTCCTTCCCGACGGGCTTTCGCTCGCCGATTCGTTCACGACCTTGTCGGCCGATGAAAAGCGGTTCGTGAGCCAAATCCAGGGTCGCACCTACGCTAATATCTTCGGTCTGGTCGAGCGCTTCATCAATGCCAAGGTCCTGGAGCTGAGTCACGATCATTGGTTCGGCGACCAGGTTGCGCTTGAGGCGCTGGTTCGCTTCAGCGACGAGGAGCTGAAGCACCAGGCGCTGTTCCGCCGCATCGACGCAATGATCGATGACGCGCTGCCCGACGGCTATCGCTTCGACATCGACCCCAACGGCGTTGCCCACGCTGTGCTCGGCAAGAGTACATGGGCGGTGTTGGCACTGACGTTGGATATCGAGTTGTTCACTCAACTCCACTATCGCCAGAGCATCGATCCCGACGCCGAACTCTCCGGACTGTTCAAGGACGTGTTCCTCTATCACTGGAAGGAGGAAAGCCAGCATGCGATCCTCGATGAACTTGAGTGGGTGCGCCACGACGCCGGATTGACGGCGCAGCAACGCGACCGGGCGGTCGACGAGTTCATCGAGTTGGTCGCCGCGGTGGACGGCATCCTGCAAGTTCAGGCCAAAGCGGACGCAGCTTACTTCGCGGCGACGTGCGGCCGCGCGGTCCACGAGGCCGAGGCGCGGGCGATCGAGGCCGCATTTCTCAAGGCCTACCGCTGGCAATACATCCACTCGGGCGCCCGGCACCCGCAGTTCCAGAAGGTGCTTACCAGCCTGACCACCGAAAACCAGGGCCGGCGCATCCAGACAGCGCTGAGCACGCTGCAATAAACGAGCGCGAACCTCTCACCACACCCCAATCAAGGAGGCCTACCATGCGTGCCCAAAGGAAGACCGTCGAGCCTGCTGTTGTCAACGGCATCAACCTCGATCACCTGCTTGCGCTTATCGAAGGCGTCAGGGGGGACGCCGCAAAAGGCAAGACAAACTGGCGCGTCACCACCACCTGGCAGGGTCAAGCGCGGAGCCGTGCGCAAATCGAAGGCTTCGCAATCGGCGGGGAACAGGTGCCACGTCGGTTCTCGATCGATATCGACGAACCCTCCGAACTGGGCGGGTCGAACCGGTTCGCCAATCCGCAGGAACACCTGTTGGCGGCGCTCAACGCGTGCATAATGGTGGGATATGTGGCACAGTGCTCAGTGCGCGGAATTACCCTCGAAAGCCTGGAGATCGAGACCAATGGCGACATTGATCTCCGTGGCTTCCTCGGAATCGATCCAGCTGTGCCGCCGGGTTACGAGAACCTGAGCTACATCGTGCGCATAAAGGGTAGCGGCACTAAGGAGCAGTTTGCCGAGGTCCACGAGGCGGTGATGGCGACGTCGCCCAATTTCTACAACGTGTCCCGGCCCGTGGCCCTCAAACCGACCCTCGTCGTCGAATGATCGACGGCTCGGAGCCGCGAGGCGAAAAACCGGACGTAAAGCCAGTGCCGGCCATGTGGGCCTCGACGACCGACACAGTACAACATGCGATTTCACCGGGCTCTGCTTGGACATGCGGTTTGATTCGCAGCGGGGCCCGGTTCATATTTCTTCTCAAGGATCAGGAATTGCAGCGTCGTGTCGCCCACGTTAGTGACTTCATGCCAGGGTACTGGCGGAGCGTCCGCATAGCTGCCGGTACGAAACTCGACCTGCCGTGTACCCATCGCGTCCTGCGCCCGCGCTCTGCCGCCGCTTAGCACATAGTATCCATAGGAGGGATGGGAGTGGCACACGTGCATCGCGCCCGGCGGGAAGGTGCACCGCGATATGCGCACCTGCGCATCCTCGAAGAGCTTTTCGCAGGGCTTCTGCCCTTGCCACTCAACCGACAGGGCGTCGGGAACGTCCTCGGCGGTCGCGGCCGATGGTGCGACGCAGGCAGTCGCGCCAAGAAAAACAAAAGACAGCCGGACTGAAAACCGCCTCATGATATCCCTCCGTTGCCAGTGGTAAGTCCTCCGGCAATGAGCGTAGCACGTAGCGGTCCAACTGGTCAGACTGATGAGCCGATAACTCGCGCCAGGATTCTCGGGCTCTCACCGAAAATGACTGCACATCCTTGTAGAGAGCCTTCAAATCCGGCAGCAGACCTTCGAGCCTGCGCAATACCGCGTCGGACCCGCCCTGCCGCCGCGCCGACCGGCGCAGGCGGGCCTTTCGTCACGGCGTTAGTCTGGTCGGGGCGGGACAACTCGGAACGGCGGTTTCGCTGGCCTGTTCGCGTTTGCGGGCGAGCTGATGGTCGCTGCCGTGCGGCGGTGAGGGTTACGTCGCCAGCAATGCGGGAGGATTTCTCATGGAGGATAGTTGTGACTTCGTCATCATCGGTGGCGGCCAGGCAGGTATTCCTCTCGCTCAGGCTCTCGCGTCGGCCGGCAGGAAAATCGTTCTAGTCGAACGAAAACATCTGGGAGGATCGTGCGTCAATTTCGGTTGTACGCCGTCGAAGGCCGCCATCGCTTCCGCGCGCCTTGCACACATGTCGCGTCGCGGTGGCGAGTTCGGGATCGGAATTGCGAGTGTCACTGCCGACTTCGAGGCAGTCATCAACAGGGCTCGGAGCATTGCGCAAAACTCGCGAACCCATCTCGACCATTCGTTCGCAAACACGAACAATCCCCGGCTGGTGCGCGGCCACGCCAGATTGGATGGAAAAATAGATGGGTGCTTCCGAGTGCGCGTCGGAGAGCACACCATCGCCGCGAAGGAGGTCGTCATCAATACCGGCACGCGCAGCGCCATTCCGAATATCCCGGGCCTGGAGCATGTTAAATTCATCCATGCCGGCAATTGGCTGGAGCGGGCGGAGCGGCCCGACCACTTGGCAATGATCGGCGGCGGCGCAATCGGACTCGAGATGGCGCAGTTCTATCGACGAATGGGAAGCCGCGTGACTGTCATTGAGTTCGGCTCTCAGATTGCAGGACACGAAGACGCTGACATTGCCAATGCACTGCAGACGATTTTGCAGAACGAGGGTATAGAATTTCGACTGCGGACACCGGTCAAGACTATCCGCTCCGATGGTAGCGGTTTGATTCTGGGCCTTGGCGAGGATGGCTCGTCACAGCTTCGTGCTACGCACGTTTTTGTGGCGACCGGCCGATTTCCCAATACTGATGACCTCGGGCTCGAGACGGTTGGAGTCGCAACCTCCGAGCATGGGATCATCGGGGTAGACGAACGGCTCGTCAGCAACGTGAAGGGGCTATGGGCTGCAGGCGATGTGCGAGGAGGACCACAGTTCACCCATACCTCCTGGGATGACTACCGTATCCTGCTTTCCCAGGTTGCCGGCGATGGCTCCCGGACAACGAAACGAATCGTGCCTTACGCGGTCTTCACCGACCCGGAACTGGGCCGCGTCGGCATGACCGAGGTGGATGCCCGCCGAGCGGGATACCCCGTAAAGATTGGCCGCTACGACATGAGTGACAGCGGCAAAGCCTCCGAGATTGGCGAGACCGCAGGCGTGATCAAGATCGTCATCGACGCTGGTACAAATTTAATTCTGGGCGCGGCCGTGCTGGCGACGAATGCCGCAGAACTCGTTCATATCTACATCACGCTGATGAATGCCGGTGCGCCGTACACCGTCATCCGCGACGCAATCCACATCCATCCTACACTGGCCGAAGCTCTCCAGAGCGTGGTTGCGGACGTGAAATGAGCAAGCGGCGGCTTGTGGGCGCGGTTGCTGGCCGGGGCTTCATCGGAGAAGATCGCAACTACGAACTTGCCCATAGACCCTACGTCCTTAGCCAGCGATGCCGCCCATCCAACGGGAGTCATCATACGGTACGATGTCCTTGTCGTGACTATTTCCTCACTGTCTGCAACGCGGTCATTAGGCTTTCCGCGCTCTTCCCACCGACCGACTTGGCGTTTTGGGAGCATGTGGTCCCGCGCCTGGGCTTGCAAGGAGGGTGGCTGGTCAGACTGATGAGCCGATAACTCGCGCCAGGATTCTCGGGCCCCAGTAATAGACCGTAAAATAGTAGGTGCCGACCGCGATGAAGATCGTTGCGGCGCTCACAACAATGAGCGCAATTTGCCTGATCGGCGGCCGCATGTGCACTTGTCGTGCGCGAATGAACACCTCGGCCACAAGCAGATTGGGAATGTAGAAGAAGAAGGCCATAAACATGTCGAAGGGCCCGTCGAAATGTCGAGTGTGGCCGATTCCGTTCGCCGCAATTCTCCAGAACCCGTAATCCATCCGGTACAGCCACGAACCGATCGCGAGCGCGAAGAGGCGGATTGCCCAGGCACGATGTTGGTCAAAGCGCCTGGCCCGAGCGCATCGGATGGTTTGGAAAGCTGCCAAGACGGTCAGCGCGCCGTAAATGCCAAAGCCCACGTTCATTGGCGCGCCGCCGATCGTCCCGTTGAGCGCAATGAAAGCGAGCCCTCCAAATCCGGTGATCAGCGCCGTGGATCCGTAAACGCGCCCAACCCATCGATGAAGCTGTGGCACGTTTTCGCGCACCGACGCCATCAATTGCATGGGACCGAGTAGAAGCAAAACGGCCCCGGTTGCAAAGTGCGCAGCGATTCCAATCGTCGCGACCGGCGTATGGGGCTCATAAAGACGCGGAAGACTTTCGTTCCATTGTTCCGGAGTGCCGTCGACCGCTGCCCCGGCATAAAACGAAAAAATGTAGAGTCCGAAGATTGCAGCGCTGAGCCAAAACGTGCCGACGAGGGCGCGGGTCGCCCACAGCCGTGCGGCGGCACTGTTTCCAGCGTCTATCGCCCGACCGAACAGGGGTTCAGCCGCGACGTCCTGTTGGTCAATGCTGGCCATTTGGCTTCCGCCTAGCTCCTTTCCGGTCCCGAAAAGTAGCTGGAAGGTGCCAGATTGGCCAGAGAAGTTGTCGAATTACCGCTCCGCGCATCAATGCCACGAAATGCGGCCAGAAGGGTGGGCAACGGCGACTTCTCCAATGCCGACCGCGTGGGCAAAATCGCGCCGCGCGCAAAGCGCGTCCAAGACGCGCGTAAACGCGCTGATTGCCCACGCGGTCAGGCGGTGCCACGCGCGATTTTGCCCACCCTACGAAGGTTGTGACGCAGTAAAACTAGTCGCAGACGCGCCTGCGGACGGTCACTCGGTCGCCTCGATCATTCCGATGGTGAGTGATTACGACTCGGCACCCGGGATGATACGCATAAGCATGCCACCCGTGGTGATGGTGACGCCAATGCGGCCCGACGTGTACATCGAACTCGACCGCCTGCGCCGCGCTTGTACCCGCAAGGGCCAGGCAGGCCCCTAATATTGCGGTTGCCAGAATCATGGGTTTCATTGCTGCACCTTAAAGAAATTGTCCGATTGTGATGACAACTGGCCGTCAAGGTAATTGTTTCGCGAGTTCCCCACGAAAAACGTCGGCGCCGGCCGCTTAGGAACGGAACGCTGCTTCAAGCGGGATTGGCCGATGGTCGATCCGGAGCGCATCATGTTCCCGTTCGGCGAGTCGGAAACGTTACCAAGGAACAACTCACGCGCCACGATGTTCTGCGGGTAATCGGGATCGCTCGTGAATACCTCGCAATCCAACCGTCGCAAGTTCGTCATCATGCTGCTTGCCGGCGGCGCGGGGTTGGGGCCGGTCAGCGCTTCCATGTTCGCGCCAGAGCAAGATGGACCTGTCTCGGTTTCCCCCGAGCAGGGCTCCGCTTTCACTGTCGCGCTATCCGCCACCCAGGCGGTCCGGCTCACGTTCCTGGCGCCGACGATGATGCGTATCCAGGTCCTTCCGTCAACGCCTGCAGCAAACATCCTCGCGCGGTATGTTCACGTCACGCAGGACTCGGCGTATCTGCCGGTCGAGGTGGCAGTGCACCGCGAGGCGGACGAAGCGACATTCGAGACGGCGGCGGCGTTTCTCACCATCGCGCGCGGCGGTGATGTCATCTCACTTGCGCTGCGGAGTCGTAACAACGTCCTGATAGACGAGTGGGAGATCGATGCCGACGAAAGGGTCGCGCGCATCGAACTTAAGCCCGACGAACGGATCTATGGGTTCGGCGACAAGCGCGCAGGCCTGGACCAGCGTGGGCAGCGAGTCGACATGATCAATCTTGATGCGTTCGCAAGCGAATCCAACAACAGCTACAAGAGCGTCCCGTTTTACCTGAGCAGCGTCGGGTATGGCCTGTTCTTCAACAATTACCATCCTGGCAAATACGATGTTGGGGCTTCGCTCGCGGATTGGCTCCAGATTGAGGCAAGCGGCGGGGATATGGATTTCTACGCGTTCGTCGGCGACATGAAGGAAATCCTCGCCCACTATACGGAGCTGACCGGGCGTCCCGCCATGCTGCCGCTTTGGGCGTTTGGGTATCACCAGGGCAAGGCCAGCTATCGGGGACGGGAAGGCCTCGACGTTGCGGCGCAGATGCGGCAGCGCCAGCTGCCGTTTGACGTAATTTACTATGACGATTTCGACCACGAGGCGATCCAGAAGGCGTTCATCGATGAGCTCTGGAACCGGTACCGGGCGCGCCTCACGGTCGGCTTCGGCATGCCGATGTTCGGCACTTGGCGCGGCAACGACGACTCGATCCTGGTCCGCGAGCTGGCTGCGCGCGGCTATCTCATGGTCGACCGGGAGAACCGGCCCGTGATCGCACGCAGTGAATATGTCGAGAGCGATGACGGAGATACGAGTTCGGTCGCCTATCTTGATTATTTCTCCAAAGCCGCTGTCGACTATGTCTTCTCCGTCAAGTGGGATAAGGCAATCGAGAACGGCGCGATCCTCGGCATGGTCGATTTCGGCGAGATGGATCATGTTCAAGGTGACGAGCAGAAGTTCTGGCCAAGCGTCGGACTATCGGTCGCGCAAACGCGCAATCTCTTCGGCCTCGTTTATCCGCTGGCGGTCGTGAGCGGCGTGCACGACCGCGCGGGCGGACGCAGCACCGGAATGGTGCGTCCCGGCTTCGCCGGCTCGCAACGTCTTGGCTGGACCACGACCGGCGATTCGCTTCCGACCTACCGCAACTTCCGTGCCCATATCCGCGCGATGCTGAACCTGACGCTGTCCGGCTTTTCCAACGTGGGGCAGGACATTGGCGGATGGGACAGCAAAGCCGAGGCCATCCTTTATGCGCGCTGGTTTGCCGCGGCGACATTCTTTCCGTTCATGTGGTCGCACGGCAAACAAGACCACGAACCCTATTCCCATGGCGATGTTGTCGAACGCGCCGCGCGGACTTTCCTCAACCTTCGCTATCGGCTGATCCCATACCTTTATTCCGCGCACGAAGCGGCGCATCGCACCGGCGTGCCGGTCGTACGCGCCTTTGCGCTGCAGGAGCCCGCCGATCCGGCGGGCGTCGGGATCGATGACCAGTTCTTCGTCGGCGACGATATTCTGGTGGCGCCCCTGTTCAACGACAATGGCGAGCGCAATCTCTATCTGCCCAAAGGGCTATGGTACGACTTCTTCGGCGAACAGCGGCCGGTTCTCGGCGGGCGCGTAATTGAGCGCAAATCGGTGCCCCTGCACCGGCTGCCGGTGTATGTGCGCGGCGGCGCCATAATCCCACTCGGGCCGGCGATGCAGCATACGGGTGAGAAACCGATCGATCCGCTTTCCGTCCATATCTACGGCTTCGCGACCGCCGACCGCGCTCAGAGTGCGGCGCTAAGCGCCGCGTCGCTCTACGAGGACGACGGCACGAGCCTTGCTTATCGCGACGGTAAATTTCAACGGACCCACTTCAAGTTCCACCAGAGTCGCCACAGCGTTCGGCTCGAAGTCGAAACCGAAAGCGGAGACCAGAAATATCGGAGCGTTCCCAGCCGCGCGTTTCATTTGTATTTTCATGGAATCGAAGCGCCTGTGAGTTCTGTCCGTATCGACGGCCAGGAGATTTCACAGAGCGAGGCGCCCGATCCCGCGGCGGACGCGGCCAGCTGGTCAATGAATGAATCGAGTGGCGGCGTGTCGGTTTTCATTCCAGCGTCGTCGGTTCGCGCCTTCCTGGTTGATTTTTCAATCGATCACCGGCCTGCCTCGGTGGGAATAGGGTCGCCGGCCTCGCAGCAATCATCGAGGTAAAGCTCAATGGCTTCACGGATGTTCTTCAGCGCTTCGGCGCGCGTATCGCCTTGGCTCACGCATCCAGGCAATGTGGGAACGCTAGCGACATATCCGCCATCTTCCTCGTGTTCCAAGACGACTGTGTAACGCATCGAATAGTGCTCCTTGGTGATTGCGCCGCAGAAGCCGCAGACGGGTCACTTCCCCACTTCGTTGCAAACGGGAAGGTCCGAGCCCCAGTAATCGATGCAGGTGGCGTGGTCCATCGGGCCTTTGCCGATGACCTTGGCGAAGAGGAAGTCGGCGAGCAGTTCGACCTCGTTCGGAGCAAGCGTGGCCGGCGGGTCGGGAGGCACCAGACCGCGCGCGAGGAGATCGGCCCGCTTGAGCCCGAAACAGCGGCCGTCGCTATAGGCGAGGCGGTCGAAAGCCGGCATTCCGGTTCCGGGGCGCCCGCACTTGACCGTCTTGATCAGCGTTTCGCGATCGATCGGGCTCTCGCGCAGATTGGCGCCGTCGGGCATCTGCTCGTCCATTTTGCGCCCGTCTCCGGCCCAACCATGGCAGGCTTTGCAGTCGGCCTTCTGCAGGAAGATCTGCCGTCCAGCCGCAATATCTTCCATGGACTGCGCGTGCACGGCGGAGTTGGAACCGAGCACGGTCATGGCGATTGCCAGCAACATTGTGGCCGGCCATTGCGTCGCGATTTTATGTTCGATCACGCTTGTTCTCGTTCTTGCGTTTTCGCCCCGGAAGCCAAGAATATCTTCGCCGGCGCGCCGCTCCAAGCCCGGTTGGCCAGAGTCGCGCAAAACGGGTACGCTTGAAAAATGTCCGTGCGGTTTGCCGTTGTCATTGCCATTGTGCTCGCCTTCTCGGCTGCCGCAGGCGAGGAGAGCCTGCGGCGCTCGACGATCTGGGCTCTCAAGCTCGGCCAGCCGATCTCGGCACAGCCTTCGCCGGACGAGTTCCGCGGTTTCGCGTGCGGTTCCAATGGCGGGGCGCCGCGCCAGCCGCTCGGCGGCTGGAAGGATTTCGCCCGCTGTCGCGCCGAGCCGGGCGGCCTCCACGAGGTCTATTTCGAATACGACGACGAACTCGAATACATCGCGCGCGCCAAGGATATCGATCGGGAGATCACGCGCTGGGCCGGCACGACCGAAGTCTTGTTTCCGGTCATTGTCTCCGCACTGTTCGACAACGGCGGAGTTCTCAGGGGCATTCGCATGGCGACGGATTCGCGGCCGGAGCATCGCGATGATATTACCGAGGCCGATCTGCACAAGCGCGCCGACGCCTACCTCCTCGGCGGCATCTTGGCATCGCGCTTCAACATCGCTCCGGCGCGCGATTGCACGGCTTTGCCGCTGGAGGAGGGCGAGAGTGCAATCGGCGCCCTTTTCGTCAAGCAGGACTGCGAGACGAACGATCCCGCTAACGGCCGCAGGATCGTCCTCAAGGTGCGATTTTTCCGCAAGCCCGGCCAGAGCGGCGTCAATCCCCAGCTGCCGACGCAACTGACTGAAGGTCAGTTCGAAAGCTCGACCCGGCTGGAAATCTACCTGAATCGGTAACTCACGAACCGTGCGTAATTACACGGTGCGGTAGGGTGTGTGCAACCGCGCGGCACGAGCGGACCGCGTGCGCAAAATCGCTGATCGCGCGGTTGCGCACGCGGTCGGACCTCGCCACGCGATTTTGCACACCCTACGAAGCGTTCCCCCGCCGAGAATGGCGACGATTTTGAGAGCAAATGAACGAACATAAGCGGGAATTTGCAGTCTTCAGGAACATTTTCAGGAACATTAGTTCCTGAGCAGAACTAACTGTTGACTAGGCGCCCCGCCTCGCGTACGTTGCACATGGTTAGGTCGTACTGCGCCCGGAGCCAGCCTTGGCCGCCGGGCGTTTTTGTTTTTTCCTCGGAAAAGTGAGTGAGCGGCGCTGCCGGACGCCGCAGTGAACGCGAAATCCGGCCGCTGCATAGGAACATCATCGGGACCATTTTAAAAAAATACGCTCCTCAGTAATATCATCGGGAACATCATGTTCCTGAAAGCTAATCAGGAACACTACGAACCGGCCCCAGTAGTCCCTGCTTCGACCAAGTTGTAGGCGTTTGAATCCCGCTAAACGTGCTGCGACGGTTGTCTTTTCTCCACCTCATCCTGAGGAGGCGCGCGCTTCTTCAGCGCGCGCCGTCTCGAAGGATGAGGTGGGCACAGGCGGGGCCGCCCTCATGGTTCGAGACGGCGCACGCCGCATAGCGCGTCAAGACGCGCGTAAACGCGCTTTACCTGGCGCGCGCCTCCTCACCATGACGGCGGATTAGAAAACCGACCATTCAGTTAGACCGAAGCGGCCCAATAGCCGACGGACTCAACAACTGCGCCCGGAGCCTATCGGCTGCCGGGCGCTTTTCTTTGGGAGATCGCCTCATGCCCAGAGACCGAAAGCTCCGCCTGACGGCGGATCGGCTCCGAGAGCTCCTCGAATACCGTCCCGAAACGGGGCTTTTTTATTGGCGCAAGTCGAGGGGAGGCATGGCAGCGGGAATGCAAGCAGGCACTGCTCACTCGGCCGGGTATACTGTCGAGCGCATCTAAATGATCGGCGGACGTCGTCACTCCGCTTTGCTTGCCCGCTGCCGTGCGGCGAGGCCGAGGCCGACGCCGCGACCGTACGCTTCTTGCGTCCTCTGACGGTCGTGCTACCGGTGCGGCCCGCGACTGCGGGAGCGGCTGCGATTCGCACCGCGGGCGACGGTCCAAGCGGAAGGTGCATCGGCGGATGCAGGATAGAAGACGAATGGCCGACGACGGTTCGTACCCCACGGGTCGCGAGGAGATCGCAGCCCTGGAAGGAGCCGCACGCGCCCGCGCCGATACCAGCGAGGACGAGTTCGAGGACATCAAACGTGCTGTATTGGCCAAGCTTACGCTCTCTGTCGGCAAAGACCCGGGCTCCGCTACCGATCGGGATTGGTTCGTCGCCGCCGCGCTGATGGCGCGCGACCGCATCACCCACCGCTGGCTTGCCGCCGAACGGGAAAGCCGCGGGAAGGGCAGAAAGCGAGTCTATTACCTTTCGCTCGAATTCCTGATCGGCCGCCTGTTCAACGACGTGCTCGGCAATCTCGGCCTTGCCGATGTGGTCGATGAGGCGCTTGGCGATCTTGGCGTCGATCTCAATCGTCTGCGCGCTACCGAACCCGATGCGGCGCTGGGCAATGGCGGCCTCGGGCGGCTCGCGGCCTGCTTCATGGACAGCATGGCAAGCCTTGGCATCCCGGCCTGCGGCTACGGCATTCGTTACGATCACGGGCTGTTCCGGCAGGTCATTCGCGACGGCTGGCAGCAGGAATATCCGGAGGAGTGGCTGTCCTTCGGCAATCCGTGGGAATTCGAACGGCCGGAAGTCAGCTACGATGTCTCCTTCGGCGGCCGCGTCGAGTATGTCCCAGGGCCGAGGGGACTGGTTCGGCCGGTCTGGCGGCCGGAGGAGACGATCGAAGCGGTCGCCTACGACACGCCCATCGTCGGCTGGCACGGCCGCTACGTCAATCCGCTCCGGCTATGGTCGGCGCGTGCGCCCGATCCGCTGCGGCTCGACGCCTTCAACCGCGGCGATCATGTCGGCGCCCTTTCCGAGCAGGTGCGCGCCGAATCCATCTCGAAAATTCTCTACCCCAGCGACGAAACGCCGGCGGGCATCGAGCTGCGGCTGCGGCAGGAGTATTTCCTGGTCTCCGCCTCGCTGCAGGACCTTATTGCGCAATTTCTGCGCAGCGACGGTAACCTGCAATTCCTTCCCGACCAGGCGGCGATTCAGCTCAATGACACGCATCCGAGCATTGCCGTCGCCGAACTGATGCGGCTTCTGATCGACGTGCATGGGCTGCCCTGGAACGAGGCCTGGCAAATCACGGTCGATACCTTGTCCTACACGAATCACACCCTGCTGCCGGAGGCGCTTGAGACCTGGCCGTTGCCGCTGTTCGAACGCGTGCTTCCGCGCCATCTGGAAATCATCTACCGCATCAACGACCAGCATCTTACCCTGGCCCGCGAACGGAATTCGGATTCCGCGCAGCTGGCTTCCCTTTCGCTGATCGACGAGTACGGCAGTCGCCGGGTCCGGATGGGTCACCTCGCGTTCGTCGGCTCGCATCGGACAAACGGGGTCTCCGCGCTGCATACCGAACTGATGCGCAAGACCGTATTCCGCCAGCTGCACACGCTCTACCCGGACCGGATCGTCAACAAGACGAATGGGATTTCATTTCGCCGCTGGCTGATGCAGGCCAATCGCAGGCTGACCGCGCTCGCCCGCGAAGTGTGCGGCGAGCGGATTCTCGACGATCCGGCAGCTCTTGTGGCCCTCGCGGATCGCGCCGACGATTCGGCGCTGCGCGACCGCTTGCGAGCGGCCAAGCGCGCCAACAAGGTTGCGCTCGCGCGGCTCGTCTCGGAGCGGCTGCCCGGGCTCGCGGTCAATCCGGACGCCATGTTCGACGTGCAAATCAAGCGCATTCACGAATACAAGCGGCAGCTGCTCAATCTCCTGGGGACCGTGGCGCTTTATCTTGCAATCCGCGAGGAGCCGCAGCGGGGATGGGTGCCGCGGGTCAAGATTTTTGCCGGCAAGGCCGCCGCGAGCTACGCGCAGGCGAAACTGATCATCAAGCTTGCCAACGACGTCGCCGCGGTGGTCAACAGCGATCCACAGGTTCGCGACCTTTTAACCGTAGCATTCCTGCCGAATTACAACGTGAGTCTTGCTGAAGCGATTATTCCTGCGGCTGATCTATCGGAGCAGATTTCAACCGCCGGGATGGAGGCCTCCGGCACCGGCAACATGAAGCTTGCTCTCAACGGCGCGCTGACGATCGGGACGCTGGACGGCGCCAATATCGAGATTCGCGAGCGCGTCGGTGCCGACAACATCTTCATCTTCGGCCTCAGGGCGCACGAGGTCGAGGAACGCCGGCGGGCGGGGCTCGATGCTTCCGCGACGATTGCGGCCTCGCCGCTGCTCGCGGCCGCGATCGGCGCCATCGAAAAGGGAGTGTTCTCGTCCGGCGATGGCGGCCGATTTGCAGCATTGACCCATGCGCTGCGGCACGCCGATTATTACATGGTGAGCGCTGACTTCGAGGCGTATTTCCGAACTCAACGGGAGATCGACCGGCTGTGGCAGTCGCCCGAGAACTGGATGCGGATGAGCATCAACAACATTGCGCATATGGGCTGGTTCTCCTCCGACCGCGCTATTCGCGAATACGCGCAGGATATCTGGAATGTGCCGGCGGATGCGTAGACGTTGCGTTATGTTGATGGCCGCTGATCCCCGCGGTCCGGCGTGGAGGGTGCGTTGCCGGCGATAGGCGCAGGTCCTCCCTACTCCCGTTCGGCGATGGCCTACGTGCTGGCCGGAGGCCGCGGCAGCCGGCTTCTGGAACTGACCGACAAGCGCGCCAAGCCGGCGGTCTATTTCGGCGGAAAGTCGCGCATCATCGATTTCGCGCTTTCCAATGCGCTCAATTCCGGAATCCGCCGCATCGGGGTCGCGACCCAGTACAAGGCTCACAGCCTCATCCGCCACCTCCAGCGCGGCTGGAATTTTCTTCGTCCCGAGCGCAACGAGGGTTTCGACATTCTCCCGGCGAGTCAACGTGTGTCCGACACGGCGTGGTATGCCGGCACGGCCGACGCCGTCTATCAGAACATCGATATCATCGAAAGTTACGCGCCCCGTCACATGGTCGTGCTCGCCGGCGACCACGTCTACAAAATGGATTACGAGCTTATGCTCAAGCAGCACGTCGAGCAAACGGCCGATGTAACAGTTGGCTGTCTCGAAGTGAATCGCGCCGAAGCGTCCGGTTTCGGCATCGTCCATATCGACGAGGCTGACCGGATCGTTTCCTTCGTCGAGAAGCCGAAACATCCTCCGGCGATGCCCGGCAAACCCGATCAATCGCTTGCCAGCATGGGCATCTACGTCTTCGATACCGAGTTCCTGATCGATCAGGTGCGGCGCGACGCGAGCGACCGCAATTCGAGCCGGGATTTCGGCAAGGACGTCATTCCCTATCTCGTGCAGCACGGCAAGGCGGTCGCCCATCATTTTTCGCGGTCCTGCGTACGCTCAAGCGGCCAAGCCCACGCCTACTGGCGCGATGTCGGCACGCTCGATGCATATTGGCAGGCCAACATCGATCTTACCGATGTCGTGCCCGAGCTTGACCTTTACGATCGCGATTGGCCGATCTGGACCTATGCCGAAATTTCGCCGCCGGCGAAATTCGTCCACGACCTCGATGAGCGGCGAGGGCTGGCGGTCAGCTCGCTGGTCTCCGGCGGCTGCATCATTTCCGGGGCGACAATATTGCGCTCATTGCTGTTCACGCGCGTCAATGTGAATTCCTTTTCGCGAATCGAGAACGCCGTGGTGCTGCCGGAAGTCGAGATCGGGCGATCGGTGCATCTGGACAAGGTGATCGTCGATCGTGGAGTGCGCATTCCTGAGGGGCTCGTGGTCGGCCAGGATCCGGAGCTTGACGCCAGGCGCTTTCGGCGGACGGAGAACGGCGTTTGCCTGATTACCCAGCCGATGATCGACAAGCTCGTGGGCTAAGCGCGTGAAGGTACTCTCAGTCGTCTCCGAGTTCTATCCATTGATCAAGACCGGCGGGCTTGCCGATGTGGCTGCCGCACTGCCGGCTGCGCTGCGCGAATTGGGCATCGAGGTGACGACGCTGGTGCCGGGCTATCCGGCAGTACTCGCGGGGATCGAAGCGGCTGATGAAATCATGCGCATCTCGGATTGCTTCGGCGGCAGCGCCCGTGTCATCGCTGGGCGCGAGGGCGCCATCCTGGCACTCGATGCGCCCCATCTTTTTGCACGTCCCGGAAATCCCTATCTCGGTCCCGACGGCAAGGATTGGCCGGACAATGCGCGGCGTTTTGCGGCGCTTGCTTGGGCGGCGGCCCGCATCGGGCTTGGCGATGCTTCTGCATTGCGACCGGACATCGTTCACGCCCACGATTGGCAGGCCGCGATTGCCATCGCTTATCTCACCTATGCCGGGGGCGAGCGCCCAGCAACCGTGCTCACCGTTCACAATCTCGCCTTCCAGGGGATATTTCCCGCGCCTCTCCTCGAGACTCTGCGGCTGCCGGCGCAAGCCTACACAGTCGACGGTGTCGAGTTTTATGGCAGCATCAGTTTTCTCAAAGCGGGTTTGCAATTCGCCGATCGCATCACGACGGTGTCGCCTACTTACGCCCAGGAGATGCAGACCCCGTCGAACGGCTTTGGTCTGGACGGACTGCTGCGCGCGCGCGCCGGCGCGCTTCGCGGAATAGTCAACGGCATCGACGTAAACGTCTGGAATCCGGCAACCGATCCGCGGATCCCGTCACGGTATGACGGCTCCTCGGTTTCTGCGCGGCGGCCGAACAAACAGGCGTTGCAGCGCCGATTTGGCCTGCAGCAGAATGCCGATCGACTGCTCTTCGGCGCGATCACTCGCTTTACTTTGCAGAAAGGCGTCGATCTTCTGGCGGAAGCAGCGCCGGCACTGCTTGCGATGGGCGCGCAGCTTGCAATCCTTGGCGCTGGCGAACGCGACCTCGAAGCCCGTATTGCGTCCATTGCCGGGGCACACCGCGATACGATCGGTTGCGTCATCGGCTACGACGAGGATCTCGCGCATCTCATACAGGCGGGCGCGGACGCAATCCTTGTGCCGTCTCGATTCGAGCCTTGCGGACTCACTCAGCTTTGTGCGTTGCGCTATGGAGCGATCCCGGTCGTCGCCAGGGTCGGCGGTCTCGTCGATACGGTGATCGATCTTGAAGATAGCGGCCGCGGCCCTGCCACCGGGTTAAGCTTCAGCCCCGTCACGCAGGATGCGTTCGATGCAGCTCTGAGCCGGGCAGCGGCGCTGTGGAAGGACGCCCCGCGCTGGTCTGCGGTGCAGAATAACGGCATGGCGACCGATGTCTCCTGGTCGGCCTCGGCGCGCCAATATGCCGGCCTCTATTCCCAGCTGGTCGGGGCGAAATAATCAGGCATCCCGCTCGTGTGCAGCGGGTTCCATTGATCGTACCGCAAGACGCGATGTCATGGTGCTGCCTTTGTGGAGCCTTATCGGAGCCGGGACTGGGACGACCGTGTTGTGCGCGGCATTCGTCTGACTATAAACGGCATCGCAGCAAATCTCAGGAACCGCGGTTGAATGGACGCCTTATTCATCGGACAGAGCTATATCGACGTCACATTTGTGGCGGACGAACTGCCGACCGGCGACGAAAAATCGGTGGCGCGCGAATTTGCTATTTCGTTCGGCGGCAACGCCGTCACTGCCGCCTTCTGCTGCGCCAAGCTTGGGATCAAGCCCGACCTCCTGGCCTCGGTCGCTGACGATTATCTCGGCCGCATGTTCATCGACATGGCGGCCAAATACGGAATTTGCGTACACCATCGCAAAGTCAGAGAATCTTCACTTTCCTTCATCATGCCGAAGGAGGGACAGCGCGCGATTGTGCGCTGTCGCGACGATCATTACCTGCATCCGTTTCCGCCGCTTAATCTGGAAGGCTGCCGCGCGCTGCACGTTGACGGCCATCAAGGGGACGCGGCGATCCATTACGCCAAAGCCTGTCGCGGATCCGGCGTCCTCACATCGCTCGACGGCGGCGGCCTGCGCTCGAACACCCATGACCTGCTCGGCTTCATCGACGTGGCGGTCGTGGCGGAGCGCCTGTGCGAGCAGATGCGGCTCTCGCCCGGTGAAATGCTCGATTATCTTCGCAGCCGGGGTTGCCGGATCGGCGGCGTGACCATGGGCGAATACGGTCTCGTGTGGTTCGACGAGAGCGGCGAGACCCGCGTGCTGCCGGCGCTGCGGGTCCCGCCGGAACGGGTGATCGATACCAACGGCGCCGGCGACATCTTCCACGGCGGGTACATATTTTCCTATCTGACGACTCCCGGCGCATCCTGGGAGTCCCATTTCGGCTTTGCTCGGGCGGCGTCGGCCCACTCGATTCAGCATCTCGGGAATGAAGCGAGCCTCCCCACTCGGACGAACGTGAATGAGACCCATGCGATGCTTCCCGAGGGTCCGCGGCTGTCGGTCGCAAGGCTGCTCGGAGGGCGAGACCGCAGCGATTCGGCCTGGATCAAGAAAGCCCGCGAGGCCGCCGCCGGATGACGTAACGCAACGGCGGTTGCGAACGAATGGAACAGTGGCAGATCCGCGAACGCCAGCGCGAAGCCGAATGGGCGCAGTGGATGCGGGCCGCCAACAGCGGCGATGCGACCGCATACAATCGGCTGCTCACAAGCTTGGCGCCTGCCTTGCGGTCGGCGGCGCGCCGCGGGCTCGGCCGCGCGGGACTGCCGGTCGAGGAGGCCGAAGACATCGTGCAGGAAATATTGCTGGCCATTCACCTCAAGCGCGAGACCTGGGATGACAACCTGCCGTTCGGTCCCTGGCTGCGCGCGATCGCCCGCAACAAGCTGATCGACGCGATGCGCCGTCGCGGCCGGCGCGATCACCTGCCGATCGAGGACTTTGCCGAAACGCTTGCCAGTGACACCGCGGAACCGACTCCGAGGCCGAGCGGGCTCGATCACCACCTGCAAAGACTGCCGGAGCGGCAGCGCAGCGTGGTCACGGCCGTCTCTCTCGACGGCGCCTCGATCCGCGAGGCGGCAATGCGATTGAAAATGAGCGAAGGAGCCGTCCGTGTGGCGCTGCATCGAGGCCTTGCCGCGCTCGCCGCCAAATTCGGAACTCCCAGCAAATGAATACGGACCAATTCATACGAGCCTTGAGCGCCGACCTGTCTGTTTCCCGCTCGCCGCTGGACTTGCGTTTCGCAGCGGCGCTGCTGCCGGGGTTTCTCGTTGCACTTGCGCTGTTCGCGGTGACGCTTGGCCCGCGGCCGGACTTTGCCGTGGCGATCGAGCACGTGCGGTTCATCTTCAAGTTCGTGATCACCTTGCTGCTGGCGCTTTGCTCCGCCCTCCTCGTTCGCCGGCTGGCGCGGCCGGGGGCGCCCGCACGACGAGAGACTTGGCTGCTGGTGCTGGTCCCCGCCGTTCTTATCGTCGCAGTGGTGGCGGAGCTTGTTGCGCTGCCTTCGTCCGAGTGGCGCACGAAGCTCGTCGGGGAAAATGCGGCGATGTGCCTGCTGTGCATCCCCTTCTTCGCCTTGCCGATTCTGATCGCGGCGCTTGGGGCATTGCGAGCCGGGGCGCCGACGCGGCCGAGCCTTGCCGGCGCCATTGCCGGGCTTTTGGCCGGAGCCCTGGGAGCGGCCGTATATGCGGCGCATTGCCCGGACGATTCCCCGCTATTCGTGGCGGCCTGGTACAGTATCGCTATCGCGGGCATCACGGCGGTAGGCGCGATTGCAGGCCGAGCCGCGTTACGGTGGTAACCCGTATGGGTCAGTGGTCGAACTGGAGGCGCACTGTTGCCTGCCGCTCCCGGTTGCTGGCGACCACGCGATCCGCATAGCGTCGTACCAGGAATCCTGCGAGCCGCCGGGCGCCCTCCGGGCTTTCGAGTATCTCGTCCTGGGTCGGCGGCTGGAGGGGAAATTCGAGCGCTTCGCCCGCATAGGTCAGGACCGCATCGATGACGAATTCATCGAACGAGACAGCAAGCCGGATCGGGCCTGCAGGCTGGCAAAAACTTACGATTGCCTCGATGCTTTGCTGAACCGCAAATTCGACGCGACTGGTCACGTCTCGTCGCGCCCCCCAAGTCGCCGCGCTGCGTTCGATGAAATCGGCGACTTCCTGTACGTTTCCATGGCGCTGATCGAAGGTCGTTTCGAGTTTCCTGCGAAGGCCGATCCGGAACACGCAATTGAGCGAAAGCGCAACCAGCGTCGCCAGCACGAGCGGGGAGTTCACCAATGGCTGGGTCCATTGCGGAGCTCCGGCGAGCGCTGCGGGATAAACGGAGACGACGAAAAACGCGATCATTCCCATGCCGATGACGAGAGTGCGGCGGCTGTCGAGCAGCCGGGTCGAGATGATCTGCACGCCATTGATCATGATGAAGGCCGCGGTAAAGAGCATCGCAGCCGCCATGACCGGCCTCGGCATGATGGTGAGCAGGCCGATGAGCGCGGGCTGCAAAGCGGCGCAGATCAGAATGGCCGCAATAGCGGGCGCGATCGCCCGGCTGGCCACGCCGGTCGCCGCTACCAGGCCGACATTGGCGCTGGAGACCGTGATGCCATAGGTCCCGAACAGCCCCGAGATTGTGGTCGCGATCCCATCTCCGAGCACGGCCCGCCCGATCGACATCATATCGGGACGCACCCATTCGGCGTCGGTCAAGCGTTGATAGGTGGTCACTACGGCGGTCGAGTTCATCGCTGCGGCGAGCGCGCTCACGGCGAACGGGACGATGAGGGACGGGTCGAAACTCCAGCCGACGCGGGAGAGCGTGGGTAATGCAATCAGCGGCCGGTTCAATACATCCGTGAAGTCTTCAAGCGTCAGCAGCCCGGCAGCCACAGAGGCAAAATATCCGGCGACGGTCCCGATCAAAATGCAGAAAAGCTTCAGTCGGCCGTTGTTCCAGATGTTGAGCGCGGCCATCACCGAAAACGCAAGCGCCGCCACGATGCTGTTGCGTGCGCTGAGCGCGCCGGCTGGGCTTGCTTGGAGCAGCAACCGCAACGCCGCAAGCGCGATGGTCGTGCCGACCAGAAACACCACCAGGCCGGCCGCTTCCGGCGGGATGAACGGCCGCAGTCGCGACCATAATCGCGAGAGCGCCATCTCCACCGCACCGGCGAACATCGTCATGCCCCATACCAAGGGCATTCCGCCGATGTCGACCGCAAGCAAGGTGGGCGCGAGATAGATCCCGGTGAAGATGGATGGGGCAAGGAGACCGCAGCCGACCGGTCCCCGTGCCAGCGCCTGCAGGAGGACCCCAAACGCGAGCACGAGCAGCCCAAGCTGCAGGATATTTGTGATCTCATCCGCCGCCAGCCCGGCCTGGCGTGCGACGATCAGCGGATAGAACATGAAAATCGCGAACACCCCGACGTGCTGGACGGCGCTGATCCACACCACCTCGGCGGGCGGAGTGTCCTCCAGGCCGTAAACGAGGGCAGCGGGCTTCTTCCGCGGACTCGCGCGAACTTTCGCCGTGTGTGCCGGCGTCGTCAGGGCGATAAACGACCTTCGAATGCGATCAATTGTCCCGACCAAAGCCGCACTCCAACTCGCGAGCGCTACTTTAGTCAGTCATTTCAGCCAAAGTGAAGGGCGCCGTGGCGCCGGCCGGGGTTCCTCATTCGGCCGCGCTTAAGGTTGCCACCCCACAAGGATTAATGTTGATGTGCGATGCTGAAGGATAGAATGTCGGTCTTGGCCAATTTCTATCAAACACTGGCGCCCTGGGCGGAGGCGCTGTTGCGTGCGGCGGTCGGACTTGCGCTCGTGCCGCACGGGCTGCGCAACACGTTCGGCATGTTCCCGAAAACCGGCGTTCGAGCGCACAACCTCGCCGAGCTTGCGGCCCAGCTCGATAATGACGGCTATCGGCCCGGCCGGCTGTGGGCGCCGCTCATCTCGGCGACGCAGCTCGTTGCCGGGCCGCTCCTTGCAGTCGGCCTGTTTACCAGGGCCGCTGCCGTGCCGATCGTAATATTCCTGATGGTTGCCGATGTTGAGCGGTGGCGGGTTGGGCGGTATTTCTGGAATCAGCTCGGCCTCGAATACACCCTGATGTGGACGATCGCGGCGCTCTATTTTTTCGTCCACGGCGGCGGCCGTATCTCTCTTGACCACCTGATCGGCCGCGCGCTCTAAATGGCCCGATGCAAAAACTTCCGAACAAAGTCGAAGTTCGTCCCGAATGGTGGGACAACATCTTCGCTCCGAGTTCTTGCCTGGTTTTGATTACGACCGTCGACAAGGACGGGCGCGTCAACGCCGCCGCATTCGGAACCTGCACCCGCGTCTGTCACGAGCCGATGTACATCGCGTTTACCTGCGGGGCCGGCAAGGACACCTATGAGAACGTGATCGCCACCGGAGAATTCGTGGTCAATGTGGTGCCGTTCGAGCAGCCGATGCTCGACAAGGCCCTCGTCTGCGGCCTGCCGTTCAGGGCCGGGGAGAACGAACTGGAAAAGGCCGGCTTGACCGCGACCCCGGCGCTCATGCTGCGCCCACCCCGGATCGCCGAATGCCGCAGCCATTTCGAGTGCAAGGTCGAGTGGACGCAGCACTGGCTCAACCGGCTCATGGTCTGCGGCCGGGTCAAGGCGGTCAGCATCGATGCCGACTGCATCACGGATAAGGGCTTCATCGTGTGGGATAAGGTCAAGCCGGCTCATTATTGCGGGATGCGCTATCAGGATCGATTCGTGCCCGCCTATGACAGGCCCACGCGCGGGGTGTGGCGCTATGACGGGCGCGACGAGGAGTTTCGCGACGGCGAAGACTGGCGCAATGCCCACCGCAGCAATGACTAAACGTGCTGCGGTTGCCTTTCTCCACCTCGTCCTGAGGAGGCGCGCGCTCGTTAGCGCGCGCCGTCTGGAAGGACGAGGTGGCCACGGATGGGCGCCCTCATGGTTCGAGACGGCGCACGCCGCAAGCGGCGCGCGCCTCCTCACCATGAGGGTGGATCAGAGACCGAACCAATAAGTTGATGGAATCGAGAGAAGCTGAAAACGCGGCTTTGCCCCGGCCGTGGGGTTATGCGGCGACATTCGCCTGGTTATTGCTGGCCGGCGCGCTTGCGGTTGCTGTCTCCACGGCCGTGCTTGCGCTTTCGCGCGACGGCCGGATCGGGACATCCGCCGATCTCCTGAGCGATGGCCGGTTAGTCGCACAGCTGACGCTGGTCTCGACCGTTGTCGAGATTGCCGTCGTCGTGCTTGCGGCGCGGCTCGCCCGCTGGCGCGCCATCGATTACTTGGCGCTGTCCGTCCCGAATGCCCGTGCAGCCGTCGTTCCAATCGCCGCCATGGCCGCATTCGTGCTCGGCTACGACGCTCTCACCGGCCTGTTGAACCACGACATCGTCAGCGATTTTCAGCTCGATACTTATCGCAGCGCGCGCGCCGCCGGAGCACTGCCGATGCTCTGGATCGCATTCGTGCTGATCGCTCCGCTCGGGGAAGAGATCATATTCCGCGGCTTTCTCTACCGCGGCTGGGCGCGGTCACGGCGTGCCGTGGCTCCAGCGATTGCGGCGATCTCGGCGCTATGGGCGAGCATGCACGTCCAGTACGACTGGCCCGGGATGCTGCAGATCTTCCTCATCGGTCTTGTCCTCGGTTGGGCGCGCTGGCGCAGTGGATCGACCCTGCTCGCTTTTGTGCTCCATGGGCTCGCCAATGCCTGGGCCATGGTCGAGACGGTCGCGAAGGTGGATTGGCTCTCCTGATGTCGCTCCCTTGATCGGCAGCAATCAGATGTGCTTGATCCCGTTAGCGCTACTGGTCAGAAAAGTTTCGTAGGGCGGGCAACGGCGCCTTCTCCGATGCCGACCGCGTGGGCAAAATCGCGCCGCGCGCCTATAGCAGCGTCGAAGACGCGCGTAAACGCGCTGATGGCCCACGCTGTCAGGCTGTGCAGCGCGACTTTGCCCACCCTACGAACCTTGCGATGCACTAAGATTACAACTGGCAGGATGCCTCGATGCCCTATGCCGTGGCTGTCGATATCGGCGGCACCTTTACCGACCTTGTGGCCTACGATCATGACGGCCACCGCGTGGTCTATGCCAAGAGCCCGACTACCTATCACAATTTCGTAGCCGGGATTCTCGACTGCTTCGCCAAGGTGAGGCTTGAGCCGAAAGCATCGAATTTCGTCAATCACGGCACCACGCTGGTGATCAACTCGCTGATCCAGCGCACCGGGGCCAAGACTGCCCTGGTCACAACCAAGGGCTTTCGCGACGTGCTCGAAATTGCGCGCGGCAACCGGCCCGATCCGTTCGATCTGCACTATCGGCGCGACGAGCCGCTCATTCCCCGCCCGTTGCGGTTCGAAGTAACGGAGCGGATCGGCAGCAAAGGCGAGGTCATTACGCCGCTCGATATTGAGGCGTTCGCCCCGCTCGCCGATCGGCTCAAAGGGCTCGGGGTCGAGGCGGTCGCGATATTCTTCATGAACTCCTACGCCAATCCGGCGCATGAAGAGGCGGCCGCAGCTCAACTGCGCCGCCTGCTGCCTGAGGCTTACGTCACCTACAGCACCGAAGTGACGCGCGAATGGTACGAGTACGAGCGCACCTCGACCGCGGCCGCCAACGCCTATGTGGGACCGCAGGTCAATCGCTACATTCGCCGTCTCGAACACGATCTCCAAGCCGGAGGCTTTGCAGGATCGCTTTACATGATGGGGTCGAACGGCGGGCTCCTCTCGGTCGAGCGCACCTGCCGGCAGCCGGTCGGGCTCGTCGAATCGGGACCGATCGGAGGCTGCATCGGCGCCGGCGCCTATGCGGAGGCGCTGGGCTTCCGCAACGTCATCGCCTTCGATATGGGCGGCACAACTGCGAAATGCGCGCTGGTCGAGAATGGCCGGTTTTCAGTCGACTCGATTTACTACGCGGGCGGCTACGTCAAAGGCTTCCCGATCAAGTCCTCGGTGATCAATATCGTCGAGGTTGGCTCCGGCGGCGGCTCGATCGCGTGGCTCGATCCGCAGCACCGGCTGCATGTCGGCCCGCAGAGCGCCGGCTCGACTCCGGGCCCGGCCTGCTACGGCAACGGCGGCAGCGAGCCGACCGTCACCGACGCCAATCTGGTGCTGGGGCGCCTCAATCCCGGTCGCTTTCTCGGCGGCGAGTTGAAGCTCGACTCCGAAGCGGCACGCGCGGCGGTCGCCAAGATTGCTGCACCGCTCGGCTACACGGGAGACGACGGTCTGATCGCGATGGCCGACGGCATCATCGCGCTCGCGACTGTCATCATGGCCGGCGCCATCAAGCAGATCACGGTCGAGCACGGGCTCGATCCGCGCGAATTCGTGCTGTTTTCGTATGGCGGCGGCGGACCGCTGCACGCGAGCGCGCTTGCCCGCGAATTGTCGATTCCAACCGTGGTTATACCGCCCGAGCCCGGCAATTTCTCAGCCGTCGGAATGCTGCTTGCCGACGCGCGGCTCGACCTCTCGGAGACGTTCACCGGACAGCTCAACGAGAACACTGTCGCATCCCTGCAAAAACTGTTCGGCGAAATGGAGAAAGAAGCGCGCGCGGCGCTCGCCCGCGATTTCGGCTCCGGCGCAGTGATCTTCGAGCGCTATGCCGAGATGCGTTACGCCGGGCAACGGCACAATATCAAGGTCCCGATCTCCGGGCTTGCCGAGGTCGGAGCAATCCGCGCCGCCTTCGACCGGGATTACAAACGCCGCTACGGCCATGCCGATAGCCGCGCCGCGGCTGAATTCCAGGCGCTGCATCTCTCGGCCTTCACCAGGCTCCAGCGGCCCGATCTCAAATGGCTGCCGCGGCCGCAAACCGGAGCGATCGGACCGCATAAGCGCCCAGTCTATTTCGGCGAGAGCGGCGGCACCGCGGAGGCGCAAGTCTTCGATCGCGCATCGCTCAAGCCTGGATTTGCGGCCGAAGGTCCGGCGCTCATCGAGGAATACGGTTCGACCACGCTGATCTGGCCCGGGGACCGGTTCGCGATCGGCGCGCTTGGTGAAATCCGCATCGAGGTGCAGGAGGGCTAGATCAGTCCCGATCAGGGGAGGGTGGGGGCGCGCGGCGCGGGATTCGCGATCCTCACGAATTCAGAGCGCCATAGGCATTCGGCCAAGGCTCGCAACGACAAGTCGTAGTAACTATTATGCAAGAACTGACCACAGCCGCTGTTGCAATCGATCCGATCACCCTTGAAGTGATCCGGCATCGGCTGGTGTCGATCACCAATCAGATCGATGCCAACATCAAACGCACGGCGTTCAGTCCTTACATCTACGAATACAACGATTTCGCGGTCGGGCTCGTCGGCGCGGAAGGGCAGCTGATCGCACAATGCACGGGCGGCATGCCGCCCTTCGTCGCCGATTCAGTGGGCATGGCGGTGCGCGACGGGCTCTCAATCTACGGCAAGGCACGGCTTCATCATGGCGACGTGCTGCTGTGCAATCACGCTGCCGTGCAGGGCCAGCATCTCAACAATACGGTGATGTACACCCCCATCTATGCCGGTCCTGGCCGTGAGACGGTGATCGGCTTCTTCGCCATCAACGTGCACTGGATTGAGATCGGCGGCATCCAGACCAATTCGACCGATATTTTCATGGAGGGATTGCAGCTTCGCTCGATCAAGCTGTGGTCGAAAGGCGAGCCGATCGAAGAGGTCTACCGGATCATCGAGAACAACACGCGCATGCCGCTCGAATTGATGGGTGACATCGCGGCGCAGCTCGCCGGCTGCATTCTCGGGCGCGATCTCACGGCCCAACTCGCCGATAAATACGGCATTGCGACCTTCAATCGTGCAGTCGAGCTGATTCTCGACCAGTCGGAGGCGGCTGCGCGCGATTTCATCCGGGCGATGCCGGACGGCACCTATACGACCGAGACCTGGCTCGACAACGACCGTTCCGGCGGCGAGGAGCCGGTTCGGGTCAAGGTAAAGGTGATCGTCCGCGACGACGAATTGACCGTTGATTATTCGGAGATGGCGCAGCAGGCCAAAGGGCCGATCAATTCCGGGTATTACGGCGGCGGCCAGACCATCGCGCGCGTCGCGTTCAAATATCTCCTCGGCGCCGACGAGATGGCCAACGAAGGGACCTTCCGGCCGATCAAGCTCGTTCTGCCGCCTGGAAAACTCATCAGCGCCGATCCGACGGCGCCGATGTTCATGTATCCGACGCCGTTTCCGACCATCATCGACGCCATCATCAAGGCCCTGGAAAATGCGCTGCCGCAGCGGGTGCCGGGCGGGCATTTCGGCACGCATTCGGGGGTGCGGCTCTACGGCCGCCGCGCCGACGGCTCCTTTTTCGACACTCACGACAGCGGCCATGGCGGCTGGGGCGCCTGCGCCACGCACGACGGCGCCGGCCCGTTCCGGACCATGGCGCATGGCGACACTCGCATCATCCCGCTCGAATTGCAGGAATCGCTGATGCCGTTCCGGATCGAGGAATTCTCGCTGCGCGAGGATTCGGGGGGAGCCGGCAAATTCCGCGGCGGCATGGGCTTCCGCAAGAAATACCGCATCGTCAATCCCTGCCTCCTCGGCACCAATCTCGACCGCACCCGGTGTCCGCCCTGGGGCGTGGCGGGCGGCAAGGACGCAAAGCCCGGTCGCTTCACGCTCCTGCGGGCGGGCACGACCGAGCCGGTTAGCGTCGAGAAGGAAAATGCCTGCCGGCTCGCGCCGGGCGATCTCGTCTCGATCGAGACCGGCGGCGGCGGCGGCTGGGGTCTGCCCGCCGAGCGCTCTCTCGATCTGATCCAGCGCGACCTCGACGCCCGCTACGTGACGCCCGCCGCCGCGGAACAGGATTATGGGGTGCACATCGGCCCGGACGGCCACGCGCGGCGATAGGTATACACCGCGACCAGCCGTCGTGCGTGCTTATATGAGAAGGGTGTGATAAGGATGATTACATGACACCGAGAGCAAAGATGTTGCTTGAGCAGCTGGAGTCCTGGCCGGAAGAGGATCAGGAGGAACTCGTGGAATATGCGCGCGAGATCGAGGCGCGGCGCACAGGTGTCTATCATGCAACGCCGGAGGAGCTGGCAGCCATCGACAAGGCGCTCGGCCAGGTGGCGCGGGGGGAAATAGCTAGCGAGGAAGAGGTCGAAGCCGCCTTTGCGAAATTCCGGCCCGCATGAGGGTTGACTATGCACCCCAGGCCGCTGCCGACCTCATTGAGATTGGTGAGTGGAGCCGCAGGGTATTTGGCGATCCAGTCGCCGCAGCCTTGGAGACGTACATTCGCGCAACCATCGTTCGAGTAGCCGCGATGCCAGAAATCGGCCGACGGCTTCCCCGGCGGCCAGATGTGCGTGTTGTTCCGTTGGTCCGCTATCCGTTCAAAATCTTTTACACAGTTGGCAATGACGTGGTCACTATTTTGCACATCCGACATGGTGCGCGGCGGTTGTGGCGAGGCGAGTGATCCGTTCTCTCGAGGATCATGCCCGCATCCAGCGAGGAGGTTCCGGTGAGATTAATGTTTTTCTCCTTTCTGTCGCGCATCGTCGTCCTTGCCGCGTTGACGTTCGCCGCGAATTCTTTCGCCTCCGCGCAGGAGATGAACCTGGCGCTCAAGCAACTGGCCGCTGCCGCCAACAAGGAGGGCACGCTGACGTTGAGCTGGAGCCAGTCGACTCTCGCCGGCATCCAGGGCGCGGCGCGCTTCCAGACGGCGATGAACAAGCTCTACGGCACCAACATCCGCATCAATTTTCTGCCCGGCGCCGACATGGCCCGCATCATCAATCAGCTTGCCACCGAATATGCGGCCGGCCAGAAGGCAAGCGTCGACATCGCGCTCGGCGCGGCGCCGCAGCTCGTTCCGGTGCTCAAGGCCGATTTCTTCGAGCCGGTGGATTGGAAATCCTACCTGCCGGGCCGCATCACCGACCAGATGATCGAGATGGGCGGGCGGCTCATCCGCATCGTGACCGGCCTCTCCGGCGCGACCTACAATTCGGCGCTCGCCCCTATGAAGCCCACTACATTGGACGATTTCCTCAAACCCGCCTGGAAGGGCAAGATCGCGTCCACCCCCTATGCGGCCGGCTTCGATGTGCTGCTCGCCGACGACGTCTGGGGCCGGGAGCGGACCTTCGCTTACGTGCGCGCCCTCTCGAAACAGATCAGCGGGCTCATTCGCTGCGGCGAGGCCGAGCGGATCGCGACCGGCGAATATCTCGCGCTGGTGATGGACTGCACCGGCCAGGACGCGCTGCAATGGCAGGAAAAAGGCGCGCCGCTCGGCCAGATGATGCCGCTCGATGCCGCGCAGCAGCGCTACTATTATTTCGCGATCCCAAAGAACGCGCAGCACCCGGAGGCCGCCAAGCTCTACACGATCTTCACCATGACTCCCGAGGGGCAGAAACTCGCCTACGACACCTGGAAGACCGACCTGCACTTCCTGCCCGGATCGAAGATGGGCAAGATGGTGGACGACTATCGCAAGGTCGGCGTGAAGTTCAAGGAAGTCACTGTCGATTGGTATAGGCAGCATCCCGAGATCGACGCCGGCAAGAGCGAATTGATCAGGATATTGACCACGAAGGGATGAGTGATTCGTAGGGTGGGCAAAGGCGCGCGACGCAAAGGCCAAACGTCACGGACGGTTTCCTGGCGCGCCTTTGCCCACGCGGTCCTCGCTCGCAGATTCCGACCGCGTGGGCAAAATCGCTCCAGACCCGTGCCATTACTCGACGCGCATCGCAGGCGATTTTGCCCACCCTACGGATTTCCCCGTGGTTTCCACACTCGCTGAACCGATCGAATCCCCTCGCGCCATCGGCGATCTGCTGCCGGCTACGATGCTGGCGGTGGTCTTGCTCGCGAGTGCCGCGATCCTCTGCAATCTCGCCGTCGTGCTGTGGCTCGCCTTCACCAGCGGCAGCCCCGGCGACGCGGCGCTCGTCTACACGGCCAGAAATTTCGTCACTGTCTTTTCCGATGAGCGCACCTATTCGGTTCTCATCGATACGTTCGAATTCGCGCTCGTCTCCCTCGTTGTGGCGCTTGCCTTCGGCATCCCGGCGGCATGGCTCGCCGAGCGCACCGATTTTCGCGCCAAGACGCTGCTGTTCACGCTGATGGCGGTTGGGCTGCTCATTCCGGGCTTTGCGGCCGCGATGGGCTGGTTGTTCCTCCTGCACCCGCGCATCGGTCTCCTCAACCAGCTGATGATCGTAGCGTTCGGACTGACTGGTCCACCACTGAACATCACCAGCATCGCGGGCATGGGCTGGGTGCAGGGACTTAATCTCGCGCCGCTCGCCTTCATAATGACCGCTGCGGTGTTCCGTTCGATGGACCCAAGCCTCGAAGAAGCCGCCGAGATGCACGGCGCCGGGCCGCTACGGGTGCTGCGGCGGATCACGGTGCGCCTCGCCTGGCCGGGGATCCTCGCGGCCTCGATCTACATTTTCATGACCGCCTTTGCGGCCTTTGACGTGCCGGCAATCATCGGCTGGGGCAACCGCATCTTCACGTTCACGACCTATCTTTATCTTTTGCTCAATCCGCAGGACACGCTGCCCGAATACGGCCTCGCGGCGGCGCTTTCGACCGTCGCCATGGCGATCGCCGCGGCGATGAGTTTCTGGTACGGCGCCATGGCGCAGCGCTCGCGCCGTTTCGCCGTGGTGAGCGGGCGCGCCTATCGGCCGAAGATCGCGCGACTTGGCCGGCGCGCGATCGGCGCCTGGAGCTTCGTCGCCACGTATCTGGTCTTGGCCAAGGTCATGCCGATTGCGCTCCTCGTCTGGAGCTCAGTCCTGCCGTTCTTCCAGCTGCCGTCGCAGCGCGCTCTCGCCACCGTTTCGCTGGCACACTATGCCTCGCTGCCCTGGGAATTGGTTTTGACCGCACTTTCCAACACGGCCCTGCTTGCGGTACTCACCCCAACCGTTACGCTCGCGATCAGTGTTTGTTTCTCCTGGATCGTGCTGCGCTCGAAGATGCCAGGCAGGCGAGGCTTCGATTTAATCGCTTTCCTGCCGCACGCGGTTCCCTCAATCGTGTTCGGGGTGGGCGCGCTCCTGCTCACGCTTTTCGTGCTGCAGCGCGCGTTGCCCATCTACGGCACGATCTGGATCCTGCTCGTCGTCTTCACCATTGCGCGGATCAGCTACGGCACCCGCATGACCAACAGCGGCTTGATCCAGATTCACGCCGAGCTCGAAGAATCGGCGCAGATGAGCGGCGCCACGACTTGGCAGGGGTTTCGCCGCATTGTCATCCCGTTGATTGCGCCCACGCTGCTCTACGCTTGGCTATGGATTGCGCTCCTCGTCTTCCGCGAGTTGACGCTTGCCGTCATCCTCTCCACCGCCGATAACATCACCTTCCCGGTCGTGGTCTGGAGCCTCTGGCTCGGCGGCGGATTGGGCGAAGCCTCCGCGCTGGCTATCGTGATGCTCGCGATGATGACGCCGATGATCGCGCTTTATTGGCTGTTCGCGCGGCGCCAGGGGCTATTGGCGACGTAACTCGGGGGAGCGGCCTTCGCGCCTCTTTCGGTACAGTCCGGTCACATGGTTCGATTCGGCTGAGCCGGCGACCAGTGCCATTCCTTGACTTCGGGCATATCCTCGCCGTGCTTGCGGATATAAGCCTGATGCTCGATCAGCTTGTCGCGCATGGCCTGTTTGACGTAAGCCGCCATATAGCCGAGCTGCGGGAGCCGATCGATGACATCCGATACGAGGTGAAATCGGTCGAGGCCATTGCGCACGACCATGTCGAAGGGCGTCGTGGTGGTGCCTTCCTCGCGATAGCCGCGCACGTGAATGTTGTCGTGGTTGGTCCGACGATATGTCAGCCGGTGGATGAGCGAAGGATAGCCATGATGCGCGAAGATCACCGGCTTGCCGGTGGTGAAGAGCGCATCGAAATCGTGGTCGGTCAGGCCGTGGGGATGCTCATCATGCGGCTGCAAGGTCATCAGGTCGACGACATTCACCACGCGGATTTTCAGCATCGGTAGATGCCGGCGCAGGAGATCGACCGCCGCCAGCGTCTCCAGCGTCGGCACGTCCCCGGCACAGGCCATCACCACGTCCGGCTCCGTGCCGCGGTCATTGCTCGCCCATTCCCAGATGCCGATCCCGGCGCTGCAATGCTTGATGGCATCGTCCATGGTGAGCCATTGCGGCTGCGGCTGCTTTCCCGCGACGATCACATTGATGCGGTCCCAGCTGCGCAGGCAATGATCGGTGACAAAGAGCAGGCAGTTCGCATCCGGCGCCAGGTAGACTCGCACGATGTCTGCCTTCTTGTTGCAGACGTAGTCGATGAAGCCGGGATCCTGATGGCTAAACCCGTTATGGTCCTGGCGCCAGACGTGCGAGGTCAGGAGATAGTTGAGCGACGCAATGGCACGGCGCCAGGGAATCTCGCGGGATACTTTGAGCCACTTGGCGTGCTGGTTGAACATCGAATCGACGATGTGGACGAAAGCCTCGTAGCAGTTGAAGAGGCCATGGCGTCCGGTCAGCAGGTAGCCTTCGAGCCAACCCTGGCAGGTATGTTCGGAAAGGATTTCCATCACCCGCCCGTCAGGAGAAAGATGGTCGTCGTAGGACAGCGTTTCCGCGTCCCACGCGCGGTTCGTCGCTTCGAACACATGGGAAAGCCGGTTTGATGCAGTCTCGTCCGGACCGAACACGCGGAAATTGCGTTCTCCGGCGCTCGCCTTGATCACGTCGCGCAGATACTGCGCCATCACCGACGTGGCCTCCGCTACGTCGGCGCCCGGCCTGCGGACGCAAACCGCATAAGTGTTGATATCCGGCAGGTCCAACTCGCGCATGAGGAGGCCGCCATTGGCGTGCGGATTGGCGCTCATGCGGCGCTCCCCGGAGGGCGCAAGCGCCGCAATTTCTCCCCGGAGCGCGCCCGCCGTATCGAACAGTTCCTCGGGGCGGTAGCTCTTCATCCAGCTTTCGAGAAGCCGCACATGCTCAGGTTTCGTTGCCATCTCGGCGAACGGCACCTGGTGCGAACGCCAGAATCCCTCGGTCTTGAGGCCGTCCACTTCCTTGGGGCCGGTCCAGCCTTTCGGGGTCTTGAGGATGATCATCGGCCAGGCCGGCCGTGCCTTGGATCGTCCTTCGCGCGCTTTGATCTGGATGTCACGGATTTGATCGAGACAGTCGTCCAGCGCCGCCGCCATAAGCCGATGCATCGCGGGAGGATCGTCGCCTTCGACCAGGACGGGCCTATAGCCGTAGCCGGAGAAAAGATTTGCGAGTTCGTCGTTTGCGATCCGGGCAAGAATGGTTGGATTGGCGATCTTGTAGCCATTGAGATGCAGAATCGGCAGCACTGCACCGTCGGTGATCGGGTTGAGAAACTTGTTCGAATGCCAGGACGTGGCCATCGGACCCGTCTCCGCCTCGCCGTCCCCGACCACGCAGGCAGCGATCAGGCCGGGGTTGTCGAAGACCGCACCGAAGGCATGCGACAAGGCATAACCAAGTTCGCCGCCCTCATGGATCGATCCGGGAGTTTCCGGCGCTGCGTGGCTCGGAATGCCGCCCGGGAAGCTGAATTGCCGAAACAGGCGCTGCATGCCTCGCGCATTCTGCGGCACATGCGGATAGATTTCGCTGTAGGTGCCTTCGAGCCACGTATTGGCCACGATCCCCGGTGCGCCATGACCGGGCCCCGCTATGAAGATCATGTCGAGATCGCGCGCGCGGATGACGCGGTTGAGGTGCACATAGACGAAATTGAGGCCTGGCGTCGTGCCCCAGTGACCGAGCAGCCGCGGCTTGATATGGGCGAGCGACAGCGGCTCCTTGAGCAGCGGGTTGTCGAGCAGATAGATCTCTCCCACCGAAAGGTAATTGGCGGCGCGCCACCAGGCGTCGATCAAGCCCAATTCCTCTGCCGAGGGGGATTCGGAGCGGGTTCGGGCGGAGGTCGAAGCTATGTCGAGCATAGGAATTCTCCAGGATCCGGCCCGCCTGTGGCTGCAAATACGTTGTCAGTGCGTTTAGTGTGCTGCGGAGCGGACCGATGGCCTATTTCGTGGCAATGCCTGGGGCGAGACAATGTTTCCGCGCGAAACCGGGTTGCCGCCCATGGGCTCCACCGGAGCAGTGCGATGACCCCTGAACAGACGAAGAATGAGCTTTCGGTGATCGTGGTCATGGGCGTCTCCGGCGTCGGCAAAAGCACGATAGCGGCGATGCTGGCCGTTCGTTTGGGCTGGACCTATGAAGATGCCGACTGGTTTCATCCGCCGGCCAATATCGAAAAGATGCATTCCGGCCGGCCGCTCACGGACGAGGATCGCTGGCCGTGGCTCAATGCGATTGCCGCCTGGATCGACGCCATGCGGCGCGCAGGCGGCCATGGCGTCATCGCCTGTTCGGCCCTCAAGCGCGCGTATCGGGAAGTGCTCATGCGAGACCGGCCCGATGTCGGTCTTGTCTATCTCAAAGGCGAGCGCGATTTGATAGCGCGCAGAATGTCGCTCCGCGAGGGACATCATTTCATGCCGCCGGCGTTGCTGGACAGCCAGTTTGCCGCCTTGGAAGAACCCGGCGAAGACGAGCATGCGATCGTGGTATCGATCGCGGCCCGGCCGCACGAGATCGTCGAAGCCGTTGTCGCGAAGCTTGGAGTTGCGGCCGCGGGTGCGTCTGCCACGAGCCAGCGGGCTGCTGAGACCGACATCAAGGCGTCGCCGTGACGGGAATTTCGCTCGTCATCTCCGATGTCGACGGCACGCTGGTCACGCCGGACAAGCAGTTGACGCGAGCGTCAGTGCGCGCGGTCCGATTGCTGCGCGAGAACGCAATCGACTTTACCGTGAACAGCAGCCGTCCGCCTGTCGGACTGCGAATGCTCATCGAGCCGCTGTCGCTCAAGCTTCCAATGGGAGCGTTCAGCGGCGGCGCAGTCGTCGGCCCCGATCTTGAGCTGTTCGAGGCCCATCTCGTTCCTGGCACGGTAGCGCGACGAAGCTGCGAGCTTCTGGCCAAATTCGGAGTCGATGTGTGGGTTTTCACGACTGACAAATGGCTCGTAGGCGATCCGGCCGGCGATTATGTCATGCGCGAAAAGCAAACGATCCAAACCGAGCCAACCGCCGTCGCCGATTTCGAGCCCTATTTCGGGCGTGCCGCAAAGGTCGTTGGATCGAGCAGGAATTTCGCTCTGCTTGGCGAATGCGAGACGAGGCTGCGCGAGACGTTGGGGGGCGAGGGCTCAATTGCTCGCTCGCAGCCTTATTATCTCGACGTCACCCCGCCTTCCCTCGATAAGGGAACCTTCGTCGACGCGATTTCGAAGCGGCTCGCAATAGCTCCGAGCGCGATTGCAGTTCTTGGCGACATGGAGAACGATCTCCCGATGTTTCGCAAAGCCGGGCTGTCGATCGCCATGGGGAATGCCAGCACCGAAGTGAAGCACCAGGCAGATCGCGTCACCGCATCGAATGCGCAGGACGGCTTCGCGTTGGCCATCGAGCGATATATTCTGGCGTCTGCGTAGGGTGGGCAAAGGCGAACGCGCTTGAGCCGTTTGCCGTGCCCACGCGTGGGCACAGCGCTCTTTACTCGCGTGTGGCAAGAGTCGTGCGCGTGGACCGCGCCTTTGCCCACCCTACGAAGGTTGTGACGCAGTAAAACCAACCCGTCCCACGCGGCAACGTGTTATTTCGCCAGCGATCCGATATAGGCGGCGAGATCGGCAGCGTCGGTGCGTGAGAGTCCCATATCCGGCATCTTGGGGTGGGGATCGAGCAGGAAGAATGCCAATCGGTGCTCGTCGAAGCCGGGCATGCGTGCGATTGTCGCAAACGGAGGCGCCTCTGCGGTGACTTGTCGCTGATTGGACGCCACAACGTGGCAGCTCGAACACCAGCGGCGCGCGAGTGTCGCGCCGTGTTGCACGTCGGCGGCGAAGGTTGCGGAACTGCTCAGCACAGCGGCTGCGATCAGGACGGCCGCTGCAATCGATTCTGCTCGCATTTGAACACCGCTCCGGTCGTTTCGGTTTGATGCAGGACAAAGAAAGCATGCGCGGGGCCGCCGCTGCTTTGATGTATCTCAAAACGCACCGGCAGTCGCTTGCGAGCGTCCTTCGATTCCGAAGGTCGCAAACGAGGGTGCCGCACAATGAAGCGAAGTTCGGAATCGGGGCGACTCGGGATATCAGCGCCCGTCATTGCCGGCGATGATCGCCATGCGCACCAGATTGGAGAGGCTCGCGGCCTGCATTTTGGTCATGAGATTGGCCCGGTAGATTTCGACCGTGCGCGGGCTGATCCCCAGGTCGAATGCAATCTGCTTGTTGGCGCGCCCGGCCACCAGCCCTTGGAGCACGTCCCGCTCGCGGTTCGACAGGGCCGCCAGCCGGCTTTCAATCTCGGCCCGTTCCGCCTGCCGTCTGCTCTCGTGCTCCTGGCGACCGAGCGCGGATCGAACCGACGCGAGGATGATTTCGTCGTCGAAAGGTTTTTCAAGGAAGTCGATGGCTCCGATCTTCATCGCCTCGACCGCGAGCGGCACGTCGCCGTGGCCGGTCACGACTATGGCCGGAATGGTGACCTTGAGTTCTTTGAGCCGCCGCAATAACTCGATCCCGTCGATCTCAGGCATCCGAACGTCGGTGATGATGCACCCCGATTTCAGTTCGGCTGCGGCGTTGAGCAGGGCACTGGCCGACGGGTAAGTCTTCACGGCGACTTTCGCCGCTTTCAGCAGGAACGCCAGCGATTCGCGAGCGGCCTGGTCATCGTCAACCACATGCACGATGGCCTTGTCAGACGGCATTGCCGGCCTCCTCCCCAGTCACAGCCCGAAGTGTAAAGCGAAAAACGGTGCCGCCGCCCGGATTTGGCCGCGCCTCGATCTCGCCGCCATGGGATTCGACGATGGTGCGGGAAATCGACAGGCCAACGCCCGTGCCCTGTGGTTTGTTGGTGACGAACGGTTGGAATAGCTGCGCCATCATCTCCGGCGCTATTCCGGCGCCGGTATCGGCAACGCTGATCGCCACCATTCCGCCCTCGTCAGGCTCAGCAGCGATGATCAACTCTCGTCTCTCGCATTCTTCCATCGCCTCGATCGCGTTGCGAATGAGATTGAGCAGGACCTGCTGGATTTGAACTTTGTCGACCAGCACGAGATCGACTGCGGGATCGAACTGGAAGCGGACGCGGACGCCGCGATCTTTGGCGCCGACGAGCGCGAGCGCGCTTGCTTCCTCGATCAGTTTGTGGACGCTCTCTACCCTGCGTTCGCTGTCCCCGCGCGCCAGGAAGTCGCGCAAGCGATGAATGATCTGTCCGGCACGCACCGCCTGCTCGGCGGCCTTATCCATGGCGTCGCGCAGCATCGCCGAGCGCTCATCCTTGTCGTCGTCGAGCAGCCGGCGCAGACCCTTCATGTAGTTCGCGATGGCCGCAAGCGGCTGGTTGAGCTCGTGCGCCAGGGCGGAGGCCATCTCTCTCATCGCGGTCAGCCGCGACATGTGCACGATCTCCGCCTGCAATTCCTGCAGGCGCGCTTCCGTCTTCTGCGACTCCGTAAGGTCGCGGATGAAACCGGTGAAGAAACGCTGGTCGCTTGACCGCATCTCGCCCACCGCAAGCTCCATTGGAAACGTGGAGCCGCCCTTGCGCTCGCCGACGACGACCCGCCCGATGCCGATAATCCGGCGTTCTCCGGTGCGAAGATAACGCTCGATATAGCCGTCGTGATTCTCGCGGTATGGCGAGGGCATCAGCACTTTCACATTCCTGCCCAGCACCTCGGAGGCGGAGTAGCCGAACAGCCGCTCGGCAGCCGAGCTGAACGAATGCATGATGCCCCCCTCGTCGATGACGATCATCGCCTCCGGGATGGTGTCGAGAATTGATTTGAGATGCGCCGCCCGCTCCAGCGCGTCTTCCACGTTCGCGGCGGGCTGCTCGCGGGCGCTCAGTTGCGCGCCGCCCCAGGCTACCGCCAAACTGACCACCGCGAAGCCGGCGACATTGACGATCTCGACCGCCGTAAAGGGCGGAAAATCTTTCATGAACAAGGAGCCAAGCAGGAGCCCCAGTACCGTCGCCAGCACGCCATGGATGAATCGGCCGGCGGCCGCAGCTGCCAGAACTGCCGGAAGGAAGAAAATGAACGGCATCCTGTCGTGCAGGATCGGCGTCAGCGCGCCGCGGAAGGCGAATGCCAGAGCGACCGCGGCAATCGCATAACCGAATTGGCGAAGCATCGCCTGGGCGGGACTGCGGCGCTTATCCTTGCTGCGGTGACCAGCCATTGCGGGCTTTTCTGCAATCTCGGCCATGAAAATCAACGCTGCGCGGGAGGAGCGCACTTAGAATTGCCCTAAAGTATCAGGAATGACGGCATTTTGAGGTGTGGGCCAGCGAGGCGGCTTGCTACAAAGCAAACTCCGTGGGGCCGACAGGAGATGCCCGATGAGAAAGTTTTCTTCGCGCCTCGCGATCGCTGCGGACGCAGCAGTAATCCTGCTCCTCGCCTCGACGTGGGGAATGGCACAAACACCGTCCTCTGCCAATTCTACAAATATCGTTGTTTATAATGCGCAGCATGTGAACCTTACCAAAGCCTGGGCTGAGGGCTTCACCCGCCAATCCGGAATTAAGGTGACTTTGCGCAATGGCGGGGATACCGAGCTTGGCAATCAAATCATCCAGGAGGGTGCGGCCTCTCCAGCCGACGTGTTCCTGACGGAAAACTCACCGGCCATGGTCCTGGTCGATGCCGCCGGACGGTTTGCCCCTCTGGGCGACGATGTGCTGATGCAGGTACCCGATCGCTTCAGACCCAGCGACGGGCGCTGGGTCGGCGTTGCAGCGCGCAGCACCGTTTTTGCCTATAACAAAGGCAAGCTGACCGAGGCGCAATTGCCCAAATCGCTCCTCGACCTCGCCGATCCGGCTTGGAAGGGTCGATGGGGCGCATCGCCGTCAGGCGCCGATTTCCAGGCGATCGTCAGTGCGTTGCTCGAGTTGAAAGGCGAAGCCGTGACTGAGGCGTGGCTCAAGGCGATGAAGCAGAACGCTATCGCTTTCCGCGGCAACGTGGCTGCCCTCAAGGCCGTGAACACCGGAGAGGTCGATGCGGCGGTAATTTATCACTATTACTATTTTGGCGATCGGGCCAGAACGGGCGAGAACAGCAACAACACGGCCCTCTATTATTTTCGAAACCAGGATCCGGGAGCCTTCGTCAGCCTCTCGGGAGGCGGCGTTCTGGCCTCGACCAAACATCTTCCGCAAGCTCAGGCCTTCCTGAAATGGATTACCGGCAAGGCCGGACAGGAAATCCTCAAAAAGGGCGATTCCTTCGAATATGCGGTCGGGGTCGGCGCTCAATCCAATCCCGCTCTGGTGCCTTTGGCTGATCTGCAAGCCCCAAAGGTCGACCCGACAAGGCTGAACAGCAAGAAAGTCATCGATCTGATGATGCAGGCAGGCTTGATGTGACCTGCCCGCGGCTTGCGGAACAATCCGCGTCCGGACCGTTGGTCGAGGAATAGGTGTCGTCACTGCGGCTTTCATTATCTCAATCCCGTTCGGTGTTGAGTACACCGGCGGATCGGCAGGACGGCAATTATCGCCTCAATCCCGATACTGGCGATCTGACCCGGCCGAAAGGCCCGCGCGCCCGCAGTACCGCTGTCAGCCGGATGACGGCTGCAGCTGTGTTAATTTCCCTCGCGGCTCTTCTACCGCTTGGGTTTATCATCTGGGTGAGTATTCAGACCGGATGGGAAACGGTCTCGGAGTTGATCTTTCGTCCTCGCGTTGGGGAATTGCTCACCAACACGCTGCTCCTGGTGATATTCACGGTGCCGCTGTCGACCGTGCTGGCGGTCTCGCTCGCGTGGCTGACTGAACGCAGCGATCTGCCTAGGGCCCGAATCTGGGCTTGGCTTGCAACGGCGCCGCTTGCGATTCCGGCATTCCTGCAGAGCTACGCGTGGGTCAGCATTGTTCCGAGCCTTCATGGGCTCGGCGCCGGCGTGATGATTTCGGTCATCGCCTATTTCCCATTTCTCTACCTGCCTGTGGCGGCGGCGCTGCGGCGGCTCGATCCTGGGCTCGAGGACTGCGCGGCATCGCTTGGCCTGGCGCCCTTGAGCGTATTCCTGCGCGTGGTGCTGCCGCAATTGCGCCTGGCCATCTGCGGAGGCTCGCTGCTGGTCGGCCTGCATCTTCTCGCGGAATATGGCTTGTACGCGATGATCCGCTTCGACACCTTTACCACGGCGATCGTCGAACAGTTCCAATCCACCTTCAACGGACCGGCCGCCAACATGCTTGCCGGCGTCTTGGCGGCGTGCTGCTTCGTGTTGCTTGGTCTGGAGGCAAGTCTCCGCGGCAGCGAACGCTATGCCCGCGTCGGTGCCGGCGCGGCCCGCCAACGCGCAAGCGACCGCCTTGGAATCTATTCCGGCGCATGCCTGCTGTTGCCGATTATCGTCGCCGGCCTCTCGCTCGGCGTCCCCTTGGTCGTCCTCGCCCGCTGGCTGTGGGCCGGGGGCATCCGGGTTTGGCGCTTTGACGAGATCGGACCGGCGCTCGGCGAGACTATCGGCCTTGCCCTCGTTGGAGCCGCTCTGGCGACGCTCGCCTCCATTCCCATGGCCTGGCTCTCGATCCGCGCCCCCGGCCGGCTGCAGAGAGTTCTTGAGGACTGTAACTATATTGTCGGCTCGTTGCCGGGGGTCGTCATCGCGTTGGCCTTGGTGACGATAACCGTTCGGGTCGCTTTGCCGATCTATCAGACGATAGCGACTCTCCTGATTGCCTACGTATTGATGTTTCTGCCCCGCGCTCTTATCAGCATGCGTGCCAGCATCGCGCAGGCACCCGTCGAACTGGAGGAGGCGGCGTGCAGCCTGGGCCGCACGCCGGCGCAAGCGCTGTGGTCAATTACTATCCGCCTCGCAGCGCCCGGCGCAGCAAGCAGCATGGCGCTCGTGGCCCTCGGGATTGCGAATGAACTGCCCGCGACCCAGATGCTGGCGCCCAATGGAACGCAAACGCTCGCAACCGCATTTTGGGCGTTCAGCGGAGAAATCGACTATGCCGCTGCGGCTCCTTACGCGCTGATCATGATGCTTATTTCGCTACCCCTGACCTCGATGCTGTACGCCCAATCGAAACGGCTTGCAGGCCGATGACCTTCCTCATCTTGCAGTCGGTTCGAAAGCGCTACGGGCATATTACCGCGCTCGACGGCGTCGATCTTGAGGTGACGGCAGGGAGTCGCACGGCCATCGTCGGCCCCTCCGGCTGCGGCAAGACCACGCTTTTGCGCGTGACCGCAGGTTTCGAACTGCCTGATACGGGATGCCTCATGCTCGATGGCGCCGTGTTGACCGACGCGAGGACCGCAGTGCCGGCCCACCAGCGCGGCATTGGATTTGTGGCACAGGACGGCGGTTTGTTTCCGCACCTGAACATCGCCGACAATGTTGGATTCGGTATTCATCGCCAGGAACCGGGCCGGACCAAGCGTATCGCGGAATTGATGGCCATGGTCGAATTGCCGCTCGTACTGCTGCGGCGGAAACCTCATGAACTGTCCGGCGGCCAGCAACAGCGCGTTGCGCTGGCGCGCGCTTTGGCGCGGCGGCCGCGTCTCATGCTGCTAGACGAGCCGTTCTCGGCGCTCGATACCGAGTTGCGAACAGCGACGCGCAAGGCGGTCGCAAATTTGCTCGACGCTGCCGGCATGACCACGATTCTCGTCACCCACGATCACGCGGAAGCGCTGTCGTTCGCCGATCAGGTGGCGGTCATGCGCGAGGGAGCGTTCCTTCAGGTCGGTTCGCCGCACGAGCTGTATCTGCGGCCGCGGACTGCGACGATCGCAACAAGCCTGGGCGAGGCAATCGTTCTGCCTGCCGAATTAAGCCATGGATGGGCCGAATGCGAACTGGGACGCATCGCTGTCGATGAACCGAATCGATTCGGAAAGGCGCAAATCATGTTGCGTCCTGAGCAGATATCGCTCAAACCGACGTCCGGCGGAGAACCGAGCAGCGAGTCCGGAACAGCCTTCTGCAGGGTGGCTGAAATCGACTTCGCAGGCGCTGTTTACACCATTGCACTGCAACTCTTGACAGACGGCGCCGGCCCCAGAGTTCGTGATGTGCCGCAAGCGATGGGCAGACTGCTGCTTCGACAGTCGTCTCCTTTGATGCCTTCTGAAGGGACGACTGTTCAAATCCTGGTTGCCGGCAAGGCCCATGTCCTCGCGAGTTGATTCTTTACTCCTGTAGGGTGTGCAAAATCGCGTGGCACGGCCTGACAGCGTGCGCAACGGCGCGCGGCGCGATTTTGCGCACGCATTCAGCCTTGTGGCGTGCCGTTGCGCACCCTACGAAACTGGTGGCCCATGTCCTCGCGAGTTGAACTGGAACGGCTGTTCGAGAGTTAGGTCGGGAGAACGGGTTCGCAGGAGATTTCACGGAATGTTTATCGCCATGAACCGGTTTCGCGTCACCAGAGGCTCCGAAAAGGACTTCGAGCACATCTGGCTGTCCCGCGATACCTACCTCGATCACGTGCCTGGCTTTGTAGAGTTTCACCTGCTCAAAGGACCGGAGGCAGAAGACCATACCCTCTATGCAACCCACACGGTCTGGGAAGGTCGTGCTGCATTTGAGGCATGGACTCGGTCTGAGGCATTTCGGGCCGCGCATCAGCGGGCGGGAGAGCACAGGCCGCTCTATCTTGGCCATCCGCAATTTGAGGGGTTCGAGATTCGGCAAACGATTCCCGGCCACGCGGCGAGCGAAGTCTCCATGGCGGCTGAGTAGCAGCAGGCCGCACAAGCTTACTCTTGTTGTAGGGTGGGCTATTTGCGATCTGGTGTTTTCCGGCAGTTCGGCGGCCAAGGAGCACGTGAACGAACATGAGCCCAGCGAGCGCGAAGCCGGCCGCGGTATGCGCGTCGCTGATCCACGGCCGCATCAGCTCGGAGCCGGAATAGTAGAGCCCGAATGCGGTCAGGATCAGCAAGCCGTTGACTGTTACCATCGTGCCGCCCGAGAGCCGGTTCTTCCCAGCTCGCCAGGCGCGGCGGACGTGGAGAGGAAAGAGTGCGCCGAATGCCATGAGCATCGCCATCCCGGCGCCGCCGTGAATCATCAACAGATTGGCGCCGATCGCTTGCCAAGCTTCGCCGCTCGGACCGTCCTTGAGAGCGTCGGCCACGAGCCAGGCAGCGCCGCTGACGAAGAGCGCGGCCACCACGGCATACACCATCCACCGAAACGGCGCTTCAAGCCGCAAGGGAATTGTCCTTCCAATTGGAGGAGAGGCAGATATCGTCATCTCCGAGCACGATCACAGCGCTGGCTCCGTAATGATCGAGGAGCGGTGCCGATGCCTCGCCTTCGATCATCACCGCCTTCGTCAGAGCATCGGCTGTCACGCAGGACGGTGCGCGAACCGACGCTCCCTTGACCAAGTTTGCCGGCCGGCCTGTGCGCGGGTCGATAATGGCTGAGCGCGCGTGTATCGACTCGATTCCGTTGGAATGAGCTGCGCTGGAGGCGAGAGCCTCGTTGAACAGCGCGACTGCGCCGAGGAGCCGCAGCGGATCGCGCGGGTCGCGGATGTGAATGAGTTGCGGCTCCGGCCCAAACGCCGCAAGGTCGCCGCCGGCATTTACCAGCCCCTGCGGGATCCCATGCTCTTTGAGGACCGCGACGGTGCGATCGACCGCAAAGCCCTTGGCGATCCCTCCAAGATCGATCCTTGTACCAGGACGGCGGAATCGGACGCGGCAGGAAGGCAGGAGTTCGATTACGTCAAGCCCGGCAATGACGTGGGGAGGATGCTCTTGCGTGGCAGCCTCGCGTTGCCCGGCGGCCGCGCATTGCGCGGCGGGAAGCAACCCGAGGCTCTGTAAGGCGGGCGCTACCGTGATGTCGAATGCGCCGCCGGAACGGCGATGCAGATCTTGCGCGATCGCCAGGACTTCAATCGTCCACGGATCGACGGCTACTGCACCCGATTTGGCCTCGCGATTGAGCCGCGACACGTCGCTTTCCGGGTCGTGGAAGCTCATCAAGCCATGCACGCGCGCGACGGCGTCGAAGGCCGCCTCGATCGCCACCGTGGCGTGCGCTGACGCTGCTCCCCACGCGGCGATCTCGACGAAAGTGCCGAGCAGCGGCCGTGCGCGCCGCAGATTATCGGACGCGGTTTGCATAGGCCGCCACAACCCTTTTCACTCCTTCGGTGACGTGCAGAGAGGAAAGCGTGGCTGCCGAAATGTTGCGGATGTCCTGGCCAACCTTGAGCGCGCTGCCGCTCCCTTTTCCGACGAACTGAGCACGCCAGCTCGGCTGGCGCACTTCGTCGCCGAAGGATTCCCGGTATTGCAGAATCTCGATGCTCTTGATGCGACCGGCCGTGTCCAAGGCGACCGCGTAATCGATATAAAGGTGCTTTCCGATGACGTGATCGAGCACGAACAGGCCGAGCGTGCTGCCGCCGGCCTGCGCCTTCCAGGCACGGCCATCAAGGGCAGCGAAATTCGTGGCCGACGGGAACGCCGCCTTTTGCGCCTGCGCAACGGAAAGATACTGGACCGCGTGGGCCGGCGCGGTGGCCGAGGCAACGATCGCGGCTGGCGCGGTGAGTCTGATCCAATGAGTCATCGAGTTCTCGTCTGTGTCGTTAGAAAAAGAAGCCGACCCCGCCGAGGACCGAATTCGACTGAGCTCCGGCCGGATCGCGATTGGTCACCTTCTCGTACGTCGCCTTGAGCACGATCTCCGGCGACGGGAAGATCGCGATCCCGATATCCTGGAACCAGGTCTGACCGGCGCCGGTAGGCAAGTTGAGGTCGGTGCCGACGAAACCGGCGGTTTGCAGGTTCTGATAGGTGTAGCGATAGAACGGCACCGCCTCCCATTCGCTGTTGAGGAAGGTGCCGAGCGGAATGTGATAGGCCGCCTCGGCATACCAGCCGTACATCCTTTTCCCGACATTGTCGGTCGGGTCGGTGTCGTTGTTGGCGCGCAGATTGGCGGGATTGCCGAAGATCTCATTGACGTACTCGGCGCGCAGTTCCAGCCCGGTATCGGGAATCCGATAACGGAATTCTGCATCGAATATCGCGAGGCTCGAACTCCCCAACGGATTGCACAGAGGAGTGCACAGGTCGCCATGCGCGTTCCGCGGGGTCGTGTCGGGCGAGTAATAGCCGCTTACGCTGCCGGCAAAGCCAGGCCAGAAGGGCGGCGCGAAGTCGAGCTTCCCTGATACCGCCATCGTGTTGCTGAGCTGCCGGAAATCGCCCAATGGCGGGTTGGAAAAAACGAGGCCGTTGAGCCCATCGATGCCGGGGAAATAAGGGCCCGGAGGGACGGTATTCGCATCAGTGCGAAGGTCGAACGAATCGCCGAAATCCTCCTGGCTGGCGCTGACCATCACCTGGTATTTCAGTCCCTCCGTGATGATGCCGTAGACGCTGGTCCCCGGCACCTTCCAGGTCGATGGAATAAGGGCGTTGTAAAGCTGCGGCCGCAAGACGCTATAGAATTGGGTCGGCTCGTGGTGCTGATTGATGTAACCGATCGGCACCAGATCGACACCGGGCGCGCGCCAGTTGAATTGATCGATGATCTTGAAATCGATCCAGAGCTGTTCGATTTCCGCAGTCCCATGCAACTTGTCGTCGTTGTCGAAGCCGGTACCGGCGTGCTCGAATTCGATCTCGGCGTTGAAGATGATGTTGGGGGTGATCGCATAGGTCGGCAGCAGCACGAGACGGCGGGCGGCGTCGGAACCATTCTGCCATTGCCCGTTCGCTGCCGGGTTCTGCATGGCGCCGAAATAGACCTCGCCATAGGCGCCGACGCTGAGGCCGGCGGCCGGCGAGTCCGTCACGCCCAGAATGCCGTTGTCGGGCGGCGCCATCGGCGTCGGAGATGGCGCAGTGCTTGTCGGCAGAGCCCGAGCGGTTGAACTTTTGCCTCGTGCCTTGCGGGCGGGGGGCGCGGCTTCGCTTTCGGCGGCAGCGTCCGTCGCCTGTTGTGCCTGAGTCGCCTCGGGCTTCTGATTGCCCTTTGCCTCCCTTTGCTTGAGCTGTCCTTCAAGGACCTTGATCCGCTGCTCCATTGCATCGAGCTTCTTGAGCAGCGCTTCATTCGATGCCCCGGCGTTCGATGCCCCGGCGGGCGCGGCTTTGGCTGGCGAGGCATCATCGGCGGCGGCGCTCACCGTGGCGCTCGCAGTCAAAACGAGCGCTATCAGTGTGGAACTGAGGGCCGGCGCGCCGGGCAGTTGCTTCCAGTGCCGTGTGGAAATGCGCTTGCAGTTGCTCGACATGATCATCTCCCCCGTCCCCAACTGCCCCGTGCCATAGGGGGCGTCCTTCGTCGTAAGGTCAAGAAATTCCAGTCAGTTTAGACTTAGTATTTATCTAAACTGGTGTGGCGGATTTGACGTTCCTACCAGCCGTGCCGCGACTCCTTCGTAGGAACGTCAAATCCAAAGCCAACACTAGAACCAACGAGTGGCTAGTGTCCCTTTGGTTCCGACGCTTGTAAAACTGCGTGCTGCAAAGGGATACAAGCGTCCGAACCGGGACACTGCCCGATGAGAGCGGCCCCCGCTCGCCAGCAGTCCGGCAGGAGTAATCCAAAGAGAAGGCACACAGCTTCGCGGACCTCATCCTGCGGGCGCTCCCTCGCCGAATGATGGAGCAGGAAAGGCGTCGAGCCTCCGAGGTCGAAGACGTGAGCGAGTCCACTCGCAGATTGATTGTCAAATTGCTCGGCACGAGAGCTGCATCGCGCTGCAAATTTGGAATTAAAGTCCATGATATCGGGCGCCGACTTGTCACAACAAACTATCAATTACACAAGTAGAGATGGGGTCAGTATCCTGTCAAGGCAAAACCGATGCAGCAAACACGATTGCAATGAATTCTAATTCTAAAATAGGAGTTGCTTCATCGATTATAATTCTAACTCCTCGAGCAAATTCCGGTCAGATCGTATCACAGGTCGAGTCGCGACTCGCGTGCCACGCGCTCCAACCTTCCCCCTCCAGGGCATAGGCGCTAGCTTAGTGTTCCCGCGCGCAGCGCAGCGCGGCCGAAGCCCTTGCGATTGAATCCGGGACACACATTCCGCTTATCCTAGCGCCAATGCCCCTCCAGAGGAGGGTAGGAGTTTGCGGCCCCTCATCGTGCTCTCTCTCGCACTTGCTTTGCTGCTAACCGCTGGTCCAGCCGCCAGCATCGTCGGCCCGTTGGCCGGCAATCCTAGCCCAGGGGCAGCCGCTCTGGTCGCTCAACAACCAGCAAGCGGCCCGGCGCGCGCCGACCCGCGACGCGACCGGCCATACTGCCAAATTAGCAGTTACCGCTATGGCCGGGTACTTCCATCAGTCCCGTCGGGTCGTTGTGCCCGCGCCCCGTCCTGCTCCCAAATCGGCGCCGGTTACGGGATTGCTGTCACGATCGGATTTGGTCCGCTGCGCCATCGCACTGACGGCTGTCCTCTCGTCGGTCGTCAGCCTTACGCTCGCCATTCCATCCCCCCCATCGAGCGGGAGGTTCTCCTCAATCTCGTCCAGCTTCTTCCATTGTTCGCCGGTATTCCACGGTCCCTGCATATCGCCAGGACCTCGCGATGTGTTGACATACAAATCGGCGAACTTGCGCATGCCGGGCAGTTTCCCGGGCGGGAAATTCGGCTCAATCGCGTAGAGAGCTTTCTCGAATGACTTCTGGTGGGCAATCTCGCGAGTCATGAGGAAGCCGAGCGCGTCCTTGATCCCGGTATCGCTGGTGATGTTGATAAGCCTCTCGTAAATGATTTTCGCCCGCGCCTCCGCCGCGATGTTCGAACGAAGATCGCAGGCCGGATCGCCGATGGAATCGATGTAGGCCGCGGTCCAGGGCACACCCGACGAATTGGTCAGGCTTGGTCCTCCCCCGAAGAGAAGCGCCTGCGTGTGACTATCGCCGCCCGCGCTCAGCGAACGATAAAGATCTGCCTCGGCCAGGCTGGCTTCCGCGAGCATTCCTTTGACGCCTTTGTTGAGCATCGCCACAATACTTCCGATGATTTCAAGGTGGCTGAGCTCTTCTGTGGCAATATCGAGCAGCAGGTCTTTGCGGCCAGGGTCGTCTTCAGCAAGTCCTTGCGTGAAATAACGCATGGCTGCCGCCAGTTCGCCTTGCGGTCCTCCGAATTGCTCGAGCATGAAGCTTGCGAGCACCGGGTTCGGCTCCGATACCCGTACCGTATATTGAAGCTTTTTGTTGTGCATGAACATGAGGGACTCCTGAACTCTGCGGCGACTCGAACGCCACGCTGCTGCACGGGAACGCGCGGCAGAGGATTCGGTTCGGGATCTCGGAACCTGCAGTCGCGTTTGTCTGAAGCGCGACACAAGCCTCGACGGCAGTTGCGAGCCGTGTCGCCCCCAGAAGGCGCGGCACCGTGCCGGATGCCTCATGCCCGTCGAGCTAGCAACAATAGAGCCTTTCCAGACTCCCCACGGAGGACTTCCAACCAAACCGAACGGAATGTAAGCTAGCCTTGGGCGGGCGATGACAACGGGAGGGAATGATGGACTTTCTATCGGTCCAGGCCTTTTGGACGATATGGCTCCTGGTTCACCTGATGCTCGCGGTTACCCTGCTTGGAGCGCTTACGCATCAGGCCGTCGCCGTCGCGATGCCTGTACGCCAAGCGGCCGGCCCGGCTGGATTCGTGACGCGCTTTCGCTCGGTCACGGGGCCGGCCTATGCCACCGCGGTATGCATTCTGTGGGTACTTACGTTCATCGCCGGCGGGTACATATACACCAAATATCGGACCTATATCAGGATCGCGATTGAGCAGGAGGGCTATTACAAGACGCAGGGGTTCTTCGATTTCAAGGAGCACGTCGCTACGCTCGGCCTGGTGCTGCTTCCCGCCTACTGGTACTTGTGGAAGAATGCCAAGAATCCCGACTATGATATGCCGCGCAAGATGGTGACCATCGTGCTGGCGGTGATGTGCTGGTTCCTCTTTATCGTTGGTCACGTGCTCAACAATACCAGAGGGTTTGGATCATGAACACGCCTGCGACGACGACGACCACCACCACAGCAACCGGCAAGGCGGCGCAATCTACATCCTCACTGGCCGCATCCGCCAAGTTCAAGACCTTCGCCGTGGCATTCTCAGTGTCAGGCCCGATAATCTACTGCCTGTGTATATTCTTCAATTTACCGTTGTTCACCTACCATCCCGCCGTGAACCGATTTGCGTGGGGGCTTGAGGCGGCGAGGAGCGGCGAGGGGCCGAATATGCTTTGGTACGGGTGGACTGCGACGACGCTTATCTTGGCGACGATCGTGGGCATCGTCGCGACCATGCTTCCTGAGCGCTTCACCAGGAGAATTCCTCTGGCGTTGATCTGGCTGCTCCCGATCCTGGCGATCCCGTACGTGTTCTACACGTTGCTTCCATGGTGGACAAAATAGCGGCCGCCGCTGGCAAGAGATCTAAATGATGATATCCAAATTCAAACTGGCAATCATCGTTTCGGCTGCGGGTGCCATGGCATTGATCGACCGCGGCAATTACTTCAACGTTCAAGACGTGCAGCCGGAACGGGGGGTGCGCGTTGCTTCCCTGTGTCCGGATTACGAAAGCGTTCCGCACAGTCCTGAGTGCCTGAAATTTCTCGGGACGAGTGATGTACTTGCTGTTCGAGCTAACGCGGCGCAGAATACGCCGCCGCTGTCGCCTGATCTGCCTGGGCAGTTGCACCGACCGGTATGTCCGCCCAACAATGAAAACGTACCCTATAGCGCGAAATGTTTGAGGTTTCTGTCCGGTTGGTTCTGGCACCCGCCATCGGATGAGACGCGCTAGGCTGGCGGACCCAGAGCGCGCGGTTGCGGCCCCCCATAGTGTCCGTTTTAGAGCCGCTTCAGCCCTAGCAGCTGAAGCGGCTCTAAAACAGACACGCATTCTGGGCTATTATCAGCCGCATCAATCTCGGTTTATCTCGCCAATATGATGCTGGGCATACAATTCAAGCCCGAGCTTGGCGATCAAATCGAGCTGAGTCTCGAGCAAATCGATATGTTCCTCTTCCTCGTGCATCAATTCCTCGAACAGGTCGCGCGACACATAGTCCTTCACCGAATGGCAGTAGGTGGCTGCCTCCTGGTACAGCGCGCGGGCTGACATCTCCAATTGCAGGTCACAGTCGATGACTTCTTTCACCGTCTGCCCGATATGGAGCGGATCGAGCACTTGAAGATTCGGCATACCATCGAGGAAGATAATCCGCACCATGAGCTTATCGGCGTGTTCCATCTCCTCCTTCGATTCCTCGCGCCACTTCTTGGCGAGGTCTCGGTAGCCCCAATTGTCGAGCAATCGGTAATGCAGCCAATATTGATTGATCGACGTCAGCTCGCTTCGCAGTCCCTTGTTGAGAAATTCAATAACCCGCGTATCGCCCCTCATTTTGCGCACCCCTACCGCTGACGGATGGGAGTAGAGCATAAAATTTTTCCGGACGCGAGGGCGAGGGAGGCTGCTTACGAGCGATCGAATCGCAATTGCGCATGAAGTCGAGCTTGCCTATGTAGGCCTGACCGCCGGCCGTCAGAGGCCGGGGCGCCTTCCGACCGGTCCTCGACACGTCAGCCCCTCGATGCCATGCAGTTTCGCTATCCCGTAGAGCCCATCATCTCGGTTTCGAATCTCTGCAAGACCTATGCGTCCGGATTTCAGGCTCTCAAACGGATCGACCTTGAGATTCGCCGCAGCGAGATTTTCGCCCTGCTCGGCCCCAATGGGGCCGGCAAGACCACGCTGATCAACATCATTTGCGGGATCGTAAGGCCCTCCGACGGCGCCGTTTGCGTCGCCGGCCATGACATCATCAGGGATTACCGCGCCGCGCGTGCGATGATCGGTCTGGTGCCGCAGGAATTGACCACCGATGCGTTCGAATCGGTTTGGGCGACGGTCTCGTTCAGCCGCGGTCTGTTCGGCAAACCGGCTAATCGGGGTCACATAGAAAAAGTCCTCAAGGACCTCTCGCTTTGGGAGAAGAGGAACAACCGGATCATGACGCTTTCGGGCGGCATGAAGCGGCGGGTACTCATTGCCAAGGCGCTCTCCCATGAGCCGAACATTCTCTTTCTCGACGAGCCGACGGCGGGCGTCGACGTCGAGCTGCGCCAGGCGATGTGGGATATCGTGCGGTCCCTGCGCGAGTCCGGCGTAACCATCATCCTGACGACTCACTATATCGAGGAAGCCGAGGAGCTGGCTGACCGAATCGGCGTGATCAACAATGGGGAAATCATCCTGGTCGAAGACAAGGCCGAGCTGATGCGCAAACTCGGGCGAAAACAGCTCACACTTCTGTTGCAGACGAAGCTCGCGGCCATTCCGCCTGCGCTTGCCGCGCATCATCTGACACTGGCGGCGGACGGCACCGAGCTGATCTATAGCTACGACACCCGAGGCGAGCGCACCGGCATCACCACTCTGCTCAAGGACCTCAATCTCGCGGGCATCCGTTTCAAGGACCTCCAGACCACGCAAAGCTCGCTGGAGGACATTTTCGTCGATCTGGTGAGACAGCGGCGATGAACATTCGTGCGGTGCGCGCGATCTATGGTTTCGAAATGTCGCGGACCGGCCGCACCCTGCTGCAAAGCATCGTAGCGCCGGTGATCTCGACTTCGCTCTATTTCGTCGTCTTCGGCGCGGCGATCGGTTCCCGCATCAGCCAGATCGACGGGGTGAGCTACGGCGCCTTCATCGTTCCCGGCCTGATCATGATGATGCTTTTGACCCAAAGCGTTGCCAATGCCTCGTTCGGCATTTACTTTCCGAGGTTCACGGGAACGATCTATGAGATTCTCTCAGCACCCGTTTCGCCGCTCGAAATCGTCCTCGGTTATGTCGGGGCGGCGGCGACCAAGTCGATCATCCTCGGCTGCCTCATCCTGGCGACCGCAGCCCTGTTCGTGCCGCTCCACATTGCACATCCGCTCTGGATGGTGGCTTTCCTGGTGCTCACCGCGCTGACCTTCAGCATGCTCGGCTTCATCATCGGGATCTGGGCGGACAATTTCGAGAAACTGCAGGTCATTCCACTGTTGATCATCACGCCGTTGTCATTTCTCGGCGGCAGTTTTTATTCCATCAAGGTGCTGCCCGCGGTATGGCAGACCGTCACGCTGTTCAACCCCGTCGTTTATCTGATCAGCGGCTTCCGCTGGAGCTTCTACCAGATCGCCGATGTCGGCGTCGGGATGAGCCTTGCCATGACCGGTTGTTTCCTGGCGGTGTGCCTCGCCGTGGTGTGGTGGATCTTCAAGACCGGATACCGGCTCAAAAACTAGTCGTTAAGCTTAACGGATGCCTGGCCTTGGTTAACGTCAACGAAAAATTGACGTTAAAAAAAGTTTAATCATTATCCACCCCGCGGCGGATTGCTCTCGGGGGAGGCTAATGCTCACACATGACGGGACGGGTACCGGCGAGCCGGCGATCCATACGCTTACCTGCAGCGAGCGGGCGGACGCTGAGGCGCCGGCTGTCAGGGTCTCGGTTTCGGTCGGCGGCCTTGAACGCGCGGCAGACCACAATCGGCGCGGTGGCTATCGACTGCTGGCCGCCGGAGACACCGCTCTCGTGGTCGAGTTCGGCGAGCGGATCGATCGGCGTCTTAGCACGCAGGTCCTGGCGTTAGCGCGGCAGTTGGACGAGCTTCGGCTGCCCGGTCTGATCGAGACCGTCCCTTCATTTCGGTCACTCATGGTGCATTTCGATCCCCTCGTGCTCTCGGTCGAGGCGCTGGGTGCCCGCATCCATGCGCTGATCGGAGCAGTGCGCATCACCGAAACAGCCGGCCGCCAATGGTGCCTTCCGGTCTGTTACGATGTCAGCCTCGCGCCTGATCTTGAAGATGTTGCGGCGCGGGCCGGCATGTCGCCGGACGAAGTTGTCGAACGTCATAGCAGAGTCAACTATTACGTTTACATGTTGGGGTTCCTTCCCGGGATGGCTTACCTGGGAGACCTTCCGCCTGAACTCGCATTGCCGCGCCGCGCCAACCCACGACTGAAAATCCCTGCCGGCTCACTGGCCATAGCGAACGCGATGACTTCCATTCTTCCGCAGGAAACTCCATGCGGCTGGCATGTGATCGGTCGCTCGCCGGTTGCGTTCTTCGACCTCGATACCACGCCGCAAGCGCTCCTCGCGCCGGGCGATAATGTGAGGTTTACGCCGGTGTCGCTGTCCGAATTTGAGAATCTCTCGGCCGCGCCTGCCGCGGAGCGCCTGCGGATCGTACTCGCTCAAGGTCCGATCGGAGCTGCCGCATGACCCCCGCGTTGCACGTCGTGACGCCGGGTCTGTGGACGACAGTTCAGGATCTCGGCCGACCCGGATTTCAGCACCTCGGTATCCCGGTCGGAGGCGCGCTTGATCCGATAAGTCTCCGCGCCGCCAATCTGCTGGTCGGAAATGAGCCCGGAGCCGCGGCTCTCGAAGTCGCTTACCTTGGACCGACACTTCGGGTCGAGGCGGACCATATCCGGCTGTCGATTGTCGGCGCGAAGGCAGCAGTCGAAATCCTCCCCGACGTTGGCGCGACCAGCGGGGAGCGCATCGAAGCCCTGCGGAGCGCGAGACTGCGCCGCGGCGAGGTGCTCCGCATTGGTGCGCTGACGGGTGGCTCAGTACTCTATGTGGCTGTGGAACGCGGTTTCGCCATTGCGCCAGTCCTCGGCAGCGTTTCGACCTGCGTGCGCGGTGGATTTGGCGGCTGGCAGGGTCGCAAATTGATGGCAGGCGATCGGCTGCCGCTCTGCAAGGCGATCGCGAGCGCGCGCGAGGATGTCCGCCTCGAGGGATTTGATCCGGCGACGCCGCGGCGGCTCCGCGTCATACCTGGACCACAAAACGAGCTCTTCTCCGAGCAGGATCTCGCAACATTTTTCGCACACCAGTATACCGTCTCCGCACACTCAGACCGCGTGGGGATGCGCCTGATCGGGCCTGCGCTTGCGCACAATCGAGGCAGCGATCTCATATCCGATGCAGTGGCGCCCGGATCGATCCAAATTCCAGGAGGTGGCCAGCCGATCGTCGCCCTCGCGGACCGCCAGACCACGGGCGGCTATCCAAAAATAGCGACTGTTATTTCCGCCGACCTGCCGGCGCTTGGGCGCCTCGCGGCCGGCGCCACGATCGGTTTCGAGCCGGTGACCCTGGAACTCGCCGAGGCGGCACGCCGCCAATTGCTCGGCGAGATCGCTTCGCTCCATCAGCGCATCGTACCCCTGCGTCGAAGCGAGAGCGCGGTTTCGCTAGCAGCGCCAGCCGCGGCATGAGCCGACGATCGAAGCCGCGGGCGACCGGACCTATGCAACTCACGATCGGAAGACTCGGCGTCCTCCGGCTTGTGCCGCCACCGGCCGCACCTGATTTTTTCGGGGGCGATCGGGTTGAACCACAAGGCGAGAAGGGCGACTCACCTGCCGCGAGCGCGACCTCTCCCCAAAGGGGAGAGGTCGCCCGCGCTCTAGCGCGGGCGGGTGAGGGAGTTCCGGATCGAGAGGTTCGAACCCCCTCACCCCAACCCTCTCCCCTCGCAAGTCGGGCTTGCCCGACTTGCGAGGGGAGAGTGGCCAGCGCGGGACAAGCCCGCGCTGGGTGGGGAGAGAGAGTCCACCGAGTCCGCGGCGCTGCTGTACCGAACTCCACCGAACTGGGCGCTGGCCCCTCCATCGGCAATGTGCCGCTCGGCATCCTGTTCATGGTGCTCGCAACCATGCTGTTCGCGATATCGAGCGCCATCGCGAAATGGGAGGTCGCGCGCTATCCGGTCGGCGAGGTAATGTTCGTTCGTTCCCTGGTTTCGTTGATCGCCTGCGCCGCAGTCGTTCTGCCGTTCAGCGGGTTTTCGGTGTTCGCAACCCGGCGAGCGGGCGCTCACATCGCCCGCGGCCTTTCGCAATCGATCTCACAGACCTTGACGGTGATCGCGTTTAGCCTGATGCCGCTTGCCGGTGCAATTGCGATCAATTTCTCAGCTCCGATCTGGGCCGCGCTGCTCTCAATGATCTGGCTAAGGGAGCGCGCCGGCCGGGCACGCTTGGCGGCACTGGCGGCCGGATTCTTTGGTGTTCTGGTTGTCGCCCGCCCGGGAACCGATGCCTTGCAGCTGGGTGCGCTTTTTGCGCTGGGAAATGCCGTGATGTACGGCAGCGTAACGGTCGCGGTTCGCGGCATGTCGGCGACCGAATCCGCCAACACGCTGGTGATGTGGCAAATGGTTACGATTGCCGTATTTCACAGCATTCTGCTCGTCTTCGGATTTCGCTGGCCGTTCGGGATGGACGGGGCAATGCTCGTCGGCAGCGGCGTCGCCAATGCGATCGGGCAATATGCCTGGACGCGGGCGCTGCAACTGGCGCCCACGGCTGCCGTATCGCCGTTCTATTACCTTATGCTGGTTTGGGCGCTGTTGATCGGATTTCTCGTCTGGGGCGACGTTCCCTCTGCCAGTCTTCTCGCTGGATCGGGCATCGTGGTCGCGGCCGGTTTGTCGCTGCTCTGGCACGAGGCTCAGCGCCACCCGAAGCGTCATGCCGCCAGCGGTCGTTGCGTCCACTCGGCGTAGACTGCCGGAACGTTCTCGATCGGTACGGGACGGCCGAAGAGGTAGCCCTGCCCTTCGTGGCAGCCCAGCATCTTGAGGAGTTGCTGCTGCTCAGCGGTTTCAATTCCTTCCGCCGTCGCAGTCATGGCAAGAGCCTGCGCGATGCTGACGACGGAGTGCACGATCGCTATATGCTGCGTTCCCTCCGACAGGTCCGACACGAAGCTGCGATCGATTTTGATCTTGTCGAATGGGAAACTGCGCAAATAGCTCAGCGAAGAATAGCCGGTGCCGAAGTCGTCAAGCGAAATGCGGAGACCCAGCTTTTTCAGCCGATGGAGAATGGCGAGCGTATCCTGGCTGTCCGCCAAGAAGATTCGTTCGGTGATTTCCAGTTCCAGGCGATTCGGCGGCAATCTCGTTTCGGCTAGTATTTCTGTGATCCTGTCGACCAGATTGGCTGCCGAAAACTGAGTAGGAGAAACGTTGACCGCAACCTTGAGGTCGGCCGGCCAATGCACCGCCCGCCGGCAAGCTTCCCGCAAAGCCCATTCGCCAAGTTGCAAGATCAATCCACTGTCTTCCGCCACCGGAATGAAGGCAGCCGGCGATACCATGCCTCTGACCGGATGCCGCCACCTCGCCAGAGCCTCGAATCCGGTGATGACGTCGCGTCGCAAATCAATGATCGGCTGGTAATGCAATTCCAGCTGATTGCGCTCGATCGCATCGCGCAGATCCATTTCAATCTGGCGCCGCTCGTTTACTTCCTTGTTCAATGAGCTCTGATAGAATTGGAAGTCGCCTCGGCCGCCAGCCTTGACGGCGTAGAGCGCGAGATCCGCCGCCATGAGGAGATCGTCGGCGGCCTCTCCATCTTTCGGTCCAACCGCAATCCCGATGCTGACGCTCGAACGGATTTGATGTCCGCCGACCTCGGACGGTTCGCCCACTGCATCTGCGAGCTTCCTCGCCATCGCCTCGAGCCCGGCCCGCGATTCGATGCAGGGAACGATCACGGCAAATTCGTCGCCGCCCAGTCTTGCAAGGACGCCATTCGAACCGACCGTTTGCCGCAGCCGTCGTGCGATGTCTTGCAGGAGAAGATCGCCGATGCGGTGACCGAGGCTGTCGTTGACGAACTTGAAACGATCGAGGTCGAGGAACAGGACTGCAAAGTCCGCCGTGACTTGCGGCTTGCCGGCGGACCGATTTTGACGGATCACCTGTTCGAGCGTGGATGCGAAGACGCGTCGGTTCGGCAGACCGGTGAGCGGGTCTTCGGATGCCAGCCGGGCCACATGTGCTTCGGCCTCGCACCGCTTGGTGACGTCAGTGAAGGTCTGCACGAAGCTCCCGTCGGGAAGATGCCCGCTGCGGACTTCAACCACTCTGCCGTTCGGCATCCGGCGCTCGTAGATCGCGATCTGATTTCTGCCCGAATCTGCCGCGGCCGCCGGTCGCGGTGCGGCGTCGGCGGGCGTTTTGCCGTTCGCCGTCTCGTAGGCGGCAAGCTGATCGAAGCGCGGCGGATTTGCCACCACTTCGGGCGGCAACTGCAGGAGCTCGGCGCAGCGTCCGTTGATGATGGGAATTTGCAGGTCCTTGGTCACCAGCATGATGCCTTGGCTCATATGCTCCAAGGTGAGCTGGAGCTGCTCCGCCTTCTGCCTTGCCCTGGCCTCGACGTGCAAAATCTTTTCCATGGCCCCCAGAATGATGAGGCTCAGCAGCAATCCGGCCGGGACAATCAGCTTGAGAGTTGCCCAGGAACTCTTGAAGATGTCGCTCCTTCTGGCGCTGACCGCGACCCACAGCGGCTGCCCGCGGACGCTGCGCACCGTGACCAGACGAGCATCGCCGGTGTAGCGATCGGTTTGTTCGAATGTGGAATTCGCCCCCGCATGGATTCGCTGGAGCAGGCGGCTGCCGGTAAGGTCCTGCCCCAACGGGAAGCCTCCGGCGCTGCCGCCGCTGGCGCGAACGACGCCGTCGCTCCCGATCAGTGAAATCGATGCGGGCGATCCGAGATCGATCTGGTCGTAGAACTTGGTCAGGTGGTAGGGATCGAGCGAACCGACCACCACGCCGGCAAACGCGCCATCGTGGCCGAGGAAACGACGAGTGAATTGCACCGACCATTGTCCGCTCGCCCGCCCGACAACCGGCTTGCTGATGAACAGCTTGTCCTCGGTGCTGTTGATGTGGACCTTGAAATGCTCCCGGTCGCTCAGGTCGAGCGCCGGAGCGGGCTGCGGCCCGACATTTGAAGCACGCAAGATGCCTTTGTCGTCGATGATCGCAAGCTGGAGGATAACGTCGTTAAGTCCGTCGGTGCTGTTGAGCAACGTGCCGAGATCGGTTGACGGCCCGCGATTCTCGATCATGCGACGCAGATACAACAAAGCCTTGTCGATTTCTGCGATTGATCGAAGAACGTTCTCCTCGAAGACCATTGCAAAATTTTCGTTGGTCCTCGTAGCCTCGCGCATGTCCGCGCGGATGTCGTCGAAATATTTTAAAGCAATTCCGGTCCACAGCATGGCGATGATCGCTACGCCGAAAATGGCGGCACTCCGCCCTTCCGCGAGCAGCCTCGGCAGGCGTGGTATGTGCAGCTTCATTCCCGAGTTGGACCGATTTTCACCCGGGAAGCAGAATGCTCGGACAATATTTCGGGCAACTTAAGCGGCGTCGCCGTGCATGCTTTTGGATAAGATCGTTTTAATCACTTCGATCGAATGCAGCGCACCTCAGCGGTTGGCCAGCATCTCGATTCGGCGCGGCGCCTCGGAGGAGCCGAAATCCTTTGCCCTTTCGTACCAGCTGCGCGCCTGGTAGAGATCCGGCGTCACTCCCAAGGCGCCCATCCTCTTGAGGATCAGCGGGTCATAGGTTGTGCCCATCGCCAGTGCAGCTGCGGCATCTCCCGCTTCGGCGGCGCGCCGAAACACGATGCGGGCTGCCGCCACGTCGCCGACCGCCATGAATTGCTCGCCTTGTTTCATGAGCAGATCGATGTCCGCCCGAGTGAGCGTGCGCACGGGTGCGGCCGCCGGCGCTTCCAAATCCTTGCTGCGGCTTGCCGGAAGCGATGCGGCTCGTGTGCTCTCCGGCACAGATGCCGCCGCGGCTGGCGGGCTCGCGGCTGAGAGTGGCCGGGCTGTGGGCTGCGGGCTCGCGGCAGCAGGTGGTGGGCTCGCCGCTACCGGTGGTGGGCTCGCCGGGCCAACCTTGCTATCCGAATGCGTTGAGGCCTCGTTCTGAGGCGCGGCCGTCGCCGGAAGAGCGATCGGTTGCGAATCCAGCGTGCCATCTTGCGGTTCGGATTCCGGTTTTGCCACACGGGGCGGAGTCACGATTTCCGGCTCAACCGCGACGAGCCTCGCTTCCCGAATATTTTCCGGCGCAGAAGACGATTTTTCGGCGGTGAAATAGGCGATCGGCGCGGCGACCAGACCAGCAATGAGGATCAGCAATGGGACGCGTCTGCTTGCCAGAGCGCTTTCCATGTTTCCCCGTTGCGCGCGCATGAGTGCGGGGGGCACCAGGTTCTCCGGCTCAAGGGAGCGCGCGGCCCCGATCTCGATTTTGTCGAGTTCGGCGTCGCCTGCGAGTATTCGCGACAGCCTCCCTGGAAGCGGCGCATCGGCATGAGAGCCGCGCAAATCGCCGCTCTGCTGTTTGAGCCAGCGCAAGCTCGCTTCCAACCGTTCGATATCCGCTGCCGTGCCTTCGGAACTCTCCGCGGCGCGAACTGCCGGCCAATGCGGCGACGCTACTTCTCCCGCTGCGCTGTCAGCGCTGGTTTCGTCGCCCCTTGACGCGGCGTGTGCGCCTGCTTCGGACTCGGGCAGCTTTTGACTGCTTACCGGTTCATCCCGTTCCGCAGGAGTGAGCTCAGCTGGTTCGCCCGTCCAATGGAGCCGATCCTCGGACTTCATGCCGGGCCGGGGTTCCTCGACGCTTTCGCCCAGCCGCTCGCCCCCGAGGAGAAAGCGCGGGATATCGGGTTCGGTTGCGTCGCTGTCCTGTGCCCGGCGCGCGGAACGAATCCTGCGCTTTAGCTTCGGTGCATAGGGCGACGCCGGGTCTTGGCTCCGCTCGCGCCGTTCGGTCGAGTTCTCGGCTTCGGTTTGCGCTTCATGAGGAGGATTGTCGAGCGCATCGAACGGCTTTTCTGATGGGGAAGTCATTGGCTGATACTCCCTGCTGACGCTACCAACTGCCCAGCTTGCCCCCCCGATCTCGTTCCCGCTGGACAGAGGTGTCGTGTAAGTAATTGGTTGCGGAACTCACCTCCTCTGGGAGAAAGGCGCGCTGGCTGCTATCGCGGCCGGGCGCTTCGCTGACTGTCCTGCCAGCGCAGGAACTCACGAAACAGAGCCTCGCGCTGGTCCTGATTGAGGGTGGCACCCGAAGCGGCGCTGTTAAGGAAGGTCGCGAACTCCGCGCTCGATGCCTGCGCCTGAGCGGGCTCTGGGCGAATGCGCCGAAGCATCTCTTCCGCGACCGGCAACCGGGTCCAACCCGGCACCGTCGCCGCCAGATTGACGTCGCGCCATTTCGGATGCCGCGGCGGCTGGCGGAACTTGTCCCATTTCGTGAACAGCGCCTCGACGAAACGCTGCACCTTGCGGTAGCGATCGGTGTTCTTCGCCCAATTGAAAGCAGCCAGCACCGCCGGCACCGCGATCGTATCGCTTGTTCCGCCTTGCGGCACCAAGCTCGGATATTCGGCGCTGGTGAACTCGCCGAGCGTGTAGTAATCCGCGAAGATCTTTGAGAATGGAATTGGAACGAGATGAAGCCCTGAATCTGCGGGAATTTTCGCGAAGAAATCGATCGGCTTCGGGATCACGCGCACCAGTGCCGCCAACTCGCCGGTCTTTAGCTTCTGCAAGGCGGTTGGATTGTCGTAAAGTACCTGCTCGACCTTCACTCCCAGCCGCTGAAACACGATCGTGCCGGTAAGGCTCGAGGCGCTTCCCGCCGGGCCAAAGCTGACCTTCTTGCCGCGCAGATCCTCGATGCTGTGAACCTCGTTCCGCGCCAGCACGTGCACTTCCGAGACCGGCAGGCGGAGGATGTAGTTGACCCTCGATTCAAGGTTCGGGATCTTGCGCTGATTGCGGAAATAATCGAACACGTCGGCTTGTGTTATGGCGACATCTACGCCCCGAAGGTAGAGGAGATCCTCCATATTGGAGGCCGCTCCAAAAGTCACTGTCGGGAGGATGCGCAGGTTGTCGCCGTCGTCCAGCACCTGCGCCAGTTCATCGGCGAAGATCATGTAGGTGCCGGAGAGCTGACCGCCGGCCACTCCGACGGTCCACTGGTTCTTGCGCGCTCGTACGGCGTTCTCCACGCCGCCTTCTTCAAGCGATTTGGGGATCGACTGCGCCTGCGCCGCGGTGACGATGTCGATGTGTTTCAAACCGAGGCCGAACGCGGAAGCGAGAACGGAGAGTACCAGGATCGCTACGCCTGCTGACGCACGCATACAACCACCTCCCTGACCGACCCCCTGAGCCACGGTGATGCGCGGCTGGGTCAAAATTATGGTTAACGCCTCCTTTTCGCACGCGGCTCGTCAAAAATCAAAACCGCGCCAACCATTAGCATTGTGAATGAGCGATAAATTATCGCCGCAGGCGGCACGATTGCTGGCTTGCGCGCGGCGAGCGACGTGCGCCGCTATTCTCCGCTGGAGAGGACCTCCGCCACATCCACGGCTCGGCCTTCGCGCGCGCTCTTGATCCCTGCACGCAGCACGGCAAGATTGCGTGTCGCCCAGAAGCCATCCGTTTCCGGCTTTACGCCGGTGCGCACGCAGCGGACGAATTCCTCCAACTCGTCTCGGATCGTGTCGATTTCCGGCACATCGACAGGTTGGGCGCGGGTCTCGCCGCGCCGCAGGACGCGCAATCCGTTGAACAGATCATAATAGGCGCTCGCATCCTTGCCGTAAAGGTTGAGCATGTAATATTCCGAGGCGGACGCGTAGGAGGCCGATACCGTGGAAATGGCTCCATTCTCGTGTTCGAGAATGAGGCCGGCCACATCCGGATTGTCTCCGGGGAGAACCAGTTGAGCGAGCGCGCCGGAGACGCGCTTGACCGGCCCGATCAGCATTTCAAGCACGTCGACATAATGGATGCCGATCTGGAGCATCACGCCGCCCGGCATTCCCGAAGCCTGATAGCGCCATGACGAGAGGTCGATCTTTCCGAGCCGATCCCGGCTGATATTGGCCTCGGCCTGTACCAGCCTGCCGAACCAGCCGGATTCGATTTTCGACTTCATCCAGCGGAACCGGCTTTCGCGCCGCCTCTGATATCCGAGCGCCAAGACCACGCCGGCGCGTTGGCAAATGCGCGCAATGGCCTCTCCCTCGGCGACCGTGTTGGCGATCGGCTTGTCGAGGAACACATGCTTGCCGGCTTCTGCGGCCAGCCGTGTGGTTTCGAGATGCGCGCCGTTCGGCGTGGTATTGATGACAGCCTCGATGGTATCGTCGGCAAGCAGTTCGTCGTAGCTTGCCGCGGCGCGAGCGCCGTATTTAGCCGCAAAACTGCTTCGCTTCTCTTCCGATCGCGTATAGCAGGCGATGATCTGGAGCTTTCCCGAGCGCACGGCCGCGTCGGCGAGCACGTCCGACCACCAGCCGATGCCGAGTGCCGCCACGCGCAAGGGGGCACTGCCGATCGCCGATCCCTGCGCGCCGGCCGTCTCGACTTGGCTCACGCGCTGCCTGCCTCGTCAGCCACCGATTTACGGTACCCGAATGCCCATGCCAGCGCCTGGACCGCAAGCAGGAGTCCCACGACCAGGGTCAGCACGATGACGGTGCCTTTATCCATGAAGGTAAGATAATTGCCGCTCGACATCGTCAGCGCCAGCCGAAAACTTGCCTCGAGACGATCGCCGAGCACGAGCGCCAGCAGCAGTGGCGCCATCTCGTACCCGAACTTGCGCAGCAGATAGCCGGCGCCTCCGGAGATCATCATGATCCAGATATCCGCGTTGGAAAAGTTGACGCTGTAAACGCCGATGACCGAAATGATGATGATGATCGGCACCAACCACTGATAGGGAATGCGCAACAGGTTTACGAACAGTCCGACCAAGGGCAGGTTGAGAATCAACAGGATTACGTTGCCGATATACATGCTCGCCACCAGGCCCCAGAACACTTCGGGGTGGTCGATCAGCAGCAGCGGACCCGGCTGCACGCCATGGATGGTCAGCGCGGAGAGCAGGATGGCGGTGGCCGGGATCGAAGGAATCCCGAGTGCGAGCAGCGGGATCATGGCGGTGCCGGTGACCGCGTTATTGGCGGTTTCTGGCCCTGCTACGCCTTCGATTGCGCCCTTGCCGAACCTCTCCGGGTGTTTCGAAAACCGCTTCTCGACAGCGTAGGAGACGAACGTCGAGGTGATGTGGCTCACGCCCGGGATAACTCCGAAGATGAATCCGATCACCGACGCGCGGCCCACGGCCGGCGCTGAATCGCGCAGATCCTTCCAGCGCGGCACCAGATCCCGAAGCTTGGGGTGAATGGCTTTTATGGTTTCGGTCTTCTCCAGGTTGATCAGGATCTCGGAAAGCCCGAACAAGCCGATGGCCAGCGCCGCGAACGAGAGCCCGCCGGTCAGACTCGGACTGCCGAAGGTGAAGCGCGGAACAGCAGTCAGATTGTCGAGCCCGATGGTGCCGAGCAGAAGCCCGAGTGCAATCATTGTGGCGGTCTTGAGCCGGGAGCCGGCCGAGACAAACGAGATCACTCCCAGCGCCAACACGATGAGCACGACCTCGACCGAAGGGCCGATGGCGATCATCACCTTCGCCAGCGGTGGTGCGATGAACATCAGGCCGAGCAGCGAAAACGTTCCGCCGACGAAGCTTCCGATTGCGGCTATCATCAGGGCCGGACCGGCGCGTCCCTGTTTCGCCATCTCGTAGCCGTCGATGCAGGTCACGACGGACGCCGCCTCGCCCGGGATGCGTACCAGGATCGAGGTCGTCGAGCCGCCGTACATGGCGCCGTAGAAAATCCCGGTCAGCATTATGATGCCGATCGTGGGATCGAGGCCGAAGGTCAAGGGCAACAGCAGCGTCATCCCGGCAAGCGGACCAAGGCCGGGCAGCACGCCCACAATCGTCCCCCAGAAGCAGCCGATGAAGCAATAAAGCAGTCCCTTCCAGGAGAGCGCGGTGGCGAATCCGCCGATCAGTTGATGGAAGGTCGTCATCTCAGGAGGCTCCATTCATCTCAGAATGGTCCCATCGGCAGTTGCACTCCTAGGAGCTCCTGGAAGAAGTACCAGCAGGCCGCCATTCCGGCAGCGGAGGCCGCAATCGCGAGCAGCAGCGAAACCCGGGCGATGAGCACGAGGACGATCACGCCGAACACGCCGAGCGACAGATAGGCGCCAAGCGATTCAAACGTGAGCGGAATCAGCAGGCCCGCACCGATGACGATCAGCACATCGCGGTGACCAAGCTCGACCGTCTCTCCGCTCGACCTCATCTGCCAGCGCTCGATTCCGATGATTACGGAAAAGGTGAACACCAGCACGGCAAGCACAAGCGGAAAAAATCCGGGGCCGGGCAGGCCGACACTGCCGAGATCGAGCAGCGAGGCCTGCCAGATGAAGAGTAGCCCGATTGCCGCAAGCACGGCCGCAATCGCCAAGCCGCCATGACGGATGTCTACCTTGAGCGGCCGAACGCGCCCGCCGCGGGTCGGGCGCTCCATCGTCTCGTCCGACATCAGCTTGCTACTTGGATTTCTTCAAGCCCAAATCGGCCATCACTCCCGCCAGCCGCGTGTCATCGCTCGCAATCAGTTTACCGAATTCGTCGGCGGGAAGGAAAGCCGGCGTGAAGCCTATCGATTCTCCAGCCTCTTTGAAGGCCGGCGATTCGACGGTGTGCTTGATCGAGGCTTCGAGCATGTCGATGACGGGTTTGGGCGTGCCCTTCGGCACCGCGATGCCGCGCCACATGTCGAGAGCGACCGGAAAGCCGAGTTCCGTCGCGGTCGGCACATCGGGGAAGATCGGATCGCGCTTGGAGCCCAGCATCGCCAGCACCCGCAGATCGCCGCTCTTGACGTGGGATACAAGGGCGGCGGGCAGCTGAACGACGCCCTCGATCCGCTGCCCGAGCAGGTTCACCAAGGCTTGGCCCTCTCCGAACGGAACGTCGATGACCTTGGCTCCGGCGGTGATGAACAGAGCCGACGATGCGAAATGGGTATGACTGCCGGTCCCCGAATTGCCGATGCGCAGCTTGGAAGGATTGGCCTTGGCGTAGTCGATGAACTCGGCGAGCGTCTTCCACGGCGCATCCGCACGCACCGCCAGCGCCGGCGTCTCGACGCTCACGCGCGCTACCGCATCGAAGGCGGTGTAGTCGAACGGCAGCATGCCGCCGTGGTAGGTGGTCGAGATCGAATTCGAATTCCAGATGATCGAATGGCCGTCCGGCTTCTGCTGCTTGACGAAGCTGTAGCCGATCGCGCCGCCGCCGCCGGTCCGATTGACGACCGGAACCGGTGTAGCAAGCTCGCGAGCCATTCCGTCGGCGAGATGACGCGCAGTGATGTCGGCAGCGCTGCCGGCACCGAACATCACAGTCATCTCGATCGGCCTGCCGCCGGGAAACTGCTGGGCTGATGCCGGCAGATTAGCTGCCGCTGCCAGGATTACCGCACTGATGGCGATGATTTTTGTTCGCGTAATCATACGCATACTGCCTCCACTGGACCAATCGACAAAGATTCCCCTGGCCGCCGGCAGTTTGCGCGGCGGCTCGTTATTAGCTCCAAGTCCCCCTTGGTGATGAATTGGCCTCAGGTCGCGAATGGTGGTTGCGGACCAGCGCTCGCGGTCGTCTCCTTTACAGTCATGATTGAAGCGTGTCGGAATAATGGCATCGCGGAGAAAGCGCGGCAAGGCTCAATTTCTCATGACCATCTGGCGCCGATCGCTTCGATGGCGTGGCGTGCGATGGCCTGATCGTCCTCCCAAGTGCCGCCGCTGACCCCGATCGCGCCGATGCATTCGCCGTCGATCATGACTGGATAGCCGCCCTCCATCGCCGTCCAGCGTTGCGGTCCCGCCGCCAGCGCGAGACCGAGTGCATGAACAACATCAAGCGATTGCGCCTGCGCCCCCTGAGCCGAGGTCGGCCGCCGATTGGAAGCGGCACAGACTGCCTTTGTGGTCGCCGAATGCAGAGTATGAAAACGGCCGCCGTCCATGCGCTCGAGGACGATGACATGGCCGCCGGCATCGGTGATCGCAATCGAGATCGCGATGCCGGCGGCATTCGCTTTCTCGATCGCCGCCGCGGCCATCTTTCTCGCTCCGGCATTGGTCAGGCGTTTGGCTTCTGCGATATACATGATCTCCCTCGCGTGGAGTGCACATTTACCTCCGACGGTGGTGTTTGCGGGTAGATCGGCTTGACACGCTGATAATCCACGCGACAGGACCTCTCTCGCGAGGCAGCGTACAAATCGGGAGAATTGTAGGGGCGGGTTTCAAACCCGCCCTGTGTCGGCAGACGCCACTCGCGAGATATTTGTCCGGGTCATCCCGCCCACCGCGCAGGATTATTCGCGATGTAGGCGCGAATGCGGTCCGATGTTTTCTCGTTGCGTGCACGTGGTTGGGCATGGCAATGAACGAGTCTGGACCAATGCGATGGTCACGTTTTTCGCGACAAGGTGCCTGACCTCACGGTCCGTGTTTGTCGCGTCAGGGCGGGTTTGAAACCCGCCCCTACATGTATCCCGGTCCGTGCGCAACCTGGATTGCGTCCTGGCAATCGCGAAGTCTTGACGTCGCAACGGTCTTGGCGCACGTCGGCCGCATCGTAGCCGCAGGCCTCGCGCTCCGTTTTGAGGGCGCCGTTTAGCCCCCAAGGCGAGCAGCACATGACTTGGCTCGTCCAACCGCGTCTCGTCAACAATCCCTTCTCCGATCCGGGGCTGTTCGTCGATTTTCGCTTCGGCCGGCGGGCGCTTCTCTTCGATCTGGGCGATCTAGTGCCGTTGTCTTCGCGCGAATTGCTGCGGGTGAGCCATGCGTTCGTATCGCATGCGCATATGGACCATTTTGCCGGCTTTGATCGGCTGCTGCGGATCTGCCTGCATCGGACTTTGCCGCTGCATCTCTTCGGTCCGGCGGGTTTCGCCGATCGCGTGCAGCACAAGCTAGAGGCTTACACCTGGAATCTGCTCGACGAAAATTCGCTCGACTTCATCCTGACCGCGACGGAGGTCTCTGAGGATGGCGCTGATCGGGCATGTGAGTTTCGGGCGCGCGAGGCATTTCAGCCCCGCAACCTCTCGGGCCCGAAACCTGCCTCGGGTATGCTGCTCGACGAAGAGGCGTTTTCCGTCGATGCGGCGGTGCTCGATCATGGAACGCCGTGCCTTGCCTTCGCGTTTCAGGAAAAGTTGCGCATCAACGTGTGGAAAGAGGGGCTCGACACGCTTGGCCTTCCGGTCGGCCCTTGGCTTAATCAAGCGAAGCTTGCCGCGCGTCGCGGAGACCCGGACGACAGTCGCATCGCTGTTTCGCATTCACGATCAGTTGCACTCGGAGTTTTGAAGCAACACGCCTTGCGCGCCGCACCCGGATACAAATTTGTCTATGTGGTCGATGCCGCGTTCCACGATGCGAATGTCGAAAAAATCGTGCGCTTGGCGCAAGGCGCGGATCAGCTCTTCATCGAGACGGCATTCCTCGATGCGGATGCCGCGCTTGCCGCGGAGCGGCGCCATCTCACCGCCGCCCAGGCGGGGGCGATCGCAAGAGCGGCCGCCGTTGCGCGGATCGTTCCGCTTCATTTCTCCGTGCGCTATCTCGACCGCGAAGGCGAACTCCGGCAGCAGGCCGAGGCCGCCTGGCGGGGATCATGAAGATTCGAATAACGAGCCGCTGGCGAGGATCGGAACCCCCAATGCTGGCATGCGTTGCGGCAAGCGAGCCCTCGACGTCGATCGCGCGGCTCGCATCCTCGATGACGAAAACCGTGAAGCCTTCGCGCCGCGCGTCTTCGGCCGACCAGCGCACGCAGAAATCAAGAGCAAGGCCCGCGATGAACACGCGGCTTAATCCACGCTCCCGCAGGTAGCCGGCAAGCCCGGTCCGGGTCTTGCGGTCATTCTCCCGGAATGCCGAATAGGAGTCGATAGCGGGCCGGAAGCCCTTGCGGATCACGATTTCGGCATGCGCGATGGCGACGTCCTTATGGAAATCGGCGCCCGCCGTGTCCTGCACGCAGTGATCGGGCCATAGGATTTGCGGGCCGTAGTCGAGCGTAATGGTGTCGAATGGGCGCTTGCCCGAGTGTGAGGAGGCGAAGGAAAGATGACCGGCCGGATGCCAATCCTGCGTGAGTACGACGTGAGCGAAGTACGCGCTGAGCCGGTTGACGAGTGGGATGATTTCATCGCCGCGCGGCACCGAGAGCCGGCCGCCGGGGCAGAAGTCGTTCTGCAGATCGACCGCGAGCAGGACGTCATTATCGCCGATTGCAACCTTGTCGTTCATTCCTGCTGTTGCTGCGCGGATCGGCCGAAATACTTCAGATTCGGCGGCGGCTGGTCCTTCCGGGTCGGCATCAGATATCCGTCGGAGCTGATGAAATAGGTGTCCTTGCCGACAAAAATGTAATTGTTGCTCTCCGGGCAGACATCTTCAAGCCAGATCGGGTTGCGGTTGCGACTGTATTTCCTGGTCACCGTCCAGGGGCGCGTCAGAGCGTGGTCCATGACGGTGATTTCGTCGCGCAGCATGTTCGGATTCGACCGGTCGAGAAAGAATCGCTCCTTGATGATCGTCGCATTATCGCGGTGCAGGGGAATGCCGCTGCCGTCGAAAACCCGCGGGCCGCGCATGCCCCTCGTCTCGACTTCGAGGACATCATAACGGCCGTCGCCGTCCTCATCGAGCCAGCGGCCGATCGAATAGCCGGCAAGCGTGGGTACGATCTTCTGCGGCCAGTCGCGCCCATCGGTATAGATGCGCCGCTGCTCTCTCAGAAACGCAATCGGAATATAGGTGATCTGCGGGGTAACGATGATTTCCATCGGCTGATAGACGACCATCATCCGCGGCATGCCGGTCGATATGCAATGGGCCATGGGATTGTAGCTTTGTCCGCCGCTGGCCTCTTCGGCCAAATTCGCCCGCCAGATCGCCATGTATTCCGGGTTGACCGGCGCCTGCTGGCCGAGACCCGGCCGCTTGTCGGCATCGAACGCGCCGCCGCCGATCCGCTCCCACTGGCCCTTCCAGTCCGGATATTTGGCGTCGTCCCAGGCCTGTACGCTGCCGGTCCCGATCCAGATCGCTCCCGTCACCGCGATAGCACCCATCAATTTACCAATCGATTTGCCCCAATCCATTCCGGTCCTCCTCCTCGCGCTCGATGGCGTTCCTGCGCGCGCATTGGCGGGAAGATTGTGATCTCGCGGGCGCCTGTTTTGCAAGCAAGAACCCCAAAATAATACCTCCCAAGTCCTCGTTGCGCCGCAATCTCCGGAAAACAGGCCAATTTCAGATTCTGTATGGAACCAGGTGCTGAGCTCAGTAGTTGAGCCGCGCACGGTTATCTGTCTTGTCCGTGTCTGTGTTGTTGTGCCGCCTGGTGCTGCAGGTGAGTAGGTTGCGTTGCGTAGGGGGTGCCGAGTTATGGCTGATCCTTCAGTAAGCTCCGTCGATCCCACCAACATCTCTGATTTCTGGTCGCAAACGCGGAGCGAGGGTGACGATCCGGCCAACTCGCCCTATGCGCCGAAACGCCCGCGGCTGATCCCCGGTGGACCGCCGCTGGAGCTGCGCAACAGTTCAACCGGCGACATGCCCGGATTTGTGTTCGAGCCACGGCGGCTCCCTCGCGTTCGCCCCGGGAGCCCGGGGGATTTTTCCGACGGGCCGTCCCCAGTCAATCCCAAGGATATTTCAGCGGCGCCGATGCCCGCGCCGCCTGCAATGACCGGCCGCATTCCGGTTATCGTTCGGGACCTGTTTCCGATAGTCATCGCGGGAATAATAGCCGGCGTGGTCACGGTATCGGCTGCCTATCTGGGAGCAACGAACGGGCATGCTCAGCCCCGCATGACCGGCGGGCCTGGTCTTGCGGCCGTCGAGCCGCAAACAACGATACCTTCCCCGGCGGCGCACGGCCCGCAAGCTCTCCCGGCCGAATACCAAACAGCCGCTATCGGCACCTTCGTACCGCCGATGAGGGAGATCACTGCCGGGGAAGCAGTCGCACCGGCGCGGGCTAAAGAAGTCTTGGCACTCGCATCGAATGAGGAGACCGTGATGCTGGCGAGCCGGAGCGAGCCTCAGGCCGAGCCGGTCGCCTCGCCGCCTCGTCGCCTTGACCCCGGTTATGTGCAACTCCTCGCCAAACAGGGCGAACAGTTGGTCGCCGCGGGCGATTTGGCGGCAGCCCGCGTGGTGCTGGAGCGTGCCGCCAGCGAGGGCGACGACGGTGCTGCGCTCGCCTTGGGCGGCACCTATGATCCTGCGGTCCTTAGGCAGATCGGGGCATTGGGCATAGCCGCCGATCCAGGCAAGGCACGCAGCTGGTACGAAAAGGCCCGCGAATTTGGCTCGCTCGAAGCGGCGCGGAGACTCGATCGGCTTGCCACGCGATGATCAAGCCGGCAGCCGGCGCTCGCCGCTGATGCTCACGCCGTGAAGAGTTTCACGAACTTCATCGTAAACGTGATTGGGCGCGTCCTCCCTGCGTCCCGTGGCCGCCCTGCTTTGCCGCGCGAATAAGTCGTTCAGTCCCCGGAAATATTGACGGGCCGCGATCCGGGGCTGATTCTGTGTGGACCGAAACCGCATTCAGGGAGGTAAACGTGCAGATTGGAAGATGGCTCGCCGTAGCAGCGTTAGCCGCGTCAGCCGCGGGTCTGCCGACAATGGCCGGAATTGCCGCCGCGCAGGAGCGAGCCGCGCCGCCGCAACTTTCCTTCAAGTTGACCGAGAACTTCCTCAAGCTGCCGCCCAACATCACCATGGCGGAAGTGGTTGGGGTCGATGTCGACTCCAAAGGCCACATCTATGTCGTGAACCGGGGCAAGCAGCCGATCCTCGAATTCAATCCGGACGGCAGCTTCGCGCGCTCGATCGGGGACGGCTTGCCGTTCGAAGGACCGCACAGCATCCGCGTCGACCCGCAGGACAACATCTGGTTTATCGATGCCGGCACCAACCTGATCATCAAATTCGATCCGGAAAAGCGGGTCCAGATGGTGCTCGGGCGACGGCCGGAGCCGTGGACCTGGGAGACGCACGTCATCGAAAGGGCAATTCCAGCGCCGCCGAACTTCTACCAGCCGACCGATGTGACCTGGGGACCGGACGGCAGCATTTACGTTGCCGACGGCTACGGCAATTCGCGGATCGCCAAGTTCAGCAAAGAGGGCAATCTGATCAAGCACTGGGGCGAACGCGGCACCGCGCTTGGCGAGTTCAATACGCCGCATTCGATTGTCATCGATGCGCAGAATAACCTCTACGTCGCCGACCGCCAGAACGGCCGCATCCAGGTTTTCGATACTGACGGCAATGCCAAGCAGGAATGGCGGCTCGGCGGCAATCCGTGGTCGCTGTGCATGCCGCGCGGCCAGAGCTCGATCATGTACGTCGGCAGTGTCGGCCGCGTGTTCAAGATCGACCTCAAGGGCAAGGTGCTTGGCTCAATGGGCCATTTCGGACGCGTGCCAGGCACCTTCGACTGGGTACATGCGGTCGCCTGCCCGGATGAACACACCCTCTATGCGGCCCAGGAACTGAGCTTCCGGCTCGACAAGGTCGCCGTGCAGTGATCGGATTACAATCTTTGTAGGGTGGGCAAAATCGCGTTGCTGGAAACCCTTCGACATTGGGAACGCGTGGCCGCGATTTTGCCCACGCGGTCCCGGGATTGACAACCGCGTGGGCAAAGGCGGGGGACTGTCGGTCGTGATCTCAAGGTGCCGGGCCGCCTTTGCCCACCCTACGGCGCAACGCACCCTTACGACACCGCCGCTGCGGCTTTCCGCTGCCGCTCGATCGCGTGCTTGAGCCGCGGATAGACTTTCATCGCATTGGCTTCGTAGATCTTCTGCCGATCGGCGGCGGATAGCCCGGCTGCGCCATCGATATAGCGCCGCGTGTCGTCGAAATAGTGCCCGGTCCGCGGATCGATGCCTTTGACGGCGCCGACCATTTCGGACGCAAACAGAATATTGTCGATCGGCACCACTTTCGCCAGAAGATCGATGCCCGGCTGATGATAGACACAGGTGTCGAAGAAAATGTTGTTGCCCATGATTTCGGCGATCTCCGGCCGCTTGTTGTCGAGGGCGATTCCGCGGAAGCGGCCCCAGTGGAACGGCACGGCGCCGCCGCCGTGCGGAATGATCAGCTTGAGCGTCGGAAACTGTTTGAACAGATCGGAGAGGAGAATCTGCATGAACACCATTGTATCGGCATTGAGATAATAGGAGCCTGTGGTGTGCTGGGCCGGGTTGCAGCAGCCGGAGACGTGGATCATCGCCGGCACATCGAGTTCGATCATCTTTTCGAAGAACGGATACCACCATTTGTCGGTGAGCGGCGGCGCGTTGAAATAGCCGCCCGACGGGTCGGGATTGAGATTGCAGCCAACGAAGCCAAGCTCCTTGACGCAGCGTTCGAGTTCCTTGATCGAGGAAGTCGGCGCCTCTCCCTGGGTCTGCGGCAATTGGCACACGCCGATGAAGTTCTTCGGAAACAGCGTGCAGACGCGGTGGATCAGATCGTTGCAGATCTGCGTCCATTCGAGGCTCACGGCAAAATCGCCGACGTGGTGACCCATGCCCGAGGCGCGCGGCGAGAAGATCGTGATGTCGGTACCGCGCTCGCGCTGAAACTTGAGCTGCGCCCCTTCGATACTGGCGCGGATCTCGTCGTCGGACATTTTCAGGCCTGCGCGGGGCGGCAGCGCCGTCTTGTTCTTGACCGCCTCGGTCTGATCCTTGCGGAAGCGATGCAGGTCCTTGGGTTCGGTCGTGTAGTGCCCGTGGCAATCGATGATCATGACGCTCCTCGCCGATGTGGGCCGCGGCCGTAGCCCCGGATTTGCGCTTGCGCTATCGCGCACGCTTCGATCCGGGCTACGACCCGCGTTCGCCGTTGTCAAACCGACCCTGTAGCCCGGATTGGAGCTTGCGCTGCACAAGCGCGTTACGCGCGTCCTCTACCACACAGCGCAAGCTCCAATCCGCGACCACGCAAGCGACCCGGATTGCGCGATGATCGGGCGTGGTCCATGCGGGCGCGGCAACGAGTAGTCGCGCAATCCGGGCTGCAGACGTTCGCCGGTGTCAAACCGCGGATGACGGCAAATGAGGGGTCGTCTATAGAGACCCGCGAACATTTCCCAGGGGAGCACCATGGCCGAACTGCCGCGTCTCAATCAGGTGATCAAGGCGCTCGAAGCGGGCAAGCATGCCTTCACATCCTTCTGCCAGGCCGACCCGGAGACCGCGATTGCGATGGCGACGGCGAAATACGACGGCATCGTCTACGAGATGGAGCATAATCCCTGGGACATAAGGGCGCTGCGCGACGCGCTCCAATACATGCTCAATCGCGGCCAGATCGCGCGGTCGGGCTCGGTCGCCCCGGCGGTCACTCCGATGGTGCGGATTCCGCCAAACGGCGCCGAGAAGGCGCAATTCCAGGCCAAGCAGGCGCTCGATCTCGGCGCCTATGGAATCGTATGGCCGCACATTTCGAGCATCGAGGAAGCCTACAACGCGGTTGCGGCCTGCCGCTATCCGCGGCTCAGGGACAAGCCTCTCTACGAACCGCAAGGGATCCGCGGCGATGGCCCCACGCAGGCGGTCCGCTACTGGGGTGTGTCGCAGCAGGAATATTACGACCGTGCCGACGTCTGGCCGCTCAACCCCAAAGGCGAGATTTTCGTCATGCTGATGATGGAGGACACGCGCGGGATCGACAATCTCGATCGTATCCTCAAGGAAGTGCCCGGGATCGGCGCGATCCTGATCGGCGAGGGCGACCTCTCACAGGAACTCGGCTATCCGCGCCAATACGAACATCCGGAGGTTCTCAAATGGATGGGCCGGGTCGTCGAGACCTGCAAGAAGCACAACGTTCCGGTCGGTCACCCGCACGTCGATTCCAACAACGTCGAGCGGATCGTCAAGGAAGGCTATCGCTTCCTGATGGCGGCGCCGGTGCGCAGCTACGCGGCGCTGGAGAAGGGCCTCACGCTCGCCGGACGGGCGGGTTAGTCTTACTGCGTCAGAAACTTCGTAGGGTGGGCAACGGCGCCTTCTCCGATGCCAACCGCGTGGGCAAAATCGCGCCGCGCGCCCATAGCGCGTCGAAGACGCGCGTAAACGCGCTGATTGTCCACGCCGTCAGGCCGTGCCACGCGATTTTGCCCACGCTACGGGCCCTTATTGCACACACGTTCACGATCTGGACTCTTACTGCTCGATTTGCGTTGAGATTATAGTCAAAAGTGATTCGCGGCAGTTCGGCGGTCTTCCGAATTGCCCGATGGGGACCGGCGGTCGGAGCATCGCCGCAGGCGGCGGGGCAAGCGGATAATGCCGGGCACGATCCGGACGCACGAGAGCGCGCGGGCGCATCCGCGGCGCGCCGGATTGCGCGCGGTAGTTCCGGTCGCGTGGGGGCTCGCAGCGGTCGGATCTGCGCATGCCGCTGGCGCAACCGGCGCCCCGGCGCTCGGCTCGGCCATCCAGGCTTTCGCGGTGTCGGCAAACCTTCCCTCCCATGAAATCGCAGCAATCATGGCCGCGCTGTGCGCGATCGCCTTCGCGGCGATCGTGACGACCCAGCTGCTGCGCATCCGCGGGCGGCTCGCCGAGGCGAGCGCCAGAGCGGGCGAGGAACTCGTCGCGGCAAACGCGAAAGCGGAGCGCCTGAATATGCTGCTCCGCGCCGAGCGCCGGATTCTGGTCGTGTGGGAGCCCGCTGCCGATGAGCCTGACATCATCGGCGAGCCGGCGCCCATCACCAGGCGTGAAGCCGGACACGACCTCCTCGCCTTCGGCACCTGGCTCGATCCGGCCAATGCCCGCATGCTCGAAAATGCGGTCGAGGAGCTGCGTTCGCGCGGGCAGCGGTTCGCCATCGCGGTTAAGACCCGATACGGCCGACTGGCGGAGGTCGAAGGCATCGTCGAGGGCGGCCGGGCGATCCTGCGACTGCGCGATGTAAGCGGCATCGAGCGCGAACGCGCCGATCTCTCGATCCGTTTGCAACGGGAGACCGACGAAGCCGATGCATTGCGGATGCTGGTCGAGGCGCTGCCCACGCCGATGTGGGCGCGCGGCGAAACCGGCAAGGTTGTTTTCGCGAATGCGGCTTATGCCGGCGCGGTCGAGGTCAAGGACGGCGGCGAGGTGGTTCGGCGCGGCGTCGAATTGTTCGACCGTGCGGCGCGGGCGGAACTGCTTTCCGCCCACGAGGGCGCAATGCCGTTTCAGGGCCGATTGCCGGCCATCGTCGCGGGCACGCGCCGGATGTTCAACGTGATGAGCTACCCGGCGCGCCGCGGCAGCGCCGGCATCGCGATCGACGCCAGCGAGGCCGATGCTCTGCGCACGGAAATGGGCCGCATGGCGCAGGCGCAGCGGCGCATCCTCGATCAGCTCTCGACAGGCGTCGCGATCTTCGGCGCCGATCAGCGCCTGAGCTTTTACAATCTCGCCTACCGCTCGCTGTGGGACCTCGATGCCGGTTTCCTCGATCAGAACCCGACCGATTCAGCGGTGCTCGATCAGCTGCGTTCCTCGCGCAAGCTTCCTGAGGAGCAGGATTTTCGGCAGTGGAAAGCACGGCTGCACGAGGCCTATCGGGCGCTCGACACCAGGGAATATGATTGGCACCTGCCGGACGGCCGCACGCTGCGCGTGGTGACCACGCCCAATCCCGAAGGCGGCGTCATTTATCTCTTCCACGATAATACTCGCCGGCTCGATCTCGAGCGCCGCTATGATGCATTGATAAAGGTTCAGGGCGAAACGCTCGAAAACCTCTCCGAGGCGGTTGCGGTCTTTGCCAGCGACGGGCGGCTGCGGCTGTTCAATCCGGCCTTTGCCCGCATGTGGAAGCTCGATCCGGCGGCGCTGGCGTCGCGCCCGCACCCGCACATCGAGGCGGTGATCGGCTGGTGCCACGCTCTCGTTGGCGATGCCCCGTTCTGGCGGGCGCTGCGCACGGCGGTGACCGCCATCGACGGCCGCGAGCCGGTCACAGGGCGGATCGAGCGGCGCGACGGCGGCGTCATCGATTGCGCCACGGTGCCGCTGCCGGACGGCGCGACGCTGGTCACCTTCCAGGACGTCACCGATTCGGCCAATGTCGAACGCGCCTTGCGCGAGCGCAACGAGGCGCTGGAGCAGGCGGACCGGATCAAGATCGATTTCGTCCACCACGTCTCCTATGAGTTGCGCTCGCCGCTCACCAACATCATCGGCTTCTCGCATTTCCTCAACGATCCGAGCACCGGGCCGCTGACCGATCGGCAGCGCGAGTATCTCGGCTATATTCGAAGTTCGACCGACGCGCTGCTCGCAATCATCAACAATATCCTCGATCTTGCCAGCATCGATGCCGGCGCCATGACGCTCAGCCTCGGGCCTGTGGACATCCTGGGCACGATGCGGGCAGCCGCCGAAGGCGTGCAGGACCGGCTGGTGCAGAGCGGCATTTCACTCGATATCCGGGCCGCCCCCGCCATCGGCAGTTTCATCGCCGACCAGCTGCGGGTTCGGCAGAGTCTATTTAACCTTCTGGCCAACGCGGTGAGCTTCTCGCCGCGCGGCGAGACCGTCACGCTCGCTGCCGAGTGCCGCAACGATACTGTGATTTTTTCCGTAACCGACCGCGGCCCGGGAATCCCGGCGGAAGTGCAGGACAAGGTATTCGACTGGTTCGAGACGCATTCGCTCGGCTCGCGCCACCGCGGCACCGGTCTCGGCCTTTCGCTGGTGCGTTCCTTCGTCGAACTGCACGGCGGCACGGTCACGCTCGATTCGGCCGTGGGCCGCGGCACCACCGTCACCTGCATCTTTCCGGCCGGCGAGGCCGCCGAGCGCTCGGCAGCGTGACGCATTGCTTGCCGCAGCGTTTCTCTCTCGCCGTCATCCTGAGGCGCGAGCACGCAATTGTCCTGAGGCGCGAGCGAAGCGAGCCTCGAAGGGAATTGCGTGCGAGCCTCGAAGGATGACGCGGCACGGCATGCGCCGTCATCCTTCGAGGCGCGCGCCCAAGAAAGCGGGCGCGCGCGCCTCAGGATGACGTTTGCGCGACATTGACGCGCAGGGTTGAAACCAAAACCTCACTCCAGCGTTTGGCCACGAAATCTGGCCGCTGACGACGGGCGATTCCGGTCCACAGCCGGCATTGGCGCGCTGCCCGTCGCGGGGGCGATTGTGACAAAAAATCAGTTACCCGAAAAGGAAACGCCCATGAAACCCGCCAAGCCACGACGCGGTGGCGTGAGCCGTCGCGATCTGATCAAGACTGCGGCGACGATCGGCGCGATGGCCGGTCTCGGCCCAATCGTTCGGCCTCGTCCTGCCCATGCAGCCAAGAAAACGCTGACCATCCTGCAATGGAGCCACTTCGTTCCGGCCTACGATCGATGGTTCAAAAGTCAGTACATCAAGGAATGGGGCGATAAAAACGACACCGAAGTCAAGGTCGACAACATCAACCTCGGCCTCATTCCGTCGCGGGCGGCCGCCGAAGTATCCGCGCAGAAAGGACATGACCTGGTGCTGTTCCTGTCGCCGCCATCGGTCTACGAGAACCAGGTCATCGATCTCAAGGATGTGTACGCCGAATGCGAGATGAAACACGGCAAGCCGGTCGACCTCGCCGTCAAGAGCACCTTCAATCCAAGGACCAAAAAGTATTTCGCGTTCTCGGACAGCTACGTGCCGGATCCCATCAATTATCGATCGGACCTCTGGGCGGAGATCGGGATGAAACCCGACTCCTGGGACGACATTCGCGCAGGCGCCAAAAGAATAAAGGACATGACCGGCATACCGGCCGGTATCGGGCTTTCCGAGGAACTCGACACCGCGATGGCGATGCGCGCGATCATGTATTCGTTCGGCGCCGGCGAACAGGACGCCGAGGGAAAGCTGGCCATCAACTCCAAGCAGACGCTGGACGCGATCAAGTTCGTGAAGGCGCTATACCAGGAAACCGAAACGCCGGAAGTGCTCGCTTGGGACCCATCCTCCAACAATCGCCAGATGTTGGCCGGAAGGTCTTCGGTAGTGCTCAATGCCATATCGATCACTCGCGAAGCCGAAGACAAGAAGCTGCCGATATCCGGCAAAATCGCGCTCGCCAAAGCCGCGCAGGGGCCGGTCCGGCGCATCGGCCTCGAACACGTGATGGACTGCTATGTCATCTGGAAATTCGCGCAGAATATCGACGGCGCCAAGAAATTCCTGGCCGATTACATCGATGCTTTCCACTCGGCCTTTACCGCCAGCGAGTTCTACAACTTTCCATGTTTCCCGAGCACGGTCCCCGACATCAACAACCTCCTCGCCAACGATTCCAGAGCCATGCCGCCCGATAAATACGCGGTGCTCGATGATGTCCTCGATTGGGCGACCAATGTGGGCTATCCGGGTTATTCCACGGCCGCCATCGATGAATGCTTCAACACCTGGGTGATCAATACGATGTTCGGCAAGGCCGCGACCGGCGCAGCTACTCCCGAGGCAGCGCTCTCCGATGCCGAAGCGGCCATGAAGCGCATCTGGTCGAAGTGGAAGGACCGAGGAATGATCTGACCAATTCGGCTGGGCAAAGCCGATGGCGGTGGTGGAAGCGCGGCGCCTAGTCAAGCTGTTCGACGGCGTTCGCGCGGTCGACGGGATCGACCTGGTCGCCAACGAAGGCGAATTCCTCGTCCTGTTGGGCCCGTCGGGCTGTGGCAAGACCACCCTGATGCGGATGATCGCAGGGCTTGAGCGACCCACGTCAGGTGACGTGCTGATCGGCGGTTCGGTGGTCACCGAACTGCCTCCACGGGCGCGCAACGTAGCGATGGTGTTTCAGAGCTACGCGCTCTATCCGCATCTGAGCGTGATGCGGAACATATCGTTTCCGCTGCGCGCGCTCGGAACCGACAAGGCCGAGATCAAGCGCAAGGTCGAGTGGGCGGCCCGCATGTTCGGAATTGGGCACCTGCTCGATCGCAAGCCCCGCCAGCTTTCCGGCGGCGAGCGCCAGCGCGTTGCGCTGGCTCGCGCGGTAGTGCGCGAACCTGTCGTTTTCCTGCTTGACGAGCCGCTGTCCAATCTGGATGCCAAGTTGCGTAACTCGGCGCGCGACGAGTTGAAGAGATTCCAGCGCGGCCTCCGGACCACGACTATCTACGTTACCCATGACCAGGCCGAGGCGATGGGATTGGGCGATCGCATCGCCGTCCTCAACCGCGGCCGGGTATGCCAGGTCGGTACGCCGCACGACGTCTACTGCCGGCCTGCCGGTATTTTCGTCGCCACCTTCATGGGCTCGCCGCCGATGAATATCGTCGAACGCGGGGTTCGTTATCTCGGCTTTCGGCCGGAAAACTTCCTGCCGCGTGGCACGCGCGACATCCGTGACGATGACGTTTTGGTTTCGTTGCGCGTCAACCGTATCGAATATCTCGGCGCCGACCGGCTTGTTTATGGAACAATTGAAAGCCCGTACGTTGGGGCGTCCGTCGTTTCCAAGCTTCCGAGCAACATTACCCTCGAAATCGCAACGGACGAGTTGCACGAATTCGTGGTCGGTCGACATGATATCGAACAGTTCGACCGCAACAGCGGACAGCGAATTGATGGAAGCACGCTCTAGTGCGAGTGCCGCCATCCGCCTCCGCAACCAGCATGGAAGGTTCTGGGCGGGTTTCGCGGATAACGAACAGCGCCTGTGGGGTACATTGCTCGCACCGGCGATTCTTTACATCGTATTGCTCGTCGGTTTCCCGTTCCTGCTGTCGGTCTATTATAGCGTGTCAGATGCCTCGGTTGGCAGTCGTTCATTGGGCTTCGTTGGCCTCGAAAATTACCGCCGCCTTGTCGAGAGCCAGACATTCTGGGTCGCCCTTCGGAATACCGTGGTGTTCACGGCGGTTTCGCAGCTCGTGGTGCTCATTCTTGGCAACGTGCTGGCGCTGGCGCTGGTCGCGAATTTCCCCGGCAAGTGGCTGGTTCGCCTCCTCATCCTGCTGCCTTGGGTGGCTCCCATTTCGCTCGGGAGCGTCGGCTGGCTGTGGATTTTCGATTCGATCTACAGCGTGATCAATTGGACGCTGCGGGCGCTGCATTTGCTCGGCCCTGCGCAATGGCCGATTTGGCTCGGAACACCCGACCTCGCAATGATCTCGATCATCACCGTGCAGGTCTGGCGAATGCTGCCGCTTGCGGCGGTCATCATTCTCGCAGGATTGACTTCGATTCCGCATGACATTCACGAGGCTGCTGAGGTCGATGGCGCCGGCTTCTGGCGTCACCTGTTCGAAATCACGCTGCCTCTGGTGATGCCGGTGGCGCTGGTGGCGCTGTTGTTCGGGATCGTGTTCACCTTTACCGACCTCATCGTTGTCTACGTCCTTACCCGCGGCGGTCCCTACGACACGACTCAGGTACTGGCCACCTGGGCCTATTTCACGGGAATCCAGGGAGGCGATCTCGCCGGCGGCGCTGCGATCTCACTCTTTCTGTTCCCGGTCCTCGCCGCCGTCGCCATCGCGTTCCTGCGTTTTGCCCGTCGCGCCGAGGTGGTCTGATGAAGTTCCCCGCCACACGTGTACGGCGAGCGGCGGCAGCCGGCGGACATGCCGCCATACTGGTGTTCTTCGTCACGTTCCTGGCGTTTCCGTTCTATTGGATGCTGATTACCGCGTTCAAAACCACGCGCGACCTCTACGACACTGCCAATAACCCATATTTGTTCAACGATCCCCCGACCCTCGAGCATCTTCAGGTCCTTTTTGGCCAGACCGAGTATCTGCAATGGCTGATCAATACCGGGATTGTCGGCGCCGCGGTCGTCGCGATCACGCTGGTGCTCGCCGTGCCCGCAGGCTACGCATTGGCGCGCATGACCGGGGCCTGGGCTCAGAACCTCGGCATCGCGATCTTCCTGACCTATCTGGTGCCGCCGACGATCTTATTCATTCCATTTTCCCGCATCGTCGCGGCGCTTGGGCTTCAGGACTCGCTGTGGTCGCTCGTGCTCGTCTATCCGAGCTTTACCGTCCCATTCTGCACCTGGCTGCTGATGGGATTCTTCAAAGCGATTCCGAGGGAGCTCGAAGAGGCCGCCATGATCGACGGCTTAAGCCGCCTCGGCGCGTTCGTGAAAGTTGTCGTCCCCATCTCCACTGCCGGCATACTGACGGCGGTGATCTTCGCGTTTACGCTGGTGACGCAGGAATTCGTGTACGGCGCGACGTTCATCACGTCTTCCGAGAGCTACACCGTCAGCGTCGGCGTGCCGACATTCCTGGTGCGCGGAGATGTTTATTTCTGGGGCTCGATGATGGGTGCTTGCCTCATCGTGAGCCTGCCGATCGCTGTGATCTATAATCTGTTCGTCGATCGGTTTGTTGCGGGGTTCACTGTGGGCGCCATAAAGTAATCCATAGGCCAGCCACCCCGCCGGAAGTCCAGGGCGAGGTTCGTCCGCACAGCGGAGGATGTACACGAAAGCCCCCATCAGCTGAGTACCATATCATGCAGAGTCTAAAACCGTCATCCTGAGGTGCGCGCGCCCGCTTCTTTGGCGCGCGCCTCGAAGGATGATGGCCCATGTCGTGCCCCGTCATCCTTCGAGGCTCGCACGCAATCCCCTTCGAGGCTCGCTTCGCTCGCACCTCAGGACGATTGCGTGCGCGCACCTCAGGATGACGAAACGCGCCTATTACTTCCCGCCCATTGCCTTTTCGTACCAGCTCAGGTCGATGTACTTGTATGGATCGGTCAGCTTCACTGGCGAGCCTGAGAGCTCGTTGCGCAGCGCCAGCAGCATTTTGACGCCGTCCATGTTGATGCGCGCGCCCTTGTTGAGGCCGCCCTTCGAAGTCACCATCTCCGTATAAGCCGAATCGAGCTCCTCGTCGCTCAGCCCCTTGATGTGTTTCTTCATCACCGCGAGCGAGCCAGCCTTGTCGTCGAAGACGTAATTGGTGGCATTGACCTGCGCGCGGACGAAGGCGAGGGTTTCCGCCTCGTGCGCCTTGGCCCAGGATTCCCGCACGATGATGGTGCTGCCCTGATAGGCGCCGATCGCCTCGGTGGCGTCGCCGAGGAGGTTGTACCCTTCCTTGATCAGCTTGAGGTGCTCGGGCGGCGAGATGACCGCGGCAACGGCCCGGCCGTCCTTCATGGCGGCGATCCGGTTCGGCGTGCTGCCGACCGGAAGCGCCGTGTAGTCCTTGTTGAGCGTGAGCCCGTGCATGCCGAGGATCTTCATCAGCACAAGCCCGTAGCCGCTGTTGAGCGCGTCGCTGGCGATCGCCTTGCCTTTGATGTCGGCGTAGCTTTTGACTTCCGGGCGCGACACGATCTTGTTCATTCCCGAATGCACGCCAAGGATTGCACGCACGTCGAAATTGTCGAATTTCACGTCGCCCTGGCCCTCGGCGATCGCGATGGTGTTGTCGAGCGCCGAGGAAGCGAGCTGGTATTTGCCCTCCATCAGGCCGCGCATGGCCGGGCTCGATCCGCGGGTGATCTCCTGGGTGACATCGAGGCCTTCGCGGGCAAAGAACCCCTTGTCGATAGCGACCCAGATTGGAAGATTGGTCGCGCCCGCAAAGGTCACCACCGTGAGCTTCGTCTGCGCTGCCGCCCCCGTGAGCATCGCGGCGCCGAGCGCCGCAGCAGCGATCATCCTGATTGATAATTTCACACTCATCGCATTCTCCCGTCAGTTACAGGGCAGTCCGAGGTCCGGCAAAGCTTATCGGATGATTTGCGCAAGACCAACAGCCGTAGCCCGGATTGCGTGATCGCGCCCGAGTACTTGCCGACCGGCCCCGAGTCCGGAGCGCGATCACGCAATCCGGGGGACGGAGCGTGCGGGGAACCCCGGATTGGAGCTTGCGCTTGCGGTCGAAGGCGCGCTTGGACGCGTTCGTGCCGCGCAAGCTCCAATCCGGGCTACTGCGCCGAAGGCAGCCGCTGCCGGATCATAAAAATTTCGTGCCAGGGGTCGTCGCGCAATGCGTCGAGGCGGCGGCGCAGATTGCCGATGCGAAAGTGATCGGCGCGTACCCGTTCGGAAAGCTCCTCCCATGCCAGCGGCGTCGATACCGATGCCTGCGGGAGCGCCCGCGTGGAATAAGGTGCAACGGCTGTCGCGCCGCGGCCATTGCGCAGATAATCGATGAAGATGCGCCCGCGCCGGACGCGTTTGGCCATGATGGCGACGTAGCGCTCGGGCTGCGCCTTGGCCATCGCGTCCGCGACTGATTGGGTGAATGCCTTGGCCTCGTCCCAGCCGACGACGGGCTCGACAGGAAGCATGACATGGAGACCTTTGCCGCCGGAGGTCTTTACGAAACTCCTGAGCCCGAATTCTTCCAGCCGCCGGCGCACCTCGAATGCGGCCTCGATGACGGCCCTCCACGGCACGCCCTCGCCGGGGTCGAGGTCGAAGATCAGCCGGTCCGGCTTTTCCAACTCCGCGACCGTCGAGCCCCAGGGATGGATTTCGAGGATGCTTGCCTGCACGAGGTCGATCAATCCATCGAGCCAGTCGAGCCAGAGCATCTTCTCCTTTTCACCCACATCAACTTGTCGTATCGCGCCGGTGAGGCCATGCCAGTAATGCTTGGCGAAGAAACACTTCTCGCTCACGCCCGCCGGACAGCGCACGAGGCTCAAGACCCTGCCGCGGATGTGGGGAAGAATCCATTCCGCAATATCGGCATAGAAATCGGCGAGCCCCTGCTTGGTGATGCCCGGCTGCGGCCACAGAATCCGCTCCGGATGCGTGAGCTTCCGGTGCCCCCTCCCTTCCCTCCCCCGCTTGCGGGGGAGGGTCAGGGAGGGGGCGCGGCTTGAGGAGCTTTCCTTCGGCATTGTTTCGAGGCCGACTTCCTCCGCCGGCCGATCCTCGCGGATGCCCAGCAACACCGATTGGCGGATCAGGCGATCGGCCGTCCAGCCGCCGAACTCGACTTCGCAGACGAGGCGGGGCGCCGCCCAGCGGACTCCCTTTTCGGCGCCGGCCGGCAGAGTGTTGCCGAGGCGTGGTTTAGCGGCGGCAATCCTGTCGAGCTCGGCGCGCATCGAGCGCGCCTGATCGCCCGAATAACCGGTGCCGACGCGGCCGGCATAAAAGAGAATGCCGCCGTCGTAATAGCCAAGCAGAAGGGCGCCGAGCATTCCCCCGGCTGCGGTCGAAGGGACATAACCCAGGATGACGAATTCCTGGCGCAGCACGCTCTTGGTCTTGAGCCAGTGATCGCCGCGTCCTGCCCGATAGGGAAGGTCGATGCGCTTCGATATGATGCCTTCGAGGCCGAGCCGGCAGGCATGTTCGAACATGGTCGGGCCATCCTCAGCCAAGTGCTCGCTGAAGCGGATTGGCGAGGCGGCCGGCACTCGCGCCACGATCAGGTGCAGCAAGTCCTTGCGGTCGCGCAGTCTCGCCCGCGTCAGATCGAAGCCGTCGCAATAGAGGATGTCGAACAGGAAATAGCGAAACCGGTCGCGCCGGCTCGATTTCAAATCCTGTTGCAGCAGAGTGAAGCTTGGCAGCCCGTCCGAATCCTCGACCACGATCTCGCCGTCGAGCAGCGCCGAGGCAAGTCCAAGCTCCTTGAGGGCGTCCACTACCGACGAAAACCGATCTGTCCAATCGAGACCCTTGCGGGTGAGAAGGCGGACGCGGCTTCCCTCGATGCGTGCCTGCATCCGATAGCCGTCGTATTTGATCTCGTGGACCCATTGCGGGCCGCTCGGCGCCCGGCCGGTGACCTGGGGCAGGCTCGGCTCGAGAAAAGCCGGCAGGATCGCCTTGCGCGCACCGCGAATGGTGCTGGCGTCGGGAGGCGGGTGCTCGCGGCTTTCGCTCACCTCGGTCTTTGCTGCGCGTTTTGCCCGGACTGCCACTAGGCTGTTTTCCGCTCAGGTTGGACGGCTAATTGAGCAAGGCAACCCGCGGGCCGCGCGCTCCACCTCTCCCCAAAGGGGAGAGGTCGCACGCGCTTCAGCGCGGGCGGGTGAGGGGGGCCGGATCCACCGAGGTGCTCGAACCCCCTTACCCCAACCCTCTCCCATCGCAAGTCGGGCTTGCCCGACTTGCGCATTGATAATGCCCAGCGCGGGACAAGCCCGCGCTGGGTGGGGAGAGGGAGTCCACCGAGTTCGCGGCCCGAATGTGCATCTATTCGTGGCGGGTGCCGGCCTCGACGCGAGTGAAGTGGTTTCATAAAGAGTGGGCGCGCTGCATTTCGCAGTATTTCAACGCCTGCCTGGCGCGGGAGGCCCATTCGGAATGCCTGTCCAGCGCCAGATAGCGTCGCCAGCAGGCTGCGGCCTCGGCATGGCGTTCCTGGCGCTGGTGGACGAGGCCGAGATTGAAAAGCGCGTCGGCATAGTCCGGATCGGCATCGAGCGCGCGCTCCAGGCAGCGGCGGGCTTCGTCCGACCGGCCGCGGTCGTCGAGAATGTCGGCGAGATTGTACCAGGCTTCGGCAAAGTCGGGGTCGGCTTTGATCGCGGCCCTGTAGGCCGCTTCGGCCTCGATGCTGCGGCCGAGCGAGCGAAGCAGATTGCCGAGGTTGAATGCCGCAGCCGGATCGGCCGCATCGAGGCGCATGACTTTGCGATAGAGGCGCTCGGCGGTTTCGAGGTCCTTCGCCTGCTCGGCCGCCTGCGCCGCTTCGAACAAATCGTCGGCATCCTCCCGCGAACCGTCGACCGGCAGCATGAACTGCCCGCTCTTGTCGATCCGCCCTTGCACATGCTCGACCAGAATGGCGTCGCCCGCCGCCGGGTAGAGCCGCAGGTTGCCGGGCGCGGCCTCGGGCAGCCATTTGCGAATCTCGTGCAGGCTTTTCGTAATCGTCGAGAGCCCAACGCCGCACTCAAGCAGGGCCGCCAGTTGCCGCGCCGCCGCGACATCGCGGAAGCCATAACGGCCTTCGCGGCAGTCGAGCAGCCCGAAGGCTGTCAGGCGATCGATCACTTCGAGCGGCAGCGCGCTCAATGACGCCAGCTGCCCCGCCGAATAGGTTTTGACGGTATCGTCGGGACTTGCTCGTCCGCCCCATTCGAGGAAGCGCCGCTCGCTCGCGATCGGCACGCCATACGACTTGGCGAGGCTCAGGCTTTTCGACGGCTGCCCGTCGGGCAAGAGCGGCCAGCCGAGTTCGCCGACCACGAGGACGGCGGTCTTTCGAGTTACGCCGCGGCGCGGCGAGCCGCCCTGCCGGCGCACGAGCGCAAACGCCTCCTCCCGCTTCATCGAGGCGAGCCGCCCGGTGAAAGCGACGGTACGCGTAAGCGGTGAATTCCTCGGTTGCTCGGCCATCGTCGGAACGGGTTTAGGAAGCCGAATCTGTCCTTTACCCGATTGTGTCAAGTCAAACGCAATTGCGGCCGGCCCAAAGGGCCGACCGCAATCGAAGGCCTTGCCGGCATGGAGATTAGTCGCCGAGATTTTCCCGGATGCCCTGATCCTGAATCTTCATGTAGGTCGGCTCTTTCGCCGTGTTTGCCGCGCGCACCGTAGCGAAGCTCAGGTAGGTGCTTGCTGGCACTTGTCGCGCGCTCGCTGAGGGATGGCGAACGCTGTGCCTGGGAGCCGCGACGGAGGCGGAAGCGGTAGCGAGAACGAGCGCAACCGAAAGTGCGATTTTCGACTTGGTCAACATGGCGGTATCTCCTTTTGCGCCGAGATCAAGGACCTTCCTTGATCGTGATGAGCACAAAAATGTGCGAACACACCGGCGCTTTCTATTGACCAAAGGTCTTGTTTGGGCTGACAGAAGTCTGGGGCGCAAACGAAACGGCCCGACGTAAGGCAATACTGCGGTACTGGTACCGGGCGCTTCGCTGGGCGGCGCAGCTCCAAAAACTAACTGTCGTCCCGGCCGAGCGGTCTACTACAGCGGCGCCAGGGCCGCTGTAGACGCGAGAGCCGGGACCCGTTGTGCGGCGCGCTTGGAAAGATGGGTCCCGGATCGATCTCGCCGGACTCGGGGGCCGGCTCGGTAGTCCGGGACGACAGCGATGGATTTCATCGGCGGTCGGTCCGGTCCCAGCCGGTGGGGAACTCACCATCAGGGTGGATCACTACCTCTTATCCGCTCCAATGTGGTAAGCCATCGCCATGGTCAAAACACTGGAACAGGCAATAGCGGAAGTGGCAGCACTGGCGGAGAGCGATCAGGAACAGATCGGTCGGCGGCTCCTGTCGCACGTTGAGAAGCTTCGCCGCTTGCGCGAGGAACTGGACAAGGGAGCAGGTTCCCTTGACGCCGGGAAGGGAATGGCGTTCAGCATCGATGAATTGATTGAGCGAAAGACACGCTAGCATGACCGCAAGCCGGGGGACGGCAGTGTGGTCGCCGGAAGCCGTGGCCGATGTGGAGCAAATTTGGGATTACTAGGAGCGGATTGCTGGCAGGCACACGGCAGAGCGCATCGCTCGCGAAATCGCCGATGATTGGATCAGTAACCAGCAACGACACACGTGCCGGAGAGAGCGGTTAGCTCGCCGAAAACTCCTACCGTCCCAGTCAAACTCGGGGCCGCCCGAGTTTAACCTCGTTAATACCTGGCCAAGGTCGGGGAAACCCGACTTTGGCTGGAGGGGGAGGGTCGCTCGCCGAGCTCATGGAGATCGGGATCGCTCGAATGCGGGCGCAAGCGCAACCAATGGCGCAGACCCCAGCTTAACGCCGAGGTCTGACAGGACAGTCGCGATACTATCGAGGGTGCCCGCGACGTGCGCATAGCGCAAAAGATTAAGCGTCGTCAGCTCCGGCGATGAAGTCTTCATGCATCCGGCATCCGTCTTGCGATCGATGATGGCTGGCGCAATCGAGGCTAGCTCTTTGCGGTAGACAAATGAGATAAGCGGCTACGCCGTCGCCCGCCAGCGGGGCGCAAAGGCGACGATTTCGCGACGCAAATTCGCGCCTCTGTCTCTCACCGCGTTGACTGGCACCGTTGACGTCAATGTAGGAATCTTGAATCATATCAATCGTTAGCAAAGGCCGCCCGTCTTGCTTTTTGAGCTGCTTTGTTATCGCCCCAATCTGATGCGAATCCGGGATCAATGCTGCGTTTATGCGCAGTCCTGCCTGCATACGCAGGGCTGCGAGGTCGTAGCTCGTTCGATCCCAGATGCCGGTATCGCGTAAACAGCACTGCGAACGTAAAGAATCGACAATCAGAGACGCGAAAGACAAGCACCCACGAGTTGATATCCCAACGCCGGATCGCCCTCAAAGATGTGCGAGCCGCCCGAGCCACAGCATCCAACGCACACAAAACCTCCGGCTGAACTACGCGTTGCCGTCCAGGTCGCTGTCGAGCTCAATAGATGCTGTCCCTTAGTCAGAGCAAGAATGACACGAAACATTACCTTCGACCGGGGTCTCTCGCGTCAGCTGAGTGACTTTAAGATCGGAAATGGCCCGAGCGGCTCTCCCGCGATCCACCTCAAGGAGGTGCTCGATCTCGCCGCGTTTTTTCGCGTACTCATCCACCGCAACCTGGTAATCGCGCGGCATCGCGATGCCTCGGAAAACTTCATCTCTCAAGTAGTTTACGATCGCGTCAGTTTGTTCGAGAAATGCCTTGTCTTGCGTCCCGGGGACCACGTCAATGGACACGAGGCGCCAACCGGGGCGCGGCCGCTGATTGTGGAAGAATTGCTCGCTTTCAAACCCCGTCCATACGGAATCCGCCCATATGGCACTGCCGTCCAGGGTCGCATTGAACTTCTTCCTCATTTGACGAAGTGTCAGAGGGACGCGCTTTCCTGTCGCATCAACCATCTCATCTACGTAGAGGACGAGTTGATGCCCGAGCTCTTTGGCGCGAAGTAGCTCCGCGCCAGAAAATGGAATTTGAGGGCCGCTCGCCGAAGAAGTGGGCATTCTCCAACGGATTCCTGTCGTGGCAGATTGTAGAGACAGACGGTAATTTCTAATCGCCGAATGTTGATCGAGTCCTGCAGGAACCTGCTCTCCTCGTCATGGGTAAGGGCGCGAAGTCGCGCGGCTCGAAAAGACTCCACAACGAAGGCGCCCTTTGCCGGAAGACTGCACTACACAATTTTTTTCGCCATTTCGGGAGAAGCTGGAGCAAAAAACTTCATCATTCTCCCGACAGAGGGCGTCCATGTCCTCAGGTATTTCCACTTCATTCTCCTGGCGGTGACCGGACCTGAGGTGCTTCGTCGCCCGTCAAGCTGCTTGTCTTTTGCGAATCGTAGCACGCCGTCGACGCATTCGCAAGCTTGCGGTACCGTAGATAACATTTTGTGCGGGGAGGCCTCAATTTTGCCAGCGAGCCAAATTGGTCAGCTAATCTTAGCTATCCAGGAGCGGTTTCCGCCTGTGGGCAGGATACCTTCGCCGTCATCGCGCGCCGGATCAACGAGCGCAGAACCGTTGCGGATTGAAATCGATGAGGAATTTACATTTGTTGTTCCGCCCGACTGGCATAGACCCTTGCCGCCGACCGAAGTGCAATTGGACTCCGATGATCTTATCGAACTCGACGGCGGCGATGCGGTTACTATCGAGACCGAGGATGAAGCCGGTGATCGCCTTCCACTGTCGGCCGCCGTCGGTCGTCATTTGCCCGGATCAGCTCCTGCGGTGCCTCCATTTGATGCCCTGGCATACTACCGCCCATTCCATTTCTATCGCGGGCGATGGGGAATTTACCTGAAGGCATCAGGCATATTGGAGCTTGTGCGCCGGCTCGTCGGACGCAATTTTTTGTACAAGGGCGAACGCTGGATCGTTGATTTTGCAGCTAAAAGCCTGTTGTTTCACGAGCTCTTTCATTACCAAACAGAGGTCGCGTGCTCTCGCCTGGAGTACCCGCTCCCAACGACGCTCTTTGGGATAGATCGTTATACTACGTATTTCTTTGACAGAGCCGGCAGTTACGTCGAGGAAGCCGTTGCAAACTCATTCACAGCAGCAAACATAACCGAGCACTATTCGAAGTCGACATCTTCTGTTCGTTATGGACCAGTGATAATGGCGCTACTCACGGCGATGGATCATCAACCGGAGCCCTACAATAAGTTCCGCGATTTCCTTGGCACCATACGACTGGCAAATGGTCGCGATTTTTTGATCGATCGGATGTACGAGCCCTGGTTATTGGAAAAGCCCCGAGTTTCAAAAATCCTTTCGTCATCGCTGTATTACGCCGAATTGGGCCGGGCGACGCATTGCCCAACCTATTTGGTGCTTGATAACAAGAAGATTATATATGTCGCCAAGCCATTTCCGAAGGAGAGAGGGCTGCGTGTCATTACACATTCAAGAGATCATCCCCCACCGCACATTCATGTCGAGGACGTGAATAGAGGAGTCTCGACTCGCTATCTATGGCCTGACCTGCGTCCCTACCCTGGGGACGAGAAGCTCCCGCGCCCAATGGAAGAGCGCCTCAAAGCCTACGTAGAGCGATACCGCGATCAAATTGCGCAGCGCTTGCATGGCATTTATGGACCGCTTCTAACGAGATAATGTCATTCGGCCTAGCGGTTTCGATCAGATACGCGTGCTGGTCGGGAACGCGCAGGCGCGCGAACCAGTATGCCGTCATCCTCCAAAGACAAGGACCGTCTGCTCGGCCCAAGAAATTTCCCAGCATCGATCAATTCTGCACTGATTGGCGGTGGCGGCGCGCTCATGCGCGGCGTGACTTGCGAACAACGGAGCTAATGGACTCGAAATATCTTGGATTGCCGATAGGGGCCTTCGAGGCGCGCGTGCTTCGGTATCTTTGGTGGTTCGGTTTGATGGAGAAAACACGGCCCGCAGCCAACGACTATTGGCGGCAACCACATCCTATCGGAAGACGATCTTTTATGACTGGATGCTCCGGCTTGCCGGAATGCGGGCCAATTGGGCTGGCCCACCTGTAGGCTTGCGCAATTTGCGCAAAATGCGTATATTGGAAGGCGGAGAAAAGAGGAATGGATCGATGAGTGACGCCATACCGGCTTCTGAGTTTACCCGGAATTTCGGTCGCTATCGAATGCTCGCACAACGGGAGGCCGTGGCGGTATCAAGCCACGGCTCGATCACCGGGTATTTCGTAGGGCCGGACGAATATGAACAGTTCCGTCGTTTCAAGGAGCACCGCCGGAGCTTCGCGACGGCCGAGTTGCCGGATGAAAAAGTCAGAGCAATCGGCGCATCGCGTATGGACAGCCGACATGCGCATCTCGACGGGATGCTCGATCGTAAACGGAAATAGTGGCGATTCAGGACGTGCCGTGTGGTTAGGTTGTTTGCGCCCAACCCCAGCAATATGTAATGGGGAGGGTAGGGCCATGATCCGGTTCAATTTCGACGAGTCGAAAGTTCTTGAGACGCTCGTATATTTGGCGCGAGCGTGGCCAGGAATCACACCGTTTTACCTATCGAAGGTTCTTTTCTTTGCCGATCGGGACCATTTGCGCGCTTATGGCCGGCCCGTGACCGGCGACGCCTACGTAGCGATGGCCCATGGCCCAGTTCCGTCGCGCGTCTACGACATAATAAAAGGCAATCTCGACTTCTTCGGCGACCCTGACGCCATCGAAGCCGCGCTGAAGATAAATCGGTCCGGCAAGTATCACCGAGTTTACGCCAATCGGGATCCGAAACTTGACCTTCTCTCGGAGACGGACATTGCCGCTCTGGATGCTGCGGTTCGGCTCTGTCGCGGCAACTCGCTCACGTACCTCAGCAACTTGACGCACCAGGAACCCGCTTGGGCTAGAGCCGCTACCAATGGCGAAATGGATCCTGAGCTATTGGTCCCCGAGGAGATGCGTGAGGAGGTCCGGGAGGCCGCGGCCTACGTCGTCCTGTGATTGCCGGGCGCGTCTACCGCATTCACACGACCCTCGTCGACCCACCCAAGGAAAAGATCGTCCTGTGCGTGGGTACCCTGTTCTTATGGTTTAATACCGACCCTCGTCGGCGCCCAGCGCAGTTGCCGGTCAAGCCTGGCGAGGCGCCCGGAATCAGCCGTAACTGTTACCTTGACTGCGGCCGAGTCACCGTTTTTCCTCCACTGGAGTTGGCGACAGCAAAAGATCAGGGCGCTTGCATGCCCCAGTTTCTTTTACGCGTAATCGACGAGATCAAGAATCGCGCGACGACGCTTGCCACTCTGCATCGGCGCCAAATCGCGGAGACCCTCGGGCCACTTGCTGAAGCTCGGAGTTCCTCATGAGGGCCTGCCGCGGGCATAGCCCAGGCCTGAAAGGGCCTGGAAAGGGGTACGGTCAGTGATGACCGCCGGTATCGTCGAGCTGACCCAGCAGCAGTTCCGCGCCTTTATAACAGACAAGCTCGACGGCCGCGGCCCCTGCCGCGTTCAGGAGGATCTGGCCTTTGCCGCCCTTGCCGGTACCAGCGTGGTGCCCAATGCCCGCCTTTTCCTGGCGGCGCTAGATGGCAATGGCGCGGGGTTGACGCAGCTGCAGCCTGCTGCCGGAGGAAGGGCGGCGCTGTTCCGCGCCACCTTGGCGCAATACAACTTGGCCTATCTCGATCGTTTCAACATGCCGGAGGTCTTCGCCCCGCAGATTTCGCTCATTCTTTATCTGATCGGGCAATTCTGCACCGATTGGCGAGAGGCCGGCGCGCTCATGCGCAGCGTGACTATTCCAACAAAGGAGCTGACGGAACCCAAATATCCCGAATTGCCGATCGCCGCCTTTGAGGCGCGTGTGCTTCGGTATCTTTGCTGGTTCGGTTTGATGGAGAAGGCACGGCCGGCCGCCAACGACGATTGGCAGCAACCGCGTCTCTATCGAAAGACCCCGCTCTATGATCGGATGCTGCGGTTCGTGGGGCTGGGCTGATCGAAAGATCGGCGCCCCCTCACCCGCCGGCGACCGTCTCCCACAAGGGAGAGGGTAACGGCGGCGCGGGCGTGTTGTGCCTCAGTTACAAATGCCAGCGAATCGAGCGATTGTCAGTGCGGGTTGGGAGCACCCTTGCCGGCTGCCTGCGTGTGCTGGCGAGGATTGATAGGCCAGTTCTTGTGATCTTCGGGCTTCTGCGCCCTGCCTACCGTCTGCGGCTCGTTCTTTTGCGCTTTCGGCTTGGCACGGTCGTTCTGGTAGCCGCGCGTGCGGTCTTCTGTCCGGTTGTTGACGACGATTTCGGAGCGCGGCTTCGCTCTGGCGCTGCGGGCAGGCTGCGGCTGCACACGCAAGCCGATAAACGATTTTTTGTAATCTTCGGCGTTCGTAACCGTACGGACGGAGGTCATTACGGGCGGTGTCTTCTGAACCTGCCTGATACGATCTTTTTTAAGGTCCTGCGCCTGGTTTGTTTCTCCGGCCTTTGCGACCACCTCGTTCGCAATCGGCGGCTTCGGGAGGGGCAGCGGCATCGCCCTTCCGGCCGCAACCATGTCCAGTTCGCGCGGCAGCAGGATCACAAAGCGGCCCTGCTGCCAGGTACGCCCGGCGACACGGCCGGCCTCATCGCCGGCGCCCCAATAGATGTCGGCCCGGGCCGGCCCCAGCATGGCGGAGCCGGTGTCCTGGGCGATCATCAACCGGCGAAATTTGGTAGGACGGCCGGCGATCGGCAGATCCGCCTCGATGAAGAACGGCGTCCCTAGGACGTGCGTGCGGTCGACTGCGATCGAGCGTCCGGGATGAAGCGGCACACCCTGCGCGCCGGTCGGCTCGTCCTCGTTGTTTAATCCCCTGACCTTGAAGAAGACGACCGATCGATTGGTGGCCAAAATCTCGTCGGCCTCCTCGGGATGGGCCGCCATCCAATGTTCCATACGGGTGATCGACATCTTTTCCCGCGGGATCAGACTGCGCTCAACAAGCGCTCCCTCGACCGCCGTGCGCGGAAAGCCGTTGTGGGCATCGTAATTGAGGCGGATGAGCGTGCCGTCTTCCAACCGCACCCGCGCCGAGCCCTGGAGTTCGATCGCCATCGCTTGCAGGGGGTCTCGGAGCCAACAGATTTCGAGATGCTGTCCGTCGAGTGCGCCGTTCTCGATTGCGCGACGGTCGTAATAGGGCTCTACTTTTCCTTTCGCGTTGATCCGCCCCACCCCCGCGCGGTTTGGAAAGGCGGCGCCTGCGGGTTTCCTGCCGTTGAGGAGAAGATCGCGCGGGCGCCGGTAAAGCGGCCAGTGGAATTCCCGGTCAGGAAACCGCGATCCTTCGACGATCGGTTCGTAATAACCGCTGAGCAGACCAGTCGATTTACCTAACGCGGAAATCCGCACCGGCCGGAAATTCTCTTCGAAGAATTTGCGCGCCGCGGCCGCGCCGGACACCTTGGCCGCCGCGGCGCGCCGGCAGGCATGCAGCAAACCATCATGGATTGGCCTCAAGTCGCGCGCCCGCTCGGTCGCGAGAAACGGTTTGCAGCTTACAAGAAAGGTCGCAAAGGCAGCCGCGTGATCGTCGGCCGGCCATCCCTTGAGATCGCGCCATTCGACCGGCTCCAGCTGTGTGTCGGGAATGTTCAGCGGATCTACATCAGCGGCATGTGCCGTCCAGGCGATGCCCGCGAACCATACTGCTGCAGCTAAGCGAAGGTATTCTTTTCCCGATTCCACGCTGAACTCCCAACTCAACGTGAACAGTCCTCACGCAACGCGCCGGATTAGCTCCGGGTTCCGCCGCCGTGTTAACGAAATCTGGTAAAATGTAACCATCGCCTTGTAGGGTGGGCAAAGGCGCAAACGCGCTTCAGCGCGTGCGCCGTGCCCACGCGGACAGGTGCGTGTGGGCACGGCGCTCTTTCCTACGTGTGGCGCCGCTCGTGCATGTGGAACGCGCCTTTGCCCACCCTATGAAGTTTGTGACGAGTAGGCTTGGGTAGCCCCAAACGGCACGATCTTATTCCCCGCATCATGCCCGATGTCGGCGCGGCCCAGCCATGGGATGCCGGACCGCTCGCACCAATAGCTGGCGATCTCTTCGTCGTTCATTCCGAATTCGGGCTCGTTCGGAGTAATGGCGCTGCAGCGCCCAAGCCTGATGCCCGCCACGCGCCGCATCTCGGCGTTGCCGGTGATGTGAAACATCAGGCGGTCGATCCGGTACAAGGCCTCGCCCACTTCTTCCAGCATCAGCACGTGGCCGTCGAGGTCGGGCGCCAGCGGCGTGCCGATTATCTGGCTCAGAACCGTCATGTTGAATGCGGCGGTCTTCTCGGCGCGGCCCACCGTCGGCTCGAACCCCGCCGGCGACCGGTCGATCAACCAGGCGAGCGCGCGTTCGACGGCTGCATCTCCACCGTCTCGCAGGATGTCCTGCGCCACCGGGCCGTGCGCCACGACCCTAAACCCCCCCCGGTAAAGGGCCGCGAGCAGCACGCCGGCATCGCTGTAACCGAGATACGCTTTGCGCCTCGACGGCTCCTTCAAGCCGCGCATGACCGCTTCCGCCACGCGGCAGGAACCGTAGCCGCCGCGGGCGAACCAGACCGCGTCGTAACTCTCGTCATTGGCTATTTCGAGCAGGGCCTGGGCGCGGGTTTCGTCATCGCCGGCGAAATGGCCGTGCGCTGCGAAGCACTGCGGATGAAAGACGATCTCGGGCGTCCGCTCGCGGTAGAGCGCTCTCGCCAGCGCCGGTACTCTCTCGGCAACTTCGGCAGACATGCGCGAGCCGGGCGCGACAACGCCAATTTTGCACCTTTTGTTGTTCATTCAAATGCCCAGCCGGCATTGCGCATCCTAGGCAACGCCGCTTGTGGCACGCGAGTTACCATTATCACGCGATTACGAGCGCCTCAGTTACTGCTTGTTTCCTTATGCGGCGCAAGCCGCCGAAGCAATTCGCGGGCGAACCCGGAGAGCGAATCGTCGCGCGCCCCCATGACCAGGATGCGGTCGCCGGGACGGGCGATACCGACCAGCATGTTGCCGCAGGCGGCGCGGTCGGGAAACGCAAACGCGTTGCGGCCGCGCCGCTCTATTTCGTCAACAATATCGCGGCTGCCGACGCTGCGGTCGACCGTGCCGCCGAAATAAACCGGCTCCGGCATCACCAGAACGTCCTCGCCTTGCAGCGCTTTTGCAAAGCAGTCCACGAAGCCGTCTCGCATCAGGCGAATCGGGCCGTAACCATGCGGCTGAAACATCACGAGGAGCCGGCCCGGAAAGGCGTGCATGGTTTCAAGGCTCGCGGCTATCTTGTCGGGGTTGTGAGCAAAGTCGTCGATGACGGTTATTTCATTGGCGGCGCCCACGACTTCCAGCCGTCGGCGGATGCCGCTGAACTCGCTGAGATGCGTTGCGGCCTCGCCGAGTGCTATGCCGCACGCTCGCGCGGCGCTCAGAGCCGCGAGCGCATTGGCCACGTTGTGGAGGCCGGGGACCTTCAGCGCGACGGCGACAGACTCGTCGGCGTCGGCCGCCTTGACCTCGAAGGCTATTCCCCCCGGCGACCGGACCGGTTTTGAGGCAATGAGGTTGGCTTGCGCACCATTGAGACTGAAGGTCAGCGCCTGCTGCGGCTTCAGATCGGCCGAGAGCGCGGCGGTTTCGGCGTTGTCGAGATTGAGCACCGCGGTCTCTGCCTCGGCAACAAAGCCGCGGAAGAGAGTGCGCAGCTCGGGAAGGGATTTATGGTCGAACGAAATATTGTTCACCACCGCGATGCGAGGTTGGAAGAAAGCAATCGAGCCGTCGCTCTCGTCTACTTCGCTCACAAACACTTCGCCGGCGCCGATTCGGGCGCTGGCAAACGGCGAGCCCTTGCCGATGAAGTTTTTCATGTCCGCGCCGTTCATGATCGTCGGACGCTTTCCGGCGCGGTCGAGAATCCAGCCCAGCATGCCGACCGTGGTGGATTTCCCGCTCGTCCCGCCGATGCCGACGCTGAGAGCGGCAGAGTTGAAGAGATCGGCGAGAAGCCGCGCGCGAGTGATAATCGGAGCGCCAATGCGGCGCGCGGCTTTCACGTCAGGGACCGTCTCCTCGACCGCGGTCGAGATGACAACGATTTGACTGGCCCGCCTGACGCCGCTGCCGTCCTGCGGATGGAGCTCGACGCCGCGCGCGCGCAGATAATCGAATCGTTCGGTATTGCGTCCCTGATCAAGGGCACGGTCCGAGCCCTCGACGCGTCCGCCGCTCGCTTTGACGATCAAAGCGAGCGGAGTCATGCCGCTACCGCCGATGCCGCAGAAGAAGTAATCTCCGAATCGAGACATTGCGGAAATGTAACAGCAGATTTCGGTCTTTGCGTGACCGGGCGGGCGGGTTTAAAGCGCGCTCCTCCAGGCGTGGCCGGACTCCTCGCGCGCCACAGGCTTAGATCCCGATCAGATTGAATCACGCCGGCAGACGCGCTATGCGCCGGCCCGACGGCTCAGAGCCTGTTTGAGGTGCATGGAGCATGAGGATGGTCGAGGCCAGCGCCACGCTTGACGCCTCCGCCCGCACCCGCGAGGCGGACAGTCCGCACTCCGACCTCGTGCGCTTTGGGCCGGAGCGGCCGCTCAAGCTCGATGCCGGAGTCGATCTTGCCCCTTTCCAGATCGCCTACCAGACCTACGGCACGCTCAACCCCGAGCGCACTAACGCAGTGCTGATCTGCCACGCCCTGACCGGCGATCAGCACGTCGCCAATCTTCATCCGGTAACGCAGAAGCCCGGCTGGTGGGAGACCATGGTGGGCCCCCGCCGCCCGATCGATACCGGCCGATATTTCGTGATTTGTCCGAACGTCATCGGCGCCTGCATGGGCTCGACCGGCCCGGCCTCCACCAATCCGACGACCGGCGTGCCTTGGGGCCTCGACCTTCCCGTCATCACCATCCGCGACATGGTGCGCGCGCAGGCGATGCTGCTCGACCATCTCGGCATCGAGCAGCTGTTCTCGATTGCCGGCGGCTCAATGGGCGGCATGCAGGTCCTGCAGTGGACGGTGAGCTATCCGCACCGGGTGTTCTCGGCGCTGCCGATTGCGACTTCGACACGCCATTCGGCGCAGAACATCGCCTTTCACGAGGTGGGCCGCCAGGCCGTGATGGCCGATCCGGATTGGCGGCAGGGCCGCTATTTCATCGAAGGCACGAATCCGCGGCGCGGGCTCGCGGTCGCCCGCATGGGCGCGCACATTACGTATCTGTCGGATGCCGCGCTGCACCGGAAATTCGGACGCCGGTTCCAGGACCGCGATAATCCGACGTTCTCCTTCGATGCCGATTTCCAGGTGGAGAGCTATCTGCGCCACCAGGGCATCACCTTCGTGGAGCGCTTCGATGCCAATTCCTACCTCTACCTTACGCGCGCCATGGATTATTTCGACATCGCGGCCGATCACGACGGGGTCCTGGCCAAGGCGTTCAAGGGCACGCCGACGCGGTTCTGCGTGATTTCATTCACCTCCGACTGGCTGTTTCCCACCTCGGATTCGCGCGCGATCGTGCATGCGCTCAATGCCGGCGGGGCGCGCGTGTCCTTCGCCGAAATCGTGACCGACAAGGGTCACGATGCCTTCCTGCTTGATGAGCCCGAACTCTTCGCCATCGTGCAGGGTTTCCTCGACGGTGCCGCAAAGGCGCGTGGCCTCGCGCCGCCCAAAAGGTAACGATGCTCAAGCGCCTCGACCGCGACCTCACAATGGCGGAGTCGGCGCGGACGCCGGGCGGCGCCCGCGTCGATCTCCTCGTCGTCGCCAGCATGGTGGGCTCGGGCGCCAAGGTGCTCGACGTGGGCTGCGGCGACGGCGAGCTGCTGCGGCTCCTGGCCGAGACCCGCGGCGTGGACGGACGCGGCATCGAGCTTTCGCGCGAGGGCGTCAATGAGTGCGTCGCCAAGGGCCTCGCCGTGATCCAAGGCGACGCCGATACCGACCTTGCCGATTACCCGGACGACGCCTTCGATTACGTGATCCTGTCGCAGACGCTGCAGGCTACCCGGCAGCCGCGCGTCGTGCTTGAGCACATGCTGCGCATCGGGCGGCACGGGATCGTGTCGTTTCCGAATTTCGGTCACTGGGGCATCCGCCTGCAGGTCGGGATTCTCGGCCGGATGCCGCGCACCGACAACCTGCCCTACGCCTGGTACGAGACGCCCAACATCCACTTCTGCAGCATCAAGGATTTCCGCGAACTGTGCGCGGTCGCGGGCGCCAAGATGGAAAAGGCGGTCGCGCTCAATGCCTGGGGTGCGCCGATCCGGCTCAATTTCCCGTGGTGGTTCTGGAATTGGTTCGGCGAACAGGCCGTATTTCTCTTGAGCCGCAAGTAACAGGTATCCTGGATTGCGCGATTGGCGAGCACCGCCTCGCGGCGGCGAAGTGCATTCGCGCAATCCAGGCTACGGACGTAGCCCGGATTTGCACTGGCTCCACAACCCTTTCGACACAATCCTTCGGCAGACGCCAGTGCAAATCCGGGGAACGCGCAATCCGGCTACAAAAAAGCCCCGAGCATGGCTTGCGGCCGCTCGGGGCATAGTCAGGCTTGTTGTACCGGACGAGTGGGGGTCTGGGGGGACTGGTTCGTCCGGTCCGCCTAATGGGCGATAAAATGGCGCTATTGTGCGAGGAATGCAACGCCTGTTTGCAAAACAGCTGGCGACGCAGAGTCGCTAGCCCTAATGCACGGGACCAAGAGAGCCGGCTGCGATGAACAAGCCCGATTTCCGCTTTATCGGCAAACCGGTCCGGCGGGCCGAGGATGAGCGGCTCGTCACCGGCAAAGGGCGGTTCAGCGATGATTTTCTGCTTAGCGGCCAGACCTATGCGGCGATGGTGCGCTCTCCTTTTCCGCATGCCCGCATCCGCGCGATTGAGGTAACGAGCGCCAAGACCATGCCCGGCGTGCTTGGCGTGTTTACCGGCGCCGACTGCCTCGCCGATCGCCTCGCTCCGATTCCTCACGATCCGCTGCCCAAGACCCGCTACGACATGAAATTATCCGCCCCTGGCGGCAAGCCGGTCTTCATCGGCCCGCACCTGCTGCTGCCGGCCGACAAGGCGCGCCATGTGGGCGAGGCCGTCGCCATGGTGGTCGCGGAAACGAAGGTGCAGGCGCTCGATGCTGCCGAGGCGGTCGACGTCGAGTACGAGGAATTGCCCTTCGTCATCCACTCGGAAGACGTCATGAAGCCGGGAGCGCCCAGCGTATGGGATGAAGTGGCGGACAACATCGCGGTCGACACCTCCTTCGGCGACCGGCAGGCGACTGAGGAAGCCTTTGCGGCCGCCGGCCATGTGGTGGCGATGACGTTCCACATCGGACGCGTCACCGGTGTGCCGATCGAGCCGCGCGCGGCGGTCGCCGAATACGATACCGCGACCGACCGATATACGCTCTATGCGGGCTCCGGCGGCGCGGTGCGGCAGAAAAACGAGCTCGCCAAGGTGCTCGGCATCGCGCCCGACCGGCTGCGGGTACTCTCCTACGATGTCGGCGGGAATTTCGGCACCCGCAACCGAGCCTTCGTCGAGTTCGGCCTGGTGCTGTGGGCGGCGAGGAAACTCGGCCGCCCCGTCAAGTATACGGCGACGCGTTCGGAAGCTTTCCTCAGCGACTATCAGGGACGCGATCTCGTCACCAAAGTCGAGTTGGCGTTGCGCCAAGATGGCCGCTTCCTGGCCATGCGCGCCACGAACATCAGCAATATTGGAGCCCGCGCGGTCTCCTTCTCTCCGCTCTCCAAGGGCTCGGGCCTCATTCCCGGCTCTTACGACATTCCAGCCGCAACGCTGCGGGCGATGGCCGTCTTCACCAACACCATGCCGACCCAGGCCTACCGCAGCTCCGGCCGGCCCGAGGTGACCTTTGCGATCGAGCGGCTGATCGACAACGCGGCCGCCGAGCTTGGCTTCGACCGCATTGCGCTGCGCCGAAAAAATCTGATCAAGCCCAGCGCCATGCCGTATCGCAACGCGGTGGGCATGCTCTACGACAGCGGACGCTATGAGGAGGCAATGGACCGCGCCATGGAGCTCGCCGAATGGAAGGGCTTTGCGCAGCGGCGGCGCGAGGCCAAGAAGCGCGGCAGGCTGCTTGGGCTGGGACTCGCAAACTATGTGGAGTCCTCGATCGGCTCGCCCAACGAGCAGGCGCGGATCACGGTGCGGCCCGACGGCCATGTCGATGTGGTGATCGGAACCCAACCCAGCGGGCAAGGCCATGAGACGAGCTTTGCCCAGGTGGTCGCCGACCTCCTTCGCGTGCCGGCCGAACGAGTGCGCATCATCCTCGGCGACACCGATGTGGTGAAGGTTGGCGGCGGGTCCCATTCCGGCCGCTCGATGCGCCATGCCGCCACGGTGTTTTCCAAGGCGGCAGCCGACCTCGTCGAGAAAGGCAGGAAGATTGCCGCCGTCGTGATGAAGACCACGCCCGACCGCGTCGACTACGATGACGGCCGGTTCTCCTCCCGCGACAGCAACCGCACCTTCGACTTTCTCGAACTCGCAAAGGAGGCTGCCAACCATCGCCTTGCCGAGGAGATGAAGGACGGCGTTGCGGTCGTGACCGACAACGAGATGCACGATCCGGTTTTCCCGAACGGCACCGCGGTGTGCGAGGTCGAGGTCGATGCCGATACCGGCGAGGTCAAGATTACGCGTTATGCCTCGGTCGACGATGTCGGCCGCTGCATCAACCCGCTGATCGTGCACGGACAGACCCACGGCGCGATCGCGCAGGGCGTGGGCCAGGCAATGTGGGAGCAGTGCTACACCGAGCCGGATTCAGGGCAGCCGCTCTGCGGGTCGCTGATGGATTATGGCCTGCCGCGCGCCGACACTCTGCCCTCCTTCGCGGTCGAAATCGCCGAAGTGCTCTCCCCCACCAATCCGCTCGGCATCAAGGCGGGCGGCGAGGGCGGCACGACGGCGGCGCCCGCGGTGGTTGTCAGCGCGATCGTCGATGCCCTGAGCCCCTATGGCGTGCGCAACCTCACGATGCCGGCGACACCGTACAATGTGTGGAAGGCGATTCGGGACGCGAAGGCCATACGCGGAATTTTGCGTATTGGTTGACTTTTTTCCGGTGTATGCTATTGTCATACGCATGGCGGAAGCGACCCCCTCATCCGTGGTTCTCAGCGTGCGCGTCAATCCCGACGAGCGCGCCTTGCTCGAAGCTGCCGCCGAACAGGCGCGCACCACCCTGAGCGACTTCGTGCGCCGCAGGGCGGTCGAGGCCGCCGAGGCCGATGTGCTCAATCGCAGCATCATCACAATTCCGGCCAGAGATTGGGAAGCGTTCGAGGCTTGGCTAAGACGCCCGCCCAAGGTCATTGCGGCGCTGCGAAAGCTCGCGCGCTCTACCCCAAACTGGGACCGCTGAATGGCGGCGGTCACGCCGCCCCGTCCGCTGACCAAAGACGACGATCGGGGCACGTTGGACTGCGGCCGGGAATCGCTCAACAGCTGGTTTCGCCGGCACGCCTGGGCGAACCAGGAAAGCGGCGCCTCGCGCGTCAACGTAATGACTGAACCCGATTCCGGCCGCATCGTGGGTTATGTCACCTTGAGTGCCGCGCAGATCGAGCGCGCCTATCTGCCGAAGCCGCAGCAACGCAATCAACCGGACCCGCTGCCGGTCCTGCTCTTGGGTCAGCTTGCCGTCGATACCGCCTTTCAAGGGCAGGGCCATGCCCGCTCGCTTATGCTGTTTGCGCTCAAGAACGCCCTCGCGGCGGCCGACATCGTCGGCTGTGTCGGCGTAATAACCCATCCTCTTGATCACGCCGTGAGGCAGCTTTATGCGAACTGGGGTTTTCAGGACCTGCCGTTTGATCCGCGCCGCGCGATGATGGTCCGCATGGTCGACTTGCGACGCAGTTTCGGCGACCGCGACTGAAAGCGGCGATCGATTACTTCCCCGCCTCCGCCATTTTGAGCAGCCGGTCTGCCAATTGCTTGAGCCCCCAATCGCCGGCAAGGCGCGAGGCTTTGGCCCAGGTCGGTTGTTGGCTCGCGAGCGACGGCAGCGGCGCCGAAGCGTTCATGGTCGCAATCGCGCGGTAGAGCCGCAGCTCTCCGGCCTGAGCAGGAAAGCGGCCGGCGGCCAGGATAGCGTCGAGCGTGCCGTAGCGGCGCAGCAGATCGGCGGCGCCCTTGGGGCCGACTCCGCCGGCGCCAGGAAGCTTGTCGGACGGATCGCCGCGCAGCGCGATGAAGTCCGGCACCTGCCCGGGATCGACGCCATAGCGCTCGCGCACCTCAGCCGGGCCGACGCGCGCCATTTCGCCCGCGCGCACCGGATAGAGAATCGTCGTCCTATCCGAGGCGAGTTGAAAGCTGTCGCGATCGCCGCTTGCGATCAATGCCGTCCCGCCGCGCCGCTCTTCGGCAGCGGCTGCCGCCGCCAGGAAATCGTCGGCCTCGTAACCGGGCACCTTCGCGCTGGCAAAGCCGCAGGCGGCCACGAATTCCGGCAGGATTTCGAGCTGATCGATAAGTGCATCGTCAAAATGCCGGCCGCTCTGGTATGCCGGAAATTGTTTGTGCCGCTCCGTCGGCACATCCAACGTGTCCCAGCCGACGATCACCGCCCGCGGCCGCTCCGCCTGATAGAGGCGCAGCAGAAAATTGGCGAAGCCGACGATCGCGCCCGCGCTTTTGTTTCCGGTACGCATGATCGTCTTCGGCAGCGCGTGATAGGAGCGGTGAGCAAAGGAATCGCCGTCGATCGCCAGCAACGGGCGCTGCTCGGTGCCCGGCTCGACCGTAGAGCCGCTTGATTTCGTCAGCGGCCGGTCTCGTTTTCGCACGGGCTTTGCTGGTCGCGAAGGGGTTCGAGGCATAGTAACATCCCAACCGAGGCGGCGTCATGCGTGACGCGCCCCGAACCAAGTGCTATCCTCGCTCTCAACACAAGCAAAGGAGACGGCAATCATGAAACGGACCACGATTCTGCTGGCTTCTTGGTGCATCGGCGGGCTTATGTCCGGCGCATCCGCACAACAACACGCCATCGTAAGCGACTCGGAACTTATGGCAAAACTCAAAGGCGCTGCGCCCGCAAACGTGGTGGATCACGCCACGATTATGAACATGGATCACGACGGGAAAATGAAAGTGATCCGGGAGGGCAACAATGGCTGGACGTGCATGGACCCGGGTGGTGCGCCGATGTGTGCCGATAAAGCTGGGATGGAGTGGGCTGTGGCGCGGCAAAGCAAAGGCCCCGCTCCGCAAAAGCTGGGTTTCATCTACATGCTCAACGGCGACAACGGCGCCAGCAACACCGACCCATTTGCCACGAAGGAAACGCCGGATAACAATTGGATCAAAACCGGCGCACACGTGATGATCGTCGGTGCCGAGGCGAAGAATATGGCCCAGGCCTATCCTCGGGACGCAAAGCCCGATCCGACCAAGCCTTACGTCATGTGGCCCGGGACTCCCTATGAGCACCTGATGCTACCGGTGAAATAAGGGCGGTTGGGCGGTAGACCACCGATACATCATCGCAGCTTTGCCGAACCATTCGGGCTGATAGGCCGCTTTTTTCCAACTGAATGGTTCGGTACGTGCGCTTCACCGGCCAAAACGGAGGCCCAGCGATGAACAACCAGATTCGTACTGATACACAGCTGACGCGGCGCGAATTCGTCGTGGCGGCGACCGGCCTCACGCTGACGTTGACGCTCGCGCCCGGGCCGATGCTGCGCGAAGCGATTGCGGATGCGCCGCTCCCGATCAACATCTGGGTCACGATTGCGACCGACGGGACGATCAGCATCGTCTCGCCGGCCGCAGAACTGGGCCAGGGGACGTTCACCACGCTGCCCGCCGTCTTCGCCGACGAACTCGACGCCGACTGGTCGAAGGTAAAGCCGGTCTATCCGCCGGTGTGGGACGAGAAGCTATACGGCAATCCGCAATGGAACGGGCTCTTCAACACGACGGCGAGCCGCGCCACCGCTGGTTATTTCAAGCCGATGCGGCTCGCCGGCGCCCAGGCTCGCCGTGTGCTCATCGAGGCCGCGGCCGAGAGGTGGGGCGTACCGGCGGCGGAGCTGTCGACCGAGCCGAGCATTGTGGTGCACAAAGCCTCCGGGCGCCGCATGAGCTATGGCGAGATCGCCGGCTTCGCCAAGGTGCTGGCTTCGCTTCCGTCGATCACCGAGGCGGATCTCAAGAAGCCGGACGCGTTTCGTTACATCGGCAAGGACGTCGCACGAATCGAATTGCCCACGAAGGTCAACGGCTCGGCGAAATACGGCATCGATTTTCAATTGCCCGGCATGCTCTATGCCGCCGTGCTGCAATCGCCATACGAGGGCGGCACGCCCCGCCAAGTCGATGATGCGGCCGCACGCAGCGTGGCGGGTGTCGCAGATGTGGTGCGCCTGCCGGCCGGTGTCGCCGTGCTCGGCAATTCAGTCGAGGCAACGCAGAAGGCGAAAGCAAAACTGAAGGTCGAATGGACCGACGCACCGGCGGGCCGGGTCGATTCGGAACGCGCGCTCGAAGAATTCGCGAAGATCGCCCGCGACAAGAACCAAACCGGCGCGACCTACACGAACACCGGCGATGTGGAAGCATCGATGCGCGGCGCCGCGCGGGTTTTCCGCGGTGAATACCGCACCCGCCTCAATTATCACGCGCAGATGGAGCCGATGAATGCGACCGCGGTGGTCGCGCCCGACGGCAAGTCGGCGGAAATCTGGGTCGGCACGCAGAATCCGAGCGGACTGCACAACGATGTGGCGCGGCTCCTTGAGACCGATCGTTCCCGGATCACCTTCCATCAGCATCTCGTCGGCGGCGGCTATGGCCGCCGCGGCGGTCCGCAGGATGTGGTCCTCGATGCCGTGCGGCTCGCGAAAGCCTCCGGCAAACCCGTCAAGGTGATCTGGACGCGCGAGGACGACATGGCGGCCGGAAAATTCCGGCCGATGACCGCGCATCATATCGAGGCGGGCGTCGATGCCGCGGGCAAGCTCGTCGCCTGGCATCACCGCGTGGTCGCCGAGTCGGTGCAGGGCTATCGCGCCCGGCTTGCCGGCACGAAGCCGCCGGAGATGGACCCGATCGTGATGCAGGGAACGCCGCTGCCGCAATATCCGATCCCCAGCAAGCGGGCCGAGCACGTCATCCAAGTGCTCGGGGTGCGGCTCTCATCGGTGCGCGGCGTCGGCGTATTCTCGAATGCATTCGCGGTCGAGAGCTTCATCGACGAGTTGGCGAAGGAACTCGGCAAGGACCCGCTCGCGTTCCGGCTCGAACTCTCGCAGGGGCAACCGCGGGTGCAGGACCTTCTCCAGGCCGTCGCCGAAATGTCGGACTGGAGACGGCCGCGTGACGGCCGCGGGCTCGGGGTCGCGGTTTCGGAAAAGGGCGATACCTTCGCCGCCGGCGTTGCTGAAGTTTCCCTCGATCGCGGAAGCGGCCGGATCCGCGTCCACAACATCTGGGCCGCGATCGACGCCGGCATTGCCGTGCAGCCGAAGAACCTCGCCGCGCAGACCGAGGGCGGCATCGTGTTCGGGCTCGGCCACGTGCTGCGCGAGAAGATCACAATCAAGGACGGCCGCGTGCAGGAATCGAATTTCAACGACTACCAGGTCCCGCGCATGGCGGACATGCCGCGCATCGAGGTGCGGGCGCTTTCGACCGATAATCCGCCCACCGGAGTGGGTGAGGACGGCGTGCCGCTTGTCGCCGGCGCCGTAGGCAACGCCATTGCTGCGCTTACCGGCGTGCGGCTGCGTGAACTTCCGTTCGACGCCGAGCGGGTGCGCGCCGCGTTCGGAACCTGATTGCACCGGTCGTACTCTCGGCAATCGATCGTTTTCAGGCTGCGCACGGAACGTGCTACATGTAGCTACATGTAGGGGCAGGTTTCAAACCCGCCCTATCGCCACAAACACGGACCGCGAGGTGTGCGATCGCGAATAATCCTGCGCGTGGGCGGATAACCCGAACAATATCTCGCGACCGGTGGCCGCCGAGAGACGGGCGGGTTGAAACCCGCCCTACAAGTCTCCAAATTTATGCGCTGCCTCGCGAAAGAGGGTCCTGTTATCGGTTCGACTTCAATATTGTGCGCATAAATGCGGTAACGGCCTCCTTGGCGTGCTGTGTAGCTTCCGGATCGTAACCCATATGGGGGCCGTGGGCCACGCACGGGTCCTTGTAGGTGAACGGCTCGCCGGTTGCAGCGTCCATGAGGCTCCCCCTCGGCTCCTCCTTGATTGTGCAGTTTCGCACGCTCTCGGACTTTGGTGACGCGGCAGCGGGCCTCGCGCCAAGGGGATTGTCAAAGCTGTGCGGCGCGTTCGGGTACTCGGTCAACACAACATCGTGCCCGGCCGCCTTCAGCCGCTCAACATACGGTTTGCATCGGCCGATTGGGTTGTAGTCGTCGGGAGTGCCGCCGAAGATGCGGATCGGACGATCGACGACCTCGGTGTCGGACAGGAACGTGGTAGCGCAGTCCGGATAAAACGGCACATAGGCGGCGAACTGAATGCCCGATTTGTTCCACAGCTCGTGGAAGCGCTTGACGCTCGCGTAAAGGGCAGCCTGCCCACCGCGAGAGAATCCCATGAGAGCAACGCGCTGCGAATCCACTCTTGGATGTTGAGCCAGGACGTCGAGCGCCCGATAAATGTCCAGGATGAAGTTCAGCCTTCCCAGCAGGGCTTGGTTGGTGCTCACTTGGGTCAGACCGCGGCCGGTGAACCCATCCAGCGCAAAAGTCGAGATGCCCATGGCGTTGAATTCCCTGGACCACATCTCGATGTTGGCGCCCATGCCGCCGGAGCCGTGCTGGAGCACGACAACTGGCAGCCGGCCCGAGCCCTGGGCGATCCGGAGCTGTCCCGACGTAAGCGTCTCCTTGCCGTTCGAATCGCCGGTCAGGAACTGCTTGTCCGAGAGCGTAAGCGTGTGAATCGCATGCATTTCAGTCCGTGCCGCAAGGTCGCCGGCCGAAACCCCCGCGGCCCATAGAGGAGACACGAGCCAGAGTAGAATCATACCGAAGGTCACCAGTCGGGCCATTGCGGTTGCTCCTTGCTTCGAATGCTTGAGCAAAAAGATACTACTGCGAAGGCACTGGCAATAGCCTCTCACCAAGCAGTATCCGGCCTCGACCGGCGAAAACATGCGTGCGGCTGCGCGAACTTGCCTTCGACGCCGAGCGGGTGCGCGCCGCGCTTGGAGCCTGATTGCACTAACCTGTCGACGCCGAGGCACGCGTTATCGGGAAAATTTCTCGAACGTAGTCGGCGAGCATCTCGCAATAAGCTATGGCGTATCGCGGCCGTGGACGCTGCTTATTCCACAAAATGACCATCGGCGTGCGCACCGGGCGTCCGCGATAAGTCACCGCAACAATTCGCACATCATAGTGACGCGTTTGCAATTGGGACGGAATGATCGCGATCCCGTGCCCGGCTTCAGCCAACGCCAGCAAGGTCTGTGGAGTGCGGCTTTCGATGAAAATGTTTGGCTTTAGCTGCGCGAGTCGGCAGGCGGCATCGAACGCCCTGCGGAACACGAAACTCGAATCGAGCAGCAGCAGGGGACGAGATGCCAAGCGGCTGATGTCGATGCTGTGACCCTTGCCGAGGACAAGCGACGGCCTGGATGCCGCAAGCAAATCAACCCATTGCAACCGGAGCGAGCCGAAGCGCTCATCGTCAGGCGCTAGAATGGGAGCCAGATTCTGGCCGAGGTGAATTTCGTGACGTTCCAGCATCGTCATCGTCTCGCGCCCGGCAGCCTCGATCAGCTTCACCTGGACGTTGGGATAATGTTGGGCGTAGCGATGCAAGAACTTCGCCAGGACGCTTTCGATGTGCTGTGGCGAGGCGCCGATCTTGAGCACACCGCTGTCGCCACGGCGCAAGAGCTGAGCCCGCTCTCCGACGGCGCTTGCATAGTTTAACAAACCGCGGCAATCGGCGAGCAGTTGCTCGCCCGCGCTGGTCAGCGACAGTCGGCGGCCGACACGGTCGAACAGTTTAAGACCGAGTTCGCGTTCAAGGTCGCCGATTTGCCGGGATAGCGCAGGCTGAGCGATGCGCAGGTGCAGCGCCGCCTTGGAGACCGTGCCGAGTTCGGCCACCGTCACGAAAGTCCGCGTGTGCCGAAGGTCCATGCTGTTTTGCTTATGCCGAAGTGGCATGAAGTTCCAGAGATATTCTGTATTTGACGCATCGATGCTTCTGTCGTCAAACCTCGGCCGTGACCGCTTTGCGCGGAGAGCCACCCCGACAAAAAGGAGGGCACAATGCGGACCTGCCTGATGCTGTTGGCGATAATCGGAATTGGCTTGCAGCCGGCCGCCGCGGCCGCCGCGCCAACTTGGCCCACCGAAACCGTGCGCGTCGTCGTTCCTTACGGCGCAGGCAGCGCCACCGACATCGTGCCGCGCGTGGTGTTCGAGCAATTGGCGCCGCAGCTTGGCCAGACGGTGGTCGTCGAGAATCGTCCCGGCGCGGGCGGCACCGTCGGCGCAGGCTTTGTCGCAACCGCGAAACCGGACGGCTATACGCTGCTGGTAAATTCGTCGGCTCATACCATCGCCCCCGCGCTTTATCGCAAGCTGAGCTACGACCCGGCGCGCGACTTCGCGGCCGTCATCCCGCTGGGCATTTCACCGAACGTGCTGGTGGTCTCACCGGCCAAGGGGTTCAAGACGGTCGGCGACCTCGTCGCCGCCGCCAAGGCCAAGCCGGGGGGGCTGACCCTCGCGTCGGTCGGCGTCGGGAGTGCGACACATTTGAGCGGCGAGCGGTTCTGCTTCAGCGCCGGCGTGGCGGCGGTTCATGTCCCCTTCAAAGGCGGCGCCGAAGCCATGGCGGAGGTGATGGCGGGGCGCGTCGACTTCTTCTTCGGGCCGGTCGGCCTCGTTTTGCCGCAGGTACGGGCGGGCAAGCTCACCCCGCTTGTTGTCAGCGGTGCCGAGCGCGCCGCCGCGCTGCCGAACGTGCCGACGACGAGCGAGGCCGGTTTCGCCAACGCCGAATATCCGATCTGGTTCGGTTTATTCGCTCCCGCGAAGACGCCCTCGGCCGTTCTCGACTCGCTGCACGACGAGACGCTGAGAGCGCTGCAAGTCAGTAGGGTGCGGGACAAGCTGTCCGCCCTTGGGGTCGATCCGTTGGTGATGACACGGGCCGATTTCGCCACGTATGTCAAAAAACAATTCGTCCTCAACGCGGCCCTGGTTAAGGCGATCGGCCTAAAGCCCGAGTGACAACGAAATCCCGTGATGTAGGACCCACAGGACACGCTCCGGCTGTGGGATTGAGCAGCGCGCTTACCAGCACGCCGGTGTCGAGCACCCCTTTAGGCATGACGCTGGCGACGCATCATCCTGATCTCTTCGGCAATCTCCTCTTCTTCTTTTTTGATGTCCTCTGGAGTGCGCCGTTGCGCTTGCGGGTTGAGAGTTCGCATGCGTGCAAAGAGCCGCTCGATTCGGCCCCACGCGCGCTCCCGCGCAGCCTCCTCTTCGTGCTCCGAACGAGGTCTAGAACGCATATATTGCGACTCGATCTCAAGCCCGGCGCTCAGAAGCTCTTCCTGGGCCTCCTTCGGCCAAGTTTGCGCGCGTTCCAGCAATTCCTTCAGCTTGTCTACCATACCAGCCTCATAACGTGGTCGGCCGCGTCCCAATCAGTATACCGCAACTCGCTGCACAGCGGGCCCTGTCGGACGAGCGGCTCGTCGGGTTCTGCAAGGACCGGGATGCATGTAGGGGCGGGTTTCAAACCCGCCCTCGCAGCACAAACACCGACGGCGCGGTTGCGCATCTATTGCTCCCGGTCAGCGCGACCGGCTTCCGCCGAAACAAAGCGGGTTTGAAACCCGCCCCTACAAGTCTCCTGATGTGTGCGATGCCTCGCTAACTGCTCCGATCGTCTTCAAAAACGGAATTCTTCCCCGCGTTTTCGGCCTTGAAAAGTGCCGGCGAAGAGATCGTCGAAGGAGAATTTTTCCTTGCTTAAGCCGTCTGCTCGGCAATACCCGGCAAGCACATCGAGGTTGTGCACATTGCGGTCCGTTCTTCCATATTCCCAAGGATCGCTGCCGACGATCCTTTCCTGTTCTTCCCAGGCTTCCCGATACCAGACCAAGGGGGCAATGCGTGGATTCTCCATCCGCTTCATCGCCAGCGATTTCGCCTGATTGAAGGCATGGTACATGTTGATCGGGACCCACGGGTACCGGTCGACGATTTCCTGCTTTATGCCAAGCACATGCATGATCGGAAAGATGCCCGTCTTGTTCCAATAGGCGATCTCTTCCTCCTTGTAACTTGGAAACAAGCGGTCCACGCGCGGGTCCTTTTGCACCAGCGGTTTGATCAGGTCGGGATGGAGCAAGGCGTCAAGCTCGCCTCGGGCGAGCTGGCCTTCGACCGTTTCCTCATTGCCAAGTCTGGCGATCCGGCGTCCGGGAGGCGGCGTAAACTCGATTGTCTCGTCAAGCTCGCAGACCCACTCGATCGAATTCGCGGGCACGCCGTACTCGCTTTCAAGAATGCCGCGCATCCAGACGATGGCGGTGGCCTGGAATTGCTTTAATCCAATGCGCTTGCCGATCAGGTCCTTGGGCGCCTTGATGCCCTTGCCCGTGTTGATGAACATGAAGCCATGGCGAAACCGTCGGTGAAGAAAAACCGGGATTGCGGTTGCCGGAAATCCGCGGTCGCGGGCGGTGATGTAGGACCCACAGGACACCTCGGCCATGTCGAATTCCAGCCCGCGCAGGAAACGCCAATGCCGCGTCGTCGAGTCCATGGCGGTCAGCACGGTGAGATCAATGCCGTCGGGTACGACAGCGCCTTCCTTCAGGGGCCTCGTGATCTCGTAGTCGCCGCAAGCAAGCGTCAGCGGGATGCGCCTCGACAATTTAGCCTCCCTTTAACTTGGCCGAAGAGACCACGCCGCTACTGCGCTGTTTTGAAATGGCGCAAATCCGGCGGCGAAGACCATTTCGGATCATCGTTCGGGTACGCCTGCCTTGCGCATCCCGGCGATCAATCGCTGTCGGTCGGCTTCTCGGCGGAATGGGTAGTACCCGCATAACTTGCCGATAGTGACCTTCGGATCAATTCTCAGATACGCGTTCAGAGCTCGCCTCGCCTCTTCGGCTTGGCCGCGCGTGGCGTTGGAAGCGATCGTCATCCGAAGAGCCGGCAGCCAGTTTGGCTTGACGCGCAGGGCCATCGCCGCCCAGCGTGCGGCCTCATCGTCGCGTCCGGCGATGAAATGGGCAAAAGCCATGGCGCTTTGTGTAAGGAAGACACGAGGGTCGAGCGGATTGAGGCGAATCGCCTTGTTCAGGCTTTCAATAGCCCCCTCCGAATCGCCGGCATAGCCGCGGACCCAACCGCTGCGCTGCCAGGCGACAGCCAGGTTCACGTCCAGATCAAGGGCTCGATGGATGAGCAGCAATGCACGGTCAAGGTCGCGAAAGAAATATGCATGCACGTGTCCGGCCCAGCACAGCGCAACGGCGTCATCCGTGCCTATGTCGGCAGCGCGCTCGACCAGCCAGGAGATCTCCTCTTCATCAAAGCTCGACGCCCAGCCATTCGCCTTGGCGAAATGATGACACGAAGCAGCCAGCCCATACGGGGTCGAAAAGTCGCGATCTTTTGCTATTGCCGCCTTGAACAGCGCCAGCGCCTTGGCATTTTCCTCCCCTGTCCATCGATTCCAGCTGGCAAGTCCGCGAAGGTAAAAATCGTAAGCCGCCAGATCGCCGGTCATATCGAGCTTGGCGCGATCGATCTCAGCTTTCTCCAGCTGCGGCGCTATTGCTCCGACCACGCTCGTGACGAGCTGATCTTGCAGATCGAAGATATCGACCAAGTCACCGTCAAACCGGTCTGCCCACAAATGCAGGCCCGACTCGGCTTCGATAAACTGCCCGGTCACACGCACACGGTTGCCGGACTTGCGTACGCTGCCTTCCAAGATGTAACGGACGCCGAGATCGCGAGCGACCTGCTTGGTATCAACCGGTTTTTTCTGGTAGGTGAACGAGGAGTTGCGGGCGATGACGAAAAAAGCGCGGTTGCGCGACAAGGCCGTGATGATGTCCTCGACAACCCCGTCGATGAAGTAATCCTGTTCCGGATCGCCGCTGAGGTTTACGAAAGGCAGGACTGCGATCGATGGCTTGTCGGCAATGCCGAGCGCAGACTTGTGCGGACCCGTCCAGGCGAGACCGCACTCCTCCTCGCGAACCTCGCCGACAAAGCGCAGGCCCCTGCGCGGCAGCGTCTTGATCAGCCTTTGCCGATCGCCGGTGTCGCCGATTGCGCTCCTGGCCGCATTGATCCGGTTAAACAATGCCGACTCAGAAATGGCACGCCCATGCCAGACCGATGCCAAAAGGTCGTCCTTGCTGACCACACGATCGCGGTGCCGGATCAAGTGAACAAGAAGATCGAAGACCTGGGGCTCGATAGCCACAAGGTCCGTTCCCCGTCGTAGCTCGCGGCGATCCGTATCAAGCGCACATTCCTCGAACAGGTAGCGCAATAGTTGATCCCGCTCGTCACGCGGCGCCCTGCAACGACCCTAGCACAAGCCCTGCAAAGGAAAAATGGAGGGAACGCGAAGCCAAAATTGAGAGGCCCTGAAGGACGCAAAGCTCCATTTTTGACATCAGGACGGCAGCCAAATAGCGCCAGGAGAACGACATGAATCCGCTCCTATTTGCTGCCCGCCTTGCAATCCCCGTCGTCTATGCCGTGGGGCTGCTGCTGCCGCCATCGGCTTGGGCGGCGGACGTGCGATACATCGTCAAGCCCATTGCCGAGATGAAGGTCAAGCAGCTTCCGAAGGGCCCGCTGTACTGGCGGGTCGAGAATTTTCCGACCCTGGATCAGGCGAAGGCTGCTGCGGGTGAGTACCGTTGGAACCCAGACACGGTGACCTACGAGGGATGGCCCTCCCTCACAGCTGAAGTCGGCGGGAAAGCATGGCTGTTCACGCTTGGGCCGCAAGGCGCGAAGACGCCCGGCGGAAAGAAGGTGGCCGAGATCGGACCGGTACCGGCGATTTCCGCGCCCGAGTATCTTCTGCGCGTGAACTACGGCAGCGGACCGCCGGCAGCCAAGACACCGGTCCATTCTCATCCAGGCTCCGAGGCCTTTTACGTTGTTGCCGGGAAACTGGGCCAGAGGACGTCGGACGGCATCAACTACGTCGAGGCGGGCCACACCATGAACGGCCATATGGCCGGGATGCCGATGGAAGTGTTCAACGATGGCACGACTGAACTGACCGCCCTCATCATGTTCGTGGTGGATGCCACCAAACCATTCTCGGTGCCGGCCACGTTGCCTTGACGCGTATGAACGCCGGCTTTGGTCGGTCTTGACCGCGCGGGCCGGCGGTTGCGCACGGAGCGCGACATCTGTAGGGGCGGGTTTCAAACCCGCCCCTATCAAGGCTTTCTCATCCTAATTTAGGGCATCGACTTTGAGCGCGATGAGGTCTGTGTCTGCGTCGCCAGTATCCCCAATATTGGCGCCACAAAAGACCTTGATGGAGTTGAGGCTCAAGGGCAGGTTAACCGACGTATTCATGGTGCTCTGGCCGGAGTCGCCGGTACTGCGCCCGGAGTAGATCGCCGTAAAGCCGGCGGGAATGACATTTGTTGTATCATTGATTTTCAGCAGGCAGGTCATGACACTGCCTCCGTTCACCACCGAGACGTTGGCCCAGACCACGTAGTTTCCCACGGGCAGATTGGCGAGACTCGCAACTGGATCGGCAGTCCCGATCGGAGCGCCGATGTGAACATGATATGCATGACCGCTGCCGGACGGACCCTGAGGACCGATTGGACCCTGCGGGCCGGCGGGACCCTGTGGACCTGTCTGTCCCCAGGCCAGAGGAGTCTCATTGTTCCTGCAGGTGGTGGGAACGTCGACCACTCGAAGCGAACCGTTGTTATCTTGGAAGCAGGAATGAATGACGCCATTACCATCAGGAATTGTCGCTTTTGTGATGCCAATAGCCGCGGCGCCCAACCCTAGGGCTGACACTGCCCACCAACGCGTTCGTCGATTAAAGCCCCTCATTTTAACCACTCTCCTTTCAATAAAAAAACCGGTTGTCGAACGGCGCCCAACAACAGGCTCGCTCAGCTTTGGTCCTGCGCCGTTTCATCCGAGTGCCAAGTCGGAGGATTAGTGCAATGACGCGCACGCTCGGTTTCGTGCAACTGGCCATTTTTCGGTTGCCGACCGATGACAAATATTTTAGGCGCTTTGCACTGGAATGTTTCCGTACGCTCGGAATCCTGTCCCGCAACCGACGCTGTCGCTGGATGGCAGACCCTGCGGATGACAGTCGATCGGCTCCACGCTACACTTTGAGTGTGATCCGCAGGGGAGGGCCAAACGTGGCGCAATTTGACGAAAGCAAACTTCACCAATTCGTCGGCAAAATGCTCGGTGACCTCGGCGGCGCATTCAGTGTGCCGACAGTGCGCATCGGACTGAGACTCGGCTTATTCAACGCTCTACACGAGGGCGGGCCAGCTACGTCCGATGAGTTGGCGAAACGAACGGGCGGCCTGGCGGAGCGATATGTTCGCGAGTGGGCACTCGCTCAAGCGGCGAATGGCTTCGTCGACTACAACGCCACCTCGCGGAAATTCAGTCTGTCGCCGGAACAAGCCATGGTCTTTGCTGAAAAGGACAGTCCGGTTTATCTGGCCGGAGCGTTCGACCTGGTCGCCGCCATGATCGAGGGAGAACAGAAGGTCGAGCATTCGTTCCGAACAGGTGCCGGCGTGCGCTGGGGCGATTCGGCAGGCTGCCTGTTCTGCGCAACTGGGGCGTTCTTCCGACCGGGCTATGTGAACAACATTGTACAGAACTGGCTGCCGGCCCTTGACGGAGTCGAAGCGAAGCTAAAGTCGGGTGCCAAGGTCGCCGATGTCGGCTGTGGCGTCGGCTTTTCGACCCTACTGATGGCACAAGCTTTTCCGAAGAGTCATTTTGTGGGGTACGATTTCCACGCGCCTTCCGTTGAAGAGGCGAATCGGCATGTCGTCGCGCA
>DATBHB010000157.1:0-11492 GCA_036557705.1 Xanthobacteraceae bacterium
CTTCAAGCATTACGTCGCGCGCGGAGATTTGCCGCCCGACTGGGGCGGCGATGTCGGTGAGCTCACCGGCAGCTTTGGAGAGTGATTGAACGCGTGGGCACGGCGCGCAAGCGCGCCTTTGCCCACCCTACAGATGTCAGCACCTGGCACATCAGGATTTTCGCTGCATGCGGCGAAATCCGTCCTCGGAAGGTAAGCGGACATCGCGGATGAACCGAGTTGCGCAACCCCGAAAAAAGTTTTGGGTTCTATGATCCTGTACGGCTCATGATCCTGAATTAATCGTACACCGTCTCGATGTAGTGGTCGGAATCGACCACCGCCTCGATGACGGTCGGTCCCTTGCGGACAAGCGCGGTCTTCACCGCGGTTTCCAACGCATCAGGACTCGATGCCGCCACCGCCGGAACGCCGAAATAGTGCGCCGGCGGTTCGCGATACTCCTCTGACTGCAGCTCTGTGCCGTAGAGCGGATATTGGCGCCGGATCTGCTTGACCTTGATGAGTGCGAGCCAGCGATCGTCGAGGACAACGATCGGCAGGGCTAGGCCCAGGCGCTTTGCGGTTGCAACTTCACCGCAGGTCATCTGGAAACAGCCGTCGCCGATGAGCGCAATCACCGGCAGATCGGGCCGCGCCAGCTTCGCTGCGATTGCTCCCGGCAGTCCAAAGCCCATTGAGGACCAGCCATTGGTGATGTGGAAGGTCTTTGGCGCGTGCGCGGTCCATTGGCTCGCGATCTGGTGGGTGTGGGCGCCAACGTCGAACGACAGAATGCCCTCGCGCGGCAGCGCACGGCGCACAGCGTCAATGGCGGCATGCGCCGTGAAGCTCCCGCCCGGCGGCCGCAGCGCTGAGGCGAATCCCTGCCGGTGCTCGGCTAATCGCTGCTCGGTCCAGGTATTCTGGCCCGCGGGAAGGTCAGCGAGCCCCTTGAGCGACGAATCAAGGTCGCCTGTCGCCTGATGCAGCAGCACGACGGATGGCGCGATGTCGACCGGCTCTATGTCGATCTGGACCAGCGGGACATCGCCGATCCAGGCCTCGTATTCGACCTCGACCGTATCGTAGCCGACGCCCACAATCAGGTCGGCCGAACGCAGGAACCGGCGCTGCAGCTGTCGGCAGCCGCGCTCGATGCAGCCGACCGAAAGCGGATGATCCTCGTCGATCATCCCCTTTGCCATCGTCGTGGTCGCGAACGGCAGGCGGTGGCGTTCGACGAATTTGAGCAGCAGTCCTGGATCGCGAAGGCGCATCGCCGACGAACCGAGGACCGCAATAGGGCGCCTGGCGCCTGCGATGAGCGCGCCGGCGCGGGCAACGGCGCCGTCGGGAGCAGGCGCGGGGATTGCGGGCTGCTTGAGCACTGGCACCGGCTCGTTCGTGGGCGCAAGCGCCACGTCCTCCGGCACATCGATATGGACCGGCCCTCTCGGTTCGGCCATGGAGAGCGCCACCGCCTCGCTCAAGCGCTCGCCAACATGTCCCTTTTCCAGTCTCAGCGTCGCCTTGGTAATCGGCTTGAACAGCGCATGATGGTCGATCCACATCTGGATGCGCCGGCCGAGTTGGTCGCTGTTGAGATTGCAGGTGATGGCAATGAGCGGCGAGCGATCGAGCCAGGCATTGCCCACGCCCGTCGCGAGATTGGTAGCGCCAGGCCCGAGCGTCGCGATGCACAGGCCCGGCGCTCCGGTCATGCGCCCTGTGACGTCGGCGGCAAATCCGGCGGACCCTTCGTGCGCGGTGAGCACGAAATCAATGCCGCCCTTTCGCATCGAGTCCATGAGCGGCAGCACGTTGCCGCTCGGGATGCCAAACCCGCGCTGAACGCCGGCGGCCCGGAGCGTGGCGACGATAAGATCCGCATTATTCATCGATCGACTGAACAGCAGCGGCAGGTGCATATTGATCAGGTTCGCCGCCGTCGCAGAGGCATATCCCAAGTGCCGGGTCGATCTGAACCGATCGGAGGGCTTTTCTTGACCGCTCCGAGTTGCTGGTTATATGATGCTGCAAAACCGGCGAAATAGACCGTCATGCGCAGTATTATATCGCTCGTACTCGTAGGAAGGCGCACCCCGGGGAATGGCTAGGGCCATTCCAGGGACCGGTGGTGCGCAGAGGGCCCTTAGCGGCCCTTTTTGATTCCGCAAGGTCCGGGCGAGCAGTTGTTGGAGCAAGGCAAAATGACCAGGGAAATGAGCGGCGCCGAAATGGTGATCGAGGCATTGGCCGACCAAGGGGTTTCGCACATTTTCGGCTACCCGGGAGGCGCGGTGCTGCCCATCTACGATGCGCTGTTTCAGCAGCGGCGGATCGAGCACATTCTGGTGCGCCATGAGCAGGGTGCCGTTCATGCGGCCGAGGGTTATGCCCGATCGACGGGCAAGACCGGCTGCGTGCTGGTCACATCGGGTCCCGGGGCCACCAATTCCGTGACCGGCCTCACCGACGCGCTCATGGATTCGGTTCCCCTGGTTTGCATCACCGGCCAGGTTCCGACCCACCTCATCGGCAATGATGCTTTCCAGGAATGCGACACCGTCGGCATCACCCGGCCCTGCACCAAGCACAACTATCTCGTGAAGAATGTCAGCGACTTGGCGCGCGTCCTGCATGAGGCCTTTTATGTCGCCGGTCATGGCCGGCCGGGCCCGGTGGTCGTGGATATCCCCAAGGATATCCAGTTCGCCAAAGGCCCTTACCATGGGCCGAAAAACATCCAGCACAAGACCTATCAGCCGAAGCTCATAGGCGACCCCGACCGCATCCACGCTGCCGTCGAGGCGATGCGCCAGGCCAGACGGCCGCTGTTCTACACTGGAGGGGGCGTCGTCAATTCCGGCCGCGCGGCCAGCCGATGCCTGCGCGAACTGGTGAAGGTCACCGGTTTTCCGATCACATCCACTTTGATGGGACTCGGCGCCTATCCGGCGTCCGACCGGCAATGGCTCGGCATGCTCGGCATGCATGGTACCTGGGAAGCCAATTGGGCCATGCATGACTGTGATGTCATGATCTGTATCGGTGCACGCTTCGATGACCGCATCACCGGCCGGCTCGACGCCTTCTCGCCGGGCTCCAAGAAAATCCACGTCGATATCGATCCGTCCTCGATCAACAAGAATGTCAAAGTGGATATCCCGATCGTCGGCGATTGCGCCCGTGTGCTCGACGACATGCTGCGGCTGTGGCGTGCGGGAACAACGGCGCCCAACAGCAAGGCGCTCGTCGCCTGGTGGCAGCAAATCGATAAATGGCGCACCCGCAAGTCGCTCGCCTACCGGAACTCCAAGGAGGTGATCAAGCCTCAATATGCGATCCAGCGGCTCTACGAGCTCACCAAGAACCACGACACTTACATCACTACCGAAGTCGGCCAGCACCAGATGTGGGCGGCGCAGTTCTATCGCTTCGAGGAGCCGAACCGGTGGATGACCTCAGGCGGGCTTGGCACCATGGGCTATGGACTGCCGTCCTCGATTGGCGTGCAGCTGGCGCACCCGGATTCTCTGGTCATCGACATCGCCGGCGAGGCATCCGTGCTGATGACGATGCAGGAAATGTCAACGGCCGTGCAATACGAGCTGCCGATCAAAATCTTCATCATCAATAACCAGTACATGGGAATGGTGCGGCAGTGGCAGGAGCTGTTGCATGGCGGCCGCTATGCCCATTCGTACACCGAGGCGCTGCCGGATTTTGTCAAGCTCGCCCAAGCCTATCACGCAGTGGGCATCCGCTGCGAGAAACCCGGCGATCTCGACGGCGCAATCAACGAAATGATCGAGGTCAGGCGGCCGGTGATCTTCGATTGCGTGGTCGATCCGAACGAGAACTGCTTCCCAATGATCCCATCCGGGCGCGCCCATAATGAAATGCTGCTCGGCGGCGCCGCCGAGGACATCGAAGAGGCGGTTACCGAGGAAGGCAAGATAATGGTCTGATCGTGAACACGTCTCATTACCCTGCCGCGCCCGCTGCGCAAGCGATCGAGGCGCACACCCTGGCGATCGTGGTTGACAACGAGCCCGGTGTCCTCGCTCGCGTCATCGGGCTGTTCTCCGGCCGCGGCTACAATATCGATTCGCTTACTGTCTCGGAGACCGAACACGAGAAACATCTCTCGCGAATCACGATCGTGACCCGCGGCACGCCGATGGTGATCGAGCAGATCAAGAACCAGTTGGAGCGGCTGGTCCCGGTGCACCGCGTTGTCGACTTGAGCCTTGCCGCGCCTTCGATCCAACGCGAACTGGCAATGGTCAAGGTACGAGGCAAGGGCGAAAACCGCGTCGAGGCGCTCCGCCTCGCCGATGCGTTCCGCGCCCGCGTGATCGACGCCGGCACCGAAAGCTTTGTGTTCGAGATCACCGGAGCATCGGAAAAGATCGAGAGCTTTATCAATCTGATGCTTCCGCTCGGGCTGGTCGAGGTCTCGCGTACCGGCATCGTCGCAATCGCCCGCGGGCCGGAGGGGATGTGAGCTTGCCGTTTCTGCCACTCATCGCGCTTTTGGAAGGGGATTGCTATGCGAGTCTACTATGATCGCGACGCCGACCTTAACCTGATCAAGGGCAAGAAGGTCGTTATCATCGGCTACGGCAGCCAGGGTCACGCCCATGCCCTGAATCTACGGGATTCCGGAGTCAAGGACGTCGCAGTCGCGCTGCGCAAGGGCTCGCAGGGGGTCGCCAAGGCCGAGGCCGAGAAGCTCAGGGTCTTGGATGTCGCGGAGGGGGCCAAGTGGGCAGATATCACGATGATGCTCACGCCGGACGAGCTGCAGGCCGACATCTACAATAACCATCTGCACGCCAACATGAAAAAGGGCGCAGCGCTGATGTTTGCGCATGGCCTCAACATCCATTTCAATCTGATTGAGCCGCGTTCCGATCTCGATGTGATGATGATCGCGCCCAAGGGGCCGGGCCATACCGTGCGTGCCGAATATCAGCGCGGCGCCGGAGTTCCGGTGCTCATGGCCGTGCACCGCGACATCTCCGGTAATGCGCACGATCTGACGCTCTCCTACGGCTCGGCGATCGGCGGCGGCCGCGCCGGCATCATTGAGACGACATTTCGCGAGGAATGCGAGACCGACCTGTTCGGCGAGCAGTCGGTGCTGTGCGGAGGATTGGTTGAACTGATGAAGGCCGGTTACGAGACCTTGGTCGAGGCCGGCTATGCGCCCGAAATGGCCTATTTCGAATGCGTGCATGAAGTCAAGCTGATCGTCGATCTCATCTACGAGGGCGGCATCGCGACGATGAACTATTCGGTCTCGAATACCGCCGAGTACGGCGAATATGTCTCCGGGCCGCGAGTGGTGAATGAGCACACGCGCGGCGAGATGAAAACGATCCTGCGCGATATTCAATCGGGCAAGTTCGTCAAGGACTGGATGCTGGAGAACCGTGTCAATCAGACGTCATTCAAGGCAATGCGCGCCAAGATGGCTGCGCATCCGATCGAGGAGATCGGCGCCAAGCTGCGCGCCATGATGCCTTGGATCAAGCAGCGCGCGCTGGTCGATCGCAGCCGGAACTGAGCCGCCGACGATTGCGTTCGGTCGGGGAACGAGTGTTCGCCGGCCGGCATCGGGCCTCCAGGAGCTAAAGGGTGTATTTTCTCGCGCTTGCAACCGATTATGACGGCACGTTGGCCGATGACGGCGTTGTTTCACCCGCTACCATTGCCGCTCTTGAAAAATTCAAGCGGACGGGCCGGCGGGTGGTGCTGGTGACCGGACGAGAATTACCCGATCTCAAGCGTGTGTTCGAAAGAATGGACGTTTGCGATCGTGTCGTCGCCGAGAACGGCGCCCTCCTCTACAATCCAGTTACGGGCGAGGAACGAGCGCTTGTGCCACCGCCGCCAGACCTGTTTGTGAACACACTCAGGCGTCGCAAGGTCGAGCCCCTCTCGGTCGGACGCGCCATTCTCGCGACCTGGGAGCCGAACGAGACCAAGGTGCTCGAAGTCATTCGCGACCTCGGGCTGGAATACCAGATTATCTTCAACAAGGGCGCCGTGATGGTGCTGCCGACCGGAATGAACAAGGCGGTCGGCCTCTTTGCAGCACTCGAGGAACTGCGAATCTCGGCGAAAAAGATTGTCGCTGTCGGAGATGCCGAAAACGATCATGCATTCCTGCGCGCGTGCGGCTGCGCTGCCGCTGTGGCCAACGCGTTGCCGGCGGTAAAGGACGAGGCCGATGTTCGATTGCGAGGCGAACGCGGCGCTGGCGTGGTTGAGCTGATCGAAATGATCGTCAACGACGAGGAGCAGATTGTTGCGCGATCGCGCGACCGGGGCCAATCGCAGCTGGAGATCGTTCAGTTGGAGGCATCAGAGGCCGGCGGCGAGCATTGATCAAGGTGCCCGCGGTACCCGGTCATTCCATTGCTCTTGATCTGTGCTTGGCGCACGTTAGACTTGTTGCACGGCAAATGTGCCGAAGGAGGAGTATCCCAATGAAGCGAATGATTGGAAATGCAGTATTGGCCGGCGGCATCGGACTCGCATTGGCGTGCGCCGGGGGAGCCGCCAATGCGCAGCAGAAAGTGTTTAGCCTGACGTCAACGACCTTTAAAGACGGCACCATGATGCCGAAGAAACTCGCCAACAACACCCCCAATAATCCGAATTGCGTCGGCGACAACGTTTCGCCCGAGTTGTCCTGGGCCAATCCCCCCGCCGGCATCAAGAGCTTCGCGTTGCTCATGGAGGACCCGGAAGGACGGGCGCCCGCCGGCGTGCATCACATGGTGACCTATGGAATTCCTCCGACGGTGACCGGATTCGCCGAAGGCGAGCTCAGCAAGGCATCGGACAAGTTCGTCGGCGGCAAGGCCACGCAGGGCAATGGTCTCTATAACGGACCGTGCACTCCTCCTAACGTCCAGCCGCATCACTACACGTTCGTCCTCATCGCAACCGATCTCGACCCGAAGGAACTGCCTCCGGGGCTGACGAGAGAGGAACTCATCCCCAAGATCGTACCCCCGCAAGGCGCATCCCATTCCAAGGGATCTGCGGGTATCGTCGGTCTGTTCGTGAAGCCGTGAGTTCGCGGCGCCAAGCCGTTAATCTCGACGTGGCTTAACTCGGCCCTCTCCCTTCGGAGAGGGCTTCTCGTTTGTTCTTGTTAATCGTAAGCTTGCCGTGACGGAATTAGGGCGTTTGATGACGGAACCCGCTGTTCCGAATGAGCCGAGATGATTGAAATTCCTGCCAAGCGGTTCCGCATCGACGATCCGGAGAGTTTCCGGCTGGCCAAAATCGATCCTGCCGATACCTGTGGCCTCGATCTCGACAAAGCTGAGGCCAAGGCCATTCTGGCCGGCGATATCGAGCGGCTCGCCGATCTGCAACAACGGCTTTATGCCGCGGACAGCTGGGCGATCCTCATCGTGCTCCAGGCTATGGATGCCGCCGGCAAGGACGGCGTCATCAAGCACGTCATGAGCGGGATCAACCCGCAAGGCTGTGAGGTTCATCCATTCAAGGTGCCAAGTTCTGAAGAGCTGGATCACGATTTCCTCTGGCGCGCGGCGCAGCGCCTGCCAAGCCGCGGCAGGATCGGCATTTTCAACCGCTCCCACTACGAGGAGGTCCTCGTTGTGCGCGTGCATGAGGACGGGCTTGCCCGCGAACGTTTGCCCTCGAGCCTCGTTCACAAGAATGTTTGGAAGCGCCGCTTCAAGTCCATACGCGGTTTCGAGCGCCATCTCGCCCGCAACGGCACCGTTGTACTGAAATTCTTCCTGCATATTTCGAAGGAGGAGCAGAAGCGCCGATTTCTCGCCCGTCTGGAAGAGTCGGGCAAGCAGTGGAAATTCTCGACGAGCGACTTCGCTGAGCGCAAGCTCTGGGACCAATATATGGCCGCCTATGAGGACGCCATCCGGGAGACCAGCCGGCCCAACGCGCCGTGGTATGTGATCCCGGCGGATCACAAGCCCATGGCGCGCCTGCTCGTGGCAAAAGCCATCATCGAGGCTTTGGAAAGTCTCGACCTTCAATTTCCCAAAATTGACGGAACGCAGCTCAAGGAGCTGGAAAAAATTCACCAGGCCCTGCTGGGGAAGAAGTCTTGAATTCGGCTCTGCACGCGCCTGGACGGAAGATGGGACGACCGAGCCTGATTCGGCTGGGATTTACTCTTGCGGCGAGAAATCTCGTCTCCAGCTGGGTTGGAGGGGACGCCGTCACGGTGACCGAGGGCATCATCACGGCTTAGCTTGCATTCCCGGAACCTCTTCCGGTAGAACAGCCGCGGTCCTATTTTCAGGTGACGCGGAGTTTGGCGTCTTGCGCTCCCTGATGCGACCGTGAAGAGGGAAGATGTGACAGCGACGCGCCGCACAAGTCGCGCGATTTTCCGGGAAGCCGAAGCGGCTGTCCCCGGCGTTGCCGCCATTTCGGCCCGGCTCCTGCTGCTTACCGTCCCCTGAGGGCCGGCCGGGCGCTTGCGCCTGGGCGCTCAGGGGATTGCCGGAAGCCACACACGGACCAACGAGCGCCCGCAAGCTCCAGGAAGCTTATGCTGCGCGCAAAACCACAAGGGCCATTTTCCATGACCGTGCCAGCACAGTCCGAAGCTGATCGCGTCATCATCTTCGATACCACTTTGCGCGACGGCGAGCAGTCGCCGGGCGCAACCATGACGCACGAGGAGAAGCTCGAAGTCGCCGAGGTGCTCGACGCGATGGGCGTGGATGTAATCGAGGCAGGTTTCCCGGTTGCCTCGGACGGCGACTTCGCTGCCGTCCACGATATCGCGCAACGCGCCAGGAACGCGGTGGTCTGCGGTCTCGCCCGAGCCGGCCAGAAGGATATCGACCGCGCCGGCGAGGCCATCAAGCCGGCGCGGCGCGGACGAATCCATACCTTTATCTCCACGTCGCCGGTCCACATGAAGTGGAAGCTGCAGATGGAGCCGGAGAAGGTATACGAGATGGTGATTTCATCGGTGACGCGCGCCCGCAACTTTACCGATGATGTCGAATGGAGCTGTGAGGACGGCACCCGCACTGAGCACGATTTCCTCTGTCGCTGTATCGAGGCCGCGATCAAGGCTGGAGCCACGACAGTCAACATCCCCGATACGGTCGGCTACACCGTTCCCGAGGAGTATTTCGCGCTGATCAGGATGCTGCGCGAGCGCGTGCCCAATGCCGAGCAGGCGCGGTTCTCGGCCCATTGCCATAACGACCTGGGCTTGGCAGTCGCCAACTCGCTCGCGGGAGTACGTGCCGGCATCCGGCAGATCGAATGCACCGTCAACGGCATCGGCGAACGCGCCGGCAATGCGGCGCTTGAAGAAGTGGTCATGGCCATGAAGGTCCGCAACGACATGCTGCCCTTCTGGACCGGCATCAACTCGACGATGCTGACACGGGCATCGAAGCTGGTCTCGGCCGTGACGTCGTTTCCGGTGCAGTACAACAAGGCCATCGTCGGCCGCAACGCTTTCGCGCACGAAAGCGGTATCCATCAGGACGGTATGCTCAAGCACACGCAAACGTATGAAATAATGACGCCGGAAAGCGTCGGCGTGAAACAGACGTCGCTCGTCATGGGCAAGCATTCGGGCAGGCACGCTTTCACGCACAAGCTCGAAGAAATGGGCTATCGGCTCGCCGGAAACCAGCTCGAAGACGCGTTCGTACGCTTCAAGGCGCTCGCGGACCGCAAGAAGCACGTCTATGACGAGGATATCGAAGCGCTCGTCGACGAGGAGATTGCGCACGCCCAGAGCCGTTTCAAACTGGTCTCCCTCACCGTGATCGCCGGTACCATGGGGCCGCAATCTGCGACCTTGACGCTCGACATCGACGGCAAACACGACACCGTTCAGGCAACCGGCAACGGTCCCGTGGATGCAACGTTCAATTCGATAAAGCGGCTCATTCCACACGAATCCGTGTTGGAATTGTATCAGGTGCATGCTGTCACCCATGGCACTGACGCACAGGCTGAAGTATCTGTGCGGCTTGCTGAAAATGGGCGATCGGTCACCGCCAAAGGCGCCGACCCCGACACGCTGGTCGCTTCCGCCAAAGCCTATCTGGGGGCTCTCAACAAACTCATGATCAAGCGCCAGCGCGGCCAACTCGGCATCGTTGACACACCCGAGCGGCGGATCCATTCGACGGACGCGATCTGACCTGCGACATCATGTCCGGAACCAGTCCAGGACAGATGTGCGCATCCGGGTTGAATGCATCGGCGGCGGCGGCTACCTATCTCTCCGAGGGTGATCCCCGCAACGGGCGCTGCGGGAATTGAAATCAAAGACCGCAGCACCATATTTATGGATCATCACGTTGTGATCCGGAACAAGGGCCGTTACCAAAGTTTAACTTGCTGAGACCTCCGCATCCATCTACTCGGAGCGAGTGTAATGCGAGAGAACGGTTCGATCGATGTTGGCTAGCGCAGCGGTCGTACTCCCAGCCCCCCGACACGACCGCTGACGCATGGGAGCCGCCGGGCAACCCCCGGCGGCTTTCCGTTTTTCGAGCTTACCAAAGTTTAACTTGCTGCGTGTGCAGTTTGCACTTCTACTTGAATCGAGGGCGAGACGCGAGCGGTTGGAGGCACCGATGTTGTGGAAACCGGTTATCGTCAGCACCGTCGCTTTGACGGTCTTGGGCTCGACTTTCGTCCTTGCACAGAATCGTCCGGATGGCTTGCGCCGTTTCCAGCCCACGATGCAGGACATGCGTGCGTTTGCCGACGCCCGTTTAGCAGCGCTCAAGGCCGGGCTTTCGCTCAACCCCGACCAAGAGAAGAATTGGCCGGCCTTCGAGGAGGCGGCGCGGGATTATCAAAAGCTGCGCCTTGACCGCCTGGGCTCCGCCGTCGAGGCGCGTCGCAGGGGCGGGCCGTCGAGTACCGATCCCGTCGCGCGCATGGAGCGGCGCGCCGATGCCCTCTCCGAAACCGGCGCGGCGCTCAAGAAATTGGCGGATGCGACCGGACCGCTCTACAACAGCCTCGATGACAGCCAGAAGCGCCGATTCGCGATTCTCAGCCGGTTCGGCCGCGACCGCGAGCGCTTCCGCGGCCCGATGCGCGACCAACGCGGCGAGCGTGGTTTCCGGCGCGGCGAGGAGCGCGGTATCGAAAGGGCGCCCCGCTCGTTCGGCGAGGGGCCTGGGAACGAAGAGAAGCTCTGATCCGTTTTGATTGGCGCGGCGGCCGTACTCCCAGCCCCCCCGACACGGCCGCCGATGCATGGGAGCCGCCGGGCAAACCCCCGGCGGCTTACCATTTCGGGGTGATTTCCAGGGCCAGTGGGGTTGCGGCCGGTTGCGGCCAGCCTCTCCTTGCTGGACTTGCGCAGCCCGCCTTGGTAGAGCACCCGCGCTCTGCGGCGGCTGGCCGCAGCGGCGGGGCGGGGCGCATAGCTCAGTTGGTAGAGCAGCTGACTCTTAATCAGCGGGTCCAAGGTTCGAGTCCTTGTGCGCCCACCA
>DATBHB010000158.1:0-13362 GCA_036557705.1 Xanthobacteraceae bacterium
AGAGCACGCGCCCCTGGGCGTCGCACGCATAGGTCGCCACCGGCAGCATGTCCAAGAAGGCCGGCGGCGTATCGAGCGCCGCAGGTCCGCGCGCGAACGGCAGCAACGTCAGATCGCCGGCGATTTCTTCAACGCTCATTCATAGCACTCGAACGTCCTGAGGGGTCGAGCGGCCCCGCCCCAACGGTTCCGACGCGGCTGGTATGGTGCGCGTGAGCGCCCCTTCTTCCCCCGAAAAAGAAGTAAAAGCCCGGTCGACACCCCTAACGCGCGGCGGAGTGGAAAGTTCCGGGCGGGCCGTTCGCGCGCCGGCACGAATGCGTCGCTCTCGGGGGCACGCTTGCCAGTCCGTGATGAATTCGGCTCACCGCTCACCTTCGGACAGCGGATCCAAATTTCGTCTTGACAATCCGTAAGTATAAGCTTACGGTAAGTTATGACTTACGAAGATGCACTAACCGCTTTGGCCGATCCAACCCGGCGCCGCGTTTTTGAGCGGCTGAAATCCGGAGCGAAGCCGGTCGGTGCCATCGCCCGCGGACTGCCGGTCAGCCGGCCGGCGGTGTCGCAGCATCTGAAGGTGCTCAAGGAGGCGGGTCTTGTGGCGGATCGGCCCGAAGGAACGCGCCGGGTCTACTTCATCGATCCGCAGGGGCTCGGCGCGCTGCGCAAATGGCTCGATCAATTCTGGGACGACGCGCTTGCGGCGTTTGCGGCCGAAGTTGAAAAGGCAAACAGAGAAAGCGAGGCAAAGAGATGACGCTGACAATCACGATTGCACCGGTGCGCAAGAGCATCCGCGTCAACGCCAGCCAAGCCCATGCGTTCGAGGTGTTCACGTCCGGTCTTGGCCGCTGGTGGCCCCGCGACCACGGCATTGGCAAGACGCCGATGAAAGGCGCGGTCATGGAAACGCAGCTCGGCGGCCGTTGGTACGAGCTCGCCGAAGACGGCACGCAGACGAATGTCGGCAAGATCGTCGTCTGGGAGCCGCCGCAGCGCTTCGTGATGACGTGGGACATCAACAGCCAGTGGCAGCCGGACACGACGGTCGGCTCGGAGGTGGAGGTCAACTTCATCGCCGAAGGCGCCAACGCGACGCGCGTCGAGCTCGAGCATCGCAAATTCGAGCAGTTGGGCGCCGAGCCGGGCGAGAAGATGCGCAACGACGTCAATGGCGGCTGGCCGAGATTGCTGGAGCGCTTCAAGACCGAAGCGGAAGCATGAGGGCTTCGGCAGACAAAGAACGTCGCAGCTTTAATCGGATGCAAGGAGACAGATCATGAGTAACGTCGTCGTTCATGGAGTGCCCGGCAGCCCGTTCGTGCGCGCGGTACAAATGGGGCTCGAAGAAAAGCACGTCACTTACCGCGTGCAATCCATGGGCCCGCGCGAAAGCAAAGGCGAAGCCTATCTGCGGAAGCACCCGTTCGGCCGCGTGCCGCTGTTCGAGCACGGCGATTTCGCGCTTTATGAAACGCAAGCCATCTTGCGCTATATCGATGCCGAATTTCCGGCGCCGGCGCTGCAGCCCAGGGACCATCGGTCGGCGGCGCGCATGAATCAGATCATCGGCATCAACGACTGGTATTTCTTTCCCAAGGTCGCCGCGGTCATCGTTTTTCAGCGCATTGTCGGTCCCGTGTTGCTCGGCACCGCGACCGACGACGTGGCGATCGAGGCCGCGATGCCGATTGGGCGAATCTGCATCGCGGAACTGGACCGCTTGCTCGGCACGCAGCTCTTTCTCGCCGGCGACACCCTGTCGCTCGCAGACCTGATCCTGGCGCCCCAGCTCGATTTTCTGGCGGAGACACCGGAAGGAAAATCGCTTCTCTTGAACACCCGATTGGGGCGGTGGCTCGACCGCATGAATGAACGGTCGAGCATGCGGGCGACGCTGCGCCCAGACGTTCTCAGGCGAGCCGCTTAGCTTGGCGGCGAGTGGGAGGATTCGCGCTCGCATCGCCATACGGTGCGAGCGCGTTGGCCTCACCGCAACCGGACCAAGAACGACATGCGCGTCGGATTGCGGCCGATGTTTCTTGTCGACCGCTCGCCCGCAAAGCCCTCGGGAGACGTGCAACTATTTTTGGTGATCGGGTACGGTGCCGCGGACGGCCAAGCGAAGGCGGACCAAAAAGCTTCCGCGGGCCAAGAGCGGGCTGGGCCCGGTCACACGGGAGCGAGGGGTGGCCCAAAACATATTTCCAACGAGTAACCGAGCAGGGCAAATCCGGCGATCAACAGAACGCCGCCGAACGTTTTCATGATCCGTTGATGTCGAGAGCGCCGGCTGGCCATCCAGGCGAAAGCCGTGCCAACCAGCACGCCGATGCCGCTCAGTGCTCCGATCATGGGCCGCTTACATGGAAAGAGCCGTTTCGCCTGAATTCGGGGTGTCCGTGGCGAATGTTAGATGAGCGGAGGCTTACGGCTGCGCGAGCAGCACCTTCCGGACCACCGGCCGCCACAGGTCCTGCTCGCCGTGGATGAACGCGGCTGTCTCCGCAAGCGACATCGGCATTGGGTAGGTGCCCAAGGATGCGAACTTCTTGTGCAGCTCGGCATCCGCCAAGGCGGTGCGCAGATCGGCGTTGATCTTGCGCACGATGGCGTCGGGCGTCCCGGTCAGCGCCGTCAACGCAAACCAGCCGCGGGCCTCGAACGGGCCCACTGAGGGGACGGCTTCGGCGACCGTTGGAAGGTTGGGATAGTTCGGAAGGCGTTTGGCTGAGGCGACGGCAAGCGGACGGAGCATGCCGCTCTGGATCAGGCTGCCGAGCCCGGACAGGCTTTCGATGGCGACCTGGCCGGTGCCTCCGGCGGTATCCTGCAACGCCTTTACGGTGTTGGAATAGGGAACCATGCGCAACTTGAATCCCGCGCGCTGCTGGAGCAACTCGCCGGTCAGGTTGGGCAAGCCTCCGGGATTGGCGCCGTAAAGAATTTCTCCCGGCCGCCTCTTTGCAAGCGCGATCAACTCGGCGAGGCTGCCGATCCCGAGCTTCGGATCGACCGCGATGACCATCGGCTGCTCGCCCAAGACCCCGATCGGGACCAGATCGCGATCGAGCATGAGCGGCAGGTGTGGATGCGTTTGCGGCAGCACGCAATACGTGGAGCTGAGCGGCATGTAGAGCGTATAGCCGTTGGGAGCGACGCCGGCCGCAGCCTGCAACGCAATCAGACCTCCAGCTCCGGGCCGATTGAGAAGAATGAGCTGTTGGTGCCAGAGTTGCGCCAGCCGATCGGCGACCATGCGCGCGATGACGTCCGGGCCGCCACCCGCCCCGACCGGAAGAATGAGATTCACCGGCCGGACCGGATAATCCGCCTCGCCTCCGTTTGCCGCCCGCGAACCCGCCAGCGCCATCGCGAAGATCGAAACCATCGCGCCGCCGAACGCTCGCCTGTTGATCTGCATTGTCGCCTCCGATCGGGTCGAAGCTGTTGCAGCTTGGCATTCCGGCGCTATAGATAGAAGCTTAGTTTTCGAATACAGCTATAGAAATTCTAAATAGGAATGCGCCATGGCGCTCGACGCGCGGGTCCGCAGGCGGCTCAAATTGCGGGACTTCGATACCCTGCTCGCGGTGGCGGAGCACGGCAGCATGGCGAAAGCCGCGGCGCGCCTTGCGGTGTCGCAGCCGACCGTTTCGAAAACGATCGCCGACATGGAGCATGCGCTTGGAGTGCGGCTGTTCGACCGCACCGCACAGGGCGTTGAGCCCAACCAATACGGGCACGCCCTCCTCAAATGGGCGGTCGTCATGTTCGATGACGTGAAACAGGGGGTGGAGGAAATCGAGTTTCTGGCCGATCCATCCGTCGGCACGCTGCGCATCGGCGCTACCGAACCGATGCTCGGAGGCTTTCTGGCGGCCGTTGTGGCGCGCGTCCATCAGAGATATCCGAAGATCACGTTCGAGATATCACAGCCGCCGTCGTTCGTGCAGCAACGCCGCGACCTGCTCGAACGGCGTTGCGATCTGACACTCGGCCGCGTGATGACGTCAGACTCGGAACGGGACTTTGCGACCGAAATCCTGTTCGAGGAGCCTGGATCAGTGGTCGCGGGGCCGCAGAACCCGCTCCTGCGACGCCGCAAATTGAAGTTGGCAGAGCTGCTGGACCAACCATGGACGCTGCCCCGCCTCGACAGCGTGGTGGGGAACTATCTTACTGAAGCTTTTCGGGTCGCCGGCTTGCCGCTGCCGGGCAACGTTGTCATTTGCGGTTCGATCCAGATGCATCAAGCGCTGTTGGTGAACGGTCCATTTTTGGCGATTTTTCCGAAATCGCTGCTACGCTTTGGGGCCAAGCATCTCAACGTAAAAGTCCTGCCGGTCGCATTGCCGGGGCGGCCGCCGCCGGTCGGCATAACAATGTTGAAGAACCGCACGCTCAACCCGATCATACAGCGCTTCATCGCTTGCGCGCGCGAGATCGCCAAATCGTAGGCCGGCGGCGCGTACTGCGAGCGCCGCGGCAAGGTGCGGCGCGCTCTTGCGCCTCACCGCGGCTGGGCGACGAACGCCATGCGGGCCGCATTGTGCCCGATGTTCTTCGCGGCGCGCCCGGCGGCAAAGCCGGCGGCGCCTTAATCGCGGCCTTTGCCGCTGCGATGGCCCGCGGCTATGGCGTGCTGGCGCACTGAGGGCAGCGAGCGCCCGCCGGCGGGTATCAGACTTTCGGCCGCGCTAGGGTCGGCCAAAAATGCATTCTAACGAATAGCCGAGCAGGGCAAATCCGGCGATCAACAGAACGCCACCGAACGTTTCCATGATATCTCGATGTCGAGGGTGCCGTCCGGCCATCCATGCGGCAGCCGTGCCGACCACGACGCTGATGACGCTCAGTGCTCCGATCACGGACCGCTCACATGGAAAGAGCCGTTGATCGATCCATGCAAGAGCACGGACGCGATCCTGCCAAGTGACGTGCGTCACAGGGTATCGAGATGAGCAGCAAGGCGAAGCCCGAAATATATGTCCGCATAGAATCTGCTCTTGCCTCAAAAACCCGACATGCGACGCTGGTTGGGCAACCAGGGATGATCAGCCTTTGATGATGTAGATCACCCTTCGACCTCCCTTATCGGCGCTACGAAGCAAGCTGGGTTTCGTTTAGCCGGTACAAAGCGTGGGTGATCACTTCGCGCACCACGCAGCTATTCTCATCGAGCACTCTTCTTTCCTCTTTCGTCGCCGTTGCAATATACTTGCCCGGGCAATATCCATAGTATTCACAATCAGAACAGTGCGTTCTCAGCCGCCTCTCGATCGACTTTATCTGGGTGCGCCGGTTTTCCGACTGAAGGGCTATTTCCATCCGCTCTTCGAATATGTTCCCGTACCTAAGATCGGGATCGTAAGCGCCCATGACCCCCCAGATGTCTCCGTTTACGTCAACAATGAAAACAAATTCGTCGGTGCACGGGTCAAAGTGATATTTCGGTGTCCGTCGCAATACGCGTCTGGCGAACGCAAAATATTCATCAATCGGCTGCACCGAAGGTGCGTTTTTAGATTGCAACCAGGCGTCCACAAGGTCGCAATAAGCGCTCGTCATCTCGTCGAACGTCAGCGAATGGGCGGCGGCCTGAGCTGCATCGGCACTCATGTAAAACGGTAGAAATCGATGGCTGATATTTAGGTAATCATACACCCCAAAGCTGTCAACGGCTGACTTCCTGGTGTCACAAGTCAGAACTGTAATTGCGCCACACGGAATTTTTCGATCAATCAGGGTTTGCAGGTTCTTGATAACGACATGGTCTTTCGATCGGCCTGCTTTGTCGACGCGATCGCCCCCAAATGGATCGAATGACACTCCAATACCTTCAAAAAATTTTTCCTCTTCAATGAACGCGAGCATGTCCGGGGTTAGCACGGTAAGATTCGTTTGGACTGTGTTGACAACGTCCATTCGACCACCGAAAATCTCTTGTTGGATGCGTGCAATGTCCCGGTAGTAGTTTGGGCGTATCAGGAACGGCTCGCCGCCGTGCCAAATGAATCTGATAAACGAGTATGCATGGGATCTCGCATGACCAAGAATGTTGATAAACATCCGCCGAATTTGGTCCAATGACATGCGCTGCCTATTGGACAGTTCATGTAATTCGTAGCAGTATCGGCAGCGTAAATTGCAGTGCTTGGATATTTTGACTACAATTTCGAGGCGCTTCGGTCGCAGTTCCAGCTCTGGCGACATCCTCGTCTCTCACGAATGCTGAATGTGCCGGCGGGGCAGGCGCACAGGCCCGCCAAGCTGGCCGCGGCAGGTCGCGGTTCAACGAATGCCGCGCCTCCTGGCTTCGAGCACCGTCAAGATATGGCCGCGTGAGTCCGTTCTATAATTGTGCGCCCCCTGGGACCAGCCAACTTGCGTCCACATGGCATGCGGGGACGTTCTGCGAATAGCGCTGCGGGCGGCAGGAGATACTTTGATTGCCGGCCTCTTCTGCGCGACCTTGATCGCGTTATCCGTCTCCGCATGCGCTTGTGGGATCGTGGCAGCAAGCAGAGTTGATAGGGCTGCACCTGCAATGGACGATTTCCACATCACTGAGCTCCGTGTATTGTTCGGTAGGCTTGGCAAGGGGCTCGCCTCTATAGCTGATCGTCGGTTCGGGGGCATCATGCGTTTCGATGAGGCACAAGCGCGCAGGTAACAAACGGCAAATGGCTGCTGAATTGTTCGTGCAGCTTCCATCGGATCGGCGCTTCGAAATGATTGACTCGGCTGGACGAAAATTGATCTGATGGCGGATCTTTAGGTGCTGAGGACGGAGCATGAAAGAGGCCGATTATGATGCGCTGATTGGGGCTGTGTATGATGCGGGTGCCAGCCCTTCAGAATGGCCTCGTGCGCTTTCGCTGATTGCCGCAGCATACGGCGCCGAGATGGCGGGCATTGCGAGCTATGGCCCAGGTCCGGTGGACCGCTGGGGCATGCTCGGCCCCGACATTCCCGCATTGGGCAATGAGTACCTGACCTATTATTATTCCAAAAACGTTTTCCTTCAAAAGACCGCCCACGAACCGGCAGGATCCATACAATCCGACACGATGGTGATGCCGAAGCGTGAGTTCAGGCGGACGGAATTCTACAACGATTTTCTCGTCAGGTTCGACATTCATTCAATGAGCAACGCCGTGCTGACAAACTCCGAGACAAGGTTCGTCGAAGTCGCGGTCAACCGGCAAAAGGATTTTGAACAAGCTGATCTAGGGCTGCTACGAAGGCTGCTACCGCATCTGCAGCGCGCTTTCCATCTGAATATCAGGTTGGCGCACATCGATTTGTACAGATTCGCTTCGATCGAAGTTCTCGAACGGCTCGCTAGCGGCGCAGTGGTGGTGGATCGCAGGGCTCGTGTGCTTTTCGTCAACAAGATCGCTGAGGAACTGTTTCGCGATGGAGCCGGATTGCGTCTCAGAGATAATGTTCTTGCAGCGGAAATTTATTCGGAGTCGGAGCGCTTGCAACGAATGATCGCGGAGAGCCACAGTGCGGAGTGTTTCCGGGACGGTGCCTTAAGCACCCTGGAAATTTCTCGGGGTGCTGGTCGACGATCATTGTCGGTATTGGTTGCTCCGTTGAGAATGGCGCGCAACGATACCTTTCTGGACGACGCCTATAGTATCGTTATCATCAAGGATTCTGATGCGCGAAAGAAGCCGCCCGCGTCGATCCTGCGCAGCCGTTTTAGCCTAACCACAGCAGAGGCGAGACTCGCGCTGGAGATCCTAAACGGGGACGGCATAGCAGCTGCAGCAAGGAGATTGTCTGTGTCGCAGACTACCGCACGAACTCACCTCGCCCAAGTTTTTGCGAAAACCGGCACGCGTCGACAGGCCGAATTGGTGCGAATACTTCTGGAACTGATGTGAAGGGTGCCTCACCGCGCCCGCGCGACAAACGCCATGCGGGCCTGATTGTGGCCGATGTTCTTGGCGGCGCGCTCGGCGGCAAAACCTGCGGCGGATAAGAGCTGCAGCATGTCGGCTGCGCTGTAGTGCGTGAGCCCGAAGCGGGCGCGCAGCCGCCGGTAGTCGGAGAACACCGTGCGCACGAGACCGCCGAGCGCGGCGAGCAAAAAGCCGTGCGCGGCGCCAAAGCGTAAGAGCGCCGTGACGTCGGCCGCGGTGGACAGAAGCGGCGGGATGATGTCGCTCACCAGTACGGTGCCGCCGGGCGCAAGGAGGCGGCGAAACGTGGCGAGCAGCGCCCGCAATTGCTCGTGCGACAAATATTGCGCGACCGAGTGCAGCACGATGAAGTCGAGCGCGCCTTGCGGCAGCCGCTCCACGTCATCGGGCGCCAGCACGCGGATTTTTGCATTTGCGGCAAAACGCGCCGCCAAACCGCCGCGCACGTTCGGCGCGCCGTCGCACAGCAGAAGTTCGCCGCAGGCGCCGGCGACGATCGCGGCATGCAGCGCCTCGCCGCAGCCGTAATCGAGCACGCGCGCGTTCGGCTGTGGCAGCAGCGCGGCGATCTCCTGCGCGATCAGCCGATAGTGCACGTCCTTGTGACGCGCGTTGACGTAGATCGCGTGCGGCTTGTCCCAGAACGCCAGCCAATCGGCGATCATGCCGGCCACAGCGTCACCAGCGGCCCGTCGTCGCCGTAGACCGGGTCGGTCACCGGCCGCGGCACCTGCGCGATGGCCGCGAGCGCCTTGTCGTGTTCGCGCCTGCTGCCGCGGCAGAGATCGTATTGGCCGCTCCGCGGATACGCGCCGATAACCACGAGCTCTTCGGCGCGGCCGATGCGCTGATGACCGGTGCCGGCCGGCAGGATGACCACATCGCCCGCGGCGATCTCGACCTCTTCACCGCCGTCGCCGCCGAACCGCACGATGGCGCGGCCGCGCGCAATGCCCAACGCTTCGTGAATCATCGAGTGATAATGCACATACGGATAGATACCGTTGCGCCACATATTGCCCCAGCCGTTCGCCGCGAACGTGTCTTCGATCACCTGCTCGGGATCGGGCGAGCCTGTCAGATCGATACCGCCGCGATAGAGCACGAGCGGCAGCTCCGGATTGTTCGGAATCAGGCCGTCGTCGGCGAAGCGAAAGGTTTTCGGCGCGGTGCGTTTGGCGGCGATACTCATGCGGCCTGGCTTATACGGTCCGATTTATACATCTGAGTTACGGCTGACTTGGCGTCTCGTCAGCCTGTCGCAACGTTACCGCACGCCGGTTGAAACTTTATAAGCCCCGGTGCGCGCGCTCATTTGCCGCGAAATTCCCGCATCGTCGTTACGAAGCGGTCGAACAGATAATGGCTGTCCTGCGGGCCGGGCGATGCTTCGGGATGGTATTGCACCGAGAACACCGGCCGGTCGGTGAGCTTGAGCCCGCAATTGGAGCCGTCGAACAGCGATATGTGGGTCTCGACCGCGTTCGCCGGCAGGCTCGCGCGGTCGACCGCGAAGCCGTGGTTCATCGAGGTGATCTCGACCTTGCCGGTGACCAGATCCTTGACCGGATGATTGGCGCCGTGATGGCCCTGATGCATCTTCATGGTGCGGCCGCCGACCGCGATGCCGAGCATCTGGTGACCGAGGCAGATGCCGAACACCGGCAGCTTGTCGATCAAGGCGCGGATCACCGGCACGGCGTATTGGCCGGTGGCGGCCGGATCGCCCGGGCCGTTCGACAGAAACACGCCGTCGGGCTTGAGCGCCAGAATGTCCTCGGCCGAGGAGCGCGCCGGCACCACCGTGACCTTGCAGGAATGGCCGGCGAGCTGGCGCAGGATGTTGCGCTTGATGCCGTAGTCGACGGCGACGACGTGGAATTCGGCGCCGTTAGCTTGCCCGAAACCTTCGCCGAAACGCCACGGCGTCTCGTCCCAGGTGAAGCGCTGCGCCGTGGTCACGGTCGGAACGAGGTCCATGCCGACCAGGCCGGGCCATTCGCGCGCCTCGCGCTTGAGCGCGTCGAGATCGAAACGGCCCGAGGGCTCGTGGGCGATCACCGCGTTGGGCATGCCGTGCTGCCGGATGAGCGCGGTCAGCGCGCGGGTGTCGATGCCGGCAAGCCCGATGACGCCGCGGCGCTTGAGCCATTCGTCGAGATGGCGCGTGGCGCGGTAGTTCGACGGCTGGGTGATGGCGGAATGCAGCACCACGCCGCGCGCCCCCGGCGTCGCCGCGAGGTTGACGGTCTCGATGTCCTCATCGTTGGTGCCGACATTGCCGATATGAGGGAACGTGAAGGTGATGATCTGACCCGCGTAGGACGGATCGGTGAGGATCTCCTCGTAGCCGGTCATCGCGGTGTTGAAGCAGACCTCGCCGACCGCGTGCCCGGTGGCGCCGAGCCCAAAGCCCTCGAGAACGGTGCCGTCGGCCAGCACCAGGAGCGCGGTGGGCTTGCCGTCGTCCCACGCGCCGGGGCCGGCAGCGCCGGAAACTTGCGTTTCGGTCATGGCCCTTAGTTACGTATAATGTATGCGGACGCAACTGCCGCGGCAGCGCTTGTCCCAATCTGCGGAAGCCGCGCGACCGGTGCGGCGCCCGGCGTGCGGGTTACTGACCCGCTCCCGGGCGGCTTCGCCGCCCGGGATGATGCCTGCGTGGACGATCGGCTCCCGGCGTTTGCCCGGCGCCGAGGTCACAGCGCGATCGAATTGAGCAACGTGTCGATGCTGGCTTCGAGTGTTGCCTGCGTCACGGCGGTGCCGGCCGCGGCGGTGCCGGCACCCGACATGAGCGCTGTGCACCCCTCGAAGGCGTCGGCGCCGAGCCCCGTGTAATGGATCACCTGCTGCGCTTTGGCCGAATTGGTCACCAGCAGCATTCCGGCGCGCGCAAAGCCCTGCGTGCCGTTCTTGCTTACGTTCAAGGTGAACGGCGTCTGGGTGAGCGCAGGCGTGCCGACGGCTGTCGAGGCCTGTTTCACATTGCCGCCGTCGCTGGCCGTGCCCGCGTTCGCCGACGCGGTGCACCCGGTGAACGCGTTGGCGCCAGCATTCACGCCCGTGTAGGCAACGAGTTGAGTCCCGTTGCCGACCGTATCCACCAGCAGATGGCCGGAGGGCTCGAAACCGGCCGTTCCGCCGTTGGCCACCGTCAGCGTGAACGCCGTCGTCTTCAGCGCCTGATTGCCCTTGGCTTTTGTGGCCGCGGTCTTACCGTTGGTCGGCGGCCAGTTGCGCGTGTTGACCGTATAGGCCCAATCGATGCCATCCCCACGGGACTCCACCCATGTGGAGGCGCCGGGCGTGCTGCCGGCGCGCGCGGCGCCTGGCGCCCGGCCGCCATTGCCCCAAGCGGCGTGGCTGTGGGCGAACTGCGCCATGGCTTCGGCCGACGCGGCCGTGCCGTCGTTCGGATCGCCGACTTCGTTGATCTCGCCATCTCCGCCATAGACCGCCGGGATATTCAGCGTGGACGCCAGGTCGAGCGGATCCTGTCCGAGGTACTGATCTTCGGCGATCGCCTGCTGCGCGGTCCGGCCTGCGGCGCGCGTCGCAAACACCTCGACTTCGCTGATGCCGGCCGGCTGCAGGACGGCCTGTGCCAGATAGGCGTGATAGCTCATCCCGGTGACTTTCTCGACGACTGCGCCGAGCAGCAGATAGCCGTAGTTCGAATACGCCGAATCCGTCCCCGGCGCGAACTGCAGCGGCTGACCGTACATGTAGTGGGCGACGTCGAGCTTGCCGTTGACGACGTGTCCGAGCGCCTGACCGATCTGTCTCATGCTGTAGGTCGGGTCGAGCGCTGCGGCATATTTCGGATTTGTGCCGTCGTTGTAGCCGCCCTTATGGTCGAGCAGCTGCTGCACCGTGATCGTGTCGCTGCGCGAATCCGCCGGACCGGAGAATCCCAACAGCGGATAGACCTTCATTCCCGGTTGCAGCTTGCCGCTGTCGTAGAGGCTCTGGATTGCCGCTTCCAAGAACATCTTGCTGCAGCTCGCGAGCAGGAAGCGGTCGGTCGGCTGTGTCATGCGATAGGCCGGCTCCGCCCAGCTGTAGCCGTGCGAAACCTTCATGGCGCCGTTCTTGGCGATGGCGACCTGCGCGGCGCGTACGCCGTTGGTCTGCATGAAGATGCGCACCGCCTGATCGACCGGCGTGAGAGCGGAGAGCGCAGTCCCGGTGACGGTCCATTGCCGGGCGTCGGGAATATCCTGCTTCGCAAAGACCGCAGCATAAATCGGGGCGGCCGTCGTACCGCCGCCCTGCACGACGATCGGATAGTTGCCCGCGGCGACCTGTTGGTTGAAGAAAGTCTGGTAATCGCTTGCGGAAAGGCCGTGGCGTGCAGCCCAGGGTCCGACGAAATCGTCCTTGAACACCGAGCAATAGGTTGCGTCGCTCGACAGCGCCACATAGGCCGGCCGATAGGCGTTCAAATAGACGCCCGGCAGCTGGGTCTCGGCGGTGAAGGTCGTCTGATATGCCGCCGAGCCCAAATCGGACGCGTGTACATGCCATTTCACATAAGCCGGATTGGGATGCCAGATTGCGGCGTAGCGCCGATCCGAGGCCGTTCCGTAGATCGAGAACGAGCGGATCATCTGCCCATTGTCGAGGGCGGACTCGTTGGCGGCCGCGAACGCGGCGGCCGTCATGCCGTGCTGTGCGGACCAGGGGCCCGGATTGCCCTGTTCGAACACGGAGGCGAACACGGCGTCATTGGCCCCGCCCGTCGCCGAGACCAGCACGGGGTAATAACCCGCAGCCGCCCATTTGCTGAAGAAGCTTTGATAGTCGGCGGCGTCCACGCCGTGGATCGCTTGCCAGGCCGGCCCGGTGCGCTGCACCCAGACCGCTGCGTACAAGGCATTACCGGCGTCGCCATAGACGCTCAGCGAGATCATCCGGTAGCCCTGGGCGGACCACTTGTTGAAGTATGCCTGATGATCGGCGGCGGTTACGCCGTGATAGGCCTGAAACAGCATGGTTCTTCTCCTCCCGTTGGAGCGGTCACGCGTTGAATTTGATCGTCCCCAATCCAGTCGAACCTGCTTCCGCCTCTCCCTTCGGTATGACAGCCTCAATTCAGCATGAAATCGGTGACGCGACTGTGTCGTGCGTCACACAAGAGAACTTTTGGTTGTTTGTGCCGGACACGGGCCAGACGTCGGCCGGGCATGTGCCGGACATGGTCCGCATGGTTCGCAATCGGCCAAGTGCCCGGCGGAATCGCGCCTGCCGGCATGCGCATGGCGGCCGCGCTCAGCGTCTGCTGTCGACGCGCCTTGATTGCGTATATTATGGATGAGGATGGCGGCGGCCGGGATTCGGTGCAATCGATCGAAGGACGAACAATCGTGCTGCGCGACGACATTAATAGTGCGCTCAAGGAAGCCATGAAGGCCGGCGA
>DATBHB010000159.1:0-174061 GCA_036557705.1 Xanthobacteraceae bacterium
GTTGGATTCTTGCAGGCTGGGTTCTTCTAGCCTTGCAAATGTCCGATATGCGATTAAATTGCCGGCAACGATTCGCGATTAGGTTCGTCGCGAATACGGGATGGAGTCCCCCCGCAATTGCCGAGAGGCTGATGACTCCTGCCGGGCGCTTGGCGTCGGCAGGAGTGTGTCTTGGCATTCCCGCTGTCCCCAAGCTTGTGCTCTCGTGTGTCGCCGAACGATAGGCGCGGATTTTGCTTGTCGTTTGCTGACTAACGCTCGATTCGGAGGAGAGATATGACGGCAGTTTGGGCACTCGCGGCTCTGTGGCTGGGTCTAGCGCTGATTGCGACCCTGCTCTCAGTTTGGTTCCGAGTCTCGACGGCGCTGACTGAAATACTCGTCGGAATCCTGGCCCAACTGATCATTGGTGGAGCAATCGGCTCGGCCGTGCTGGGGACGGACGAGCCCTGGGTGAAATTCCTTGCCGGCATCGCAGCGATCGTACTCACGTTTCTCGCGGGGGCAGAGCTCGACCCCGTGGTCTTTCGGCTCAAGTGGAAAGAGGCGGCTGCCGTCGGAGTTGCAAGCTTTTTCTTCCCATTTGTCGGGTGTGCCGCAGCTGCTCATTATCTACTGGGATGGGACGTGATGCCGAGCTGGCTGGCGGGGGTCGCCATGTCCACGACCTCGGTTGCGGTCGTCTATGCAGTGATGATTGAGTTCGGCTTCAACACGACCGAATACGGCAAGACCATTCTCGCCGCCTGTTTCGTAACCGACCTCGGGACCGTGCTCGCGCTCGGACTCATATTCGCGCCGTTCACGTTGAAAACGGCGATCTTCATCGCGGTTGGAATCGTGGTTTTTACGATTCTGCCCTGGGTGACACGCCACCTGTTTCGACTGTACGGAGGCCGACCTTCCGAGTTTGAGACCAAGTTTCTGCTGCTTGGCCTCCTCGGCATGGGGGCGCTCGCCGCCTGGGCCGACAGCGAAGCTGTTCTCCCGGCCTATCTCATCGGGATGGTGCTGGCAGGAACGGTCGGCAAGGATCACGCGCTCCTTCGACGGCTGCGCACCATGACGTTCGGACTCCTGACGCCCTTCTATTTCATCCGCGCCGGCTCCTTCGTGTCCGTACCGGCCCTGATCGCGGCGCCGGCCGCTTTCATTATCTTCCTGGTCGTGAAGGTTGTTAGCAAGACGATAGGTGTTTATCCGGTCGCGAAGCGCTTCGGCTCGCCTCACAAAAACGCCATGTACACAACGCTCCTGATGTCCACGGGACTAACCTTCGGCACCATCTCATCGCTATTCGGCTTATCGCATGGGATCATCGATCAGGGCCAGTACTCGGCCCTCGTGGCGGCCGTCATTGGAAGTGCCGTTATCCCGACCGTGATTGCCAACGCCTTCTACCTGCCGCACCACCTGATGCCGCAGCCCGGCTCGGAAAAGGCCACAGCCGAACCACAGATGGTGACGCCGCTTCGTAAGGTTGCCCAAGCAGCCGACTGAGGCGGAGGAAGCGATGTTCACGAAAATCCTGTGCGCCAATGACGGCTCGGAACGCGCATTTCGGGCTCTCGATCTGGCGATGACACTCGCCAAGGAAAACAACTCGGAACTGCACATGGTGTCGGTCGAGGAAATCGACCACATGCCGGAATTCATCGAAGAAATAAGAGAGGAGACGGGCACCGCGGCCCGACGTTTCCATACGGTCCTCCAGCGCGCCCGTACGATGGCCGAGGAGACTCGCCTCAAGCTCCACACGCACGTGCTTGCGGGACATCCAGTACGCGACATTGTTGAGCTTGCGACCGAGCTTAAGGCTGATCTCCTTGTCATCGGGTCAGCCGGCCACTCGGAGTTCTACGAGCGGATGCTCGGCAGCCGCGCCGACCGGCTGGTCCACATGGCTCCCTGCCCGGTTCTGGTCGTGCGCTAGGCTCGTTGACGCATTTGGCGTTTCGCATCAGATTCGGCGTGGGGGAGAAGGACGCCGGATGTTTCGTAAAATCCTCCATGCCAATGACGGCTCCGAGCACGCGTTCGAAGCTTTCGCAATGGCTCTGCGCATCGCAAAAAAAGACAAAGCGGAACTGCATATGGTCTCGGTTGCAGAGACGGGCCATATGCCCAAGTTGATCGGTCAGCCGCACGAGCCGACGCAAACGCCAGCCGCTCGGTTCGAGAACGTCCTGAAACGCGCCCGCAGCATGGCCGGGGACAGCGACAAACTTCACACTCACGTTCTCAGCGGCCACCCGGTCCACGATATCGTGAAGCTTGCAACAGAGCTCAAGGTCGATCTCATCGTGGTCGGCTCAAGTGGCCATTCCAGCTTGTATGATCGCATGATCGGCAGCCGCGCCCAGAAGATTCTCCATCACGCGCCCTGCCCGGTGCTCGTTGTCAAATAGAATCGCCACGTTTGATTGCATGCTTGGCCTCCTGGATTAGGTCGCGGTAGTTGTCATACTCGATTTCGTGCTTGCCTTCGTGGCGCGCGACCCACCAGGAATACCATTCGCCCGCGAGCGAGCGCGCCTCACGCGGCGTAAGTGATCTCCCTGTGCCGTCGCGCTTGGCACGGATTGCCGCCACGCGGCCCTCGTGCTCGGCAAGCCATTCGTTGAATTGCTGCTTGGCTTCGTGGGCAGGTGTTCCTGCTGGGCGGAAAAACTTCGCCTCAAGGCGCGTGCCGTATAGCCGTTTGTATTCGTCGCCAACGCCATGTGGAATTCGCTTCCGCGCCGAGTAAGACCCGGTGCGACTGCGATTGAGACCAACCATCCTGATGACGTGTTTGTGTACGCGCCTGTGTACGCGCCTGTGTACGCGGCCCTGTGCCGGTTCGCCTTGTTGAGCAAGGACTTGTGGCTTATCAATGGCTTTGACGGTGGGCTGGTCGGAGTGGCAGGATTTGAACCTGCGACCCCCTCGTCCCGAACGAGGTGCTTTGCTTTCACTGCAAGCGGCCAGAGGGGACGTCGAATACCTCCTCGCTTAAGCACCCAAAAGACCTGGATCATTCCCGAGGCCAGGTAGTTTTCGATGCCCTCGGCCGAGGTTGGCGCGGAGGTCTTCAGAAACTGAGCCTTGAGCTGCTGGCCGTGGGTGCGGTCCGCAGTGATCCACTCGGCCGCCGGAGATCGTATCGGCATGCCTGACCTCACCAGCTGTGCTGGTTCGTAGTCTGGGTGCGATAGTCCCTCAGATCGGCTGGACGAAAGGACTGGACTTCCAGCGCGGTTGGAGCGTCAGTATTGCCATGCCGATAGGGCCCAGTGGCCCCTTCTGGATCCCTGCCCCGCTGGCGATGTCGCCGTTGCGGGGCGTCGGTGGTGACGGCGCAGGTGTCGTCACAACAGAAAGGGATCCAAAATGTTGCACAGCAAAACTCGCAAGAAACCCAAGCTTGCGCGCTCCAAGAGCGGCGCGAAAAAGCCGGTGAGAAAGGAGAGCACTCGCCCGCGCGCAGCCCGCGGCAGGACCAAGCAGGAGGCGCTCCTCGCGCTGCTCAGTCAACCCGCAGGCACAACAATCAACGCCATGATGAGGGCGACGGGCTGGCAGCCGCATTCGATTCGCGGCTTTCTCGCTGGCGTGGTCAATAGGCGCCTTAAGTTGAAGCTCAGTTCGGCAAAGGTAGATGGAGTTCGAGTTTATCGAATTACGAACGGCGGACCCCGAGAACCAGCGCCGCGCCAACTCGGTCAGCAGCAGTCGCGCTGAGCCCCATGGCACGCGTCAAGATCGGTCCTGCGGCACCGAACCGAAAAATCTTCGATATCGAGATCGCGCAACTGCGTGATCTCGATATGGGGGTGCTTCGCAAGCGGTGGCATGTGGTATTCGGGCGGCAAGCACCCCCTCACCTACCCCGCCATCTCCTGTTTCGCGTTCTGGCCTATCGCCTGCAGGCCGATCGATTGGGCGATCTGGACCGCGAGAGCCGGCGGCTGCTCGACTCCGCGGAATCACCGGAGAAGGCAGCACAGCGCGCTGTGGATTTTGGGCGACGTAGCGCCGAGCTGAGGCCGGGCACTGTGCTGGGCCGCGAATGGAACGGGCACATGCATCGCGTCGCGGTGCTCGCTGGCGGCTTTGCCTGGAACGGGAAGACTTATCCGAGCCTGTCAAAAGTCGCCTTCGCCATTACCGGCACCCGCTGGAACGGACCGCGGTTCTTTGGCCTGCGGGAAAAAACGACGATGGAGGCCCGTTAATGAGCGTCCGGCCCCCCAAATCGGTTCGCTGCGCCGTCTATACCCGGGTCTCGACGGACCAAGGGCTCGAACAGGACTTCAACTCGCTCGATGCCCAATACGACGCTTCACAAGCGTATATCCGCAGTCAGGCGCACACCGGATGGACGCTACTACGGGGCAAGTACGACGACGGGGGCTTCTCCGGCGGCAATACCGAGCGGCCGGCGCTGCAGCGGCTATTGCAGGACGTGCGGGCCGGCAAGGTCGACGTAATCGTCGTCTACAAGGTGGACCGCCTCACCCGCTCCTTGGCGGATTTCGCCAAGCTCGTCGAATTGTTCGACCAGCACAGCGTTTCCTTCGTCTCGGTCACCCAACAATTCAACACCACGACATCCATGGGACGATTGACGCTAAACGTGCTGCTCTCTTTCGCCCAGTTCGAGCGCGAGGTCACCTCCGAACGCATCCGGGACAAAATCGCCGCCTCCAAGCGCAAGGGCCTGTGGGTGGGCGGCATGGCGCCGCTCGGCTACGACTCGAAGGACCGTAAGATTACCGTCAACGAGGCCGAGGCGGAGCGGGTTCGGACCATATTCCGGAGCTATCTCAAGCTCGGCAGCCTCAATCTGCTCATGGCCGAACTGCGCCAGCGGGGTGTTGTCACGAAGGTCCGCGCGTTGAAGACCGGCGAGACGGTTGGTGGCATTCCGTTTACGCGCGGACCGCTCGCGCACCTCCTACGCAATCGTTTCTACATCGGCGAAGTGGCCTTCAAGGGCGAAATCCTCAAAGGCGAACAGCCCGCCATTCTGGACAAGGACTTGTTCGACGCCGTGCAAGCCAAGCTCAGCGAACAGGCAACGAATCGCAAAGCCACGCGCATGAATTCCGAGGCATTGCTGGCCGGCCGCATCTTCGACGATCGCGGCAACCGGATGAGTCCGACCCACGCTCGAAAGAAAGGGATCAAGTACCGATACTACCTTTCGTCAACGCTCCTGCATGGAGATGCCGAGCACGCCGGCTCAATACAGCGGGTACCGGCAGCCGAGATCGAGCATCTGGTTCTCGGCACAATCCGAGACCGCCTTAACCTATCGGGGCCAATCGACGACCGAAGCCTCATCGACACCCACGTCGCGCGTGTCGAGGTTCAGAAGGAGCAGTTGATTGTCGAATTGACTGCCGTGACTGAGTCAAGTCGAGAGCAGCCCAAAAACGATGGCACTCTTCGTATCTCATGGGAGAAGACGACGTCCAAGCGACGCCGTGAGCTTCTCTTGCCTCAATGCACCCCGCCCGAAACCGCTCGTCCAATACGTGCGGAGACCCGAGCGACGTTGGTCGCATCGATTGCCCGGGGACGCCGCTGGCTTGATGAACTCATCACCGACCCGACAGCAAACACCGAATGTATCGCGGCGCGAGAGCGGTGCAGTGTTCGCAGAGTAAACATGATTATATCGCTCGCCTTTCTCGCACCTGACCTCGTGAAAGCCGCCATCGAAGGACGGCTTCCTCACGGAATGGGCATGGCTCGTCTCTGCGACATGCCTGCCGAATGGTCACGCCAGTACCAGATCCTCGGCCTTCCAGCGCAATAGCTCCTCACTCGAACCGAGTCTCTGTCCGACGCGCTCTCCGTCGCCGGGAAACGGGATTTCGCGGCCAGAGACCAAAGCCTGCAAGCGGCGCTCAAATATCAACTGCGCCGTCGGCGGAGACAACTCGCCTGCGCGCAAGCCCGCCAATTCGGCGCAATTCGCGGCGTCTCAGGAAATCTCCGCGATCGCGGGACTGCGTGGTGGGCCCGGGAGGACTCGAACCTCCAACCAGACCGTTATGAGCGGCCGGCTCTAACCTTTGAGCTACGGGCCCGCGCCTGAAACGAGGGCGCCGTCCCATACAACGAGACGCAGGCGGCCACAATCCGCGGTTGGCTGATGACGCATGGTCGCCGGCGGCTTCGTCCGACGTGCTGCCTCGATATTTCTGCGCTTGGAGATTCACGGGGATTCACGACTCTGATATGTATGCCGAATCAGTTTCGCGGCGGAGTTGCATAAGCACCGGCAGGCCCCCGGCCGTGGTGACGTTCTGAAAAAACTTGCGTCATGGGCAGGCTTGTCCCGGCCATCCACGCCCTACCGAGGGCGCGAAGGCGTGGATGCCCGGGAGGAGCCCGCGCCTGACGGTGGAGTTCGGGACAAGACGGGACTCGAAATGCTTCCTGCCCTTCGTTTCATGCTCGGGGCGGCGCTTGCCAGCCTGCTGTTGATCATCACCATGTTCGGGCTTGCTGCGACTGTGCGGCTTGCCCAGCAGGCGAAGGTCTCGCCACTCAAACCGGCTCGTGCGCTCGCCTATGCGAGCCCGGCGGGCCGGAGCGAATTCGAGTACGACGATCGCGCACGCCATTTTGGCGCCGCCGCGGACAGCGTCCCGCTGAGCGGTGGCGAATGGCTTTTGGGGGCAGCGGCCCCGAAAGCGGCGGAACAGCCGCAGGAACACGCGCAGTCAGATGGGCCACCAAACGAGCCGGTCACATCGATAATCCCCCCGGAAGAGGGCGTCGAAGACACCCGGCCGCAAGAGGAGCCAGGCGAGGGGACCGCCTCGATCACCGTCGCGGACGAGGACCGGTCAGCATCAGCATCTGCCGGTGGGGAAGCAGCAGCGGAAGCCGAACGGACGGCCCCCGTCCGCAGTGCGATCGAACCGAATCCGACAGCCGAGGCCGACGGGACGGCTGACGCCGCCGAAATCCATGAGCCGCTTAGCGGAGGCCCCCCCATAGGGGTCGAGCCGGAGGCGCCGCCGTCCCCCGGTTCGACGGCGGAAGCCCAGAGGGAGGTTGCCGCACCAACGACGGCATCGCCGCAAGTCGAGCCGCCCGAGGATGCCGGCGGCGTGATCAGGCCCAACCAGATCGCATCCGCCGAAAGCGCCGTTCGCGCGAAGCGGGCCGAGCCTCACGGCGCTCGCGTGCAAAGGCCGGCACCGAAATCCAAAACGGCCGCGCATCCTGTTAAGGTCAGGAAGACGATTGCAAAGCCCAAGGCGCCGCCCGCCGCGAGCGCATTCGTGGCGGGGATCGGCTTTCCGCCGTCGCAAAACTGGAGCAGCGCTGGAAACTTCGCTACCCGGCCGGCGACCAAACCCGCCCCCTCGCGACTGTGCGGCCTTGGATCGGCGCCCTGTCCTCGGCCGTTGCTCCAGAATTCCGGTTCACGGCAAACGAATCTCAGGATCTCGCCCAAGCGGCGGCCGTAGTCACATCCGCAACAGCCTCTTGGCATTCCCGCTGAGGATCTTGATCTTGTCCTCTTCGCATAGCGGCATGTTGTCCACCCACTTGGTCGCCAGCCCGTTTTGCACGAACGGCCAATCCACGGCGAACATGAGGCGGTCGATCCCCATCTCCTGGACGCAGCACAACAGCGCAGGGTTGGAAAAATTGCCGCTGGTCGTAAGGTAAAACCGACCACAGAAGACGTCGCGGAAGCTGATTGCCTTCTGCCCAGGCCGGCTGAGCGCCTGATCGATACGCCAGACCAGAAACGGCAGCGTCTCGCCGAGATGGCCAATGATGATCTTGAGGTCGGGATAGGCATCGAATACCCCGCTGAGCACCATCCTGATCGCCTGGGTCGCGGTCTCGACCGTAAACCCCCAGGCCGCCCTGATTACCATGGGATAATCCTTGAGGTACTCCTTGTAATAGGCGTCCATGACCGCGGGATGCGGAAGCGACGGATGCAGATAGATCGGCACGTCGAGCTTCTGGGCGCGCTCGAAGATCGGCCAGAATTTCTTGTCGTCGATGAACTGGCCGTTGGTTAGCCCGTGGATCATCGCACCTTTGAATCCATGCCGGGTAACGACGCGCTCAAGCTCGTTTGCGGCTCCGGCGGGGTCGCAGGTGGCGAGCGCCCCGAAGGCAGCAAAGCGGTCCGGCTTGGTCTTGACGAAGGCGGCGAGCCGATCGTTGACGCGCGCGACGATCGCGGATGCATCAGCACCCTTGAGCTGCTGCCCTGACGGCGCTCCATGCGATAGCACCTGCACGTCCACGCCGGCTTCGTCCATTTCCTTGAGGCGTAGTGTCCCCAGATCGAACAGCCGTTCGGCAATTTTCGGATTGCGCTCGATCTCCTGCGCGTGCGCTGCGAGCTCCTGGTCCCAGTAATGCTCCTCCAGCCCAATTACCGGACATTTCGGCTTTGGCAGCATATTTCGTCCCCTCTTTGTGCTCGTACCGTCCAGTCTACGCGTCGCTTCCGCGGCTTCGTATCAGCGGTCTTCACTTCTGTCACGGCGCGCCGCCGCGGCGTAACGGCGGCATAATCAAGCATTCGAGGCTTGCGTATCCTGCAATCCTGCTTTGCCGCACGGCTCGTGGCGAAAACAGTCAATCCGGCGTTAGGTAGTCTCGGGGAGCGAGAGGTTCAGCATCATGGCGTTTCTGGTTGAGAAGGAAACTCTCCAGCGTGCGAACGCCGCAGTGCTGAAGACCGTGATCTGCGGCGGCTTGGCGGCCTGCGCCTTCGGTGCAGCGATTTACGACTTCAGCCGCTGGTTCACTGCCATGGTGAACTGATTTTTACCTCATCCCCGGTTCCAGGATTGGCTTGAGCTTCATGTGCTCCCTCCAGTAGGGCGGGTTAGGCGCGCGGCTCCTTCTGTATCAGTCCGCCCGTTGTTCTGCGGGCGCGCCGTACCCGCCATCGCACGCGCCGTCGGCGGGTTACGCGCGGATCAGCGCGCGTGAAAGCCCCCAAGCAACATCGGCCGCGCTAACCCGCCCTACTTCATAGCCCGAAAACGGCGACGATTGCGCCTGGCTGATAGAGGCCGGCGCCTCGCAGTCCCACGGCGCCACCGGCTACGACCGCGATGTATTGCCTTCCTCCGACGCTGTAGGTCATCGGAGGCGCCGTAATTGGCGTGCCCAGACTGAAGGTCCACAACTCCTTGAGCGTGTCGACGTCATAGGCGACGAGACGACCGTCGGGGTGGCCGGAAAAGAGCAGGTCGCCATCGGTGCTCAGCATTCCCGACTCGTTTGGAACCGGAAATGTCGCTTTGTTGGCCACCTTGCCGGTACGCACGTCGAGCGCCCAAAGAGCACCATGGGCCGAAGCTCTGCCCCCTTGGCTGCAACACGGCGGCAGGCCGACATAGTCCTTATTCTCATCGAGCGGAGTCTTGAGAGCGGTGCCCGTCACGCATCCTTCCGCTCCCGCCACATAGGCGATCATGCGTTTCTGATCGAAGGTGGGAGGAAAGAAGGTCGGTGCGCCGCCCCACCATGGACAATCTTGCTGGGCCGGCTTTCCTCGCAGCGCGCCAGTACCCGCGTAGAGCTGAACCGTCCGCTGCGGATCGTAATCAACCGGCCGGCCGGTCTTCGCGTCGATCCCTTTGGTCCAGGTTACTTTCTCCTGATACTGATCGGCCCGCAGGAACTGTCCGTTGCTGCGGTCAAGAGTATAGAAGAAACCGTTGCGCGAAAAATTCGCCACTACCTTCCGCGTTTCGCCGTTGATCGACACCTCATAGAGCATTTTGGGGCTCGGCGTGTCGAAGTCCCAATGTTCGTTCGGCGTCTCCTGGAAATACCAAACGATCTTGCCGGTATCGGCGTCGAGCGCGATCGTGCTCGCAGTATAAAGATTGTCGCCCGGCCGGAACTCGGGGTCGTGCGTGGGGAACGCGTCGCCAGTGCCGTAGTAAAGCAGGTTGGTTGCCGGATCATAGGAGGCGGTCTGCCATACGCCGCCGCCGCCGATCCGCCAGGCATTGTGATTGTCCCTCCAGGTCTCCGAGCCGGGCTCGCCGGGCGCCGGAATCGTAAAGGTCCGCCACGCAAGCTTGCCGCTATGCACGTCCCAGGCGCCAACCCAGCTCCTGGTACCGAGCTGCCCGCCGGAGCTTTCTCCCTGCACGACCAGCTCCTTTCCGCCGGCGGTTTTGACCGCCAGCGGCGCCGCCGTGAAGGTCTGCGTCTTCGGCGATGGCGTGCCGGTCGCAGGATCGGTCGGCGCGGTAGCCTGGACCTCCCAGACGACCTCGCCGGAATCGCGATTGAGCGCGATCATGCGCACGTCGTTCGTGGAGACGAAAACCATGTTGCCGTATATCGCGATCCCGCGATTGGTGCGCGATTTCGTGATTTTCGGATCATAGCGCCAGAGCGGCACCGCCGCGGTCCCGCTGCGCACGTCGAATTTCATCACCCGATCCAGCGTGTCGGAGACGTACATGAATCCATCCTCGACCAGCGGAGTGGATTCCTCCTTGCCGCGCAGCGTGCCCCCGGTCGAGCGGCCTCCGATCGAGAAGATGAATTTCGGCTTCAAATCCTTGATCGTCTGCCGATTGATTTCGCTGAGCGATGAGTGACGCGAGTTGTTGTAGTCGTGATGCACCATGAGCCAGTTCTGCGGCTCGTTCGCGGCGTCGAGCAGGCGCTCCGGCGTCACATCGGCTGCGCGCACGGGCAGCGCCATGGCGGCAAGGCCGATCGACAATGCAGCGAGATTGATTTTTGTGGACACAGCTTTCCTCCCAAAATGCACCGCGCGGTCCCCCAATATAGACGTGCAAGCACTGCCTTCCAATGCCGCCGGAGGACCGCATGAATAAGGGGCGGGTCTTAAACCCGCCCCTATCGGTTAGACCGCTCTGGTGGGCGGGTTTGAAACCCGCCCCTAGTATCTATTCGGAGAGAACTTCCACGAAGCCCATCCGCCCCGGCGTATTGCCGCTGAAATAGATGCGGTTGGGGTTCGTCGGATCTATATCCAGCCGCCGCGGATCGGATTCCGCATCGGGGAGCGGGAATTCTGTCCATTCCTCGGTCTTGGGGTTGAACCGCGCGATCTGATCGACCTGGTGCTCGCTCACCCAGACCAGGTTGTTCTTCTTGTCGACGACCACGGAATAATTCCCGCCGGTCTGCGTGGGCGGCGAGTAGATGGTCATCTGCTTGGTGTTATGGTCGATTTTCATGAGCTTGCCAGCATTCCAGAGCGCAACCCAGAGGTCGCCGTTGGCGTCGCTGTTCATGCGGCGTGGATAGGCGTGCCCCTGATAGGGGATCTTGTACTCGTCGACCTTGCCGCTCGCCGGGTCGATGCGAACCATCATGTCGGCCTCGTCTTCGGCGTACCAGACCGAGCCGTCACCGGCGACCGCGATTCCGTAGGCGCCCGGAAGCGGATGATGATTGGCGCTCGGAGACGGATAGATTTTGAATTCCGCCCGGTCCGGGAACAGGCGGCGCGCCTCCTTGTTGCCGCCCGTTGCCCAGACGGTGCCGTCTGGAGCCAGCGCCATGCTGTTTCCTCCCGCCTGACCCTTCCGACCGGTCCAGGCGAAAGCGAGGAATTTACCGGTCTTCGTATCGTAACTCAGCCAGCGGTTATTGGGGCCGTCGGCCACCCACAGGATACCCTTGCTGTCGATCTGCGGATTGCCAAGGCTCTGCCGCTCACGCGCAGCAGGGCCGGGCGGCGTGTCGTATTCGGTGAATTGCAGCGTCTTGGCATCGAGGCGTCCGAGCTTTCCGGCGCGCTCCGAGACCCAGGCGTTCCCATCCGGGTCCACCGCGACGTCATGCGGCTCGGCATGCGTATTGACGAGATCGTAGGTCACGACGCGATAATTGACGGCCTTGCCAGTCAACAGTTTCCTTGGCAGGCGGCTGTTGGCGTCGTACGGCTGCCTTTCGCCGAAATGGGCCGAAAGGTAGTTCACGATCGTCGTGTTTTCCTGCTCGCTCAAATCAGGAATCTGTGCGACCGACATGCGCGTGCGCATCCGCGCCACGGTATGATTCCAGTCGTCGCGATTGGAACGCTTGACCACGACCCGGAGCAGGTCATGGCAGGACCTGCATTTTTCAGCGACCAGCGCCTTGCCCTCACCTTCCGGCAGATCCTTGGGATCCGACGAGGCTTTCAGGACATCGGCCTCAGGGATGCGCTGCGGCCATGCCGGGGAAAGCGAAGGACCGCGGCGATTGGTGAGTGCCAGGCCAACCTTGGCGCTGTCGCCGCCGGCGACTGTCACATTGGTGAACCAATCGCTCTGAGTCTCGGCGCCGACGGCCTCGACTCGATATTGCCCGGGCGGCAGATCCTTGGCGTCAAACTGACCACGGTCCTTGCTGATGACCATGAAGGTCAGACGGCGCTCGTCATTCTTGAGTTTCACGTAAGCGCCAGCGACCGGCTGTCCGGATGCGTCGTTGACGACGCCCTGTACCGAGCCTCTGTTGTTCGGCGTCTGGGCGGACGCAGCCGCCACGACCATGGCGCCCGCCGCAATTCCAATCGCCAGATTTCGGCTAAGCGCACGAAGTACGATGCTCCTGGGTATCATTTGGCTTCTCTCCCTATGCTCGCTGCCCCCACCATTCTCTCCGCCGCTGCGGCGGAGGAACGGTGAGGGCGAGGCAGGCGAGCGGCACCGTAACCCATCCCGACGCCGGATTCGAGAGCTTTGATGCCCGCCCTACGACCAGAACCGCTTCTCATGCGCGAAGGCCGCATAGGCATGTTGGGCATCCGCGAGGACGGCTGCAATCCGCGCTGCTTCGCGGCCGGACAGGCGGCCCGCCGCGAAGGCTTCGCTGGCGCGCTGCCTGCGCTCGCCGCCATCCGCGCCGCCGCTGACAAGCTGCTCGGTGAGACTTTCATGCACCGCGATATCGTTGAGATCGCCAAGCGCGTCCTGCAAGTCTTCCAACCTGCTCAGAAAACGTTTACGTCGGCGACCGAGCTTTCTGCCAGGAAAGACACTGGCGAAGAATTCCGACGCGTACCGAAGTTTCTTCGTCTGGATGCGCAGCTTATGGCGCCGCCGCGGATCCAGACTGTTGAGATTCTTGCCGCGCTTGAGAACCTTTTTCCAGCGCCGTTGCAACTCCTCTGCGGCCGCGGGCGCTATCGGATGCTCTCGTGCCTGCCGCAGCAACTCATCGCCTCGCTGTGTCCACTCCCCGGCCTCGATCCATGCCGCGGCATCGAGCACAAGCGTGCGGAACCGCGCCGACTCAACCGCCTCCAGGGCCTGTGCAGAGGCATCATTGTGTCGTTTGCGAGCATCTCTCGCCAGCATGGACAGCCCTGGCTCCTTCGGCTTGTACTTGAAGAGCGGCTTTAATACGCGGTTGATGAACACGTCGAGTTCACGGGCCGGCGCAAGCTCGCTGGCCAGCCACTTGAACTCGCTTTTCATCGCATCTGTTTGCGGGCCGGCCAGGATGTCCGAAAACAGCGAAATCGCCGCGCGCAATCGACGCAGCGCGACTCTCATCTGGTGAACACCTTCCGGATCGCCGTTTTGCAAGGCCGGCCGATTGGCGACGAGCTGATGCAGGCACGACCGCGCAATGGCCTGGAACGCAGCCTTCCGGGTCACATCCGGGCGGAGCGCGACCGGCGCCGCCTTGATTGCCGCAACCTTCTCTCCGGTAATCAGCGCATAGCCGCGCTCGGCCTTGCTCTTGACCGCAAGCTGCACCGGAATTTCCTGCGCGAGGGCGCGCGCAATCCTGAAAAGCTCGGCGGTGTCGCCGCGCTTGAGCTCCAATTCCATTTCGCAGAGCGGTTCCGACTGACGTCCAGCCTCTACGCTCCCTCTATCGATGGTCAGCTCGATTTCGCTGCCGTCGCTGTGAACCGGATAGACGGTCCGCTGCACCCGCGTCTTGAATACCGGCTTGAGCCCCCGCCGCAGTTTCTTGCTGAGCAACGGCTCAAGCGCTGTTTCCTGCATGGCTTTCAGATCCGGTTCCCTGCCGGAGATTTGACGCTCCCATTCGTTGCGGACGAAAGCCGGAGCGGGCTCGCCCCCTTCCTGCTTGATGGTTTGCACGTGCGTGGCGCCGATGCGCCGGACTCGCAGCGACAATCCTTTGTTGCGGAGCTTGAGCTTATCGGTGTCGAAATAGACCGAGACCAGACTGGCGGGCTTGCGTGATGTCCTTACGGCGCCCTTCAGCAGGGCACTACGGCCCAAGCGTGACAGGGAATTTGCCGGAGCCTCAAGTTTAAGCTCGATTTCACGCGGCGCAGACATCGAAAAACATGCTTCAGCCGTTCCCGCCCCAATAATCTCCTATTGTCTCCTATTGGGCCGATCTTCGCCAGGGCAGGAATCGGCCTGTGGATACCCTCATTGCAAATCGGGCAGGCCCCGCGGCGCATCCAGGCCGAGGTGCCGACCGGGCGGAGCCGAGCCCCGAGAAGCCCAACAATTCCCTGCGATCGTTGGCTTTTTCGCTGCTGAGGAGAGAAAGCCGGGGGATGCTTTGGTCCTGGACCTGAGGTATGGTCAGCACCCAGCCGCAACGGAAGGCTCGGGTTTGATGAAAATCCTGGTGGTCGATGATCACGCTCTGATCCGCGAGGCACTGCGCGGGGTGCTCAAGGATCTCAGGGACGATATCAGCGTTCTCGAGGCAGAGGACAGCCGCCAGGCCATGGGGATCGTTGCCGAAGAGGGTGACCTCGGGCTCATTCTGCTCGACCTGAACCTGCCGGACCGGGACGGTTTTTCGGTGCTTTCTGAATTACGGGAACGCTATCCGGCGATTTCGGTCGTTGTACTGTCGGGCCAGCAGGACCGCGCCAGTGTGGTCAAGGCACTCGATCTCGGAGCACTGGGCTTCATTCCGAAAACGGGACAGCGCGACGTGATGCTAGGCGCGCTTCGACTGGTTTTCGCCGGCGGAATCTACATACCCCCCGAAATCCTGGCGCGAGAGGCCCCGCCTCAGCCAAGCCCCGCCCTGTCCCGGCTCGGCGCCGATACTGCACATGTGACGCCGGCCAACCTCGGTCTTACTGGACGGCAACTCGACGTGCTCGCGCTGCTGATGCAAGGCAAGAGCAACAAGGCGATTTGCCGAATTCTCAATCTGGCTGAGCCGACGGTCAAAAATCACGTCACGGCAGTGCTCAAGGCGCTGAAAGTGAACAGCCGCGTCGAAGCGGTAATCGCCGTCGGCGAACTCGGATGGGAATTGCCGCGACGGCAACCTTAGACTAACTGACTCGGGGGATGCCCGGCGCGCAGCGTAGTGCGTCGGAGCGTTCAGCAGTCCTGGAAGTTTTCCAAGCCGGCCTCGGCAAGCAGTTCCGCAATCCGGTTACGGGCGCGAAACATGCGAGTCTTGACGGTACCGGCGGGGATTCCAACGATCTGCGCAACCTCTGCCACGGATTTCTCGTGATAATAGACGAGGTCGACGATCTCCCTCTGGATCGGCGAGAGCAGCGACAGACATCTGTTTAGGACCATGCTTCGGCTCTTCTCGTGAAGCATCGCCTCCGGGTCGCTGGCGCTGTCCACCGCGTCAGCCGCCCCATCCTCCTCGATCGGCTTGTGCCGGCGCGACCGCAGCGCCTGGAGTGCCTTGTTGCGAGCAATCGCAAACAGCCAAGTCGAAACCTGCGATCTCGCCTGGAACCGGCCGGGTCGACGCCAGACCTCAAGGAATACCTCACTGACGATGTCCTCGCTGAGCGGTGCGTTACTGGTGATGCGCAGCACGAATCGATACATCCGTGTGCTATGTCGCGTGAAAAGCTGCTCCAACGCACGCTTGTCGCCGGCGGCAACCGACTCGATCAATTCCTGATCCGGCGATTTCGAAGTGGGCTGCGGCCGCACTCGCATTCGCACTACGGACTCCAACCCTTCGGCAGTCTGCATGATCGCCTCCCGATTGCGCTTATTGCTGCGCTTCCAGGTCGAATTGTCGGGATTGGCGCCCTTGCGGTAAATCAGCCCGAGGTCTTGCCCAAATTTTCGGCGCGCGGGCCTTCGTCGAAGCCAAGCTGTTATAATCTTTGGATTCTTTGCGGCCGCAAGCCCTCGCTTGGCAGACTACCTTGGTCTTGGGACTGATGGATGATTTGGGTCTAGCCTCGTCGGTAGGGCGGGTTTAGGCACGCCATCCGCAACCTGCGAGCCGCGTCAGGTGGTGGGCGGCGCGCCGCAACCCGCCATTTTCGCCTGCCGCGGCGGGTTACGCGCGGTCAAACTCCTCGGCACAACAACACGGCCTCTGCCGCGCTAATCTTACTGAGTCATAAGGTTTCGTAGGGTGTGCAACCGCGCGGCACGAACGGACCGCGTGCGCAAAATCGCTAATCGCGCGGTTGCGCACGCGGTCAGACCCGACACGCGATTTTGCACACCCTACAGGAGTTTCTGACGCAGTAAGACTAACCCACCTACGGGACTGATGGATGATTTGGGTCTAGTGGACCGAGGCAATCTCTGCGGCCCGCAGCATGCGATTGACCATGGCACGCAGCGCCATTGGATCGACCGGCTTGTGGAGAAGATGCAGTCCAGCGGCACGGGCCGCGCTCTGCGGCTCGGGATTGGTATCTCCGCTGATCAGGAAGCCCGGAATCGGCTCCTCGAACGCGTCTCGCAGCTGCCCGATGACATCGAGCCCGGTCCTGCCGTCGGGCAGACGATAATCGGAAATGATCAGATCCGGCACATCGTCGTTGCCGGCAAGCGCTCCGACCGCTGCCGTGTTCGCCGCGGTCATCACCCGGCATCCCCAGCTTTTGAATAATCCTCCCATTCCCTCGAGCACCAGCGGGTCGTCGTCGATCACGAATACGAGCTTGCCGCTCAAGGCATCGATTGGAAGGCGAATCGTCGTCGATTCCTCCACTACCTGGGGCGGCGCCGCAGCCACAGGAACCGTCACGGCAAAGCGCGAGCCCTTGCCGAGCGTCGAGGCCAGATCGACCGGGTGGTCGAGCAGGCGGGAGATGCGGTCCACAATGGCAAGCCCGAGACCGAGCCCCGGACCGGCATCTCGGGCCGGGTCCTGCACCCGGTAGAACTCGTCGAAAATGTTCCGGCGCTGATCCTCGGGGATGCCGTAGCCGGTATCCCAGACCTCGATCCGCAGATGCGCGCCGCGCCTGCGGCAACCAAGGACAACCCCGCCGCGGGAGGTGTAGCGGATCGCGTTCGATACCAGATTGAGCACGATGCGCTCCAATAGAATGGCATCGCTGCGCAGCCAAGCCTTGCTGGGGACAGACCGGAACGACAGGCCCTTTTCGCGCGCCACTGGAGTAAAGGTTGTCTCAATGCGCTTGAGCACACGTGCGGCCGGAAACTCCGCAATGCTTGGACTGAGCACGCCGGCATCGAGCTTGGAAATGTCGAGCAGCGCGTTGAACAATTCATTCATCGCGCTGACGGCCGCCTCGATGTGGTCGACGAGGCGCCGCCGCTCTTCGGCGCCCATCCGCGAGCGCAATTGCGCGACAAAGAGTCCCATCGCATGCAGCGGTTGCCGCAAGTCGTGGCTCGCGGCGGCGAAGAACCGGGACTTTGCCTGGTTGGCGAGCGCAAGCTGGCGCGTGCGCTCGTCGACCTTGCGTTCCAGCGTCGCGTAGGAGTCCTGCAGGCGTGCAGCCATGCTGTTGAACTGCTCGCCGAGCGCCTCGAGCTCGTCATTGGTATCGATTGAAATTCGTTGACTTAGATCGCCGCTGCCGATCCGTGCAGCGCCGTCGCGGAGCGCCCGGATGGGCACGATCATGCGGCGGGCGAGGAACAGGCCTGCCATCACGGCCAACGCGAGCGCCGCGACGATGAAGAGTCCTGAACGCTCAATCGAAATATAGAGCGGCGCGTAGGCCTCGGCTACCGGAGTCTCCACAAATAACAGCCAACCGAGCGACTCTACCGGCGCGTAAGCGCTCAAGACGGGCGTGCCGTCGACGCTGTTGGCGACTTCCTCGTTCTCGCGCGCCGCCGGCGCCTGGCGTGCCGCGCGCACCTGAGGAAGACGCGACAGATCGGTGTTGCGCAGCACGAGGCTGATGTCGGGATGCGCGATGAGCCGCCCGTCCGCGTCGACCACGTAGGCTATACCACGCTCGCCGACCTTCATTTCCGAGACGACGTCCCAGATGAATCTGAGGTTTACCTCGGCCACGACCACGCCGTAGTCGCGGCGGGCACCCGCTATCGCAAGCGTCATGTACGGTTCGGATTCGCGGCGAAAATAGACCGGCCCGTAGTAGTGCTTGTTCGCGATCGCCTGGACGAACTTCGGATCCTGGGAAAAATCCGATCCGCTGCCGATGACATCGACCGCCAGGCGGGACATCCGCGCCTGCTCGCGGCCTGCACCGTCGAGCCTGACCAGTTCGGTAATAGCCGGTACCTGACGCAACAGCCGCACTGCATCGAACCGCCATTCTTCAGGGGAGCTCGCGCTCCAAGGAAGTTGCGTCATCCAGCCGAGCTGCCCCTCGATCTCCCTGATGAACTCACTGATCTTCGCGGCTGCCGCTTCGGCCTGTGCATGCTGCATGCGAACCAGCGCGGTCCTCTGCTCCCGATAGGAAAACCAGATTTCGATCAGCCCGTTCGCCACCAACGCGACGGCCACGACAGCAACGAACAGCGCGATGTATTTGCGAAAGAGCCGGCCGCGCGCCGGAAGCTGATCGGCCCCTTTCGCGGCAGCGCGATTGATCGCCAATAACGTCATTCGATCACCTCGTTGGCACGGGCGATCATGATCGGCGACACCGCCAGTCCAAGCGCCTTCGCGGTTTTGAGGTTGATGACCATTTCAAATTTCGTCGGCGATTGCACCGGAAGATCGGCCGGCTTGGCGCCCTTGAGGATGTGATCGATGTAGAATGGCGCGTGGCGATATAACTCCAAAAGATCGGTGCCATACGCGATGAGCCCGCCGTCGCTTGCGAACTGCGGCGTTGAATAGATCGCCGGCACTCGATGCTTGGCTGCCTCAGCGATGATCAGTCGGCGATTGACGGTCGTGAAATTGTCCGGCGTAACGACAAGCCCGCCGCCGGGTTCGCGGCCGAGATCGGCAAGTGCCCGCTCGATATCGGCGCCGCTCTCGACCGGCATCGCCAGCGCTTTCACCTTGATGGAACCGGCTGCGGTCTCGAAAGGCTTCAGGAAGTACTCCCCTCGGCTCGGCGCGGACGGCGGATTGAACATGATCGCGGCGCGCTCGACGCTCGGAGCAATCTCTTTGAGCAGTTCGAGCCACTTGCCGCCCATAGAGCCAATGCTGTTGGTAAATCCGGTGGCATTGCCGCCCGGCCGGGCGAGACTGCTGACGAAACCGTCGCCGATCGGGTCCGAGGCTGAGACGAAGACGACGGGGATCGTGCGGGTCTCCCGCAGCACCACAGCGGTCACGAAAGTATTGGCGGCGACGAGAGCTTCCGGCTGCAGCGAAATCAATTCTTTGGCGAGCGCCTGGAGTCGATCGGCATCAGCCGCAAAGCGGTATTCAACACGAATGTTACGTCCGGGTGTCCAGCCAAAATCGCGCAGGCCCATTTCGAACGCCGCCGCACGCTGCGAAATTTCTGGGTCGCCATCGGAAAGCCCGATCAGCACCCCGATCGTGCGCAACCGGTCGTTTGGCTGTGCAAATGCGGTGAGTGGCCGGGGCGCCAGAGCGCCGACCAAAACAGCCAAAACGTCTCGACGCCTCATCTGCTTCAACCTCATCCGAGCGAAGCTTTCAAGCGTGGCACCCATCCCCCGTCGTGTCCTGCGCGATAGCCGGCTGAGCTACAGTCACTTGCGTCCGCTCGCATTAGCCAAAATCTCAGACGCCGGCACCCTCAGTCTAACAGCATAAGGAACATGGCGCGAGCCTGCTAATGCTCCCGCAGGCCATCCATGTGAAAAACCGCCCGATTGGCGAGTGGGCATGTTGCGCCTCAATCTGCTGTTCGCGCGCACCCTCGACTGTTTTGTTGGTGCAGCCGCGCGGGGTAAATCAGCCAGAGGTATGGGCGGGAGCCCGCTCGCCCGGCATTACATTAGGATAAGCTATTGGCGTGAAATGGTTTTCGTTTTTGGAGAGGTCCCAGGACCAAAGTACTATCTTAAGCAAAGGGGCACCGAGGGCCGCCTTGATGCAAGCGGTTCGCTGCCGCGTTCGAGCCTGATCCAGTTTTGCTGCCGCCATATCCGCAGCTGCTTATTGCTTTGTCGCGACATTCCGATCATGTGGGCCGATGTCGCGCTGCTGAGCACGATCTTGCACTCCAGAGGAGAACGGCTCGACTGCTCGGCGAGCTGGAGCAGAGTCTTGGCGAGCCGGCCGGGAAGAACGGGGGCTCAGAGCCTTCTGTGTGGTTATGTTTCGGTAAATCCTGACTTCGATCGTTTGCCATTGATGTAGCAGAAGGAACTTCACCAGAACGCCTCCTCTGCAAGGCGAGTTTTATGAAACGCTTAACCCGCGCACGTTAAATGCTTGAACAGGACGGCCGAAACCCTTGAGTTCGAGCTCGCCGACTCTGTCCAGCTCGGCCAGCCCTTGAACCTGTGCGTACACCTTGCCGTCGATCAAAATTTGACCGTGGAGCGCCTTATCGCAAAGGCGAGATGCAAGGTTTGCGACTCTTCCCGTCACCGAATACTGAAATCGCCCTCTAAACCCGATGCATCCGAGGGTAGCGTAACCATGGGCAATGCCAATTCCAAACCCGAGGTCATGCTCATACTTAGCCCATTTCGCAATTAGCCGTGAGACCTCGGTCCGCATCTCCACAGCCATCCGTACGGCCATTCCCGATGGGTCGTGACAAGGAAGCGGATCGTTAAACAGCACGAGAAGACCGTCGCCGGTAAAGCGCTCTAAAGTGCCCTCAAACTTGTCAATTAGAACTCCGAGAGTATCGTGATACTCTCGCAAAATCGAAATTACCTCTTCTGGCTCAGCCGCTTCGGCGAAGGACGTGAAGCCACGTAGGTCACAAAAAACGACTGAAATCTCACGACGGTGACTCTCAAGCAGGCTTTCGTCACCGGAGGATACCAGCTTAGCTACTTGCGGGGACAAAAATCTTTTTAAACGTCCGATTCGTTCCAGCTCGACAATCTGTTCCTCGACGCGCTGCTGTAACGCTTTGTTCCAATTTGCCAGAGCGGCTGCCTGCGCCTGAATTTTATCATGCAACGTCTTCATGCGCAGAGCCGATCTGACACGCGCCATGAGCGCTGCTTCATCTATCGGCTTCATCAGATACTCGTCAGCACCGGCATCAAAGCAAGCCACCACATCGTTAGTATCTGCTTTCTCGGCCACCAGAATGATCGGCACGAATTCAGACGCAGTGCTGCTCTTCAGTCGGCGGCAGACCTCGTCAACGCCGTCCAGCTTAGGCGTCATAACGTCTAGAATAATTAAGTCTGGGGCATGCCGTCTGATTGCGGCCAGTGCTTCTTCACCGTCTGCGGCTTGCAAAATCACGTACCCATGTGCTCCTAGTCTCGACGCTACAACGTCTCGTTTTATGCCATTGTCATCGACAACGAGGATGCGCGGAAGATCATTCATGAAGACCTCGTATACCGGGGTACATGTCACGCATCATAGATACGTTAGTCGTGCGCGCAAGCCGCCTCGGACGGGATCAATGAACCGCATAGCGCCTGAGCCGCCAGCACGGGGGCATTGCCGCCGCGACCAATGGCGACGAACAATGAGGACGCGGATATCAGGATAGACGCCCAAAATTTGAGATAACCAATAACGTCCTCTTGAAGATTGCAGCAATTTTGGCCTACATTGAAGTTTGTCCTTATGACCTCTTAGGTGCGGAAGGCCGCGATGTTTAGGGTTCGTCGGTCCAGCCTTGCCTGCCTCGATCCGGCAAAGGCACTCCCGCCAAATTCTTCGGTCATCGGTCCGGACGATGATGATCACGCGGACAGGACTGATGCCGAAAGAAAGTTGCGGAGGCGGAACAGCGAGCTCCTTGCGTTGCTCGAAATCTCGCAAACCGCAGCAAAAAGCTTAGAGGCGGAAAAGATCCTTAACACCACCCTGAACAAGTCTATGGATATACTTGGATTTGATGTGGGCTATATTCGCACTCTGGACAAAGAAAACAAAAATCTAATTGTTCGTGTCGCCAGAGGTTTGTCGTCGCCAGAATTCTTGACTACCTCGTTTTCCTTAGATTCGCCCGAGCCCGTCGTCGGCAAGACGGTTTTCAGAACACAAAAGCCTCACATCAGCGCCGATGTCCGCAAAGATCCTGCGTTCAAGGCCCGTACCATGGAGCGAGAAGGACTCGTATCCTTGGCCATGGTTCCTATCCTCTCCAAAGAAGTGGTTCACGGATTTATCGGGCTCGGTAGCAAGCGGTCACATAATTTTTCCGAAGTGGAACTGTGTTTTATTTCTGATTTTTGCTCTCAACTTGGACCTGCGCTCACGAATGCTCAACTTTTCGACGGCGTCCAGGCGCGAGCTGCCGAACTGGAACGACGCGTGCACGAGCAATTTGCGCAGGTTGAACGGTTGGAACAGCTAAAGCGCTTCTTTTCTCCTCAGCTTGCCGAGAGGATTTTGGTAGGCGGGCCTAACGACCCTCTTAAGGCCCACCGTCGAGAGATAACGGTGGCCTTCGTTGGCTTAAAGGGCTTCACAGCGTTTGCTGCATATTTCGAGCCCGAGGAAGTGATGAGTGTGCTTGGCCAATACCATCGCGAGATGGGTAGGCTGATCCTCGAATACGATGGGACCCTTGAGGGCTTCACCGGCGAAGGTATGATGGTCTTTTTCAATGACCCGGTGGAGGTGGCAAACCCGGCTGAACGCGCGGTTCGGATGGCCTTTGCAATGCGCGAACGAATGAAGGAATTGTCTGAAGAATGGTGTCGCCTGGGGTATTATGAACTTGGCATCGGTATTGGTATCGCCCACGGTTACGCCACTCTCGGCAGCATAGGTTATGAAGGGCGTATGGGTTATGGCGCTATCGGCACGGTCACGAACCTTGCGTTTCGGCTTTGGGACGAAGCCAATCTTGACCAGATACTGGTGTCCCAGCGAGTCGCCTTGGGATTGCTTGAGGACGTCGTGCAGAGTGAGTTTATAGGCAATTTGACTCTAAAGGGCTTTCCGGCCCCGATCAAGGCGTACACCATTCTGCGCTTGAAAGGCTAGAACAGTTACGACAACTCCCGATCAAGTCCGGCAATGCTTGCTGCGGAATGCGCGACGGGATACATTCCGCACTGAATATTCGAAAATTGCTATTTGTTACATCGCAAGCACCACGCCGGTTTCTCACGTACCCCCAAGGCAATGACTGGCTTATCGACGATGCAACCACCTGTTGTCGAGGGCATTCGGAGTTGCCCTTAGTAGTGGGCCACCGAGGTCAAATTCATTCTTCAGCCATTCTAGAAGTCCCCCTCGTCTTGTATCTGTTTTATCAGCTGTTTCTAGGGCCCATTCCCTCATTATTTGGTGAGCTCTGCTGAGCACGTCATCATCAGGTTTTCGGCCAAACCCCAAGACCAAGGTACCAACGGCGCGCCGAAAGGTGGCGGGCTCGTCCGTGCCGGGCGGAACCACACGGGGGGTTTCATGATCGATCACAATTGCGAGGCACGTTTGGTATAGATGTCCCGCCTTCGGGTCGGTAGCTCTTTCGCCGGCTCTCTTTTCTCCCATCTCACTGTTCCAATCTCGGTACTGAAATGCCCTGTCTCCTTCTTCATCGGCAAAATTAATGGCTTCCGCGTAGACTTCAGAGAGGACGTCATCTCCGAATCGCCAGAGGGCTGGATGAGGATGATTGAGCCGCATTCGTCTGCCCTCAACTCCGGCTGCCTCATACCAGCCGACAAAGACCGGAAGTGGCCACGGCTTCTCACTTTCGTTGAGCCGCATGTGGATCTCTTGCGGCAGTCCGGTTTGACCAGTGCCGTTTTCGATATCTAGAAAAATATCTTCTAGATATCTCTGTATTCTTCCAAAATCCTCTAGCGTTATTCCGCCAGGAATCGGACGTTTGCTGGACAATCTCTGGTTCCGATTTATCCTTCCGGCTCTCCAATCAGGGTTGGCCATAGCCCATTCCTCCCTATCGTGCTGCTGAACTGCAAACTGTAAGACGTGGTTGGATTTAGATTATCATTGGACCTGGTATTTTGATAGCCCCGGAGCATGGCTTTGATCCAGTGGCTGTTGAATGAAAGTATCCCCCGACAAGGAAGCCGATGCTCGGCAGCTTTGCTTGGTGTACGCGCAGACACGTGTATGGAGCCGGCGTCTTGCTGTGCGGGTCGCCCAACTCCGCTTAGCCACGATAGCGGCCGCTGGCCATCCACCTGGAGACGATCCGCCTAGTGCCAATACGGACATTGTGCAATGGATAAAGGTCCTCGCGGTGAATGCAATCTGCTGGTAGGCTGGTGCCGTAAAAACGACTTCTGGGAGACACCGTGAAACTTCCTCGCCGCAAATTCCTGCATCTGGCCGCTGCTGCGACCGCGCTTCCGGCCGTATCGCGTTCTGTCAAAGCGCAAAGTTATCCGACGCGACCGATTACGATAATCGTTCCATTCGCGCCGGGTGGCGTCACTGACGTGATGGCGCGTCTCATGGCCGAACCTATGCGGGCATTTCTCGGCCAACCAGTTATTACTGAAAACGTTGCTGGCGCGGCCGGAAGCATCGGTGCCGGGCGGGCCGCGCGGGCCCCCGGAGACGGGTATACGCTGAGCATTGGAACCACGAGTTCTCACGTTCTAACAGGCGCTCTCTATTCGCTTCAATGGGACCTGCTGAAGGATTTAGTACCGGTTGCCTGCCTCGTCAGTGAGCCGATCATGATTGTGGGGCGCGAAGATATGCCAGCGCAGAACTTGAAGGAATTAATCGGTTGGTTGAAGGCCAATCCCGACAAAGCCTCACAAGGACATGCCGGCGTTGGTGGGGTGGGTCACATCAGCGGTATTTCCTTTCAACAGGAAACAAACACTCGCTTCCAATTTGTGCCCTATCGCGGCGGTGGGCCAGCTTTGCAAGACCTCTTGGCCGGGCAAATCGATTTGGAGATGGAGCCCGGGTCCAATTTCCTTCAGCAAGTTCGCGCTGGCAACCTCAAGGCCTATGCGGTCGCAGGCAAGACCAGGTTGGCAGTCGCGCCGGATATACCAACTGTGGATGAGGCGGGATTACCAGGATTCTATCGCTCCGTTTGGATCGGCCTTTGGCTGCCCAAGGGGGCATCGAAGGGGGTAATCTCGACAGTGAATGCCGCGGTACACGCCGCTCTTGCCGAGCCGAACCTGCGCGCAAGGGTTGCCGAACTTGGGCAGGAGATTTTCCCCCAAGAGCAGCAGACGCCAGAAGGGCTAGCCTCCTACCAGAAGGCGGAAATCGAGAAGTGGTGGCCGATCATCAGGGCGGCGAAGATCAATGCGCATTGACTTCGAAACCGTTCCCGGCTCTGCACGGCGCCGGGCGCCAGATTTTATTCCTTATACGGCAGATCGGGTCGCCAGCCAACAACACTCAGCGGCTTCCCGCCGGGGCGCGCGGGCGAAGGCACAAAAAAATCAAGCACCTGTGTGAAGCGCGATGCGGAAGTCCGCAGGCGTCGCTTCCGCTTGCCTAGCTTTCCGTCACCATCATAGAGGCGATCCTCGCAAGCGCCTCAGGCGCGACAATCACGATGCCGCCACGCTCCAGCCTGATCCAGTTACGCTTCTGCCAGATGCGCAGTTGCTTGTTCGTGCTTTCTCGCGACATGCCGATCATCTCGCCGACATCGCGCTGAGTAAGCGCGATCCTGCGGGCCTGGGAAGACTTGGCCCGCTCTGCAAGCTGCAGCAGGGCCTTGGCCAGCCGGCTGGGCAGATCGAGGAACATCACGTTTTCGACTTGCTCGGTCGTGTGCCGCAGCCGCCCGCACAACACCTCGATGAGCTTGAGCGCGAAATCGGGCCGCTCGTACACGAGCGAGATGAAATGCCGGCGCTCGATGGTCATGAGCGAGCAATCGGTGATCGCTGTCGCATCGGCGGTGCGCGGCAGTCCGTCGAGAACAGCGATTTCTCCGAAAATGGCGCCGTCCGTGATCAGATTGAACACCGCGTCCCTGCCGCCGGGCGACGGAGCGCTGATCTTCACCGTCCCCGAGCACACCGCAAAAAGGCTGGTCCCGGGGTCGCCGCGGGCAAAGACGGTGGTGCCGCGCTTGACCGTCTGCAGGATGGCGTAGGAGCTCAGCCGGTCAAGCAATTCCGGTCCGAGCGCGCCGAAAATCGGATGATTCTGCAGAATCGCGCGTCTCTCGAAATCCCGGCGGTCAGGCTTTTTTACGGACGGCATCATTCAATCGCTCGATCGCTGCGTTCGGCGATAGACCATTAGTTCGACACTGTCCCGAGCGGGTTCCAATCTCTGCATGGGGTCAGGGCGTCAGATTTTATTCCTTATACGGCAGATCGAGGCGCGAGCCAACAACGCTCGGCGGCTTCGCCGCCGGTGCGGGCGGGCGAAGGCGCTAAAAAATCAGGCACCTGTGTGAAGCGCCTCACATAGCGTCGCGGCCGGGCGCGCTAGCTTCGGTATGCAAGAGAAGGTCCTGATCGGGAGGCATTGGAGGCGGTCATGCACGCTCTCACTCCAGCCAATGATTCCAAGCGTAACGGCGCTCCGCAGGCGGCGCAGCATGTCGTATTCAGAGGGGCGGATGCAATGAAGACTCTGGTAATCGGTCATCACTTCCTGATCCGGGACGCGCTTCGGGGCATCCTCAAGGAACTGGAAAATGATGCCGCGATCCTGGAGGCTTCGGATGGTCAAGAGGCGGTGCGGGTCCTGTCCGAGCACACGGATATCAGCCTCGTTATCCTTGACCTGGATTTGCCTGATGGCAGCGGCCTCTCAGTGCTCGCCGCGCTGCGCGAACAGCACCCGGCGATACCGGTCGTCATCATATCCGGCGCGCAGGATTATAATGCCATCGTCGGGGCGCTGAACCTCGGTGCGCGAGGCTTCATCTTGAAGTCGGACAAGCACCAGATAATGCTCAGCGCACTTGAGCTGGTGTTCGCCGGCGGAATCTATATTCCGCGCGAAATCCTCGCCCTTGAAAGCTCCTCGGTTGGCAGGCCGGCCTCGCCGCGCGGTATCGGCAATGGGCGGCTGTCCAAGCTCGCGGAGCTGCGCCTCACCGGCCGCCAGCTCGATGTCCTGAGAGCCATGATGAAAGGCAAATGTAACAAGGCGATATGCCGCGACCTCAATCTCGCCGAGTCGACCGTGAAGAATCACATCGGCGCCATTCTCAAAAAGCTGGGAGTACGGAGCCGAGTCGAGGCAGTGCTGGCGGTAGGGGCCTTGGGCTGGGACGAGCCGAGCGCCGATGAGTCCTCCCGGCAGAACGCCGGATCGGCAAAGATCGTATCCTTACCAAACCGCCTGCTCGGGCGAGCGTGAAGCGGGAGCGCCGATGCGCGCGCGTCTTCCCGCTCCTACTCCGCCGCCGCAAGCCCTTTGCCCGTATTGCGCGAGAGACAATCGATCAGCATGTCGGTCGACATCACGTCGCCGAAGGTGAGATAGAAACCCGCGAGCGAGGCGTTGTGGTCTTCGTCGGTCATGGCGGCATTGCCGTCCGACACCATCACGGTCTTGAAATTGAGCATCATGGCGTCGCGCGCGGTCGATTCGCAGCACACGCCGGTGACCGTCCCGGTAACCAGGATCGTATGGATCCCGCGCCCGCGCAGCAGGTCCGCAAGCTTCGAAGAGCCCTGGATGAAAGCGGAAAAGCGGTTCTTCTGGACGATGAAATCCTCCGACCGGACGTCGAGGCCGGCCCAGAGTTCGTGACCCTTGCTACCGGGCGCAAGCGCCTCGGCGCGTTTTCGGTTCTGCTCGGGGCGGCTGATTGCGTAGAAGGTCGACCAGCTGGTTTGGGTTTCCTCGGTGTAGGTCGTCTTGATGAAGACCACAGTCCCCCCGGTCTCGCGCACCGCCTGCGCCAGCCGATTAATATTTGGAACGATCTCCTGCGCCATGGGGCAGAGCGTGTGAGCAACGCCCGGCAGCATGAAGGCGTTCTGCATGTCGACGACGACAAGCGCGGTCCTGCGCGGGTCGAGGTCTTCGAACACGTGCTCGCGGCCGCGCCGCGCAATCACGCGGTCGACGACCGATTTCGGCATGGAGAATTTGTGCATCTTGAGGCCTCTGCCAATGGCGCTGGTTGAGAACCCGTGTATGGAGCCGTTGCCAATCTCCCCGGCAAAGATCTTGGCGGGTCCATCACGCTCCCGTGCTCCAATGATCCCGCTAAGCCCGTTCGCGGTCAATCACAACTGCGCAGGTCGTGACCGGCGCGACCCCCGCCGCGACCCGGGTCTTGCGTGCGGCATTCTGTCATCCGGGCGTGATCTAACAAGGATGATCGTCCTAAGGGTCGTTCCTGATCGCGATTTTGTCGATGATTCAATGGATTGGAGGCCTTGCTCCAGCCGCCGACCGTGACCGTGAGTTCGTCCCGCAAGGAAGCCTTTACCCCGATTGCCGCGACTTTAGCGACTCCTGAAACCAGGGCGCAGTATCTCCACGGCACTTTCTCCGGCGTCATCCATCACCGAAGAGTGCCTCCACCATGACGCTTCTTGCCAAGTTTCTGAGAGATCGATCGGCAGCAACCGCTATTGAATACGGTCTCATCGCGGCGGGGATTTCCGTGGCCATCGTTGTCGTTGTCCAGACGGTGGGCACGAACTTGAATGCGACCTTCACGACCGTGGCAAACGCGCTCAAGTGAGCTTCTGCAGCACTGTCCGATGACAATCGAGAGCCGGCCATGCGGATGGCCGGGCTCACCTCATTGTCGCAGCGTCAGCACCCGGCCCGGGTTGTCGCGCAGCATCGTCTCGATCGTCGCCGGCGGAATGCCGCGCGCCTCCAGCATCGGCACGAAATCGCGGAACACAGTGCAGTAGCCGCGCCCGCCGAAGCGCGACAGCAAGGTTCTGCGCGCGATGTCGGATGACAGGACGATCTGCCGGTCGAGCCCGTTGTCGCAGGCGTCGCGCACGAGGTCGGCAAGCTCATCATTGCCCGGCCCCTTCGGGAAGCTGACCTTGTCGATGCCCATGAGTGCTCCCGAGCGCCCGACTTCCACAAGCTCCGCGACGTTCTTCGCGGCGCCCATGTGGCTGATTACGGCATGCGACATGTCCATGCCGGCGCGCTCCAGAACGCGGACGTGCCAAGCCGCCTGATCGGGGGTCGATGTGTGGGTGATGACCGCAGCACCGGTTGCCTTCGCTGCCGCTGCCGCTGCGCGGAACAGCCGCTCGGCGGCCGCGTTGGGCTCGCGCGCAGTGCCGACCTTGATTACGCCGCAGCGGATGCCGGTATCGCCAACTCCGGTCTCGATCTCGGCGATCATCGTAGCGGCAATCTCCTCGATAGCAGCGTTCTCCGCTGTTTCCGGGAACGGGTCCCAATAAAAGCCGGTTGCGCAAACGACGAGAACGTCCGCCTCGACGCTGATTGTTTGCAGGGCTGCCGGATCGCGCCCCCAGAACGGCGCGCTCAGATCGGTGATGGCGGCGAGCCCGTAGTCCTTGGCCTTGCGCAGATCCTCGACGACTGCGGGTATTTCATTCTCGCCGATCTTTACCGCGGCTCCCTTCTGGGCCGACAAATCGATCTGGAGATGCTCGTGGGCGAGAATGCGCCCCGCCACGACCTCTACGTCTCCGGTTACGGTTCTGATCAACGCCACACCGGTTGTTATGGTGTGTTCGGCTGGGCGTCACAAGGCAATGGTTTCATCAGTCAGGCAGCTTCCCGTTTGTACGGCTTGATCTTGGCAATCTCTTTCGCAATCCGACGTTTGGCTTCCATCGTATCGTAGGCGTTTTGCAGCCGCAGGAAATAGCCTTCCGACAATCCGAAAAACCGGCACAGACGCAGGTCGGTATCGCCAGTGATATTGCGTGTCCCATTGACGATCGCGTGGATACGATTCCCGGGGACACCAATTGCGTGCGCGAGTTGGTTTTGGCTCATCCCGATCTCTTTCAGAAATTCCTCCTTGAGAATTTCGCCGGGATGCGGGTTACGAATCTGAGTCATGGTTCAGGTCCTTGCTTGAAGGCTCAATGATAGTCGACGATCTCGACATCCCAAGCATCGTGATCGACCCACCGGAAGCAGATACGCCATTGGCCATTGATACGGATGCTCATCTGCCCGACCCGATCGCCCTTCAGGACTTCCAATTGGTTTCCGGGCGGATTACGGAGATCCTGCACCGTAACAGCAGCATCCAGTTGACGCAGTTTACGCAACGCTCGATTTTGAACCTCGTTTGGCAATTTCCGACTGAACTGGCCCTCCCACACCCGCTTCGTCTCCGCAGACTTGAAAGAGCGGATCATGTAAGCCCTGCAAGATATCTTGATATGCAGTACGTATCAAGAGAGCCGGCACTCGTCATCCTGTTCCGCGGCCTACTTCGGCCTGAGAAAAGCAAAGTCGCAGCCCTCATCGGCGCCGAGTATTTCCTCGGCGTATAGCCGGGCATAGCCGCGGGCCGGCTTCTCCGGCAGCGGGGGTGCCGTGCTTGCCCGCCGGTTTAGCTCGGCAGCATCGACGATCAGCTCGATCCGCCGCTCCTTCACCGAAAGTCGGATGCGGTCGCCGTTGCGAACCAAACCAAGCGTGCCGCCTGAAGCCGCATCGGGCGTGATGTGCAGCACGATGGTGCCATAGGCGGTGCCGCTCATGCGCGCGTCCGAGATGCGGATCATGTCCTTGACGCCGCGCTGGGCGAGCTTTTTCGGAATCGGAAGATAGCCCGCCTCCGGCATCGCATCGGCCGAGTGCGGTCCGGCGTTCTGCAACACGAGAATGTCCTGTGGCTCGACATCGAGGGCCGGGTCGTCGATGCGCGCCGCGAGATCGGCGAGCGAAGAGAACACCACCGACCTCCCCTCGTGCTCGAACAGTCGCGGTTCCGCCGCCGAGCGCTTGAGGATTGCTCCCCCCGGCGCGAGATTGCCGAACAGCGCGACGAGCCCGCCCTGCGCCTCGAAGGGCGCTTCGCGTGCCGCGACGATCGAACGGTCCACATAGCTTTCGGCATCACTCGCCAGGCGCTCGCCGAGCGTCTCGCCGGTAACCGTCGCGCAATCGAGATGAAGCAGCGGCTTGAGTTCGCGCAACAGCGCGCCCATGCCGCCAGCGGCGAAGAAATCTTCCATGTAGCCGTTGCCGACCGGCTTGAGGTTGACCAGCACCGGAGTCGTGTCGGAGAGCGCGTTGAGTTGGCGTAACGACACGGCAACCCCGGCACGTCCCGCGATGGCCGTGAGGTGGATCACCGCGTTGGTGGAGCCGCCCAGCGCAAGGAGCACGCGTAACGCATTCTCGACCGATTTTTCGTTGACGATCCGCTCCGGCGTGCGTTCGCAACTGGCAAGCCGCACGGCCGCCGTTCCGGTCGCTTCGGCCGCGCGCAGGCGACCGGCATGAACCGCCGGAATTGCGGCCGTGCCGGGGAGCGTCATGCCGAGTGTTTCGGCAATGCATGCCATGGTCGAGGCGGTGCCCATCACGGCGCAGGTGCCGGCAGTGACGGCGAGCTTCTCTTCAACCTCCGAGATTGCCGCCTCGTCGATTTCGCCTGCCCGGTATCGCGCCCAGAAGCGCCGGCAGTCGGTACAGGCGCCGAGCCGCTCGCCATGATGGCGCCCGGTCATCATCGGGCCGGCGACGAGCATGATCGCCGGCCGGCCCGCCGATATCGCGCCCATCAGCTGCGCCGGCACTGTCTTGTCGCAGCCGCCCATGAGGACGACTGCGTCCATCGGCTGGGCGCGGATCATCTCCTCGGTATCGATCGACATCAGATTGCGAAATTTCAGGCTCGTCGGGCTTAGAAATACCTCGCCGAGCGAAATGGTCGGGAATTCCACGGGGAGCGCCCCCGCGGCCAGCACGCCGCGTTTGACCGCCGCGAGCAGCTCGGGAAAATGGCGGTGGCAATTGTTGAAACCCGAAGCCGTGTAGGCGATGCCCACTACGGGCTTCCCGAGCATCTCGCCCGAATAGCCCATCGAGCGGGCGAAGGACCGGCGGAGGTAAAGAGAGAAATCGCGGTCTCCGTAATGGGTGAGACCGTGGGCGAAGCCCTTCTCGCTTGCCGGCATCAGTCCTTTTTCCTCTCCTGGCGCGATTTGATCGGGCTCATACCGGCGCGGCCGCCCGCGGCGATATTGACGCTCGACAAAGGGGCTGGAACCCTTCTAAAACGATTTTGAGACGCTTCCAAAGTGCCCAATAAGAAGAGTGCCGGATGCTGCGAACGCGCCGGCCGTTGCGGGGAAAGGCCCTCCATGGACTATGACGTCTTTTTCGCCGACGCGCTGAACAGGCTCCGCGGCGAGCGCCGGTATCGGGTGTTTGCCGACCTCGAGCGTCTTGCCGGGCGCTTCCCGCGCGCCATCTGGCACTCGCCGGCAGGCCCCCGCGATGTCGTGGTCTGGTGCTCCAACGACTATCTCGGCATGGGCCAGCATCCGAAGGTGATCGGTGCCATGGTCGAGACCGCAACCCGGATGGGGACCGGCGCGGGAGGCACGCGCAATATCGCCGGGACCAATCACCCGCTCGTCGAACTGGAGCGAGAGCTGGCGGATCTCCATCGCAAGCAGGGCGCGCTCGTATTCACTTCGGGCTACGTCTCCAATGAGACCGGCATCTCGACCATCGTCAGGCTCATTCCAAATTGTCTCATTATTTCCGATGCCCTTAATCATAACTCGATGATCGAGGGCGTGCGCCAATCGGGCGCTGAGAAAAAGATCTTCCGCCACAACGACATGGAACATCTCGAAGAGCTGCTCAAAGCGGCCGATCCGCAGCGGCCGAAGCTCATTGTTTTCGAGACGCTCTATTCGATGGACGGCGATGTGGCGCCGATCCACCGCATTTGCGACCTCGCCGCGCGCTATGGCGCGATGACCTATGCGGACGAGGTGCACGCAGTCGGAATGTATGGGCCGCGCGGCGGCGGCATGGCCGAACAGCAGGGCGCGATGCACCGCGTCGACGTGCTGGAAGGAACCCTTGCCAAGGCCTTCGGATGCCTCGGCGGTTACATCGCCGGCAACGCTGCGCTCATCGATGCGGTGCGCAGCTACGCTCCAGGCTTTATCTTCACCACCGCGCTGCCGCCGGCGATCTGCGCGGCGGCCGCCGCCGCCATTCGGCATCTGAAAGCGTCAAGTTACGAACGCGAGCGCCATCAGGACCGGGCCGCGCGCACCAAGGCCGTTCTGCTTGCAGCGGGACTACCGGTGATGCCGAACGACACGCATATCGTCCCGGTCTTCGTCGGCGATCCCGAGAAGTGCAAGGAGGCGACCGACCTCCTGCTCAGCGATTACGGCATCTACATCCAGCCGATCAATTATCCGACTGTGCCGAAAGGCAGCGAGCGGCTGCGGATTACGCCGAGCCCCTACCACGAGGACGCGCTTATCGATCGTCTTGCCGAGTCGCTGGTTGACGTCTGGGAGCGCCTGCAATTGCCGCTTCGAGAGCGCGCACTCGCCGCCGAGTAACCACTCGCGCCGCTTTTCTGCCGCCCTCCATCGAACAGTCAGCAAACGCCCACTGTTCCATGCTCTTTCAGGGTGAGGCGGATTGGCGCCGCGGATACACCGCGGCGCTCAATCATCGCGTGATAGCCCCACCCCGCCCCGTCGTGTTGTCGATAGACTTGACGTCCCTGTACATTTCTAGGCAGGTGAGCCACTCGACGTAGCTCGGCAGGTAGCCTGTCGTGTTTATACACCTCTGCTTGTCGGTTTGAGGATATGTTGCCCAGTTGTTGACCATCTGCTGACGGGCATCGTCTTCCTGCTTCAGACAGGTTCCGACAGTGATGCCGTTGTTCGGGCCAAGGATATTGGCAACATCTTTTTCCGCCATCTGGCAGCTCTTTCGGATGTCTACAGTCGGCACATTCCCGGCCCGCGTCGCGAGGGCGGACGACCGCCGATTTGGCGGCTGGTTTTTCGCCTGGGCGGGCGGTGCTGGCTGCGTCTGGGCAGGCGGCGAGGGCTGCGTCTCAACGGAAGGCGGAGTGAGCTCCTCGTCGCGCTGAATGCTCGGCGGCAAATCGGAAGGCCGCGGCTGCCGATGCCCGATCGGAGCCTGCATGCGCGTGTCCGCCGCCGGCAGCGAAGGGGTGGGGGTCTGGCTTACGGCAACGCCGACGACGGACAAGAAGAAAGCGCCTATGACGCTCGTACCTAAACCGAGATGATGCAGCCCGTGATTGACGGGTGCGGCGCTAATCCTGCCGCCGCGTCGAGCCACACTCCTGCGGCTCAATGACTGCTCCTGCAAACCTGTTGCGGATACTCTTACCATGGCTTGGCTCCACTCATAACGCACGTGCATCTTTCGGCTGCCCGACGGCACCCCCCTACCGCGGGAATATACACATTCCCAACCCTCTCCGCTCGCTTAATTTACTGCGAAGAAAATTCTAGTCAGCGTAGCCACCGCCGGATCGGGAGGTGCACAGCAACGAGAAAGGGGAACGGCAACCTTTCGACCGCCACCGATCGGCGGGGGAGCAATCGCCCGTGCGAACGCCATAGGCGTGAAATTAAACGTTTGTTCATCCCAAGATAAACATTCGTTCATCCAAAAAGATTTTTTCGCGGAACGAAACCCTCCGATCACTGCCGAATTTGTTTGCCGAGGCGTTGGGCGGTTACCAGGGAGGATCTTATGAGGTTGGTTATCGTCATGCTTGGAGCCGCAGCAGCCATGACCATGGCGGCGGCGGTATCGGCTGCACCGGCAAAGGGCGGCGTTCAGCTCGCGCAGGCGCAGGAATCCGGCACGCAGTCCGGCGTCGGCAGCGCCACAAACCAGCGCGACAACACCGGCAACCGCGAGCACGGCGGCGCTGCGACGCGCACATCGAAACGCGGCGGCAAGTCAACCGGCGCCGAGCGGGGAACGGTGCGTAACGAACGGACGAGCCACACGTCGGCTCGCGGGTCGGAAGAGACCCGCGTCTCGGTGCGCGGCGGCCGTACCCACGCAGGCGTACGCACTACGGAACACGATGGCGACGTCGTGGTCAAGAACAAGAAGGTGCACCGGTACGTTTATAGTGAGCCCACTACGGTAATCAAAAAACGGAAGCATTACGTGAGCGATCGCGAGCCTTCGAACGCCGTCGTCATCAAGGAGCGGCGGGAGCATCCGGGCGGTGTGACCGTGAGCGGCGGGGTTTCCACCCGCACGAACGTGCATACCCGCAGCACCGGCAGCACCACGGTGGGTCGCAGCAGCACAACGCGCACCAGCGGCGGCAAGGGAGCAAATGTGCGCTCATCGGGCCATGGCGGCTCAAACAGCGGCGGCTCGAGCGGGGGCCATACCGGGCAATCGCGCGGCAGCAATCGTTCCGGCTCTTCGGGCGGCGGCTACAACGACTGAAATGATTCTCATGCGATGGGTTGAGGCGGGCGAAAGCCGCCGAAACCCATCGCATTGCAGTTAACAAACACTTTCAGCGCGGCGACCAGCGCCTTTGGATCAAACTGCCCCTGATACACCGGCGGCGGCGCGGGGCCGCGCTTGAGCAGGATGTAGATCGCCTCCCACGCCGAGCGGACGGAGCATTCGATGGTGAAGGCTATTTCCCTCGGAACCTCGACGTACTGGCCGATGAGCCCGAGATTGGTCGCTCCCTCTGGAACTGCGGGAGGCCTGTCGCTGCGGTTCCGGGGGAGCCAGATATTGTTGACATAAGGCAGGTTGCAAGGCACGCAAATCGAAGACGCCATGATCGCGGCCAAGCGCCGGTCGAACCGAAGGTGCCGCAGCGTCTCCTCCAGGATCTCCGCGCCGGTGCATTCATCCATGCGTTTGCACACAAAATCGCCGTTGCGTTCGGAATTAAGACCGTAGCCCCACCAGACGCTCGTGCCTGGCGGCTGGCCGATGATTTCCGGCTGGTGGAAGACGGACAGCGACAGAACCCAGCCCGAGTCCTTGAGAGTTACGAGCCCGCCGCGCCCCGGCTCGCTGCCGGTCAGTGCGGAGATTTGCTCGATGAAGTCGGTCCCTCGGTCGGTAACCGTGAAAGTCACCCAGCGCGACAAGAGCACCCGGGCCTCGCCGAAGAATGCGTCGGGGTTGCCGAATTGCGTGCGCCCCTTGGCGAGGCGCGTCCACAGCGCCCAGGACCGTCCACTCGGCCGCGGCCGCGGCACCTCCGTCATCGATCCCGCCGAAAGATCAGCCGCTTGCGATCCGGTGGTCACGAGCACGAGATCCTCCGGCGCGACCGCGACCGAAATCACGCCGCCCCCCCGTTCATAGTCGAGTCGATCGACGGTCATGCGCCCTGGCGAGGGCGCGAAACCGATGTCGTGCACGAAGGCGCCGGTGAGGAAGTTCACCCCGCGCGGGCGCAGCCACGCGACCAGGGGTTCGATGAACGCCTGATGCTGATTGATGGGCGTGCGCATCACGCCCGCCATGTCCGACAGGTGACCGAACAGGTACAGGAAGCGGTTCATGTAGCGGCGAAACTCGATCGCGCTGTGCTTGGGCAGCGACCCCATGATCGTCGACCAGAGGAGCCAGAATTCGGTCGAGAAAAAGCGCGGAGAAAAGAACTCCACGATCCGCCGTCCGTCCAGCATCGCTTCGGGCGTCAGCAGAACCCGCGCCAGGCAAAGGCCGTCATGGAGGCTCAGGCCGAAACGCGGACCATGCACGACGCGGCCGTCGCGATCGAAGATGTGCGCCCGGTCATGGTACGGCTCGCCGGTATTGAACGCGAAGAATTCCTCGGTGACGGAAATAGAGGGATTGCTTGCGGAGGGAATCGACCTGAGCAGTTCAAACGTGCAGCGGAATTCCTTGTCGAATACCGAGCCAGGCAGGTTGTAGCCAGTCTCCGCACTGCCGCCGAGAAAGAACCCGCCGCCCAGTTGCTCGTCCGCCTCATAGATCGTGATGTCCTCGCCGGATACCCCCGCGTTCCGGATGAGAAGCGCGCCCGCCGCCAGTCCGCCAAATCCTCCACCGATGATGTGCGCCTTCGTCGGCCTTCTCCCCGGACCCCACGGCGGAACGCCGTCTTTGCCTCATCGAGCCTATCCCGCCAGGCTCCGCGACAGAATGGTTACGTAAAGCGAACCTGCTCCCGGCGTGCATCGACCAAAGGTCAGCCAGGGTGAGCGCCGAAGTCGCTCCCCGAAAACGGGAGGAATACCAATGACAATCTACTATCCCGCTCGTGACGGCCACCCGTCCATGTTCGAGGACGATGCCGGATTCCTGCTGAAATCCGCCCCGCTGCCGGTGTCCCAAAGCAAAAGCCGCGATGCAGATTCCTCTGACCGTTCTACCGCCGACCTCCTTCTAACGTCTACGCTGATTCCAATGGGGGTTCTGGATGCAGTGGCTGGTGTGTCCATGCGCAGCGGCCATGCATTGCTTCCAGGTATTGAAGGAACAGTCGTTTCCCGAACTGCCGTGCGTGCAATACCGGGCATTATGAACGGCACCGGCCGGCTGTGAGCCGGCTGCCAGCGCAGCGGCCACCGCAAAGATTACAAAGGCAAAACGCATGTGATCCTCCTGATTGTGTCCAGTGCCGGACGGCGCAAAAGCACCTGAGCGGCACGAAGCTATTCCTATATCGGTCAAAAGTACAGGACCCGCTTTGCGGATCGTAAACGGGCGTGGTCGGCTTAGCGCCAATTCGACCTATTTCCGCGAGGGGTCGTCAGGAGAAACACTCCCGGCGAGCATCTCTCAGATCCCCGCGTACCATTCATACCCTCGATCCGCCCAATAGCTCCCGCGCCCTCCGGCGATCTGGCGAAAGCTCTCGACGGCTTCGATGCGCATGATGTACTTGGCCATTTTGTAACCAAGCTGGCGTTCCAGCCGCAGGCGAAGCGGCGCTCCGTACGGCACCGGCAGCGGCGCATCATTCATTTCGTAGGCAAGGATTGTCTGCGGATGGAACGCGTCGGACAGGCCGATACTCTCATAATATTTGTCGGATTCACCGAAGAACGATTCCTCGAGACTATCGGCGCAGAAAAATACTATGTATTTGGCATCTGGCTTAAGGCCGGCGCGCTGCAATACCGTGCCGAGGGGAACACCTTTCCACCTTCCAATGCAGCTCCATCCCTCGACGCAATCATGGCGCGTGATCTGAGTACGCGAAGGCATCGCACGCAGATCGCGCAGCGACAATTGTAGTGGATGGTCGAAGAGGCCGCCGACTTCGAGCTGCCAATCCGCAAAGCCCGATTGGGCCAAGCCCTGATAAGTGGGGTCGTCGGGATCCGTCGAGCCATTGGCTCGGAAATGCGCCGAAATATCCGCCTCGGTGAACTCCGGAGCAAGCGATTGTTGAGACAGAAACAAGCGCTGTGCGCGTTCCGTGACTTGTTCAGCGCTATCCAAGATCTTCAGGACCGCAGGGTTTTGCGAATAGAGATTGCAGCCGGCAAGCGGCAGTGCGCCCAGGCCCGCCGCTGCTCCCGTCAACATCTTTCGTCGGTCAATGCGAGCCGCCATTGGGGATTACCTCAGGTCTGATTTTGTACCAGCCGGTGATCATCGAGCGCATATTGTTCAACGGGCCTGACAACAACACCATCGTTACGTGCACGACGGCAAACCCGACAAGGAGGAATGCACAGGCAAAGTGAATCGAGCGGGCCGATTGACGGCCGCCGAAACCAAAAGTCAGGAACGAAAACGCGGCATCGAGGCCTGGCGACATCGTCACGCCGGTGAGGATCAGCAGCGGGAAGATGATGAACAGGATGGCGAGGTAGGACAGCCGTTGCAGCACATTATACTGCTTGGCCTCCGCGCCACGAGGAAACCGCAGCCGCAGATGATCGAGGATGGAGGTTCCGATCCGGCGGAACTGCTGGGCGGACGGAATAAGGTCGCCCCATAGGTGGCCCCGCGCGACACTGTAGATCAGATAAATCAGGCCGTCGAAGACCAATAGCCAAGCGAAGAAGAAATGCCAGCGCCGGCCGGTGGCGAGGTCCTGATAGCTGGGCAAAATCAACCACGCCGGAAATGCGTGCGCGTCCTTGTTTGAGGCACCGGAAAGCCCCAAAACGCCGGTCGTGTTGAAGGAGTGTCCGAAAATCATTGTCACCCCTGTTTCACGATCGCCCTCTTGCACCGCGCCGATTGCCATAATGGGGTGAGCAAAATCCGAGGCTTGGCCGAGGTACAGCGCCGGGTGGGCATTGAAGATCTGTAATCCGCTCATCAGGAGGATTACGACGCAGACCACGCCGATCCAGTGAGTCACGCGGACAATGACGGAGTGCCGGTACACGAGCGATGACCGCGCCGGAGCAGCCAGTTCGCCATCCGCTCGTATCGGATACCCCGCCATGATTCGAGCACGGGATTTGATCGCTGATGTAAAGAAACTCGCGATCGTGCCGAGAGTTCCATTATGACGCGCCGTGGGCCTGGCGAAACCCGATGGGGATCGTGGAGGTGCAGTCGATGATCAACGATCTCTGGTACAAGAACGCGGTGATCTATTGCCTTTCGGTCGGTACCTATATGGATGCCAACGGCGACGGCATCGGCGATTTCATGGGGCTGATGCGCCGACTCGATTATCTCCAGGGGCTGGGTGTCACGGCGATCTGGCTGATGCCGTTCCAGATCTCGCCGCATCGCGACGACGGCTACGACGTGTCCGACTACTACGGTATCGATCCACGCTACGGGACCTTGGGCGATTTCGTCGAATTCACGCACGCCGCCGAGCAGCGCGGCATTCGCGTGCTCATCGACCTTGTCGTCAACCATACCTCGAACGAGCACAGCTGGTTCAAACAGGCGCGCAAAGATCCCGATTCGAAATATCGGGCTTGGTACGTCTGGTCGAAGAAGAAGCCGCCGCGCGCCGATCGGGGCATGGTGTTTCCCGGCGTTCAAAAGTCGACGTGGAGCTACGATGAAGAGGCCCGCGCCTGGTACTTCCATCGCTTCTACGAGTTTCAGCCCGACCTCAATACCTCGAACCCAGAGGTTGTGGCGGAAATCCTCAAGATTATGGGCTTCTGGATTCAACTCGGCGTTTCCGGCTTCCGCATGGATGCCGTGCCGTTCGTGATCGCCACGAAAGGGCCGGACGTCGCCAAACCGAAAGAGCAATACGAGATGCTGCGCGTTTTCCGCGAGTTTCTGCAGTGGCGCAGGGGCGATTGTATCGTGCTCGCGGAAGCCAACGTCCTGCCCGAGACCGACATGGAATATTTCGGAAGCGCCGGCGATCGCATGCACATGATGTTTAATTTTCAGGTGAACCAGAATTTGTTCTACGCTTTGGCGACGGCCGATACGCGTCCGCTTATCGAGGCTATGAAGGCGACGCAAGCGCGGCCTGCGACGGCGCAATGGGGATTGTTTCTGCGCAATCACGACGAACTCGATCTCGGCCGCCTCACCGAGGGCCAGCGGGCGCGTGTGTTCGAGGCCTTCGGACCCGATCCCGAGATGCAGCTTTACGGCCGCGGTATCCGAAGGAGACTTGCTCCGATGCTCGGCGGCGACCGCCGACGGCTCGAATTGGCCTACAGCCTGATGTTCACTTTGCCAGGCACGCCGGTCATTCGTTACGGCGACGAGATCGGCATGGGCGATGATCTGAAATTGCCTGAACGCAACTGCGCGCGTACGCCCATGCAATGGTCGAACGAGCCGCACGGCGGCTTCACCAAGAACGACAGGCCTTGGCTGCCGGTAATCTCCGGCGGGCCCTACGGCTTCGAGCAGATCAATGCCGCAATCCAGCGGCGCCATCCGGATTCGCTCCTCAACTGGACCGAGCGGATCATCCGAATGCGCAAGGAGGTGCCGGAAGTGGGCTGGGGCGAGTTCGCGGTGATCAGCAGTCCCGATCCGGCCGTCCTCATTCTCCGTTACGATTGGCGGAACAATTCGGTATTGTTCGTGCACAATCTCGACGCCAAACCGCGCGAGATCAGGTTCGCGGCCGGCCGCTCCGGCAGGGAGCAGGGGACATTGCTCATCAATCTGCTCTCCGAAGATCACAGCCGTGCCGGAACCGATGGACAACACCGGCTCGTGATCGAAGGCTATGGCTACCGCTGGTACCGGGTCGGCGGATTGGATTACCTGCTTCGCCGCAGCGAGATCGATGAGCCTGAACAAGGAAAGGCGGTTCGAGTTCGTCGTCAATCTCATCACGGCGAAGGCCGATAATCGTCTCGGAGGAAATTGACATGGCCAAGAAGAGCACTGCAGGACCGAAAGAGACAAAGCTCAAGAAAGAGAAAGCTGTCAGCAGGCGGGATTTCTTCAAGAGCGGAACTGCCGCTGGCGTCAGTGCAGCGGTCCTGGCGGGACCCGGCAGGGCGTTAGCTCAAGATGTTACGTGGAACTACGAAGCCGATGTTGTCGTCTGCGGTGCGGGGTGCACAGGTCTTCACGCGGCGATCAGGGCACGCGATCTCGGAGCATCCGTGCTCGTTGTCGATTCGAATTTTGATATTGGCGGCAAAATGGTCCACAGCGGCGGCTTCGTTTCCCTTGGTGGCGGGGATGCCATACAGCGCAGGGATCGCGTGGGCGCCGACCCGGACGGTTTCGGTCTGAGCGCTCCGCTGGTTCCACCAAACGATCTGGAGGACGACCCGGACCTTCTGTTCAAGGACATGACCGATTGGTCGGTCGTGGACGCGAGCGCCGTTGCCAGGTACCGATACAACGATCGCCAGCTTCATCGCGCCTGGGCCGACAACGCTCCGCTGACCCGGCAATTCCAGCTTGAGAACTACGTCCGGTTTGCCCGTATTGACGGTACCCATTTTGGCGGCGGGGTATCGCGCGCGCGCATGGCCAAGGCCATGTTGAAGCTTGCGGCGAAGACCGACATCAAGGCGGGCACGCTGTCGGCAGAGGACCGAGGCGATCCCGAAAAGGAACGGCACTCGCGCTTTAATCCGATGCGCCAAACGCCTGGGATTCCGGCAGCATCCGTTGGAGCGCCGGGATGGGTCTATGGCGGCTTCTGTCTGTCGAGATGTCTGGAGTTCAGCGCCCGGGAAAAGGGCGTCCGCTTCATGCTCAACCGCCACATGGATGAGATCGTCCGCGAACGGCGGTTCGCCGGCAGGGTTCTGGGGATAAAGGCAAGCTACACGCCAAGGTTCGATCCGGACACAGGAGCGCGCCTGGAAAGCTTCTGGCAGAACGGCAACGCTGACGAACGCGCTGCCACAATCTCCATTCGCGCCAGGAAGGCGGTCGTCATCGGCACCGGCGGCCACCTGAACAATCGTTACATTCGCACCATGTTTGATCCGAGATTGTACATGGATGCGTTCGAGGAGGTGGTGGCTCCCTTGCTCGGACCTCATGGCCAGGATGCGAGCGGCATCGTCGCCGGAATGGATATCGGCGCGAACCTTGCCGGAATGATGCAGAATTACCAACACCAACTCGCGTCTCCAAAGATCAGCAGCGTGCTTGGTACCCGTGATCCGCACGCGAGCATCTTTCCGGGACATCCTTCGTTCGCGTTCGCAAAAGCCAAGGGAATTGATATTGGCAATTCCGGCTGGGAGCATGTGATCGCGGTAAACCAGATCGGGAAGCGCTTCTACAGCGAGACCGCCATTCCAAATAGCGCCATCGGCAATCCCAAGTACCCGCCTGGAACCGACGGCACTCGCAAGCCCTTCACGGCAACGGATTGGCACAACGCCAGCACTGCCCAGATCAAGGCCCAGTTCAAAAGGTCATCCGCCACAGATGCGGCACTTGCGATCAATGAGGGGTCGGAACCTCCGGACTTTCAATCCGGGCCGGTATGGGTGATCTTTGATTCCGCCGCAGTTGCGCGGACAGGCTGGAAGATTCGCTATCCCTACATCGCTGATCCGCCCGACGGGTATTTCCACAAAGCCGACACCATTGCCGAACTCGCCAAAAAAGTCAGGGCGAATATGCATCAGAAGATGCCGCTCAAATACTTGGAACAGACGGTGACGAAGTTCAACGAGTTTACGGACAAAGGCGTCGACGAGGACTTCGAGAAGCCGGTGATGCACAAGATCAGCACTCCTCCCTTCTACGCCGCCTGGGGGGCGATCGGCATGCTGGATTCTTTCGGCGGCTTGCGGATCAACGGTAAAGCGCAGGTCGTCGATCGCTGGGGCGAAATCATACCCGGCCTTTACGCGGGCGGCGAAGCCAGCGGTGGCGGCCAGCAGCATGGTCTCGGCCGAGCATCTGTTCACGGCTACATCGCTGGGACGAACGCGGCCCGAGAGGGGTAAATTCATTCCAAGCGAACCCCAATCCCTTTGCCCTTCAACGCCGCGCCGATCTCGTCGAGAATTGCCGGATCGTCGATCGTGGCCGGCATTGTCCACGGTGCGCCGTCGGCGATCTTCTTCATGGTGCCGCGCAGGATCTTTCCCGAGCGCGTCTTCGGCAGCCGGGCGATTGCAACCGCAACCTTGAATGAAGCGACGGCGCCTATTTTGTCGCGCACGAGCCCGCAGCATTCCTCCTCGATTTCCGTGGGCGGCCTGTCGACTCCGGCTTTGAGCACGACGAAACCGCACGGCACCTCGCCCTTGAGCGCATCGGCAACACCAATGACGGCGCATTCGGCCACGGCCGGATGCGACGCCAAGACCTCCTCCATGCCGCCCGTCGAGAGCCGGTGGCCGGCCACATTGATTATGTCGTCGGTGCGGCCCATGACGAACAGCGAGCCGTCCTGATCCTTGAAGCCGGCATCGGCAGTTTTGTAATGGCCGGGAAATTCCGCCAGATAAGTTGCCCGGAAGCCTTCGTCGTTCTCCCACAGTGTCGGCAGGCATCCGGGCGGCAGCGGGAGTTTGAGCACGATCGAGCCCATGGCTCCAACCGGCGCCTCCTTGCCGCTCTCATCGATGATGCGCACGTCGTAGCCCGGCATAGTGACCCCCGCCGAGCCCAGCTTTACCGGCATGAGCCCGAGCCCGAGCGGATTGGCAGCAACGGCCCATCCGGTTTCCGTCTGCCACCAATGATCGATGACCGGTACCTTGAGCAGCCGCTGCGCCCAGGTCACCGTGTCAGGGTCGGCGCGCTCGCCGGCGAGAAACAGCGCCCGGAATCGCGAAAGGTCATATCTGGCGACCTGTTTGCCGCCCGGATCCTCTTTCTTGATCGCCCGGAACGCCGTCGGTGCTGTGAACATGACGCTGCATTTGTTTTCGCTGATGACTCGCCAGAACGCCCCGGCGTCGGGAGTGCCGACCGGCTTGCCTTCGTAGAGGATCGCGGTGCAGCCGTGGAGCAACGGCGCGTAGACGATGTAGCTGTGGCCGACGACCCAGCCGACGTCGGAGGCCGCCCAGAAGACTTCGCCGGGAGACACGCCATAGACATTCTCCATGGACCATTTGAGCGCGACCATGTGGCCGCCGTTGTCGCGTACGACGCCTTTGGGCCGCCCGGTCGTTCCCGAGGTATAGAGGATGTAGAGCGGATCAGTTGCGGCAAGCGGCACGCAGTCCGCTTTCTTCGCGTATTCAAGCGCATCGTCGCGCAAGCTGCGCCAGTCATGATCGCGCCCGGCGACAAGGGCCGCCTCGCCCTGCTCGCGCTGGAGAATAATGCAGGCCGACGGTTTGTGCCGCGCGAGCGCAATCGCCTCGTCGAGCATGGGTTTGTAGGCGATCACGCGGCCGGGCTCGAGTCCGCAGCTTGCGGAGAGGATCAGCTTCGGCTTGGCGTCATCGATCCGGGCTGCAAGCTCGCGCGGCGCAAAGCCGCCGAACACGACCGAATGCACCGCCCCGATGCGCGCGCAGGCCAGCATGCCGAAGACCGCTTCCGGTACCATCGGCATGTAGAGAACGACGCGGTCGCCTTGGCCTATTCCGTAATCGCGCAGGACGGCGGCAAGGATTTGCACCTCGGTGCATAGCCGGGCATAGGAGATGACCCGTCGAGCCCCGGCGAGCGGCGAATCATAGACGATCGCCGGCTGCGCGTCGCGGCCGGCCGCGACGTGCCGGTCGACGGCATTCCAGCAGGTGTTGCACACGCCATCCGCGAACCAGCGGCCGTAGATGCCGGCGCCTGGTTCGAAAATTCGCTTCGGCGCCTCGTACCAGTCGATGTCGCGCGCCGCTTCCGCCCAGAAACCCTCTGGGTCGCTGCGCCAGCGCGCATAGACTTCCGGATAAACGGTTGCGCGCGCGTTCATGGCATTCCTCCACGATATTTGCGGAGCATTGTGGTCCCGCGCGCGGGCTTTGCAAAGAGGGCGGCTCGATCCTGCAGAGGGTCAAGAGTTTCGCTGCATTTCTCGGTCGATTTCCGGATACTGGGCTGATTGTTTAAGATATTCGTCAATGCCGGCCAGCCATCGCAGCAAAGCCGTTGCACAGCTGATGGATAAAACTGCAACGTCGGCCGCTGGTTGAGCGCATTCCGGTCTGCCGGGCTGGTGGCGAAAGGTTGCGGCTGCTTCAGTCCACTGCTGAAATCCAGTCAATATTCCAAACGCGGCTCGTTGCGAGAGCGCGTCGTCTTCATAGATTTGCGTTATCAGCGGCCGCAATCGATTTTCAATTTCTCCCGCGGTCAATTGAGCGCTTGGAAACATGAGCTGGAAAAGCGCATCCACCGCCGACCAGGTTGCCCGCCATGCTTGTCGGTAATTGGGAGGATCAGCATTAAGGTGGCCAGACGCGCGCTCGAGCAGCTCCCGGATTGGCTGATAACGCCCTGATTGAAGTCCGCAGAGAGCTGAAGCGATATTTTTTTGAAATTCCAGATCGACTCGAGGGTGTACTCCGCCTGCATCGTCTATTTCATAGGCCAGATGCTCCTCGGCGAAGATTTTCCGCACCACTTCGCGCCACCAGGTTGCGGTAGGATCCCCGACATGCCAGAAGCAAAATCGATATACGATCGTTATCGTGTCCAGGAAATCAGCAATCCGACACTCTTTAACGAACTGATGCCAGCTCGATGGATGTTTGCCGTCGCCGGGTGTTGCTATACCCAGGTTTCGACCGAAATATGCCGCCATCGGTTCGATGTGGCCGCTCAGCGTCGGTTCGCGGAACAGCATGCCGACGCGATGTCGCGCCCTGGCGCTATCCGGGGAGAGCTCCCCCGGGCGCGCATACAGCAGGCTGAATCGCTCCCCCGGCATGCATTCTAGAATCCACTGACGAGCGGAATACGGGCTGAATGCGGGATTTCGACGTTAATCTCGATCGCCGAGACGGTTTCGCCGCGTTCCATTCGTACCTGAATGCTGTCACGGTCGAGGATCACATGCTTGGCGACCGCAGCCAGAATTTCTTCTCGCAAGATACCGAGCAGATCAGACTGGCCGCGTGTTGACCGCTCATGCGACAAGATAATTTGCAGTCGCTCGCGCGCGACTGGAGCGGAGTTCTGCGGTCGAAACAGATTGAAGACTTTCATGCCGCTCTTCGTCCGAATAGCTTGTCAAGCAGGCGCTTGCGATCGCTCGGAATGCTCATCGGCACGGTTTCGCCCATAAGCCTGCGCGCCGCATCGAGGTAGGCACGTGCCGGAGCACTCCCGGCATTGCTCAGCGTGATCGGGGACCCGAGGTTGGAGGCATGCAGCACTTCCTCGCTTTCCGGAACTATGCCGAGCAGCGGCACGGACAGGATATCGACGATGTCGTCGATGTTGAGCATTTCGCCGCGGGCCGCGCGCTGTGCATCGTACCGGGTAATGAGAAGGTGTTTCTCCATGCGCTGGCCCTTCTCGGCCTTCTCCGTCTTGGAGTCGAGGAGCCCTATGATCCGATCGGAATCACGCACCGAAGACACTTCGGGATTGGTCACGATCACGGCCAGATCGGCAAAACGCATGGCCAGCGTTGCCCCGCGTTCGATGCCGGCAGGGCTGTCGCAGATCACCCAGTCGAATTTGCCGCGCAACTCCCTGATTACGGAGGCCACGCCGTTCTCGGTGAGGGCATCCTTGTCGCGAGTCTGCGAAGCTGGAAGCAGCCAGAGAGTCTCGAGCCTTTTGTCGCGGATCAGAGCTTGCGGCAGCTTCGCCACACCCTGGATCACATTGATCAGGTCGAACACCACGCGGCGCTCTGCCCCCATGACCAGGTCAAGATTGCGGAGCCCTACGTCAAAGTCGATCAATGCGACCTTTGCGCCGGCTACAGCCAGCGCCGCTCCGAGCGCCGCGGTGGAGGTCGTTTTGCCGACGCCTCCTTTCCCCGACGTGACTACCAGTACTTTGGCCATGCCTGTGCGGTCCCCCAGCTTTGTAGCCATCCGGCCGTTCGACGGCGCACCACTACCGCCACGCGCTTATCCTCGCTCGCGTAGAAACCAGTTCCATCGACGCAGGGCACCCGCCCCCTCTGGCATCCTCGTACCAGTCGCCGGCCAATTGTAGCTCTACCGGGCCTATAGAGTGATTCGTGTGGCATCAATACGGTGCCAAAATGGCGCAATTCGCTACTGCGTAAAGCTAACAACCGGAGAATTGCCTCATGACCTGACTGGGGTACCATGACAGCACGTTCGATGACGTTGAGCTATCAAGCTCCATCGAGAAAGTTATGACTAATCGGTTGCTTCAGCCAAATGCTTGGTTCGGCGAGATCGATCGAGGACTTGCATCGCCGCACTTGAATACGCCGAAGCCGCGACGAAGTAACCCGGTGGGTTGACTGCATACCTTGATACCCAGCTTCGTAGCTAATTCATCAGCGCGTCAATTCATCCGCCGTCACACTGCATAATTTCGCCGTTCTTAAACGCTACATTTCACAAATATCGTTTCGCTTTTTCAACGGTGTCCCCCATGATACCAATTACACATGAAGACCAGACGTATTCCCTCTTAGTAGACCAGCATGAAGACGGATATCTAGGTTACTTTCCTGCCCTTCCGGGATGCTATAGCTGGGGTCCAACATATGCCGCAGCCGTAGACGGCGCAGGAGAGGCGCTCGACGTTCATCTCCGGAGCCTGCCCGATGCTGATAAAGCGGTTCCCGACACGGTTAGCCAGGCACCGGTCTCGCTAAGCGCGCGCGTCTTGGCGTTCGCTCCCTTCCTTCGACGCGTCCGCCGAAATGAGATTGCAGCTGCAGCTGCGATGGCAACCTGCATTGCCATTATCCTGAACGTGGGCCCGTTCACTCAAAATATGAAAATTAATGCTCTCCCCCCCGAGACTGTTGCCGCCACCCCTCGACCATCTGACGAATCGGAGTGGTCGCTGCGGCCCTCGTTGGCAGAACGAGATGCCGCACCAGTTTCAGAGCCGGCAGTCGGAACCCGGTTCAACTCGGTCAAGGTCTCGGTAGAGCCGGCTTCCGTTTCGGTCGTCGGCATCACTACAGCGAAACCAATTCCTCTGGACCGGCCAAACGAGGGCAACGAACTGCCAAGCGATCAGGCGTCGCAAAATCCCGAGCCCAATTTGGCCCTGCAGGCTCACGCACCGAATTCAGACCCCGACCTTATCAAGCAAACCACGATGGTAGGTATTTGGTCGCCTGAGGGCGGCGCCTGCTCGGCACAAGATTTTCAACAGGGCGTGCTGCCCGCGGTCATCAGTTCTGACGGGGCGTGGGCGGGCGACACATATTGCATCTTCAGGAAGAAACAGCAGACGCAAACTGGCTGGAACCTCGTTGCGGAGTGTTCGAACCCGCGCGAGCACTGGACGTCCAATGTGCGCCTGAAGGTCAACGATGGCCGATTGATCTGGACGAGCAAGCGCGGGGCCCAAGCTTATGTGCGGTGCGCGCCGAACGTTCTGATGGCGCAGGCGAAGTAACCCCTCCCCCTCGCGGAGAGCGAGCGAAGCCGCTACTTGCGGGCGACAACCCGCCGGGCCGCAACCGCGACCGAGAAGGTCACGACCAGAAAGCGCACTAGATGGTGCGCACCCACATAGACCGGATCAAGATGAAGCGCAAGCGCGAGCACCATCATCGTATCCTGCGCGCCCGGGGCAAATGCGATCACCACATCGGAGGTCCGAAACGGCAGCAAGCTCGTGACCAGAATGACGAAGGATGAGGCAACCGCAATGGCGACGGCGGACGAGCCGAGCGCGGCCCAGAAATAATCCATCAGCATTGCGAGGCGGGTGTTGATGAAACGTGACCCCACCAGGGCTCCGAGCACCACCACGGCCGCGCTGCCCAGCCACCACGGCAGCGTGCCGTGGAGAAACCCGCCGCCATGAAGGATTGCCGAAGCCGCCATCGCACCAAACAACAGGCCGCCTGGAAATCTGATCCGGTACATCAGCATGGCCGAAATGGCGGACGCCAGCGCCAGCACCGCGAGTTCCCCCAGCGAGCCTGCTGCGGATGATGCCGCCGCCGGAATCGGGCTCGCCGCCAATCCGAATAGTGCAAGCCCACCGGGCAGCCCGATGGTCACAATGAGCACGCGCATGGTCTGAACGATCGCGATGCCGCGCAGGTTGGCGTGGAACTCCGCCGAAAGCGCCATCACCTGAGCCATCGAACCGGGGCTGGCACCGAGCAGCGACGACAAAATATCCCAGCCGTGCACCAGGCGCAGGTAAGCGGTCGCGGCCACCATCATCATCGTGGCCGAAACCATGAGCAGGGCAATGCTGAGCGGCCAAGTCGCAATCCCACGCAGCGTCTCCGGCGTGACCACCGCGCCGAGCAGAATACCGATGAGGACGAAGGATGCCTGCGCAAGCGGCACCGGTATCGAGATTGGACGACCGAGCAGCGCCGCGAGCGCCGTTGCGAGCATCGATCCGGACACCAAGCCGGCAGGCATGCCGATCCAGGTAAACAGCAGCCCGCCCGCAAGCGCGATAAGCAGGGTTTCGGGAAACGGCAACAGTGCGCGCAGCGCCAGCGTGGAGGAAAGCATCGATCGAATGAATGCTCAGGTAACGGCTTTGCCGTCAAATGGCCGCGGCGCAACCCTGCTTTGCGGCTTCACCGCCTGCTGCCGATGAACTGCAGCACGATCTCGCGGCGATGCCGGCGGACGCGGTGTTCTACGAGATAGAGGCCCTGCCAAGTGCCGAGCGCGAGCGCCCCGGCGACGACCGGAACGTGCAGTGAAACACCGGTGACCATGGATTTCACATGCGCCGGCATGTCGTCAGGACCTTCCGTATCGTGCACCCATCCGGCGTCCGCCGGCGCCAGCCGATCAAGCGCGGTCACGAGATCGCGTTGCACCGTGGGATCGGCATTTTCCTGGATGACCAGGGATGCCGAGGTATGCCGCAGAAATATCTGCAGCGTGCCGTCTCTTCCGCCTGCGTCGGCGATAAAGCGCCGGGCTTCGGACGTGAATTCGGTGAAATCCTGGCCCTTGGTTTCGATGACGAGGGTCGCCGTTGCAATCAGGTCTGGGCTTGACTGCGTGATAGCGGACCACACAATTGTCCCCGCGTATTGGTTCCCAGGGTCGGCGTCGGGCAGGCGCCGTTTAGGTTTGACAGCCGAGTTTTATCTTATCACCGCCCCAACCCCAGGGAACAATCGCCTTTTCGGCTTGCGCGGCAGGATCGTAGTCACTCCCGTCGCACTGCCGGCAGGTCTTTGATTCGACGGCGCTATCCGGCCCGGGGCGAAGCGACCGTTTCTTGACTCGTGCACACCCGGTCATTATGTTCCGCGCCGCCTCGGGGCGGCTGAAGGGCCGCGATCTCTCCGACAGTCGCGGGTCGAAAGCATGGCAGACGGCGCGCGCGGGGAAGGAAATCGCGAAAACTCGGCATCCGATGAGGCATCGCTCTCTGCGCGGTTGCGGGATCTCGGTAAGCGCATCGAACGCCAGCATCCTCCCGACAGCAGCGAGAGTCGACCGGGCGCCGATACTTCTGCGATGGCGCGCGGCTTGCGGTTGTCGAGTGAGCTGGTTGCGGGAGTGCTCCTCGGCGGCGCCATCGGCTGGCTGCTCGATCACTGGCTGGGGATTTCGCCGTGGGGAATGATTGTGTTCGTGCTGCTTGGTTTCGCCGCGGGTGTTCTCAACGTGATCCGGGCAGCAGGCGTGATCCCGCCAAACCGGCTCGATCCGCCGGAAACGAGGGAATAGTCGAGATTTGGCCGGCAGCACTCTACAAGGACTCTTATGGATCCTATTCATCAGTTCACGATCAACAAATTATTTACGTTCGGGAAGATCGGCGCAGCCGAGTTCGCGCTGACGAATTCGGCGGTGTTCATGCTGATCATCACGGCCGTGGTCACGCTGCTGATGATTGGCGCCACCGCCCGCCGTGCCATCATACCCGGCCGGCTGCAGGCGCTCGCAGAAATGTCCTACGAGTTCGTTGCCGACACCGTGCGCTCGACCACCGGCCCCGAGGGAATGCAGTTCTTCCCGCTGGTATTTTCAATTTTCATGTTCATTCTGGCCGCCAACATCATCGGCTGGTTGCCGTACTCATTCTCGGTCACCAGCCAAATCATCATTACCGTGGCTTTCGCATTGCTGGTGTTCCTCACCGTCGTCATCTCGGGATTCATGAAACACGGATTGCGCTTTCTCAAGCTGTTCGTCCCGAGCGGCATTCCGATATACATCTTGCCTCTCGTAACATTCATCGAAATCCTTTCGTTCATTTCACGTCCTGTCTCCCATAGCGTGCGACTGTTCGCCAACATGCTCGCCGGTCATATCTCGCTCCAGGTCTTCGCCGGCTTCATCGTCATGCTCGCCGGCTTCGGCGCGCTCGGCTGGCTCGGCGCGGTGATCCCGCTCGGCCTTACCGTGGCGCTCGTCGCGCTCGAACTGCTCGTTGCAGTGCTGCAAGCCTACGTGTTCGCAATCCTCACCTGCATCTATCTCAACGATGCAATTCACCCGGGCCATTGAGCGCCCGATCCGCAAACAGACAAGGAGCTCTCATGGATCCGCTCGCCGCAAAATACATCGGTGCTGGCATCGCCTGCATCGGCATGGGCGGCGCCGGCGTCGGCGTCGGCACGATATTCGGCAATTATCTTGCCGCGGCCATACGCAATCCGTCCGCCGCGCCCGGCCAGTTCGCGAACCTCATCTTTGGATTTGCCATCACTGAAGCGCTGGGCATTTTCTCGCTCCTGATCGCGTTGTTGCTGCTCTTCGCGCTCGGGTAAGCGATAGCTGAGACGGCGGCGCCGGCGAGCGGAGCACCGCACATGGCGGAAAATACCACGATTGAGACCACTGAGCATCAAAGCGAGCGTGGAGGCGGATTTCCGCCGTTCCAGAAGGAAAATTTTCCCTCGCAGTTGGTCTGGCTCGCGATCACCTTTGTGGCGCTTTACCTCCTGATGTCTCGCGTAGCGCTGCCGCGCGTCGCTGCCATCTTCGAGATCCGGCGCAAGCAAAGGGATGCCGATCTGGCCGAGGCCGGCCGGCTCAAGAGTGCATCCGAGGAGGCATTGGCCGGCTACGAGAAGGCGCTTTCCGATGCCCGCAGCCGGGCACAGTCACTCGCCGCCGAAGCACGCCAGAAGCAAGCCGCCGACGCAGAGGCCGCCCGCACTGACCTCGATGCGAAACTCAACGCGCGTATTGCCGAGGCCGCGGACAGCATTCATGCGCGCCGAGCCGCTGCCATGGCCAATGTACACGCAATCGCCGCCGATGCTGCAACCGCCATTCTGGAACGGCTGATCGGGCGTACTGCCGAGCCCGGCGAGGTCAAAGCCGCTGTTGCCGGCGCGTTGAACTCTTGAGGCCGAAATGTTGGAAGCCGAAACCTGGGTCGCGGTCGCGACTTTGATCTTCCTCGGAGTGCTGGTCTATTTCCGCTTCCACACCTCGATTGTCGGCAACCTCGATCAGCGCGCGGCACGCATCAAGTCGGAACTGGAGGAGGCGCGCCGGATCAAGCTCGAAGCACAAGCGCTGCTCGCCGAGTCGGAGCGCAAGCAGCGGGAAGCTGATCAGGAAGCAGAAGCCCTTATCGCCGGCGCCAGAGCCGAAGCTGAACGCCTGGCGCTCGAAGCCAAGGCCAAGCTGGAGGAATTCGTCTCCCGTCGCAGCAAGGCGGCGGAGGCCAAGATCGTGCAGGCGGAAGCGCAGGCGCTCGCCGACGTGCGCGCGGCCGCTGCCGAGGCCGCCGTCAAGGCGGCCGAGCGGATCTTGACCCGGACGGTCAAAGGCAAGGTTGCCGACGAGCTTATCGACAGGGGCGTCGAAGAGCTGAAATCGAAACTCAATTAGGCTATTTCGCCCTGCCCTTCTTCGCGGGGGGGCGCCGGTCGTTGCGGTCGCCAATCTCGTCAAAGCCGACATAAACCACGTAGGCTGTCAGTTCATCGATCGGCGGCAGCGGAAAACTCAAATCATCTTCGATGTCGGTGAATACGGTATTGGGCGCCCCCGGCGGCAGGTCGGCCGAGAGGCGCTTGAATTTCGTGACAATCGTCTTGGGTTCCGGACCTTCGCGCACCACCGCGTAACGCAGCGGCACTTCAATCTGGTTGGGAGCCCCCGCCGGCCCTACCACCGCGCGGCCTTGGATGCCCACGCGCATCGTGAGGGTCTGTCCGTTCAGCGCGCACTGGCGGGCAACTTGGATGAAAGTCAGCTGGTAGCGCACATCGCTGGCGGTCGCCTGCTGCACCGGGTTGGTCACCGAGAGGGTGCCGGCCCCCGAGCGGATGTCGACCGTTGGGCAATTATCCTCGATCTTGATCGCCGCAACGGCGGCAGGTTTGGGGGCCTCAGCCTTGCTCGAGGCTGCATCGGAAGCCGCCGGCGTGGACTCAAACCAGTCGAGGCTGCCCGCACATCCTGAGAGGACCGCGCCGCTCGCCAACAGGGTCGCGCCAACGAGGCCCTTACGGCAGATCCCCAATTCTCGTCTCGCGGGAAGCGGGTCCATTGCTTTGCGGAATCGCGACATGAGGGGTGTTCTATACCAGCGCAACCGTGGCGCTCCCAAGGCATCCCCAGGGGGCAGCGCGCAAGGGTTGGGCTCAGGGGTCGCCTTTGAGGCGGGCAAACAGCAGGTGGTCCTGCCAGGTTCCGTCAATACAAAGATATTGGCGGGCGAATCCCTCGCGCTGAAATCCGGTCTTTTCGAGCAATCTGATGGAAGCCACGTTGGCTGGAATGCACGCTGCTTCAATCCGATGCAGCCGCAAGGCTTCGAACGCGAACGGGATCACGGCGCGCACCGCCGCGGTCATGTATCCGCGGCGTGCGTAGTTGCGCCCCATCCAGTAGCCGAGCGTGCACGCCTGCGCACAGCCACGGCGCACATTGGCGAGGGTGAGGCCCCCGACCAGGACATTGTCGTTCCTGCGGAAAATAAAGAACGGGTAGGCGAGATCGCCCCGCTGGTCCTCGAAATAGCGCCGGATGCGGCGGCGAAATGAGGCACGAGTGAGATCGTCCGCCGGCCACGTGGGCTCCCACGGCGTGAGAAAATCGCGGCTTGCCTCCCGCAAGGCGGCCCATTCGGGATAATCGCCCATCTGCGGCTGGCGCAGCACAACCGCCTCGCCGGCGATCGCCGGCAATTGCTCGGAGAGATTCACGGATCGGAAAAACGCCATCGAAGTCCTGGATCAGGCAGACGGGCGCACAAGACTTTCTGCGATCGTTGCTGCGGTTTCAAGGCCAGACCCGGGCCCAAGCGCGGCGATTGCCGGCCGGCCGCGCCCGATCAGCGCCTTCCCGGCGGCGCGCACGCTCTCAACGGTGACCGACTCGATTCGAGTCACCAGCTCGTCGAGCGGAATCGGCCGCCCCCAGGCAAACATCTGGCGAGCCAGCTGCTCGGCGCGCGCGCTCGAGCTCTCGAGCGCCATGAGCAGGCCCGCTTTCATCTGCGCCTTGGCCCGCGCGATCTCGGTCTCGTTGATGGTCTCCGCCGCATTGGCAATCTCGTCCACGACGACGCGCATCAGCTCAGGTACGTCTGCGGCGTCCGTGCCGGCATAGAGGCCGAACATCCCAATGTCGCAGTAGGGCGCATGAAATGCGTAAATCGAGTAGCAGAGGCCGCGCATTTCGCGCACCTCCTGGAACAGGCGCGAAGACATGCCCCCGCCCAGCACACTGGTGAAGACCTGCAGGCTGAACAGGCTTGGATCGCGTTGCGACACGCCGGGCATGGCGAGCGCCACATGGACCTGTTCGAGGTCGCGCGCCTCGATGTGCGAGCCCCCGACAAAGCTCGCCGGTTCGGGCGTGGGCGCAGCCGGGCCATTGAAGGAGGCAAAATGATGCTCGACCTCCGCCATCAACATTCGATGATCGACTGCGCCGGCTGCAACAATCACCATGCCGGGCGCGCGGTAGCTGCGGGCCAGATAGGCTGCGAGCTTGCGGCGATCGAATGAGCGCACCGTCTCGCGCGTGCCCAGGATCGAGCGACCGATTGGCTGGCCGGGGAAAGCGGTCTCCTGGAGGCGATCGAAGACGAGATCGTCGGGCGCATCCTCGGCGGCGCCGATTTCCTGCACGATTACGTTTTGCTCGCGCTGGAGCTCCTCTGGGTCGAAAGCGGGATTCGACAGGATGTCGGCGAGCACGTTCAATGCAAGCGGAACATCCCCCGCGAGCGTGCGCGCGTAGTAAGCCGTCGTTTCGATGCCGGTTGCGGCATTGAGGTCGCCGCCAACCGCTTCGATCTCCTCGGCGATCTGGCGGGCGGTGCGGCGCGCCGTTCCCTTGAAAGCCATATGCTCTAGCAGATGCGAAATCCCATGCTCGTCCGGCTGCTCGTGACGGCTGCCCGAACTCACCCAGACCCCGAGCGATACGGTCTGGAGATGCGGCATGGCGTCGGCGATGACTGTGAGGCCGGAACCAAGCCGGCTGACTTCGACGCTCATGCAAGGGCTCCTTCGCGGGCGGCGCGGGTGGCTGAGAGGATGTGGCGTTCGACGGCGGCGCGGTCGGCCGGCAATCTGGTGATGCGCTCCGGCCGCTCGTTGAGGTCGGCGAGCCAATCGGGAAGACGAGGGCGCACCCCGCACGCCGCTTCGACGGCATCCGGAAATTTCGCGGGGTGCGCGGTTCCGAGCACCACCATGGGCACCGAACGGTCGCGCGTTTCCTTTTCGGCGACCGCAACGCCAACTGCGCCATGCGGGTCGATGAGCTCACCGGTTTCGCGCAGGATGGTGCGCATGGTCGCTGCCGTCTCCTGCTCGTCGGCATGGTCGGCGGAAAACGTCGCGCGCAGTCTCGATAATGCCTCGGCCGAAAGGGTGAACAGCCCGGAATGGGCGAGCGAAGCCATGAGGACTCGCACCGGCTGGCTGACGCGCCCATAGGCGTCGAACAGGATGCGTTCGAAATTCGAGGCGACCTGGATGTCCATCGACGGCGAGATCGTCGGCACGACCGCGCGTGGCTCATAGGTGCCGGTGGCGAGCGTGCGGGCCAAAATGTCGTTGCTATTGGTTGCGATCACCAGCCGATCGATCGGCAGTCCCATCGAGAGGGCAACATAGCCGGCATAAATGTCGCCGAAATTTCCGGTCGGTACGGTGAAGGCCACCCTGCGGTGGGGCGCGCCAAGCGCAACCGCAGCGGTGAAATAATAGGCTAGCTGGGCCACAAGCCGCGTCCAGTTGATCGAGTTCACCCCCGAGAGGGCGACCTTGTCGCGGAAGCCATGGTGGTTGAACAGCCCCTTGAGAATGGCCTGGCAGTCGTCGAAGGTGCCTTCGATTGCGAGCGCATGCACATTCTCGTCCGCAGCCGTCGTCATCATCCGCCGCTGCACATCGGAAATGCGGCCATGCGGAAAGAGAACGAAAAGGTCGGCGCAGGGGAGGCCTCGGAAGGCCTCGACTGCGGCACCGCCGGTATCACCGGAAGTTGCAACTACGATCGTGCTTCGCTCGCCGCGTGCTGCGAGGGCATGGTCCATCAGGCGCCCGAGCAGCTGCATGGCCAGATCTTTGAAGGCCAAGGTCGGGCCGTGGAAAAGCTCGAGCAGGAACTCGTTCGGACCGTACTGGACAAGCGGGGCGACCGCGGGATGCCGGAAGGCGCCATAGGCCTCGCGCGTCATGCGGGCGAGGTCGTGCTCGGGGATGGCCTCGCCGACAAATGGGCGGACGACTTCGACCGCCACTTCCGCGTAGGGCCGCCCGGCAAAATTTGCGATGGTGCCGGGATCGAGGCGCGGCCAAGTCTCGGGGACATAAAGCCCGCCATCGCGCGCAAGTCCGGCGAGCATCACCTCGACAAAATCGAGCGATGGCCCTTCCCCCCTGGTCGAGACGTACCGCACCGTTGGCCTTCCTGGCTCTTTTTGCTCGTTTGCGGCTCCGCTCGGCGGAAGGCTGCACCGGGGTTGCGCCCGGACCAAGCTGCACGGGCGAGCTGCGCTGTAAGCTATTGATAGGGCTGATGTTCCGGCGCCGGCGAACGGCCCCGAAGCAGCGGCGGGATTAAGAGTAATGGCTGGGATGCCCCGGCACAAGGACGCTCGGGAGCAGGGCTTGCGATTGCGGCGAACGTCAAACCGTATATACGGAGCATGTGAAAATCGTCTGGGATGAGCCCAAGCGGCAAACAAATGTCGCCAGGCATGGGCTCGATCTGGCTGATGCTGAATCGTTTGATTGGGAAGACGCTCTCGTAGTCCGGGGCCATGCTGGCGCCGATAGCCGACCGCGATACAGGGCTGTTGGATGGCTGCGAAAGAACCTCGTGACGGTAGTGTTTTCTCGCCTCGGGAGCGAGGCGGTTTCAGTGATCAGCCTTCGCCCGGCAAGCCGGACGGAAAGGATGCTGTATGCCGAAAAATAAGCGCAAGCCTCCGACGCTTTCTGACGCAGAGGAAAGACGAATCCAGGCGGGGATTGCGGCCGATCCGGACAATCCAGAATGGACGGCGCAGGATTTCCAGAGGGCGAAGCCTTTCGCACTGATGTTCCCCGCATTAGCGAGGCGCCGGCGTGTGCGAACTCCGCAAAAAAAGCTCACCAAGGTCGCCGTGTCCCTGCGTCTGACCAGGGAAGTTGTCGAACGCTTCAAGGCCGGCGGTCCCGGCTGGCAGACGCGTATGGACGAGGCGCTCAAGAAGGCGGTCGGACTGTAACTAATCCCCGCCCGCGCCGGTGAGGCTCATCGCTTCTTTGGCAGCCTTGATGACCTCGGGCGGCATCGCATAGGCGTGCGCAACGATCTGCGCCACCTTCTCTCCGGAAATTTCCTCGATATCGATATTCGCCCGCTTGGCATCGGCAATGAATGCAGGATCGTTCATCGCCTCATGGAAGGCCGCGCGCAACGCCGCAACCTTGTCCGGCGGCGTGCCCGGAGGCAGCAGGATCGGCCGATCCATTCCCATCGGGGCGAGCACCAGTTCCAGGATCTGCTTTGTCTTTTCGTCCTTGGCAAACTCGGCAAGCGCCGGCGAATCGGGAAATTCGGGATCGCGGGTCATTGCGATCTGGATCGGGACCGAAACCTTCTTCTGCGGAAACCAGTCCGGCCGCGTCGATTTGATCGAGGATTTCAAGCCGCCGCAGCGGCCCTGCACCTCGCCCCGCTCCATTGCGAGATAGACGTCGTTGCCGCCCTTATACCCGGAGATGACCTTGATTTTCGTGCCGAACAACTTGTCGATCATCGCCGGCATGGTTTCCATCTGCGAGCCCGCTCCGGTGCCGCCGACGACGAATCCCTTGGTGAACAGGTCTTCCCATTTGGTGACGCCGGAAGCCGTCCAGGAGACGCAGATGCCGGTCGCCGCATTGATGCTGCCGATCCAGTTCATCTTCCGCGGGTCGAAATTCGCGCCCTTGATTCCATAGAGCGGCGCAAAGGGAACGCTCGAATGAACGAGCCCGATGGTGGTGCCGTCCTTGGGCGCGATCTTGTCGAGGTAGAGCATGGCGCGAATGCCGCCGGCGCCCGGCATGTTCTGGATCACGATCGTGGGCTTGCCCGGAATATGCGCGGAGAAATGCGGCGCAAAGACTTGCGCATATTCGGAATAGCCGCCGCCCGCCCCGGCCGACAGTATCCAACTGATGCTCTTGCCCTTGTAGAAATCGGCAATCGGGTCGGCGCTCGCCGCGGCGATCGGCGGTGCGAGCAGCGCGACGGCAGCGAGGATGGCGTTGATCGGCTGCATGAGAGCGCTCCTGGTCTAACTGACTCGTAGGGTGAGCAAAATCGCCTTGCAAGATGCTATGATCAGGCAGACTGTCGAGGCGATTTTGCCCACGCGGTCCACTTCTGCGATTTACCACCGCGTGGGCAAAGGCGCGCACAAGTTGTGCACAAATCGGCGTGTCGTAACGCGCCTTTGCCCACTCTACGATTAATCCGCCATCACATCGATCAGAATGCCGTCGGGATCGGCCAATCGGTGCTGCCCCATGGCGCAGCTTCGCTCGAACAGCCGATCGAGCGCTGCGCCCTCCTTGCCGCTCGCGACCGGCGCCGGCGCCAGCCGCGGATTGTCGGCGGCGATGCGCTCGACGTCGGACTTGAAGGCATCGACGCTCTCGACCTTGAAGCCGATATGATCCATGCCGGAGGTGATGATGCCGGTGCCGTCGTAATCGGCGATGTCCCAGGGCATCACCACCAGCGTCATGTGTCCGTCGGTGAGATAGTAATTGCGGTCCTGCGCGCTCTTCCTGACGTTGCTCGGCGCCAGTTCGAAGACATCGCGATAGAATTCGGCCATCTCCTCCGGCCGCATCGTGCGCACAGCCACATGATTGATATGGCGCGGATTGGCCTTACCGTCGTTCTCTACATAAACTGACGTGCGGTTCTCCATGTTCTTTTGCGAGAGGTCGAACACGTTGCCATCGGGATCGTGCGTCGAGATGCCGGCGAACGGCCGGTTCGACGGCCGCTTGAGCCATTTCACCATCGGATATTTCCTGCGCATGCGATCGAATACGGTCTCGCAGTCCTCGACCTGAATGCCGAAATGATCGAGCCCGGCAGCGCGCCCGGCGCGGCGTGGATTGATATTGAGCCCCACATAGCCGTCACCGACTGTGACGGCCCGCCCCGACCGGGTCTTCTCCGACGTCCGCATGCCGAAAGCCGCGATATAGAATTGGGCGAGCTGAGCGTAATTCTCGCTGACAATGGCGACGTGGTTGATTTTGGAGAACATATCGGGGCTCCTGCTGCGCTCCGACTTTCGTCAGATGATGCCATTATCTTGCCCGATTTCCGGACGGCCGGGAAGGAGGCATCAAGCCGCGGATTGCGGCAGTTCCGTTCGCATATCGTAAGCCAGAAGGCCAAGCGTGATCACAAGGAGAACGAGCGCGCTCAAGCCCAGCGACCAATGCACGCCGATGAGGCTCCCGCCTATGCCGACGGTAATGCCGGAAAAGGTCCGCATTCCGTTCTGCGCCGTGTTGTAGAGACCGAGCACACGGCCGCGGATGTGATGCGGAGCGTGTATCTGAACGAGCGCCTGCGACATGGCGCCGAACGTCAGATTAAGCACGCCTGCCGCAAACAGAAGCGCAAGCGCCAGGGGATAGCTCGTCGAAGCCGCAAAGGCGCCGATGCACAAGCACCAGAGCAGCATGAGCATGAAGGCCGCTTTCGGGCTCGCCTGCACGATGCCGCGGCTTTCGAGCACGATCCCGGCGGTGAGCGCGCCGGCCGCATTGGCGGCAAGCAGCATGCTGTAATAAAAATCCGCATTGCCGTGGCCGAGATCGGCGGCAAATTCCGGCATCTGCGCCTGATAAGCGTTGCCAACCGCGAACGAAGAAGCGCCGGCGACAAGGGTCATCGCGACGACGATCCGATTGCCGGCGATTTCGCGTGCGGTGGCAACAATTCCGGCGAGCGAGCCGGCTCCACGTGCATTGGCGCGCGGCTCCTTGCGAAAGGCAGGGCCAAACGGCGCGCGCCACAGCCACAGCGTCAGGGGAAGGTAGATCAATACGTTGAGCAGGATGCCGAGCGACGGCCCGAATGCCAGAAGCATCGCGCCGCCGACCGCGGGTCCGCCGAGAAGCCCGAGCACGCGCGACATCGCCATCAGCCGTACGGCGCTGTGCAGGTGGTCGCGGCCGACAATGTCGTGGACCAGGACCTGCGACGCGGGCGCCCATAACACGCCGGCAAGGCCGTGGACCGAGAGGATCGCGACCGCGTGCCACACTTCGAGCCTGCCGCTGAGGAACAGCAGGCCCCAGGCAAGCGAGCAGAGCATGAACATAGCCATGCCGAGCTGAATGATCCGGCGAGGATCGAAGCGGTCGGCGAGCGCGCCCGAATAGACGGAGAACAGCAGGAACGGCAGCCAGTGGGAAATCACCGCATAACCGCCGAGCGCCGGAGAATGGAATTTCTGATAGATCATCCAATAGCTGATCACGTGCTCGATCGCATCGGCCATCATGGCAATCGCGCTGCCGATAATGTAGGCGCCGTAGCCCGGCACCCGCAGTGCCGCGAAAGCCCGATGCGGCTCGGTGGTTGTCGATTGAACACTCAAGGGGGCACCGTTCGGGGAGTTGGGGAAAGACATACGCCCGCCGCATCAGCTATGCGGCGGGACGCGCGGCCAACCCATGAACATAGTCAGGAACATTCGAAAAAATATGTTCCTGGAGCGGTAGGGCCTGAAGCGGGCAGGGGCGGGTTCCAACCCCCCTGCGATCGCATGGGGCGCCCGCCTGACATCATAGACCCTCGACATCTTGCTCGACCTCTGACCTGTGACCTCTGGCCTCTGACATCTGACATCCGACCTCTGCCATCCGCTCGGCCGATGTAATCGTGTTGGCGAGAAGCATGGTAACCGTCATCGGTCCGACTCCTCCGGGGACCGGAGTGATGTAAGAGGCCTTTTGCCGAACCGCTTCAAAGTCGACATCGCCGACCAGTTTTCCGTTCGGCATTCGGTTTATGCCGACGTCGATGACCACGGCTCCGGTCCGGACCATTTGTGAGGTAATCAAACGCGGGTGCCCCGCGGCAACGACGAGAATATCCGCGAGCATTGTGAACTGCGCGAGATCTCGGGTTTTCGCGTGGCAGATACACACCGTCGCATCCCGCTGCATGAGCATCAAGGCGATCGGCTTTCCGACATTGTTGCTCGCGCCGACCACGACGACGTTGCTACCTTCGAGCTCGATTTTTTCGTGTTCCAAAAGCTTGACGATCCCATAGGGTGTACACGGCGGGAACACCATATTCCCGACCACCAGGCCTCCGACGTTATAGAGATGAAAACCATCCACGTCCTTGTCGAGGGAAATCGTTCCGAGGACCCGAGGCAAATCGAACGCAGCGGGCAGCGGAAGCTGGACCAGGATGCCATGAATGCTCCGGTCTTCGTTGAGCCGTTCGATCTGCTCGATGACCGGATCGGGCGCAACCTCTTCCGGGAACGTAAATCTGGATGAGCGAATGCCGACTTCTTCGCAGGCTCTGATCTTGTTGCGCACATAGATAAGCGAGGCCGGATTCTCGCCGACCAGAATGACGCCCAACCCCGGAGTGAGGCCGAACCGGGATTTGAGGATCTCGACACGACGCCGGCACTCCTGGCGGATAATCCGGGCAATCGCTACGCCGTCGATGATCTTGGCTGACATAAGATTCAGAATGCTTTCGGCAGGCCAGTGTCTTTGAGCACTTTATCTGCCAAGTGCCGCGACATGATGATTACTGGGACCGTAAAATTCCTCCCGCTTATTGAGCTGTGCCAGATGTCGTGATCGCCTTTCCCATGGCGGACGAACCGGCAGCAGCCCTCGCTAAGCTTGTCACGAACTAGCTTGCCGAACCTTTCACGCCGGAATCTTGACACTGCCTGATGTAATGAGTTCGAACTCTACTTCTTGCTGACCACTGCCCTCGAGAAGATCCTCAATGGCGCCGGGGAGTTTCTTCCGGAGAGCGTCGATGGTCTCAGCCTCGAGGTTCAGGCCCGGCAGGCTGCTGGATTCGGTGTACCAGACCTCAGCTTCGGCATCCCATGCGGCTTTAACAGTGATCGGCGTGTGGGGGCGCATGTGAAATCCCGGAGGCATGCCAAAAGCTCCTCTCTCAAGCAAACATATTCCCCGAGGTCTCGACTTTCAAATGAGCGCCGCGGACCCCTGCAGAGAGGGTGGGAGTTCGCTGAAACGCGAGTTGCGACCCGCGACGGGTGATGCAACCTGATGGACAGCCCATTTACCCCGCCCCTTCAGGAACCACTGCACGCTCATTGGCAACATCCCGTTCCATATCAAAGAGCGCGGTGATGAGGCCGGCAACGTCGCCGACATCAACCCGGCGATAGCGGTTGCCGGAAAGCGCACGCGTCGCGAGGAAATGAACATCGGATTGGGCGCTGCCCACGAACAGGATGCGCCGCCCCGATTCGATGCAGGCATGGATTTTCGAGGGGAGCACGTAGCCGACGAAGGAATCGCGCAGCGTGACGAGATGCACGTCGGCGGCAAGCAGAAGCCGCGCCAGATCGGAAACCGGCAGGAGCCGCGACCGGTAGACGGGAACACCGCGCGTCGTGAGCATCGTCTCCACCGCATCGGCCTTGGCGCCGACCGCATTGAGCCAGAAGCGAAGCGGGCGCTTCGAACGCGAAACGTAGTGAGCATAGGCCTCGATGAAGGTGGTCTCGTCGTGGGCGACGCCCCAGTTGCCCGAATAGAGAATTACACCGGTAGAGCCGGCAAGCGCATCGGGCAGCGGCAACCTAGCCAAGCCCGGCGGGAAGCCGGTCGGGGAGGGATTGCGCCGTATTCGGATGCGCTCCTGGCCGATGCCGATTTCGGCGAGCCGCCGCGCCTGATCGAGACCCAGGACTTCGAACTCATCGGTGCGCCGGCGCCAGAACCAGGTGAGGCGCAGCACCAGATCAAGAGCGATATTGCTCCTTCCCCGCTCCGCGATGAGGCACTCCGGGTGAAAATCCATGATGCGATAGATGAGGCGCTTGCGCAGGAGAATATTGAGCGGCGCGATGAAATGCAGCATCAGCGGCGGGCTGCCGGTAAACAATATGGAGGCCGCCCTGCGCATCGGGCGCCATGCGGCGACAACAAGCCGCAAATTCGAAAACACGGTCCACAGCATCCTGGCCGCGAAGTTTTGTTTAGGGCAGGGCCGGCGACGGACCTTGATTAACTCGAGCGAGCCGCGGCCGATGGGCTCCGCGCGCAGACGGGCCGAGGATCCGCTGGTCAAGCCGACGAGCGTGACGGCAAATCCCTCTTTTGCCCGCTCGCGCGCGTCCAGCATGGCGTATTGTCCGACGGCGCCGAAATCGGGCGGCAGCCAGTCGCAGATGTAGACGAGCCTGGTCATGCGTGCCTTGGGCAAGCTACCGCAGTTCGGGTGATACAACTTTTCGCCCAGACCCGAGATGAAGCGCGGCGGGGGTCAAGGTACGGATTCATGGTCTCGTCCGCGGATCGGCACCATAGCCGCCGAGAATCGCATCGACGATTTTGGCCGCAGGATGGCCCTTTTGAGCCCTGCACTCTCCCTGTCATCAGAACGGCGGAGCGGGTCAAAGACCCCGCGCAAGCCGATCCGGGACCCGCAGCTTGCATTGACGGCGAGGGGGATCCTGGCGCGCGCTCCCTGCGGGCGATCGCCCGCAGATCGCTTGGCCGGGATGACATTCGAGAGAGTGACCCAAAGTGAGCAGGGATTCCTCAAGGCGCGCCCGCGACTTCCAGGACGTCGAACCCGACCCAGCGGTCGACCACATAGATTAGACCCCGGTCGTCGAGCGTCACGTCGTTGCTCTGCGGAGCCGGCCGGCCGCCAGCGGGCTCCGGGATGAAATGACCAATCTCGCGCGGCATGAGCGGATCGGCGACATCGACGATGCGCAGCCCGCCGCCGAACCAGACCGCATGGACGATCGTGCCGCTCATGCGCTCAGCAAACTGATGCGCACCGAAGCGTGCGCCGCTTGTGCGGCTAAACGGCGAGTCGAGCTCGCTCACCTGGAACTGCGCCAGCGGCCGAATCGCGGCCGGGTCGGTCACGTCGAAGGTCAACAGGCAGGCATGCGCGCGTCCGCGCCGCACCTCCTCCTCGGCCGGGCTTTGGGCCTGATCCTCCTCGTCGATGGCAATTGCAATCCGCCTCCCTCCGATGGACTCGGGAAGCGGCATCACCGTGTGGGTCGGCTCCGGGAACAGCGGATGATAATTGTAGCTGCCGAGAGTCATCGGCTTACGCAAATCGGAAATGTCGACGATCGAGAAGCCGGCGTGCCAGCAGCTTGCCCACATTTCATTGCCGCGGCGCAGCGCATGATGGAGTCGATGTTGCCGGCCCGGCCAAGTCGGCACTTCGCCGCCGCCGGTGTGCTGGCCCGGCATCCACCAGCGCGCCACTTCCGTGGGCTGCTGCGGATCGCGAATGTCGTAGATAACAAGGATGTTGCCGATATAGCCCTCCATCTCGGTCGAGATGTAGGCGTAATGCTCGTCGAGATCGAAGCGGTGAGCGCCGATGCCGCCGGTGCGATGATGAACGATTTGCTTCGGCCGCGCGGGATCGGAAATATCGTAAATCTTGAATCCGCCGTTGTGATAACCGCGTTTGGCTTCGGCTTCGATCTCATCAATATCGGTCGCGCTGACGCCTAGCCTGACGGCAAGCTCGGCCGCAGTGGGAGCGCGCCCAAGCGCGGCGGCTAGCTCGCGCTTAGCGCGCGGCAGCTCGTCGGCGCGCCGCCCAATCGCGGTCGGGTTGCGCTCGTGATTGACCACCATGATGTCGCCGGCGACCCTCACCTTGTGGCTGTGCGAAGCATGATCGTCGAGCGTGATGGCGGCGACCACGTGCGGCCGGCGCGGCTCCGAAATATCGAGGATGGAAGTGCCGAGATGGTCCTTGTTGGGCAGATGCCCAACATAGGCATGACGCCCAGACACCGTGACCTGACCGGCTCCGGCGAGATCGAGATGGCCGAGGCGGCGGACATTGCGGGCAAGCGGCTGCGGCGGTCGTTCGAGGATGTTCATGGTGATTCACCGTAGGGTGGGCAAAATCGTCAGCGATACCTGTCCACGTACACCGATCTCAGAGGACGATTTTGCCCACGCGATCCGCCCTCGACGCCTCGCTGCGTGGGCAAAATCGCGTTCACCGTCGGGGCGCGCGGCAAAACATTACACGCTATTTTGCGCACCCTACGATCATTCCAACCTGGCGCCGGAGGCCTTGACGATGGCGGTCCATTTGGGGATTTCCGCCTTGATATAGGCTGCAAATTCGTCCGGCGTGCTGCCCGCGATATCGACGCCGAGATTGCCGAGCTGGGCGCGGACGCCAGAATCGTGCAGCGCTTCGACTGTGGCGCGGTTGAGCGTCGTAACGATGTCCTTCGGAGTCTTTGCCGGCGCGACGAGGCCATGCCAGGTGGTCGCCTCGAAGCCTTTGAGCCCAAGTTCGTCGAGCGTCGGAAGCTCGGGCATGACCGCGATCCGCTCAAGCGTCGTCACGGCGAGCGGGCGAACCGCCCCATTGCGGATGTGCCCGATCACCGAAGCGGCGGTCGCGAACATCATATCGACATGACCGGCAATCACGTCCTGCAGCGCCGGCGCGGCGCCTTTATAGGGTACGTGGACGAGATCAACCTTGGCGGTGGCCTTGAACAGCTCGCCGGCAAGATGCGCCGCCGCGCCATATCCGGACGAGGCGAAATTGTATTTGCCGGGATTGGCCCGGGCGAGCGCGATCAACTCGGCGACGGTCTGCGCCGGAAACGCGGGATTGACGACGAGGATGTTGGCCTGCGAGCCGATCAAGGAAATCGGCGCGAAATCCGCCTCCGGATCGAAATTGATGTTCTTGTAGAGCGCCGCGTTGGTGGCAAGGATGCTGTTGTTGCCGTTAAGCAGCGTGTAGCCGTCGGGCGACGCATGCGCCACCAGCTCGGCGCCGACATTGCCTCCGGCGCCCGGCCGGTTCTCGATGACGAAAGGAGCCTTAAGGCTCTGCTCGAGTTTCTTGCCAAGAATCCGGGCCAGCAAGTCGCTCGGTCCGCCGGGTGTGAAGGCGACGACGATGGTGACCGGCCGGCTCGGATAATCAGCCGCGGCTGACGGAGCCGAAACCGCCGCACCGGCGCCGACCGCGAGCAAAATAACTGCGCTTTTGAAGAATTTTGCCGTCATAGCGGCCTCCTCGCCGACACCAGTTACCCACACCGCCCATCTTAGCCTTGGCGGGCTAGGTGCGCCATGCTAACCGTGACTGACAAGAACCGGGGCGAGGTTTTGTCGTGGGCGGGGTGTGGATCGTCGCAGTCTTTCTGGCTGCCGTGTTTTCGTACCTTTGCACGGAATATCAGCTGGTCTCTTTCCAGACCCGGCTTCGAATCATGGTTGGCGCCCCATACACGCTCCTGATGATCCTGCTCATCAATGCGGCGAGCTTTCTCATCACCTGGATGAGCGCGTTGGCATTTGTCATTGCCAGCCGCAGCGACTGCTACGTCGAGGTGACCGCGATCTGCGCCGGCGTGCAGGCCATGTGGCTCGGCCAGAACCTGTGGGTTTATCACCGCGATCGCGCGCGCTGCGGCGACGCGCTATTTGGTTAGTCATCGCACGGTCGGCCGTGCCTACCCTGCGATGAAACGAGCCGTTGTTGGTCGCCGGTAAGCCACGTAATATGTGGCCATCAACCATAAAGGCAAATTGGGAGGACGCCACATGTTGCAGCGCTTTCGTATCGCTCCGCTCTTCGCCGTCGCTTTCCTGCTCGCACCGGCAACATCGGGGACCGGTGCCGAGATCAGGGTGCTCAATGCCAATGCATTGACCGTCGCCATGAAGGAACTCGCCGCCGAGTTCACCAGAGACACGGGCAATCAGGTGAGTTTCAGCGGCATGTCGCCTGGACTTGTAGACCAGCGGATCAAGGCCGGAGAGGTCTATGATCTCGTCATCAATGCCACCGATTCCGTCCAGAGCTTCGAAAAGCAAGGCAAATGGCGCCCCGGCAGCCGTCATCCGCTGGCGCGTGTCGGCATCGGCATCGCGATACGCGACGGCGGCAAGCTCGATCTTTCGACCGTTGAATCCACGCGCAAGGCGATCCTCGATGCGAAGACGATCATGTTCAGCGATTCCAGGGGCGGCGGCTTGAGCGGAATCAACGCGCAAAAAGTGCTCTCCAATCTCGGCCTCACCGATGCTGTCAAGGCCAAGACGAAGCTTTCCAAGGACCTTGCCGGCGGCCAAGCGGAGATCGCTAAGGGTGAGGTCGATCTTGGCCTGTTCAATTTGAGCGAGATACCGCGCGCGCCCGGCGTTACGCGGGCGGGGCCGGTGCCGGCGGCGGTGCAGGTCTACATCAACTACGATTCCGCAATCCCGGCGACCAATACGATGCCCGAGCCGGCGCTTGCCTTGCTGAAATATTTACAGCGCCCCGCATCGCGCGCCGTCTGGGACAAGGCGGGACTGGAAGTCGTGGCGGAGTGAACTTCCGTAGGGTGGGCAAACGCGCGCTCGCGCGCCGTACCCACGCGGTCGTGATCCGGAGCGTCGGACCGCGTGGGCACGGCGCTGTTTCTGCGATGTGGCACGGTTCGTGCGCGAGGACCGCGCCCATAGTGCGTCGAAGACGCGCGTGAACGCGCTTACGGCCCACCCTACGAAGCTACAATGACAACCCGGCTATTTGCCATCTGCTCGAGCGAGCAGCGGCTGAACGGAGGGAGCGATCGGTTCTGTACCGTTCTTGTCGCGAAGGAAGGACGGCACTTTCACTTCCGGCAATTCGGCACGAGGCGCCTCTTTGCGTTGCCGATAAACCTCCTGCTCGGCCCGTCGCACCACGTCATCGATTGTCTGGCCGACAACGTCGAGCCTGGTAATGATTTCGTTGGCGAGAGAGTGATAGTGCCGACGCTCCGACCGCTCGTGCTCAAGCGTGAGCTTGAGCGATTGCACCTCACTCTCCAGCTGCAGATTCGACCGTTCGAGGACGTTTAGCTGGGTGGCGAGCCTGGTGTTTTCACCGCGAAGATGCTCCACTCCGAGGATGGACTCTCGTATTTTGTCTGCAAGCGGGTCAGCTTTTGCATCCGCCAGCTTCGCAAGATCCTTGACTCCTGACACGACTACCTCCCGACGCATACCGGAACACGTAACAACCTGAAATTAGCAGGTTTTCGGTGAAAATAGAAAGCGGCAGTTTTGTGACGAACCCAGGTAGTAACAATTACGAAGATCCGGTTTCTACGTGTATGCGAGACGATTTAGCAGCATCGATTGGGGCCGGCTCGGTGAAAGCATACCTTATGTAGCTTTTTAACTGAGCCGTCGGGAGGCGCCGTTTCATCGCATTTACGCCGGGATTCGGCCATAAAACGGCATAGGGCGGATCAGCGCGGCCGCTGCTGTTTCGGCGTCACGTGTGCTGGTCGGCGCGTAATCCGCCGCAACGGGGTGGCGCGGTTACGGCGCGCCTCTGTGACAAGTTATGTTGTTGCCACCGCGACCGGCGCGCCTAACCCGCCCTGTTCATCAATGAGTCTTCGGACACGCGGCCCAGTAACCGCCGGTTAGATCGTGTCCGCTCCCAAACTCCCGGATCCAGCACTTCCCCTCCGGACGAGCCGAGTAACCGGGAAGAGCGGCTCCGTTCGCAGCGGCGTTGACTGGCTCTTGCGCCGCAGCGCGCGCCTGCGTCGCGGTAGCGTCGCGTTGCCTTTTGCTTGCGGTTGTACGCGGGTGCTTGTTGGTTGCCGCACGCTCGGGTTTGTTTGTCGCCTTCCCGTAGGAGACGTAAGCGCTCGCGCTCGGCGTGCTGAAAGCCGAATATCCACTGTCCTCGCGCATGCCCTGGTCCTGAAACTCGGATCCCGCCTGCGCGGCCGCCAATTGCGGAACTACGATCATCGCCAGCCCGAGCGCAATGCCGAGGGCGGTCGTAATTCTCGTTGTGCTTCTCATGATAAATTCCTTTTGTTTTCTTTGATCGGCACGCTTGCTTGGCACGCCGCAGGAAACTGATGTCGCGCGCAACCATTGCCGAAGATGGCTCTGTGATACACGCGAGTGCCACAAGATCAAATAAATCGATCGTAAAAAGTGCACGGGCGAGCATAAAAAATTGGAAAAATCGACAATCATGATCAAAAGTACAGTCGAGCAATGTGTTTGCAGTGGTAATTAGATCATTTTGCAACCTCAGTGCGATGATTTCATAATCGGCTCTACGACATGCGCGGGCTTAGCGCGTCGCAGACGCGCGGGGACGCGCTGGCGACCCGCGCATCCATCGTCTTGCGAAAATGATGGATTGCCGGTCAAGCCCGGCAATGACGAATGAGGTTCAATATGAGCGGAAGCCGCTGTAATCGCCTAGAGGTTACGATCACCGGTGCCGCAAACCCAACGCCTGATACCGCTTGGCAGAAGCCCGGCAAAACTTGTCCATCGCGAGAAATAGGGGCTTGTAATTTTCCGGCTTGAATTATCGTTTTAGATTGTCTATGCATTATTATAGGGGTGCAAGCATTCAGTTTTGATGTTTCACGCATGATCACGGCTGCACAGCTTCGCGCCGCCCGCGCGCTGCTTGGCATCGACCAGCGCAAGCTGGCCGATCTCTCCGGCCTGTCGTTGCCCACCATTCAGCGCATGGAAGGAAGCGAAGGCGTCATCCGCGGCAACGTCGATTCGCTCATGAAGCTCGTGGTGGCGCTCGAAGCCGCCGGCATTGCGCTCATTTCCGACAATGCGGTCAGCGCCGGCGGCGGTCGCGGCGTACGCCTCAAGGTGGCGGCATCATGATCATTACGATCGTGCTCACGTGCACCACCGTGTTGCTGGCGTTTGCGCCGACGGTGGTACTGTTCGGAAAGGAGCCGAGCGCCGGGCGAATCATCTACGGCGCAAGTCTCGGCACTGCGCTGGTCGCGCTCTTCGCCTCGGTCGTGCATCTGCTCGGGCCGAGCATTCCCGTCGGCATGACGCTCCCGCTCGGACTGCCGTGGATCGGCGCTCATTTCCGGATCGACGCGCTCTCCGCCTTCTTTCTCGCAGTGGTCAATCTCGGCGCTGCAGCTGCAAGCCTGTTTGCGCTCGGCTACGGGCGCCACGAACAAGAGCCGCTGCGCGTCCTGCCATTCTATCCGGCGTTTCTTGCCGGCATGAATCTCGTCGTGCTTGCCGATGACGCGTTCACGTTTCTCTTCTCGTGGGAGTTCATGTCGCTTTCGTCATGGGCGCTGGTCATGGCGCATCATCGCGCCGGCGACAACGCGCGGGCCGGTTATGTCTATCTCGTGATGGCGAGCTTCGGCACGCTGGCGCTTCTCCTCGCCTTCGGTCTCCTGGCCGGCCCGCAGGGCGGCTACACGTTCGCGGAAATCCGCTCGGCGCAACCCGCCGCGGTTATCGGCGCACTGGTCCTCGTTCTTACGCTCTTCGGCGCCGGTTCGAAGGCCGGACTCGTGCCGCTGCACGTGTGGCTCCCGCTCGCGCATCCGGCCGCGCCGACCCAGGTATCGGCGCTGATGAGCGGCGTCATGACCAAAGTTGCCGTCTATGGCTTCGTGCGCATCGTTTTCGACCTTCTCGGCGAGCCCGCCTGGTGGTGGAGCGTTCTCGTGCTGACGCTCGCCGGGATCACTGCCGTCATGGGCGTGCTCTACGCGCTGATGCAGCACGACCTCAAACGGCTGCTCGCCTATCACACGGTGGAAAACATCGGCATCATCTTCATCGGGCTCGGGCTCGCGCTCGCATTCAAGGCGCACGGCATGGGGCTGGCGGCGGCGCTTGCGCTCACCGCCGGGCTTCTCCACGTCTTCAATCATTCGCTGTTCAAGAGTCTCCTCTTCTTCGGCGCCGGCGCCGTGCTCACCGCGACCGGCGAGCGCAACATGGAGCATCTCGGCGGGCTCATTCATCGGATGCCGCAAACCGCCTTCGCGTTCCTCGTCGGCTGCGCCGCCATTTCGGCGCTGCCCCCGCTCAACGGCTTCGTGTCCGAGTGGCTTACCTTCCAGGCGATTCTGATCAGCCCACAGCTCCCCTCCTGGGGACTGAGATTCCTGGTGCCCGCTGTGGGCGCGCTGCTCGCGCTTTCTGCGGCGCTTGCCGCCGCCTGTTTCGTCAAGGCTTTCGGCGTCACCTTTCTTGGCCGGCCGCGCCTGCCGGCAGCCGAGCGGGCGCAAGAAACCGACGCCTTCTCTCTCGCTGCAATGTTTTCCCTTGCGGCGCTGTGCCTTGTGGCCGGCACGCTGCCTGGTGTTTTCATCGACGCCTTGGCGCCGGTGGCGCAGAGCCTCGTGGGCGCCCGCATGCCGGTGCAGGCCGGCGTCCAATGGCTCTCGATCGTGCCGATCGCGGAGAGCCGCAGTTCCTATAATGGGCTTCTGGTCTTCCTGTTCATGATCATATCGGGTTCGCTCGCGGCGTCGGCGATTCATCGCTTCGCCTCCGACAAGCTCCGCCGTGGACCGGCCTGGGACTGCGGCTATCCCGAAGCGAACCCGGCGACCCAATACACGGCCGACAGCTTTGCCCAGCCGATCCGCCGCGTGTTCGGCTCTGTCGTGTTCCGCGCGCGCGAACAGATCGAAATGCCGCCGCCCGGCGATCTACGCCCGGCCCGCGTGACGGTACAAATGCGCGACCTCATCTGGGATGCGCTTTATGCGCCGATCGCGCGGAGCATCGGACTGGCAGCGGAGTGCCTCAATCATCTGCAGTTCCTTACCATCCGACAATTTCTCAGTCTCGTCTTCGCCGCCCTCGTGCTCCTGCTCCTGGTACTGGCGCTATGGCAGTGATTTCCGATCTCGCCGTGCAAGGCGCACAGATGCTGCTGGTGCTGCTGCTCTCCCCGCTGCTCACCGGCTTCTTGCGCAAGCTCAAGGCGCGCTTTCTGCGCCGGCAAGGGCCGCCGCTCGTCCAGCCTTACCGCGACCTCGTGCGGCTCATGCGCAAGGAAGTGGTGCTCGCGGAGAATGCTTCCTGGCTGTTTCGCGTGATTCCGTATCTCATTTTCGCCGCCACCTGGGTTGCGGCTTGCCTCGTGCCGACCTTTGGGACCGGTCTCCTGTTCAGCTGGTCCGCGGATCTCATCGCCATCATTGCGCTCCTTGGCAGCGCGCGCTTCTTCCTGGCGCTCGCCGGGCTTGATGTGGGCACGAGCTTCGGCGGCATCGGCGCCAGCCGCGAAGTGATGATCGCCTCGCTCGCCGAGCCGGCAATGATCATGATCGTCTTCACGCTGGCGCTCGTCGCCGGCTCGACCCAGCTCTCGACCATGGCCGGCTATCTGGTTTCGTCGGCTGTGGGGCTGCGGGTGTCGCTCGGGCTCGCGCTGCTGGCCTTGATCATGGTGGCGCTTGCCGAGAATGCGCGCATCCCGGTGGACAACCCGGCGACGCATCTCGAACTCACCATGGTGCACGAAGCCATGGTGCTCGAATATTCGGGACGGCACCTGGCGCTGATCGATCTGACCGCATCGCTCAAACTCCTCCTCTACGTCTCGTTGATCGCCTGTGTATTCGTGCCGTGGGGGCTCGCAGCGCCGGGCGCGGGCGTTTCAAGGTATTTCATCGGCGTTACGGCCTATGTCGCGAAACTCGCCGCCGCGGGGTTCCTGCTGGCGCTGTTTGAGACCTCAATTGCGAAGATGCGTGTCTTCCGCGTGCCCGAATTTTTAGGAGCCGCCTTGATGCTCGGCCTGCTGGCCACTCTGCTGCTGTTTGTTTCGAGGAGCCTCTGATGCGCGGCGGCATCACGTTTGATATTGCCCATATGCTGGCAGGCTCGCTGGTGCTGGTCAGCTTCATGCAGCTTTATCAGGACCGGCTTTACGCGCTGCTCAACATCTTCGCGCTGCACGCTCTCGTCCTGGCGCTGTCCGTCGCCTGGCAGGCCAACGTGCAGAGCGCGCCGCATCTTTACGTCACCGCGGCGATCGCGCTCGTGTTCAAGGGGGTCATCATTCCCATCGCGCTGCACCGGATCATCGTGCGGCTCGGCATTCACCGCGAGATCGAGAAGGTGGTCGGCGTCGGGTCGGCGATGCTGCTGGGAATGGGACTGGTCGCGCTTGCCATGGTGGTGATGCTGCGGGTGACGCCGCAATCCGATCCGCTGGCGCGCGAGGACCTCGCGTTCGCGCTCTCGGTGGTGCTGCTTGGGCTGCTGATGATGGTGACGCGGCGCAACGCGGTGAGCCAGGTGGTCGGGTTCATGTCGCTGGAGAACGGGCTGGTGCTTGCCGCGACCGGCGCCAGGGGCATGCCGCTCGTAGTCGAGATCAGCATCGCCTTCTCGATCCTGATCGCCTTCATCGTGATCGGCATATTCCTGTTCCGCATTCGCGAGCGCTTCGATACGGTCGATCTGCAGGCGCTCGATGCATTCCGCGGAGACCGCGGATGAATTTTGATGCGCTGAGCGCAATCCTGCTGATCCCGGCCTTGGCAGCGGCGCTGCTTGCCGCTTTGCCCGGCTATCGGACGACGGCGCGACTCAACGTGCTGGCGGCGCTGGCAACATTGCTCGTCGCGATCTCGCTGTTTTTCAATCGCCCGCCGGGTGGTCCCTATCTCCACGTCGACGATCTCAACAACGTCTTCATCGTGCTCACCACTTTCGTCGGCTTCACGACCAGCGTGTTCAGCGCGAGCTATATCGGACATGAGCTGGAGACCGGCCGGCTGGCGCCGACATTCCTGCGTTTCTATCACGCCATGTATCAGTTTCTGATGTTCGCCATGAACCTTGCGCTCGTGGCTAACAATATCGGGGTGATGTGGGTCGCAATCGAACTGGCGACGCTGACGACCGTGCTCATGGTCGGCATCTACCGCACCCACGAAGCGCTTGAAGCTGCATGGAAATATTTCATCCTCGGCAGCGTAGGGATCGCGCTCGCTTTGTTCGGCACCATCCTGGTGTATATGGCGGCGCGGCCGGTCATCGGCGAAGGCATCGACGCCATGGTGTGGACCATACTGGTCGCGCGCGCCGCCGATTTCGACCCGGCGCTGCTCGACCTCGCTTTCGTATTCCTTCTGCTCGGCTACGGCACGAAGGTTGGGCTTGCACCGCTGCACGCCTGGCTGCCCGACGCTCATTCCGAGGGCCCGACTCCGATCTCGGCGGTCCTTTCGGGCCTCCTCCTCAACGTCGCGCTCTACGCGCTGCTGCGATTCAAAATGCTGCTCGCAGTCAATCCGGCAGCGCTTGCACCCGGCCCGCTGATGATTGGTCTCGGTCTCCTCTCGACCGTGTTCGCAGCCTTCATGCTCTATCGGCGGCGCGACATCAAACGCTTGTTCGCCTATTCATCGATCGAGCACATGGGCATCATCGCCTTTGCGTTCGGGATGGGCGGACCGCTCGCAAATTTCGCGGGGCTCCTGCACATGGCCATGCATTCGTTGACCAAATCCGCGATCTTTTTCGCAGTGGGCCATGTCGCCCAGGTCAAGGGCACGCAGCGCATTGCCGATATGGGCGGTCTGACCGAAACCAATCCGGTGCTCGGCTGGGGGCTCGTGCTCGGCGTCGTCGCCATCGCCGGATTGCCGCCGCTTGGGATTTTCACGAGCGAATTCCTGGTCGTGACTTCGACCTTTGCGCGGGCGCCGTGGCTCGCAATCGTTCTGGTCTTCGGACTCATGGTCGGGTTCGCAGCGTTGTTCCTGCGGCTCAACAACATCGCCTTCGGGGAGCCCCGCGGCGCGACCGCAAAGGCCGAAGCCTCCTATGCGCCGATGTTTGCGCACCTCGCCATCGTCTTTGTCACCGGCGTTTACATGCCCGGCGCGCTAGTTGCCTGGTTCCAGAACGTTGCAAAGCTCCTCGGATAATCGATGACCACGATCGTCGAGACAATCGCTGGTCGTAAAGTTGACGGACACCGTCCGTGGCCGCGCATTGTCACGAACGAGCAAGGCTGGATGGCTGCCGCCCAGCGCGTCTCAACCACAGATTGGACCATGCTCGGCCTGTGGGGCGATACCGGCGCCGTTCACATGGCGCTCTTTGAAGGGGCGCGTTCGAAACCCGCCCCTCCAAACCCGGTGGGTCAGATCGCGGTCCTAACTCTCGAATGCCCGGATGGACGGTATCCGTCCGTCGGCGCTCTGCATCCGCCGGCGATCCGCCTGGAGCGCACGATCCGCGATCTCTATGGGTTGGAGCCCGGCGGATTGAGGGATGCGCGGCCGTGGCTCGATCTCGGATTTTGGAACGTGGAGCATCCGCTGGGCGATTGCTGTCCCGCGCAGTCGCCGCGCAAACCCTACGAGTTTCTTCCGGCCGAGGGCGATCATCTGCACCAGATCCCGGTCGGCCCCGTGCATGCCGGCATCATCGAGCCCGGCCATTTCCGTTTCACTGCAAACGGCGAGACGGTCGCGCGGCTGGAGCAGCGGCTCGGCTACGCCCACAAGGGTATCGAATCGCTCATGGCGGGCGCCGGCCTCGACAAAGCCGCGCGGCTTGCCGGGCGTACCTCGGGCGACAGCACGGTCGCCTATGCGCTCGCCTTCGCGCGCGCGGTCGAGGCGGCGCTCGAAATCGAAGTCCCGCCGCGCGCAATCCATTTGCGCGCGCTGATGGCCGAACTCGAACGCATCGCCAATCATTTCGGCGACATTGGCGCGATCTGCAACGATGCTTCATTCCCGATCATGCTGGCGCACTGCGGCGTGCTGCGCGAGCGCGCGCTGCGCACCGCAGACGCCTGTTTCGGGCATCGGTTGATGATGGATTGCATCGTGCCCGGCGGCGTAGCTCTCGACCTTGATGCCCGCAAGACGCCAGAAGTGATCGCATTGGTAGCGGAAGTGCGGCGGGTTTTTCCCAAACTCATCGACCTTTACGACAACACCGCCTCACTGCAAGACCGCACAGCAACGACCGGCGTGTTGCGCGCGGACTTGGCCCGGCAATTCGGCGCCGGAGGCTATGTGGGGCGCGCCAGCGGCCGCGCCTTCGACGCACGAAAGAACCCCGGTTATCCACCTTATGGCGCGCTCGATTTCGAAATGCCGGTGCTCGATACCGGCGACGTGAATGGCCGGGTGTGGGTCCGCATCCGCGAAGTCGAGCAAAGCCTGGCGCTGATCGTAAACTTATGCGCACGGCTGCCGGAAGGCCCCATTCGCACCTCTGTTGATCCCCACTCGCTTTCCTCCCCGGCTCGCGGGGAAGGAAAGGGAGGGGGCGAAATTCGCGAAGGCATGGCGCTGGTCGAGGGCTTCCGCGGCGATGTCCTGGCCTGGGTGCGGCTCGATGGCGATCGGGTCGCGCGCTGCCACTTACGCGACCCGTCCTGGTTCCAATGGCCGCTGCTTGAAGCCGCGATCGAAGGCAACATCGTCGCCGATTTCCCGCTCTGCAACAAATCGTTCAACTGCTCCTATTCGGGGCACGATCTGTGAACAGAGGACGGACGACAGAGGACAGACGACAGACAAGGCATCAGAAAGGAACGATATGATGGCTTTCGTGATATTGCGTAGTGGTTCTATCCTCCGTCGTCTGTCGTCCGTCCTCTGATGCGCCGCATCCTGTTCGAGAGCCTTGTGCGCCGGCCGCTGACCGAAACAAAGCCCGCGGCAGACGACGCCATGCTGGGCGAGCTTGCCGCAAGCCTCGATCGCCGCGCGCGGCAGCGGCTCGGCCGCAGCCTTTCGATCCGCGAAGTCGACGCCGGCTCGTGCAACGGTTGCGAGCTTGAAATTCACGCGCTCAACAATCCGTTCTACGATCTCGAGCGCTTCGGACTGCACTTCGTCGCGTCGCCGCGCCACGCCGACGTCCTGCTGGTGACCGGCCCCGTCACCAGGAACATGCGCGAGGCGCTGCAACGTACCTATGCGGCTACGCCCGATCCCAAATGGGTGGTCGCGGTCGGCGACTGCGCATTCGACGGCGGTGTCTTTTCCGGGAGCTACGCAGTGACAGGCGGCGTGTCAGAGGTCGTCCCGGTCGACCTCCACATCCGCGGCTGTCCGCCGCGCCCAGTCGAATTGCTCAAGGGGCTGTTGGGGTTGCTGGAAGCTGGGATGCAGCGCTCCCCGCAAGCACAACGCTAGAACGGAATATCGCGGTCGCCTTCGACGTCAATGAAAACTTCCCCGAGATCGCTTATTTCCGGGCGGGAGACATTCGCCAAATTCAGCAGCTCGTCCTCCGGTCGAAATTTTCTTTGCCCGACTTCTCGCCGTTCGGGCTCGAACTCGCACAGATCAAATGAGGATCGCTCAAGTTCGGCGGCAGCGCTGGCCAAGTTCCGCCTCTCCTCGCGTCGCAATTTCCTCGCCTGCCTTCTCGCCTCTTTTGCCGCCACCAGCTGTCTAATAGTCATGACTTTGTTCGGCCGCCTTTTGCCGAACCGCTTGAAATAGAGATGCTCGATGAAAACGGGCAGCGGGGCTTTCCAAGCCTCTTGCCGGTGGTTGTCGAGCTTGCCCAATTTCTTCGGATTCAGCCTAAGTTCGCGGGCCATCTGAACATGCGCATGGGATAGGCGATGCCGCTTGCCCGCCTCCATCCACAGCCTCAGTTTCTGGGGTACGAAGTCCGGGCGCTTTGCCATGGGAACACCTCGCTTTGCGGCTACGATAAATGTGATTCGCCAGCGGCCGAGTGAGGCATGACGGCTGTCCCCGCTCTTTTTGCGCCCCAAATCCGGGATCCGGCGAACCCCGGTCCGGTCATGATCGGCTCACCGGTACTCACGCCCCATGGCGCGCTGATCCTTCGGCCGGAAGGGGAGGCGCCGGTCATAGAGCCCGCGCGAGCCGCGCGGCTCGCGCAGGCATTTGCACGGGGATCAGGTCACGGCCTCCTCGCGCTCGGCGCCGACGAAGTCGGGACGGCTCTGCCGGCTGTCTTTTCCTATTGGCGCGACTTGGGCGGCCGCTACGTGAGTGCGCTCTGCGCTCTGCCCGATGTTGGCGACGCCCAGATGAAGCCGACGGTTCCCATTCCGGCCGATTGCAACCTCGAGGCAATGGCGGCGGCCGCTCCGCCCATGACCGGCGCGGAATACGTCACACCGGCCGTCCTGGCCGATCTCTGGCGAAGTCTCGACGAGGCATTCGATATCGAACTCGCCGAGGCCGCAGTCACGGTCCAGGAATTCCTCAAGCACCGTCACCCGGCCTGGAATCTGGTTGGCCGCGTACATTTCAACCTGGCAGAGAACCGAAAGGATGAGGACGCCCCATTCGCGTTTCTTGCGACCTACACCACGAGGCTTTCAGCCGCCGCAAAGGCTCAGCATCTCCAGCTCGGCAAAGCCTTGCAGGAATATTCGGGCGCGAAGAATCGCGACCGTCTCTTGTCGCTGCTGATGCCGGTGCAACGCGCCGCCGAGCAGTGCGCTTGGCTTAAGCGGATGGTCGATGCCGGCGAGATTTACCATCCGTTGCGCTTCAACTCGAAGCAGGCAGTGGAATTCCTGAAGGACGTTCCAGCGCTCGAGCGTGCCGGGATCGTCGTTCGCGTGCCCGCGGCCTGGCGTATGAATCGGCCCCCGCGTCCGCAAGTGACCGCGACAGTCGGCGGCAAGCCGCCATCGCAGTTCGGCATCGACGCGCTCCTCGACTTCCGCATTGAGGTGGCGCTCGACGGCGAGGCGCTTTCAGCCTCGGAGGTCAAAAAGCTCCTGGCGCAATCGGACGGGTTGGCCTTCATCCGCGGCAAATGGGTGGAAGTCGATCGCGAGCGCCTGAGCCGCACCATCGAACAATTCGAGGCGATCGAGCGCCGCGCGAAGGCTGGCGGCCTGTCGTTTGCCGAAGCCATGCGGCTGCTCTCGGGCGCCGATTTTTCCGAGGACTCCTCTGGACTTGCCGCCGATCGCAACTGGAGCCGAACCGTGGCCGGCGCCTGGCTTTCGGAAACTCTCGCCGCCCTGCGCGGGCCGGATCGGGCGCCCCGTGCCGATCCGGGTCGAGCGCTGCAAGGAACGCTGCGGCCGTACCAGCAAGTCGGTCTTCAATGGCTTTATCTGCTTTCCCGTCTCCGACTTGGAGCCTGCCTTGCCGACGACATGGGCCTCGGCAAGACAATCCAGGTCTTGTCGTTGCTGCTGGTGCTCAAGAGCGAAACAGAAGCGGAGCAAAAACCGTCACTCCTCGTCGCCCCGGCCTCGCTGCTCGCCAATTGGACGGCGGAGATCGCGCGATTTGCGCCTAGCCTTCGAGTTGCCGTCGCCCACCCGTCAGCGGGGAACGGCGGCAAATCCAACCTCAATGGCTCCGGTCTCGATGCAGATCTTGTCATCACGAGCTACGGTTTTCTGGCACGCGCGCCGTGGCTCGGCGAGCGGACTTGGCGATTGGTCGTTCTCGACGAAGCCCAGGCGATCAAAAACCCGGGAGCCAGGCAAAGCAAGCTTGCCAAGACGCTCAAAGCCGAGTCGCGCATCGCACTGACCGGTACGCCGGTCGAGAACCGGCTGGGCGATCTCTGGTCGATCTTCGATTTCATCAATCCGGGGCTCTTGGGCTCGTCCAAGTCCTTTTCGAGCTTCGTCAAAAGACTCGCAGACCGGGCGCACAATCCGTATGAGCCGCTGCGCGATCTGGTGCGCCCCTACATCCTGCGGCGCCTGAAGACCGACAAGAAAATCATTACCGACCTGCCGGACAAAACCGAAGTGAAGGTCTTCTGTCCACTCAGCCGCAAACAAGCAGCGCTCTACCAGCAGGCGGTGAACGAGCTCGCCAGTCAGATCGAAAATGCCGAAGGGATCCAGCGCAAGGGTGTCGTCCTCGCCTCGCTGATGCGATTGAAGCAGATTTGTAATCATCCTTCGCAATGGCTGGGCGATGGCTCCTGGGCCGAGGATGACAGCGGCAAGTTCGCCTCGCTGCGAGAGATCGTGGAAACTATTGCTGCGCGTCAGGAAAAAGCTCTGATTTTCACCCAGTTCAGAGAAACCACCATTCCGCTCGCAACCTTCCTCGGCTCCGTCTTCGGCCGCCCCGGCCTCATTCTTGACGGCAGCACTCCCGTCAAGCAGCGCAAGCTTCTAGTGCAGCAGTTCCAGGAGGACGAGAACGTCCCGTTCTTCGTGCTTTCGCTCAAGGCCGGCGGCACCGGGCTCAACCTCACGGCCGCCTCCCACGTCATTCATTTCGATCGGTGGTGGAATCCGGCTGTGGAAAACCAGGCTACAGACCGGGCGTTCCGAATCGGGCAGAATAAGAATGTCCTCGTGCACAAGTTCGTCTGTCGCGGCACCGTGGAGGACCGGATCGATCGGCTGATCGAATCGAAGAAGGCGCTGGCCGGAGAGCTTCTGCAATTGGGAACCGACGTGCTGCTGACCGAGATGAAGGACGACGAGCTGCTCAAGCTGGTGGCGCTCGATCTCTCCGCCGCCATAAAGGAGGGGGACGCATGAGCTGGTACGAATGGGCGCCTTACGTTTCGGTGGCCGAACGGCGCCGCAAGGCGCAACAAGAGCTCAAGCGCCGCAGCAAGAACGGCGCCGTCCTGGCGCCGATCGTCATCGAGGGTCGCAAGATTGCATGGAGCTTCTGGGGCAAGTCCTGGTGCGCCAATCTCGAGCGATACAGCGATTATGAGAATCGTTTGCCGCGGGGCCGAAGCTATGTGCGCAGCGGCTCGGTGATCGACCTGCAAATCAAGAAAGGCGAAGTGCTGGCCTCGGTGAGCGGCTCCTCGCTTTACAGCATCAAGATTGCCATCGCACCGGTAAAGGCGCGGAGCTGGAAATCCATCTGCCGGGACTGCGCAGGAAGCATCGATTCGCTCGTCGAGCTGCTGCAGGGACGGCTGGCGAAAGGAGTAATGGACCGGGTCTGCCGGGAAGGCGACGGCCTGTTCCCATCGCCGCGCGAAATAAAGCTTTCGTGCAGCTGTCCGGATTGGGCCGACATGTGCAAGCATGTCGCCGCGACGCTCTATGGAGTCGGCGCAAGACTCGACACGGAGCCCAAACTCCTTTTCCTGCTTCGCGGGGTCAATGAAGGCGATTTGCTCTCCGGCGCCGGAGCGGACGTTTCGCTTAAGAAGCCTGCGAGCGCTACAGTGCTCAAAGACGATGACGTGGCGGCTCTGTTTGGATTGGAAATGGCGGAATCGGCTAATGGCAACGGTCCTACCGCTGCGGAAAATTCCCCAGCGACGCGGACGCCATCACGAACGAAAAAAGCAAAGACGAGAACAAACGGTAAAAAGGCGCGCTCGCGGGCGTCGCCCCCTCACCCCGCCGCGCGATCCTTCGAGGCTGGCGCGCGTAAAAACCGCGCTCGCGCCTCAGGACGCGCGGCGACCCTCTCCCACGAGGGGAGAGGGTAACGGAGCACTTGGTCTGCGCCGACTGGCTCAATCCCCGTCGACATCAATCGCCAACAAGTGTGTCAACTGTTAGCGAGACGGGCTTGCCTGGGCTCGCAGGCCAAGGCTCACCGGCAAGGCGGCGGCGCAGAGCAGCGCCATGAACAGAAATCCTCGTGCGCCGAATAGCGCATAAAGCTCGCCGGAGGCGATTGTCATCAAGGCGGTGGCAGCGCCAGGGCCGAACAGATAGAGCCCCTGTGCGGTCGCAGCGAGCCGGGGCGGCACGACCGCGCCGATCAGGCGCATGCATGCGAGATGCGTCAGTGCAAAGGTCAACCCGTGCAGCGGCTGGATGAGCGCCAGCGCAGCGATATCCGTGCTCTCGGCCATCACGATCCAGCGCACCACTCCGGCGGCGGCTGAGAGTGCAGTAGCCCCACCGACATTGAGCCAATTCACCAGCTTGGGGCCGATCACAAAGAAGACGACGACCTCCGCTGCCACCGATTCCGACCACAGTATGCTGGCGCCGGCCGAACTAATTCCGGCGGAACTCCAGCGGATAATCGCGAAGGTATCGTTCATCGCGTGGCTGCCGTAGATCAACGCAGCCACGACAAGCACGCGTCGAAAGCGCGGCTCAGCGAGGAGTTCTCTTAAGCCCGCGAGAGCCATCCAGGATTGGCCCCTGCGGATCGACGCCTCGGGCTCAACCGGCGGGACGAAGGCTGCCGCACAACCCGCGCCGGCCAGCAGCGCCGCGTAGATCCAGACCATCAGGGAAAACCCGGCCGAGCCGACGATCTGACCCGCTGAGAGCAGGCAGATGACGAAGGCGGCCGAGGCCGACCCGCGCACCCACCCGTATTCGAAGTTCTCGCGCCGCGCCGCCGTCACCGCCAGCGCATCCGCAAGGATCGGGATCGGCGCAAGCGCCGCAGACTCGCACAACTGGATGAGAGACAGCGGCCAAAACCCGTTCACGAGCAGAAGCCCGAGCGCTGCTCCTGCTGAAAGAAAAGCGCAGATGCCGAGAAACAGCCGCAACGCTCGCCGCAGGTCTGCGCCGCGTCCGGCAACTGGGCCGACGATCAGCCGGACAATAGTCCCGACCCCGAACAGCAGGCCGATTTCCTCCGCCGTGAGCCCGCGGGTTTCGAAGAACCGGGGCCAGAACGGCGAGGCCGTGCCGAATGCGCCGTAGATTGCCGCATAAAGTAGAATGAAATGCGATAAGTCGCGGGCTCGGGGGGACATGCCGGCACGGCGCGATTTACCTCTCCCCGCTTGCGGGGAGAGGTCGCCGCCGAAAGGCGGCGGGTGAGGGGCGCCCGCCACTCGTGAAGGCGCCCCTCACCCGGACCGCTTCGCGATCCGGCCTCTCCCCGCAAGCGGGGAGAGGTAACGGAGCTTGCTGCACGGCCAAACGCCGTCTCTCGCCGCTTCGTCTGTTGCTCGGCACTGATGCATAATCATCGGGAAACTGCTCTAAGCAAACTCGTCGCGATCTGCGCTAATCTGCCTGTCTAGCATTTGTTACCTTGCCATCTGCGGCACGGATACCTGCGGCCTGTAAACCTGCGGGGTCGAAATTTCCGGCACGTGAACCTGCGGCACAGAGACTTGCGGGAGCAGAGACTGCTGCGGCGGTTGAGGCTGCGGGGCCGGATTGCCGCGACCGTACATGAAGCTGCGATATAGGAAATCCCGGTAAATGAAGGCCTGAGCCACAGAAGCGTCCGGCCATGGCAAGCGTACATACGGGAGAGTAGTCTCCGGCAATATCGTTTCCGGAAGTATCACCCGCGGAAGCGCCGTGTCCGGTAAACCAACTCCCGGTATCAGGCCGCCCACGCACGCCAGGTCGTAATCGTCCAGGCATGCTTGCTGTGCGTAGACCGGCGTAATAGCGAGCGCACAAGCAACACCAAATAGAACTTTGCGCATCTACGCCTCCACGGCAATAAACTCCCTAAGCCACCTGCACGTCCTTCCAGAATCCGTACCGCCACCCTATTTGCCGTTTCGATTCGCGCGGCGCCTCGTAGCACCAGGCCGCGCGCTCATGGCGTACGCCGTCAATCACGACGTCATAGAACTGAACGCCGTGTGGGCACTTGAGATCTGAATCGGTGCGCGGAGTCTTTTGCAGCCATTCCAACCGCACCGCCGAGGGCGGGAAATACTGATAGCCGCTGTCCTCCACGATGTCATCGCTTTGCGCAATAACGCGGCCGTCGACGATTGCCCTGCGCGTTACCATTATTGCACTACCATTGTTGCGTTAACATTACTGTTAACATTACTGCGTTGCCATTCGACGTTCCAGCGTCAGGGCAAAACCTGGCTTGCTGACCTGGATCAGGTTGCAGTCGGCACGTTGCGTGAGCTCCGTCATCAGCTTGACCAGCGGGTGTCGCGCCGTGACGTATTCCTTTGCCGGCCCGGCCGCGCGCATCGCCGCAATGTCCTCCTTATTAAGAAGCCAGCGCAGCAGCAGTTCCTCGTCCGATATGGTTTCCGCGTCGAGGTCGCGCCGCATCTCCGCAAGGCTGGGATTCGTCCGGGTCTGCGCCATGAGCTCGCGCGCGCGCGGGCGATCCAGGATGCGCGCCCGCACCTCCTGATCCATCGCCGCGACGGCTTCCTCGCCGAAATGGCCAAGCGCATAACGGATCACCTGATCGGTGACCTCCTTGTAGCGTTCGCCCACGATGACATTGATCGCCGCCTGGCTGCCGACGAACTGCGAGAGCGGCGTGACCATTATCGGATAGCCGAATTCGACACGCACCCGGCTCGTCTCCTCCAGCGCCTCTTGCAGCTGCGCTTCCTTGCCAACCTGGCGGAGCTGGTGCCCGAGATTGGAGATCATCCCGCCGGGCACCTGATGCTGATAGACCTCGTAATCGTATTCGGCGGGCACGCCGATCGGAAAGCCCTCGCGCCGCGCGATCACGTTGAAATGCTCGCTCACCGGACGCAGCATCTCCTCGTCCACGATCGGCTTATAACCGAGCGCGCGCAGATTGTGCGCCACGTTGAAGATCGAAGGAAGCGCCGATCCATCGGCGAGGGGCGGCACGCCGGTGTTGACGATGCGGATCCCGAGCCGCACCGCTTCGAGCGCAACCAGCGGTCCGAGACCCGTCGTGCAATGACTGTGGATTTCGACCGGAATGCCGTTCGCATTTTGCAGGATGACGGGCACGAGCGTGCGCACGCGCTCAGGAGTAAGCAATCCGCCCGGGTCCTTGAGACACAGCCGGAACGGATTGAGAGTCACCGCCTGCCGGCAGCGTTCGGCGTAATAGGCGTCGGTGTGGACCGGCGATACCGAGTAGATCAGATTGACAATGGGATCGAGCCCGAAACGCCGCGCCACGCCGACGCGGTATTTCCAGCCAGGGAAATCGTTCCATGGCTCGGATATCCGCGCCTGGCGGATGCCGTTCGCGGCCATCCGCTCGATGAACAGCTCGTACATGCAAGGCGGATCGAACCCGAACGTATTCACGCGGCCGGCGATGAGCCGAAGCGGCGTCTTCGGCGCCCGCTCCGCGACGCGCTTGATGCGCTCCCACGGGTCTTCGCGCAATTCGCGCACCGCCTTTTTAACGTGCGAACCGGAGAGGATTTCGATGGCAAGGAAGCCTGCCTCGTCGAGGTTCTTGGCGACCGGCAGCATCATGCCGGTCGACATCCGCTCGGCCCACAGACTTTGGTGGCCGTCACGGATCGTGGTATCGACGAAACGAATCTCTTCCATGATCTTTACTCTGGCTTCGATATAACGCGCAGCCTCAGCTCCGGGATGCCCCGCCCGGACGGATCAGGAACAGCGGCCGGCCGAATTCCACGAAGTCGCCGTTGCCCACCAGAACGCGTTCGATCGTGCCGGCGATTTCCGTCTTGATGCTGGTGAAGACTTTCATCACTTCAATGAGACCCACAGTCGCGCCCGCCGCCACCACGCTGCCTTCCTGCACGTATGGCGGATCCGACGGCGACGGCGCAGAATAGAACTTACCGACCATCGGCGCGGTAATCGGAATAAGGTCCTCCGTGGCCGCAGCCGCCGGTTTCGCCGCGGTCTGGGCGGAAGCCGCCGGTATCGGCGATGATGGCGGCGCTGCCGCGGACGCGCCTTGCGCCGCGATAGGTAGTGGCGCCTCGCCGGGCGGCACATAGCCACCCTTGCTCACCGTGATCTTGCGTTCGCCCTGCTGGAGCTGGAGGAAATCGAACTTCGATTGCTCGAACAGTTTGAGGATTTCGAGCACGTCGTCTTCGGTCAGCTCCATCCATCACTCTCCCAGCAGCACGCCGAGCAGTGCCTTAGAGCATCGCAACCACAGCGGCAACGTGTGTAGCCCGGATTGCGCGCTTGAACGGCGTCACCCGCACGCACTCTGCCCCAGCGCGCAATCCGGGTTCTTCTGGTCCCCGGATTGGAGCTTGCGCAAGTGCACAAGCTCCAATCCGGGCTACCGGGATCAAAGCGCCGTAGGCCGGATTGCGCGATCGAAACACTGCGGACGCTTCACGCAGCAAACCCATCGCGCAATCCGGGAACTGCGGGCGACCCCGGCTTGGAGCTTGCCCTTCGCGGTCCAAAACGCGCGTGGGAACCGTTGTGGTGGGCAAGCTCCAATCCAGGCTACGGAGGAATCAAAGTCCGGCCGCAATATCCGGATACGGCACGCGCCACGTCTCTGAGCATTGGGGAGGATATCGTGCCTGAGCGGATCGAAAACGCTGTAAAAGTGCTGAATAAATGCCGCTACGCCCTGCTCGCCGGCGCAATGCTGGCGACGATTGCAGTTCCGCAATGGAGCAGCGCGGCATCGGACGCCGGATCCGGCATCGCGAGAAATGGCTCGTTCGTGGTCGCGCAGCGCGTTGACCCCAACGAGCAGAAAGGCAAGCAGAAGGGCTCACAGGGGCAACAGGGGCAGTCGCAGAATCAGCAGAAGCAATTCGGTAAGCAGCCGCCGGGCGGCGGCGCCAGTCCGCAGACTCAGACTCAACAGGGCGGTCCCGGCCAAAATGCACCGGGTACGGCACCGGGACAGCGGCAGTTCGGTAAGCAGTCCCCCGGCGGCGCGCCCGGCCAGCAAAACCAGTTCGGGAAGGGCGCGCCAGGCGGGCCAGGAGCCCAGGGCGAAGTCGGGCAGCAAGGCGGGCCTGGGCAGCCTGGCGGATCGGGAGCGCCGGGCCAGCAGAAGCAGTTCGGAAAGGAACGGCGGGGCAGTGAACCGCAGTTTGGGAAGCAAACTCCCGGCAGCGGGCAGCCGCCGACAGGAGGACAGCCCGGCCCCGGTCCTGGTCCGCAATTCGGCAAGCAGACGCCCGGCAGTGGTCAGCCTCCCGCAGGAGGGCAGCGCGGACCCGGACCCGGACCGCAGTTCGGCAAGCAGACGCCCGGTAGCGGCCAGCCGCCCGCAGGAGGACAGCAGCAGCCGCTGCAAGGCAATTTGCAGCCGCGCGGCCCCGGTGCCGGCACCGCCAATCTCGAGCAGTTGCATTCCCAACGCCATGAGCGCGTTGAAGGCGGCCGTACCGTCATCGAGGAGCCCGGCAACCGGCTCATCGTGCGCGACAACACCGGCCACGCCTTCATCGCCCACGACGAGGGCGAACGATTGCGTGTTTTCGCGCCCAATGCCAGAGTCGAGCGGCGCGGACCGGAAAACTTCACCATCTTCGAGCGCCCGGGCGGGGTGCAGATTGTCAACGTCACCGACGCGAATGGTCATCTGCTGCGCCGGGTCCGGCGCGGTCCGGACGGCCGCGAGGTCGTGCTGATCGAGAACCGCGGGCCAGGGTTTGGCGCCGGCCTTGCGGTGGGGCTGACCGCGGGTCTCATCGGCGGTGTTGCGGCCGGTGTCATCCTCGATCTACCGCCGCCGGTGATTAGGATCCCGCGCGAGCAATACATCGTCGAAGCCGCCTATGCTCAGCCGGTTGCGCTCTACGATACGCTGGCGGCGGCGCCGCTGGTGCCGATCGAGCGCGCCTATTCACTCGACGAGATCCGCTACAACGTCGCGCTGCGCGACCGCATGCGGCGCATCGACATCGATACGATCAATTTCGAGTTCGGGTCGTGGGAGGTGGCGCCGGAGGAATCCGCCCGGCTCTCGGCGATCGCCGAGTCGATGCAGCGCGTTCTCACGCGCAGCCCCGACGAGGTATTCATGATCGAGGGGCACACCGACGCCGTTGGAAACGATGAGGACAACCTGTCGCTCTCGGATCGGCGCGCCGAGTCGGTCGCAGTGATTCTCACTCAGCAGTTCGGGGTTTCGCCGGAAAACCTGGTGACCCAGGGCTACGGCAAGCAGTTCCTCAAAATCCCGACGCCCGGACCGAGCCGCGAAAACCGTCGCGTTGCGGTGCGCCGGATCACGCCGCTGTTGCGCGGCCAGCAAGCCGCACTGCGGTGAAGTGTCTCCCTCTCCCCGCTTGCGGGGAGAGGGTCGGGGTGAGGGGCCCATCGCGGAGAGGGAACCGTAGCCCGGATTGAGCGGCGCGTCGGCGGAGCTCGCCACTCCCGAGGACGTCTACGCGCCGCGAAATCCGGGGCCGGCCGTGGCGACCGGGCAGCCCCGGATTGGAGCAAAGCTCCAATCCGGGCTACGCTCTGCCCCACAGCTGACCGCTTGCGATTGCGGCGCCGTCGCGCAGCGCCTTGAGCTTTGCCCAGACGATCGACGGGTGGATTTCCTTCGAGCCCGCGAATGTCGCAAAGCCACAGTCGGAGCCGGCGATTACATTCTCGCGGCCGACAACCTTGGCGTAACGCAGGATTCGCTCGGCCACAAGCTCCGGGTGCTCGACCAGGACCGTTGAATGCGTGATCACGCCGGGGATGAGCACCTTCCCATCAGGTAGCCTCACGTCCTCCCACACCTTCCATTCGTGCTCGTGGCGCGGGTTGGCGGCTTCGAACGAATAGGCGCCTGCATTCACCGACAGTATGAGATCGACCACGTCCTTTAGTTCCATGTCGTGGATCCGCGGCCCCATGTTGATGCTGTAGCAGGTGTGAAACCGGATTTTCTCCGGCGGTATTCCGCGCAGCGCGTGATTGAGCGCCTCGGTCCGCAGCTTTGCCCAGCTGCGGCAGTCCGCGACCGTCACGTCCGGCCGCAGCGTGTAATAGGAGACGAGCCGCGGATCATCGATCTGCAGCAGGAATCCGGCCTCAACAATCGCCAGGTATTCCTCGCGCATCGCCTCGGCGAAGGCGAAGAGATACTCCTCCTCGGTCTTGTAATAGGCGTTCTTGTGCCGCTCTTCGAGATTCGACGGCGAGATCGCCGGCATGAACGCCTCTTGCGCCGCGCCGCCGAGCGCGGCCTTGAGATTGTCGATGTCGCGTTTGAGCTCTCCGTGCCCCTTGTAGACGATCGGCCCGGTGCAGATCATGTTATCGGGCCGCCGCGGGCCTCCGGCTGCCTGATAGAATTCCGGAAACGACTGCGCCTCGCGCGAGGCAAGCCAATGGCTGCGGGCGCCGCTGCCTTTGTCGACCTCGAAGCCACCGAGCCGTTCGTTGACATAGGTGACGAAGCTCGGCTTGCCGTATTCGCCGTCATCGATGACGTCGATGCCAAGCTCGATTTGCCGGCGCACGATCTCGGCGACCGCTTCACGCAGCCGCGCGTCGTATTTGGCCGCATCGAATCCCCTCCCCGCCTCCTTGGCTTGCATCATTTCGAGCAGGTCGGAGGGCCGCGGCAGGCTGCCGACATGGGTGGTGAGAATACGCTCGGTGCTGCGTTTCATAGTGGCGCTACCTCAATGATCGTTCCGGGCGTCATGAGCACAAGCAGGGCCCGCTTTGCGCCGGCATTTCGGCGATACTCATCGATTTGACTCTGATAGTGAGCGAGATTTGCCGGAGTCGGATTGACATCGCTTTTCCAATCGACGACGCTCGTCCACGGCGACTGCGTCCGTAATCCCGGAAACAAGGATTTCGCGGTCGGGGGTGATCTGCTGGCCGTAGATCGTGCGCTCCGGCACAAGCTGCGCACGGAGCCGTGCGATTTCCGGGAAATTAAGTGTCCGCACGACAGTTGCGGCGAGTTCTGACGGTGAGATTCCGACCGCAGGATCGTCGGCCGGCTCGATCGCGAGCTGCGCCATGAGTTCACGGGCACGGCGCTCGATCTCGGCTCTATCCGAGCCGATCTCTTCGAGCAGAACTTCCTCGATGAGCTTATGAAGCATAATGCCGCGCGCAGAACTGCCGGCGACCGGGGCCGCAGCGAATTCCGCAGCCCCCTCCGCTTGCTCCGGACTTTCAAACACACGAACTCGAGTCGGCGTTTCCACGGTGTCCATTTCATCCCGGCTCGGCCGCTGCCACACCAGCACATGGCCCGATGCGGCGATGCGTCCTGCCTCGGCTGCAAAGGCTGCTGGACTTTGCCGGTTTCTGCCCTGGTCAGGCGCCACTGTCGTCTTCGATTTCTTCAGTTCGAGCGCCGGGAGAGATGCCAGATCGAAATCGACAATGCGGGCCCAGCATTTCTCCGGCAGCTTTGCGGAATGCCTTGGCAGGACGAGGAGATCGCGTGCCCGTGTCGTCGCCACGTACCAAAGCCTCACCCGCTCACGCGCAAGCTCGCCTTCGCTCCACGACTGAAGGTCGGCATAGCCGGTGGGATTGACGCCCAACACCGGCACCGAAAAGCGGTTCGAACGTCGATCCTGGACCAGGGCCGATTCCGATATGGGGGTGCCGGTCATGTTGATGGGAATCACGATCGGCCATTCCAATCCCTTTGCGGCGTGGACCGTCATCAGCGATACCGCTTCCTCCTCGGCGTCCGGCCGTCCCTCCACCTGCCGCGTCGCGTCTTCCCAGTTGGCGCGCATATCGCGCGCGAATGCAAGGAGACCGCGTACGTCGTAAGCACGAGCCATTTCGAGGAAGAGATCGATGTTTGCGATCGCCCGCTCCGCGCCGGACTTGAAGCGCTGGCGCAGCTGCGCGCGCGTGTTCAGCGCCGCGATTGCGTCGGCCAACAGCATGTAGGGCGTCGTGCCCCGCGCGCGCCGACGCAGGGATTGCAAGATTTCGAGAACCGATCGCGCCAACTCGTGGCAAACATGGGCAGCATCAGTCCGCAGATCGAGGCACGGAAGGCGCTCCGGTCGCGCTGGATCGACAGGGAGCGCCTCGACGATGTCGAGAAGCTCGGCTTCGGAGAGCCCGACGGACGGCCCGCGCAGCAGTGCGCCGAAAGCAAGCGTATCCCTTGCGTCTGCCAAGGTCCGCGCCAAGGCAATCGCATCGTGAATTTCCTGCCGCCGGAAAAACCCTTTTCCGGCCTGCGTTGAAACCGGAATGCCGCGATCCTCGAGCGCCTGTTCGAACCGCCAGAGGTCCGTTCCCGCCGGGGCAAGCAGGGCGATATCTCCGAAGCGACAGGGCCGTCTATTTCCGGGCGCTTCGTGGTCGCGCACAAGGACGTTGCCGACCAGCCGAGTACAAAGCTCGGCCACGCGTTCTGCCTCGGCGTCGCGTAGTTGCGCCGCCTTCGGTTTGTCACCGTCAAAAGGAATGTCGAGTGCCTTGACCGCCGGCCCGCCATCGATGGCGTAGGCCGCCGGCAACAGCGCGGTGAAGCCGGGCTGCCCAGCCGCTGGTGACAAGGCGTTCTTGAACCGCCCGTTGACAAATCGCAGGATCGACTCCACCGAGCGGAAGTTGGCCGTGATCTCCAGGAACGCCGTCTTGCCCATCGCGCTGCGCGCCCCGATATAGGCGTTCACGTCCGCACCGCGAAAGCGATAGATCGCCTGCTTCGGATCCCCGACGAGAAATAACGCGCCATGACGCAAGGCGCGGGCGAGCGGCTCCTTGTCCGACCCTTTCTGCTTATCACCGCACAGCAGCCACAGGATTTCGATCTGTAACGGGTCGGTGTCCTGGAATTCATCGACAAGCACGTGCCGATATCTCTTGGCCAATGCTTGCCGGACTTCCTCGTCCCGAACAAGAAGATCGCGCGCCGTATGGAGGAGGTCGTCGAAATCGAGCAACCCCGCGGCGCGTTTATAATCGCGCCATCCGGCCATCAACGACTGCATTTCGTGGGCAAGCCGGATCAGAACTTCGCCGGCGACAGCCGACATGACTTCATCCAGCCCATCGTGGCAGGCGTCGTAACGAGCATTGAGCCCATCATGGGCCCGCTCTCCTTCCGTCTTGGAGCGCCCCGCAATTCGCGCGGCTTCCCGCCATCTGCCCAGGGTCTGTAATTTTCGCCTCGCGCCATTTTGCGTGAAGCACGCTTCATCCCTCGGGAGGTCCATAACTTGCAGGATCGCTCGATTGCTCGGCTCCGCCGTCGCGAGCGATGGCTTATCAAGGGCTCTGGCAAGATCGATGAATGCCCGGCAGGTTGTTTCGGTTTGCTGCTCGCAGAATTTTAAACGGTTCAGGTCGTCCTTGAATTGCCGAACCGTGGTTACAAATCTTGTCACTATCTCACGAGACCAGCTCGCCGCAGCCGGTCGGGCATCGCGGTTGTGCCGCAGGAAGCGGGCAACCTCGCTCACCAGGTTGAGGCTGCCTCCCTGATCGGCGAGCACAAGCTCCGCCACGATTCCGTCGCTGCTTTGCCCGGAGAGCTGAGCTCTCAGCCAGGCTTCATAGCGTTCGCCGAAGGCAATATCCGCTTCGGCCGGATCGACGATCTCGGCGCCCGGATCGATATCGGCTTCGGCCGGATATGGCTTGATCAGGGCCTGCGCGAAGCCGTGAATGGTCGTGCAGGTCAACTGGTCGAGGGTGTTGCGAGCGCGTTCGATGGTGGCCCGCTGCTCGGCCGAAAGGCCGCGCGGGAACGCCTGCGCAATCTCGCGCGGCATGCCCCCTTGCGCCATGACTTGCGTGAACGTGTCGATGCGCATGAGCAGTTCGCTCGCCGCGAACTCGGTGAACGTGATCGCCGCGATGTGCTTTGGGGCGATTGCATTCGCCAGAAGGACGGCGACCCGCCCGGCCAGCAGCGCCGTCTTGCCGGAACCGGCGCCCGCCTCGACCAGCAGCGAGCGGTCGATCGCAGTCAGCGCCGCAAGTCGAGCCGCACGATCGGGAAGTTTGCTCATGGCTCCTCCCAGATAGCGGCGGCTCTGCCCAGCCGTTTCTGCACGAGCGCCATCTTTCGATCGAGATAACTTTGGCTGGCGGGCAAGGCGAATGCGAAATCGTTGTAATTGCTGGCATCGATGCCCGGCAGCGCGAGGCCGGCTTCGATGCTGCTGCGGGCACGCTTGATGGCGGTTGCGAGACGGGCGAGCACAGCATCGACATCGTGCAGCGGAAACAGCGCCTGCTCGCCCTCTGCCGCTCCTGGATAAAGCAGGGCGGCTTCGATCTCGACTTTTGACCCGAGCAAAGTCTTGACGCAGAATGCATATAGACAACGCTGTAGTTCGTTTCCGCCTTTGAGCACCACCGAGCCCATATCCCGGTTCAGCCGTCCGGTCTTGTAATCGATCACGCGTGCCCTTTTGCGATCTGCAGCGAGATCGAGGCGGTCGATGTATCCTTGAATCCGGATACCCGTCCCGGGAATCTCGACGCGCCGGGTTGCGTCCCAGGGCATCTCCGTTCGGCCGTTCTCGTCATCGGAGCCGAACGGAATCTCGGTCCAGCTCTTCTGGCCTTTGAAACCGGCGATCGGACACGAAAGCGCGGCCAACGCCATTTGCCGCACGCGTTCCAGAAAGCTGGTCCAGATGAGCGGCGGCGGGACTGGGTGTTCACGCTCCCATGCACCGGCGATTTCCTTCAGCGCGCTCCCGACCGCCTTTTCGATTTGCGGCCTCCCAGCCCTGGCGAGGCCACTCGCCAATTCAAGAGCTTCGACCGCGCTGCGGAGCACATCGTGCACCAGATTGCCGAACGCAAGCGCGTCCAAGGTGAGCGGCTCATCGGCGTCCTGCGGCTCTCGCCATCGAAACGCATAGCGCCACACGAACCGGATCGGGTCGCGGAGGAGGAGCTTGAGAGAAGTCGCCGACAAGGGCCTCTCAAACAGTTTCTTCAGCCGCGGATGATCAGGCCGCGTCAGGCCGTCATGCGGCGTCAGTCCGTCGCGGTACCAGTCGCTCCAGCAGTTGCGCCCGGAGATGGCGATCGGCGTCGCCGCAAATTCATTCGGACGCGCCAGGAGCCGATCCGATTCGCTCGCGGCATGCTCCCGGGTGCGCGCTCGGCCGAGGTAGATTTCCTTGAGCTTCGCGACAATCGGGGAGCGGCCGAGCAGCCGGCCTTCGACGTCGCGGCGGCTGTAGGAGATCGCAACAGATTTTGCAGACGCGGCAATCGTGCGGAAATCGCGCCAGTCGGCATCGCCGATCGGCAGCGGATCGAGTTTTTCAATCGGTATCACGTGATCGGGAATGAGCCGGTCTTCCGAGATGCGCCGAGGCCAGCGGCCGGCATTGAGTGCCAGCAGGCGCACATACGGACGCGGAGCCGACGCGAGCGCCATTGCCGAGGCAAAAATGACGTGTGATGCCGCTTCGATTCCATCGTCGCAGCGCAGGCGAGAAAGCGTCACCGGCAGCGCCTGCGGCGGACCTTCGTCGAGCGCGCACCGCCACAGCGCGAGCGGAACGCCGGAGAGCAACTTCTCTCCGACTTCTTCGGCTGCATCCGGCCCTCTCGCGAGAAGGCGAACGACATCGAGCACGATCCCGGAGCGATCGATTCCGTCCGGCCAATCATCAGCGCTCTTGCTGCGGAACAGCTGCTCCCAGCGCTCGACGGTAGTGAGCGGTGCATCGGTCGGCAGGAGTCGCGTCCAATCGCGAGGAAGGTCGCGAAGCGCGCGCGAATGCGACGCAATCAGCGCAAACAGGCGCCGCATCCGCTCCTGCGCAATTCCTTTCACCAGCACCTCGGCAACAGCCGCCGCGATCTGGCCGCCATATCCGGCCACGGCCTTCGTGCCGTGCACGAAATGCACCGGAATGTTGGCATCGCGCGAGAGCGCCGATACGTGATCGTCGAAATCGCCCGGGCTCGCCGCCGCAATGGCAATTTCCTCGGGATGTGCGGTGCCGTTCGCCAGCAATTCCCGTATCCAGCGGAAGGCCTCGACGACTTCGTGCTGCGGGTTGGCGCAGGAGAACAGGAACGGCTCGGCTTCGCTGGCCGGCGACTGCGGGATTTCGATCGGCATGGCGCGCAGCCATTGCGGAACGTGCCGTGGCCCCGCGATCCAGGTGACCTTGACGGCCTTGCTCAAGGCGACGAGCAACGGCCGCCAGCAGGGCGACATTTCACTGTGGCCGTGGATCTCGACCGGGCCCAGCACAGCTTCGGCGTAGCCGAGGCGCGCACAGGCAAGCTCCACCAGCTCCTTGGGCCGCTTCATCGCCGGCGGCAGCCGGCGCAGGACCTCGGTTTCGAGGGCACGGATGGCTTGCAGACGCGCATGCGATTCATCGGCCAGCTCGATATTTGCGTTCCAGACTTTCTCCAGCGTGCTCACCGCCGCCCGCACCATGCCGGGGAGATTTTTGATAGGCTCAAGTTCGCCGAGATCGACGGCCGGAAGCGACTCGCGGACCGCGTCGCGCAGTGCTTCCGGATCGATCGGGCGCAGGAAGCCGCCGGCCAGCCGGGCGGCAAGCTGCCCCATGGTCATGACCTGGCGCCCGCTTTGGCCTGCCCGCGCCGCCGCCACGCGGGCCATGTGCCCGGCGAGGCGAGTGTGGACGATGATGGTGTGGCGGGCGCATGCGTTTGTTCGGCCAGCGGAAACTATATGCTTAGTGCGCAAGATACTGGGTCTCCTGGCGGTAGTCCCGTTAATATCCTCTAACACCGAGTCGCTTAGCGAGCACGTCCAGAATCGTAGGTAAAGGCATTAATCAGCGCTACCCGAGCATTCGTCCATTAACTTCATAGATATTTCTTGGACGAGGCTAACGATAGCGCCACCGATCTAGTGTTCCGACTCTGACGCTTGGTTCCCTGGTTCTTGACCCCAGCCTTTATGCCCGCCTCGCTCAATCGGCCTTCCCGACTACTCGTTCAAGCGGAATCACATGTCTGCGCCGGAACGCTAGTTTGTTTTTGTCCGACTTGTGATGTCAGACTCACTCCTGCAGTCATTATTTCAATATACGAACGTTGTTGGCTTCGAGCCTAAAGCGAAGCACGCCGATACTGGCGCGTTTGAGCGCACGACTAACATCATCCGGAATTCGGTCGCCACTTGGAAGCACGAGGAAACGCCTGCACTTGCCAGAGGACTCGTCGTGAACAAAAACTTGACCTATCGCAGAATAGAGTGTCTGGCGATCGCTATTCGTTTTAACCTCATACAACTCCCTCAATGTGCCTTGAGCTTGAACTCCTAGATCAACGTAAGCATTTTTCACGATCTTCTCGTGCGACTTAGTGCGGCGTTGCCGCCACTCTTGCAGTGCACGAACGATGTCGCCATGACGGGAAATATATTCGATTTCTGCGACACGCCTTCTGCGCTTCTTCCCGGTAAATTCGTCGTAGTAATCCTTAAAAGTACCCTGTTCACGGCGCGCTTGAGGTGAATCCGTTTCTCCGTCTTTTGTCGCTTGTTTGAAATCAATCACCTTTTGAATGAAGCGCGCAATGTGATCAGGGGTGCTGAGAGACTTAACAGGAGCAACTACGATTCCGAGCCGCGTCTCTCCCTGTTCGCTAACGATAGGCGCTAACCGTGCGTCCGACCACCATAAAAAGTTATGCTTACTAACGCCCTTTTGCCCTCCTCCAACTCCGCCGTCATGCATGAGATAAACAGCGCCTGTTTCCATATCCCTGGCAAAAAAACCCTTTGCGCGCTTCTTATTCGAATCGATCGGAACGTTGATTTCGACGGCAATCCTAAGGTTTCCCTTTTCGCGATACGCACCAAAAGGATTCCAGTAGCGCGGGGTTGTGTCATCCCTATTAGGAGGCCGCGAGCCGAACCAGAATCTACCGTTGTGATGGATGGGCATCTCGACGCTGTCAGGCCTAAACGAAACAATCCTAGCTTGGCGCTTCCGCCACGCTCTCAATAGGCTGACTTCAAGGTCCCTGTGTGCCTCAACCTTGCCCTTGTGCGACTCGATAAGCGTTAACACAGCGCACCCCTCGCGAAACTTTAGATGTTTCCCAGCTAGTATAAGCATACCATACGCATACACGAACCTGATAGCCGCGGCTTACCCGAGCCGCGATAGCGGTAATGAAGCCGCTCCTTGCGCCGGATTATGATGGCCTCGCGCAGGGTGGTAATGATCTCGTGAATCTGCTGCGGCCCCGGAGGTATTATATACCAGAGCACCGCCGCATGGCGAAGCGTCCGCTTCGGCGCCCCCGACCCATCTCTCCAGCGCGCGGACCAACGGATCCCCGGCTCTTGCGCTCCACAGCGGCGCTCCGGCCGCGTGGGGCGATCGACCGGAACGAAAGCATCGAAAAAGGATGCACGTGGGGTTGCACTGTCATCGTCGCCCTGCGGTGAATCCGATCGCCGCGCGCGCAGCCGCCGCCTCACCCGCCGCGCGATCCTTCGAGGCTCGCGCCCGCGAAGAACGCGCGCTCGCACCTCAGGATGACGCGCGGCGACACTCTCCCGCAAGGCCCGTAGTAACGGAGCACACGGCCGGGCATGCGTATTGCAGCTCGTTATTTTTGTGTTTGTTTGAAATAGCGCAAATCGGGAGGCGCCTGGTCCTTGCGCGACGGCATCAAGTATCCATCACCGCTGAGAAAATAGTGCTCCTTGCCGACCGAAACCTGTCCGTTGTTCTCGCCGCAATAATATTCGGGCCAGATCGGACGCGGATTGGGGCTCCGCACGTATCTCTTGTCAACTGTCCAGGGTCGCGTCAGTGCATGATCGATCACGGTCATTTCGTCGTGCAGGAGATTCGGGTCGGCCTTGTCGAGGTGGATGCGCTCCCTGAAGATCGATTGGTTATCGAAAGCGAGCGGCAGGCCCGCCGTATCATAGGCGCGCGGCCCCTTGAAGTTGCGCGTCTCAACTTCAAGCACATCGTAGCGGCCGTCGCCGTCCTCATCAATCCAGTGGCCGATCGAATAGCCTGCGAAAGTCGGCTCGACACCTTGAGGCCAGTCGCGTCCGTCAGTGAAGATTCGCCGATTATGGTCGTCCCAATTGACCAGGATGTAAGTGGTCTCCGGGGTGACGACGTATTCCTGCGGTCCGAAGGCCATCATCATGTGCGGCATCCCGGCCGGGAAACATCGCGAGGTGGGCGAATTGCCTAATCCGCCGCTGACCTGATCCGCGATGCTGGCGTCGAGAACCGCCAGATATTCGGGAGTAAGCGGCGCCTGCTGGCCGTAGCCGGGACCCCTGGTCTGGTCGTGAGACGACCCGTTGCGGCCGGGCAGCCCATGGCCGACGAACCGCTCCCATTGGCCCTTCCAGTTGGGATATCTGGCTTCGTCGACGGCGCGAACGTTGCCGGTCATCATTGCCAGGGTGGCAGCAAGGATTGCGGCAATCGTGACGATTGAGCTTCGGTTGAACATGACGAGCCTCCTCGTGCCCGGGAGCATACGCGTGACCCCTACGGGCGAGGCCAGAGTTTACGCGCTTTCCGCAAGAGGTCCCCCGTAGAGGCCGGACCGCGTGGGCAAAATCGCGGCCGCGTCCATGCATGTGGAGAGGCCGGACCGCGTGGGCACGGCGCACGCGCTCCTTGATTTAAGACGCGCGTGAACGCGCTTCTGGCGCGTTGCGCCTTTGCCCACCCTACGAGGCAGCGCCCCTCACATCACGTCGCCCAGGACCACCTCGCCTTCGGCGGGCGGGCGCTCGTAGAATTCCGGATTCATCCGGTTCTGCAAGCCTTCATTCTTCAGCGTTTCGCTGAATTCCTTGCGGATGTAGGGGTCCTCCTGGTGATAGGGGATCGCGCTGCCGCCCTTGGAGAGATCGATCGCGCCGTAATCCATCAGCTGCTCGCCGGGCCGGCCTGCCTTGCGCGCGCGCTGGTTGTTCGGCCCATGCCAGGCGGTGATGCGCAATCCTTCCTTGCCGATCCCGAAATGCTGATGATACCAGTCGCCTGCCATCGGCGCCGCCGAGACGAGCCCGATCGGCTCGTAATCCTGGCGCAGAATCTTGTCGGCCTTGCCGTTCTTCCACGGCGTCTCGCCGAGCACCTCCGGCCACGTATAGGTGTAGCCCTTGCCCTTGATGCAGACGAGCACGGCCGCGGATTGGTGTTTATGCGCCTTGGAATAGCGGCCGGTCTCGTGATGGCCGATCCACAGATAGAAACGGTTGCCGGCCATGTTCGGCTCGACGCGGCGGTAGCCCGGCGAGCGGCGGTTATCGAGCGGCAGATCGCAGTTGATGATGTCGGGGACGAGATTGGTCCGGCGCATCGCGAGCCCACGGATCGGATCCGGTTCGAGGTCGTCACGCGGCTTGAAATAATCCTCCGCGCCTGAGAACCGCTCGGTGAAGCGGTACGGGCAGTTGAAGATGAATTCGGTATTGTCGATCAGGTTCATGACATTCGGCGCCGAAGTGCCGCACAGGACCAGCGCCGGCGCGCTGCCGGCGTTGATGAACCGGTGCATCGTGTTGAGCGGAATCGAAAAAAGCGAGCCGCGCTGCCACTCGAAGGTGTGGGGCTTGGTCTGGCCTTCCTGCCAGACTTCGGTGGTGCCGCGGCCTTCGACCACCAGGCACACCTTCTCGTATAGATGCCGCTCGATATTGAGCGCGCCGGCGCCGGGAATCTCGACCACGTACATGCCCCACAAGCCCTCGGTGCCGTAGAGCTGAATGAAGCTGCCGCGGCCGCCGAGCCGTTTCCATGGCGCCATGGGCAGATCCTGCACGCGGCGCACGCCGATGCCGCGATAGATCGGCACTCCCTCGGCCTCCATGAAATTGTCGTAGGGCATCGGCTTGCGCAGGAATTTGCCGTAACCGGCATTCTCGCCTGCCTTGGGCTCGTGCCAATGGACCTGATCGGGTGTGTCGTGCATGGGGTCCTCCGAGGTTCAATTCTGGTTCAGGGTGTGGGGGCGGGTTTCAAACCCGCCCCTACGAATTCGCGCGCTCCGGGCTCAGATTACCGAATCGCGCGAGGTTTTCCCGCTGTTTCTCGTTGCGCGGCGGCAGCCGGAAAAGCCGCGCCGCAGTGCCGCCAAGGATGTTGTGCTTGCCCCGCTCGGAGAGGAACGGCAGGTCCCACACCGTGCTCGGCAGATCGAAATCCCAGTGCGGATAATCCGACGCGTAGAGAAGCTGGGTCTCGGCATTGATCATGCGGAACGTGCATTCGAGCGCGGTCATGTCCTCGCGCTCCATCGGCTGCGACGCATAGTACATTTCGCGCATATAGTCGCTGGGCTTCTTCTTCAGCAGCGGATATTCGGAAATGCGCAACCGGTATTCATGGTCGAGCCGCTGCATCAGGAACGGCACCCAGGCAAGGCCGCCCTCGATCCAGATCACCGGCAGTTTCGGAAAGCGCTCGCCGAGGCCGTTGGTCACCCAGTTGGTAAGATGGATGATGTTGTAGATGGGAAAACCGAGCGCGTGCACCGAGGCGAAGCGGTTGAGGCTCTTGAATACCGGCTCGCCGATATTGACCGCGGAATGGAACGCGAGCACAAGGCCGCGCTCCTCAATGGCACGATAGACCTTCATGCAGGAATTGTGGTGCACCGGCGTGTTACGCGCCGACGCGACCATGAAGCCGGTCACGTGCTTGCGATTACCGAACGTCTCGACCTGGCGCAGGGCCTCGTCGGGCTCGGAGAGCGGAAGCGACAGCATCGAATAGAGCCGGCTGTCCGCCTGCGGCAGCATCGTTTCGGTCAGATAACGGTTGTAAGCCCAGCACAGCTCGATCTCCATTTCGGCTGAGGGCGACATGCCGGCCGCGAGGAGAAGCGTCGGAAACAGGCAGGAATAGTCGATGCTCATCGCATCCATCCAGCGGCATCCGAGTTCGACATCGCGGACCCGGCCGGGACCGGTCTTCTCGGACGAGCGCATGGGATAACGCGTGACGCGCCCGCCCATGTCCTGGAAGCTCACCTGGCTCGGCAGCAGCGACTGGCGGCCCTTGGCGCGGCCGGAGAGGATCAGCTGACGCAGCACCTCGTTCTCAATCAGCGGCAGGAATTCGTCGAAGCATTCGTTTTCGTAATGATGGCCGTCCACATCCACGATCAGGATGTCGTCGAGTTTGCGTTCGACCGCCTGTTTCCTCGCGTGGGCGAGCAGTCGGCTGGTATTGAGCTCTTCGAGAGAGACCCGGCGGCCGCGATCGGCAATAAGGTCCATGAGGGTTCCTGACGTGAAGGCCCGCATCGCTGGATTAACCGCCCCCCGGCCGGGCCGCAAGCGTCGCCCGCCCCGGATCTGCAAGGGCAAATCCCGGGCTACAGAAGAAAGCAGTGCGTAGCCCGGATTGCGCGATTGGGCCATTGCCATACCCGCGCAATCCGCCAGACAATCGCGCAATCCGGGGCCGCCCCGGATTTGCAGGGCAAATCCGGGCTACGGGGAGGAGCCGCCATGCCAATGAAAATCAGACGCGTCGTCACCGGCCACGACGCGAGCGGGCGCGCGGTCGTGACCATCGACGAAACCTGCCGGAACGTGACCTCCCGGCGGCCCCATCATGCGAGTTCTCTGATCTGGTCAACCGGCGAATTTCCGGCGGACAACGGCACCGATGCCGACGGCGGCGCCCGCGAAGTCGCGACCACCGATCCCAACGGCACCGTCTTTCGTGTCATCGAATACGCGCCCGGCGTCGCGGCGCGCAATCATCGCACCGAGTCAATCGATTATGCGGTCGTCATCTCCGGAGAAATCGACATGGAGTTGGACGGAACGACGGTGCACCTTGCGGCCGGCGACGTCCTCGTCCAGCGCGGCACGATCCACAACTGGGTCAACCGCGGCGCTGCGCCCTGCGTGGTTGCCTTCGTTCTGGTTGCGGCGAATCCGGTCGAGCGCGCCGGAAAGATGTTGCGAGCGGTCAACTAGCGGGTTAGCCGGGAGCGTTGGCAAAATGGCGTTACGAAAGGCTGCAAACCGCCATGGCCGCAGCAGATTTTCCCCACGCAGATCGCATTGCGACAATTTTTTATCTTTGCTCCGGTTGCGCCATGATTTTGTTCAAGTAGCGATGGATGGTTCGGACTTCGGTGGTTGCGTTCGGGAGTTCATGATGCAAATCCTCCACTCATGCGCGTCCGGCGCCGATAAAGGCGCATTGGGCAGACCAGGCTCGCCGGCACCCTGCTGGATTGTTTTGCGCTACGGCAGATCCGGGTACGCCTCTTCGATACCGAAATACTCGGTGCGCTCAAGCTTCTAAGAAACGCAGGGTAACGCAGCACGCTTAATTTCGTGCTGCGGAACAGAGCCGTCGCGGGCGCTCCCATACGGGTGCGCTGACCGCGAGAGTTCCTGACTTGGGTGTCCCCGCTGGGGGATTAAAGGGGTGGCTATGTCGATCATGCTCAGCGAGAGACCGGCTGGGATCAAGCCCGCCGGATTGGATCATCTTTCCTCGATCCGCAGCGGGACGAACCCGCTATACGTCGTTTGCTCGCCGCGGCCGGGCGTCGGAAAGACGCTGCTGTCGCGGTTGTTGGTCGAGTTTCACGATCTCGACGATCGGCGGGTTACGGCATTCGATTTTGCCGAGGAAGGACCGCAACTGGCGGATTTCCTGCCGGACTGCACCACGACAGTCGATATCAACGACAGCCGGGGTCAGATGGCGTTCTTCAACTCTCTGATCTCGGACAGAAATACGATTGGAGTCATCGATCTCGATCACCGCAATTTCCGAAATTTCTTCGCCGCCATCCAGAAGAGCAGGTTTTTCGACGAGGCACGACAGCATGCGATCGAGCCCCTGCTTCTGTTCATGATGGATTCGGACCCGACATCGGCGCAGGCCTATTCCATTCTGCAACGCTGGTTCGCGGATGTGCTGGTGCTGCCCGTCCGCAATCAGGCGTTCAGCGACAGCATGCTCGACGACGCCTTTGCCGATACGGAGACCGTTCCGGTATCGCCTGAAATTCCGGCGCTGCAGCCCTTGCTGCAGACGCTGGTCAAGCAGCCGTCTTTTTCTTTCGCTCAATTCTGGTGCAGAGCGTTGGATCGGTTTCCGGCCAGGCTGGAGAACGATTTGCGGCGCTGGATGGAGCGGGTTTTCTCCCAATTTCGGCAGATTGAAACCGTACTCGCCTATGGAGAACTGGCGAAGCGCTGGGCGGAAGAGCGTGTCCGGCGCGAGATCGCCGGAGTTGAAACCCATATTGCGACCTTGGAGGACGAGCTTGCGGAGGCCAAGGACAAGAGCGAGCAATTAGGCGCAGAGGCGGCGGCGCAGGCGGAGCAAATCGCACTGTTGCATGGCGAGCTTACGCAGGCCAAGCAGATTGCCCGTGAGTCAAGCCTGGAGGCGGATGCGCGGATCGAGCAGATCAAGAAGGAGACGGACGAGCGAATCGCGCGCAAGGACGCCGATACCGAAGAACGCCTCGCTCACGCACATGCAGAAATCGAGGGCACTTTTGCCCGGCTGGAGGCTGAGGCGGCGCAGGCCCGCCAGCGCGCGGACAGGGCCGAGGCCGAGGCCGCCACGCAGATCGAATTGATCACGCGTGAGGCAGACGAGCGCCTCAAGCACGTGTTTCGGCTCGAGACCGAGTTGACCAACGCCAGCCAGCGCGCTGAGCGCGCCGAGTACTGGCTTTCACGCATTCGCCATCAAATCGAGGGGAATGTGATTCCGTCGTTTGCGGCCGTGCGCGAAGGCGCCATCGAGCATTCGCCCAGCCTGTAGGGCGGATTCGCGTAGGGTGGGCAAAGGCGCGGTCCACAGGCGCGAGCCGACGCCACACGTGGAAAGCGCCGTGCCCACGTGCGCCAGCCCGCGTGGGCACGGCGCGCAAGCGCGCCTTTGCCCACCCTACGATCACCCGCCGTCGGTCACCAGCTTCTCAATGCGCTTGAGCTGGTCGGGCGGCGTCTTGGCGATGCGGTCGATGAGCCGCAAGATGTCCTGGCCGCCGATCGGGCTCACATCGATCCCGAGCTTCTCGGCGTCAGCCAGGTAGCCGGGGTCCTTGTGGGCTGCGAGGAATGCATCCTGCAAAGCCTTGGCGCGGTCCGGCGGCACGCCCGGCGGCGCCGCAAAAGGCCGCGACAGCTGATAGGGTATTTCCAGAATTTCGATCAGGTTGCGGTCCTCGGCGCTGCGCGCAAGTTCGCGCGAAGTCGGCGCGTCGGGGAAATCCGGATGCCTGCTCGCCCGGCCGAATACGGCAAGGACGCGGGTCAACCCGTTGGGCCGCAGCCAGTCCGGCCGGTTCGATCGCACCGCGGAAAGCCCAACGGTGCGGCCGTCGACCTCGCCGCGCTCGATCGCCAGAAACAGAACGCCGGAATCGCGATAGCCCGGGATGATCTTGACGTTGAAGCCAAGCCAGTCACGCAAAAGTATCGCGACTGCGTCGCTCGAAGCCCCTTCCGCCGTGCTGCCGAGAATAATCGGCGGCCCGCCGGGGCGGCGCGCCTCATCGACCGATTTGACTTTTGCGTCCCTGCGCACGATCAGGAGGTACGCATCGTTGGCAAAGCTGGAGGACGAGCCGAGCCAAAGAAACTTCATCGGATCGAACTGCACATTCTGGTTGCTCTTGATCAAACCCATGAGCGGCATATTGCGGGCAAAGGTCCCGAACACGGTGCCGTCCTTTGCCGCGACGTTGTAGATGTAATTCGCCGCCCGCAACCCTCCGGCGCCCGGCATGTTCTGCACGATGATGCTGGGATTGCCGGGAATATGATTGCCCATATAGCGGGCCAGCACGCGTGCATAGACGTCGTAGCCGCCGCCCGTGCCGTTCCCCACTATCAGGCTGATCCGCTGCCGCTTGTAGAAATCGGCAACGTCTTCGGCGCTAGCCTGAGCCGCTGCCAGCGCGGCAATGAGCCCCAATATGGCGGCGAAGGCCGTCTTCATCTGCAACTCCTCAGTTTCATCCGCCCTTGTTCTCCAGAATTCTTTTCATCGTGTCGAGGATCTGCGGCGGCGACTTGGCGATGTCCTCGATCGCATGCAGCACTTCCTCGCCGCCGATCGGACTCACATCGACCTTCATCTTGGCGGCCTCTTCTAGGTAGAGCGGATCCCGCTGAACCGCGAGGAATGCGTCGCGGAGCGCCTGGGCGCGTTCCGGCGGCAGATCGGGCGGGGCCGCGAATGGGCGCGAGAGCCGATACGGCAATTCCGCGAGTTCAATCAAGGCCCGCGCCGGCGCGTCGAGCGCCAACTCGCGCGCGGTCGGCACGTTGGGAAAGTCGGGGTGGCGCGTGACCCGGGCGAACTGCAGCAGGATATGCACGACGCTGTCCGGCGCCAGCCATTCGCGATGCGACGAAGCGGTCGCGGAGAGCCCGACGAACCGGGCGTCCACTTCCTTGCGGTCGACGGCAAGGAACAAGGCGTTGCTGTCCGTGTAGCCGGCGATCAGCCTGAAGTTGAGACCGAGCGCATACCGGATCACGCTCGCAACGTCGTTGCCGGCCGCGCCTTCGGCGGTGACGCCGAGCACCAGCGGCGCCCCGCCGGGCCGGCGGGCATCTTCGATCGACTTGACCGGCGCATCCTTGCGAGCAAAGAGGAAATAGGCGTCGTTGGCATAGCTCGAAGAGGAGCCGAGCCAGGTGAAACGCCTCGGATCGAAGCGGACGTTCGGATTCTGCCCAAAGATGCCGATCAGCGGCATGTCGCGCGAAAAGATCGCGATCGCGGTGCCGTCCTTGGGAGCAGTGTTGTAGAGGTAATTGACCGCGCGCAGCCCTCCCGCGCCAGGCATGTTCTGCGTCACGACAGTGGGATTTCCCGGAATATACCGCCCTAGGTGCCGCGCCAGGAGGCGGGCGTAGACGTCGTAGCCGCCGCCGGTGCCGTTGCCGACAAGCACGCTGACCTGCCGACCCATATAGAAGTCAGCGACCGGATCGGATTGTGCCCCGGCGATCCCCGCAGCGAAAACCGCGATGGTGGCCGCGATCGTGGCAATCCTCAGCGGGCGCATGGCTTCTCCTCGCGCCGCCAATTGTGTTGCATGCCGGTCCGTTTGTATACTGAGGGAAGGCGGGAAATTGTCGCAACAAGGCCGCCGTGCAAAGGGAGGTCCCGTATGAAATCCTGGTTCACAGTCCTGTTTGGCCTGCTCTGCTCTTCGGCATTGGCGCAGTCGACGTCCGCGCCCGAACTCAAATTCGATTCGGTGCCCAACTTCATCAAGCTCCCGCCGGACATGCATCTCGGCGAAGCTTCCGGCGTCGCGATGAATTCGAAGGGCCACCTCTACGTCTATAGCCGCGGCGGCAACAGCAACGGCCCCGCTTATGGCAATACGGCCTCGCAGATCCTTGAGTTCGACCGCGACGGCAATTTTGTCCGCGAAGTCGGCAAGAATCTCTACGCCTGGGCATTCGCGCACATGGTGCGCGTGGACAAGGACGACAACATCTGGGCGATCGACAAGGGCTCCGACATGATCATCAAGATGAGCCCAGAGGGTCGCGTCCTGATGGTGTTCGGCCGCAAGTCGGAAGCCTCCGACGAGAGCGCCCATCCGCTTGCGCACCCGAAGCCGCCGCTCCCGCCACAGAACGGGCGCTTCCGCCAGCCGACAGATGTGGCTTTTGATCGCGCCGGGAATACCTACATCTCCGACGGGTACATCAACTCGCGGGTCGCCAAGGTCAGCAAGGACGGCGACTGGATCAAGTCCTGGGGTTCGCCGGGGAAGGGACCGGGCCAGTTCGATAACGTACACACGATCGCCGCGGACAATCAGGACAACATCTATGTCGGCGACCGCAACAACCGGCGTATCCAGGTGTTCGATACCGACGGCAATTTCAAACGCGAGATCAGGATCAACATCCCGGCGCCGGACGACGCGCAGCCTGCGATCGGCGACAGGCCGAATCTCGCCAACTGGCCCGAGAGCGGCGGCACGCAGACGCCCGGCGCGCCGTGGACGATCTGCATCACGCCGGGACCGAACCAGGTGATGTTCGTCGCCGATTCCTTCCCCGGCCGCGTGTATAAGCTGAGCCTCGACGGCAAGGTGCTCGGCTGGTTGGGCAGATCGGGCAAGCAGCTCAAGCAGTTCGGCTGGGTGCACGAGATCGCGTGCCCGTCAGAGAATGAGATCTACGTCGGCGAACTCCTCAATTGGCGCGTGCAGAAGCTCCTGATCAACCCCGATCAGCGCGCCGAAAGGTAAATTTATTCGCGACCGCACCCTTCGGGTGCGGGCGCGCTCCGTAGCCCGGAATGCGCGCTCCGGCGTTTCGCCTTGCGCTTCGCTATAAATCGCGCAATCCGGGGCGGCTGTCCCGGATTTGCGCTTGCGCCTTTAGCGCAAGCTTCAATCCGGGCTACAAATACCATTTACAGCTTCAGCAGTTTCTTGGCGTTTTCGTAATAAATCTTGTTCTTGTCCTCATTTGAGAGGCCGAGCTTGTTGATGAGGTCGACGCCTTCCTTCTTGAGCACGAACAGCGGCGGCGAATCGGTCCCGAACACGAAATGATCGACGCCGACGGTATCGATGGCGCAGCGCGCCCCCGGCGGGTGATAGCAGGTCGATTCGAGATACATCATCTTGAGGTAATGGCTCGGCGGATGCTTGATCAGCATCGGCTCGTAGGAGCCGAGAAAATATGCCTCATCCTGGAGCCGATAGGCGTAATCCATGCGGCCGATCATCTCGCAGATGCCGCCGCCAAGATGCGTGCCGACGACTTTGAGTCTCGGGAATTTCTCGAACACACCGCGCACGATCATCCGCGCAACCGCCAGAGCCCCGTCCATCGGCCGGCCGATGCTTGAAGCGAGGCGATAGTCGCGCATGCGCTCCTCGCCGAACCCGACCGACGGTGGATGAATGACGACGGGCACATCGAGCTCCTGGGCCAACTGGAAGAACGGCATCGCCTCGTCGTCGTCGGGATATTGTCCCTGCAGGCTCGACATGATCCAGGCGCCCTTGAGGCCGTCCTGTTTGATGGCGCGCTCGAATTCCCGCAGAAACTCGTCGCCTCCATAGGGCACCGTCGAGGCCATGCCGACGATCGAAGGATATTTCTCCTGGCAGGCCGCATGGAAACGATTCTGCCGCTGGCAGCGGGCGAGCTGCTGCGCACGATCCATCTCGCGCATATTGTGGAGCGGATTGGAGACGACCGTGATATCCACGCCGCCGATCTTGGCCGCTTCAAGCGCGTTCTCGATCGTGGTCGGGGGCTGCCGATTGGGCGCCCGGATGTTGCGGTGGAACTGCGTCGCGGTGAACGCGCCGAACTCTTCGGGCGGAAGCACGTGGACGTGGAAATCGATGATCATCAGGTTTGCCTTTCGTTTGTAGGGTGGGCAAAGGCGCTCCGAAGAGACGTGAGGGGTGCAGAGCATCAGCGCGCCTTTGCCCACGCGGTCGGGCGTTAAAGGCTGCGTTGAAATTCGACCGCGTGGGCAAAATCGCGTCTCTCGTCTTCGCGTGACGAAAGGCTTAGGACGCGATTTTGCCCACCCTACAATCCAACTTCGGGAGCGGGAATGAAAATAGCAAAAATGGAGGATTTCCACGTCGATGGCGGATGGGACACCTGGTCCTTCCTCAAGATCACGACCGATGACGGGCTCTCCGGCTGGTCCGAGTTCAAGGAAAGCGGCCGCCGTGGACTCGCCGCCATCATTCATGGGCTTGGCGAGACGCTGATCGGCGAGGACCCCCGCGCAATCGGCCGGATCGACGCCGCGCTTTATTCGCGTACCCGGACGGTGACCGGGGGAATGAACGCGAATGCAGCGGGCGCGATCCTCAATGCCTGCCTCGATATCAAAGGCAAGGCCCTCGGCGTGCCTGTCCATGAGCTGTTTGGCGGCGCCGTCCGTGAGCGCATTCCAGTCTACTGGTCGCGCTGCGGCGTCATTCGCGCCCGTTGTGCTTTCTTGTTCGGCGGCGTGATCGATGCCCCGCCGGTGCGCTCGCTTGCCGATCTTAAGCCGGCCGGTCGCGAGGTGTCGGAGCGCGGGTTTAGGGCAGCAAAAACCAACGTACTCCTGTTTGATGAGAACGGCGGGCGCCAGTACACGCCAGGTTCGGCGCGCGGTGCCGGGCATCCCGAGCTGAACCTGCCGGAAGGCGTGCTCGCGGCGCTGCTTGCGCAGCTTGCGGCCTTGCAGGAAGGTGCCGGACCCAAGGTCCGTTTCGCCGTCGATCTCAATTTCAACTACAAGCCCGAGGGATTTCGCCGGATCGCCAAAAAGGTCGAGCCGTTCGAATTGCTGTGGCTCGAAATGGATTGCTACGAGCCGCAGGCGCTCGCGCTCATTCGCCAGTCGACCACGACGCCGATTGCTTCCCTGGAGACCATCCTTGGGCGGCGTGCGTTAAAACCTTATCTCGATGCTCGTTGTGTCGATGTCGCAATTATCGATCCACAGTATAATGGCGTCGTCGAGGCCGTGCGCATGGCTGCGCTGTGCGACACCTATGAGATAAACGTGGCTTCGCACAATTTCAGCGGACCGCTGTCAGTCGTGATCGCGGCGCATTTCGCCGCTGTCGTTCCCAATTTCCGCATCGGGGAGTTGGACGTCGATGAAGTGCCCTGGAAGCAGAAGCTGCTGACCAGGCCATTGCGGATCGAGAACGGCGAAATCGTACTTCCTGCCGGTCCCGGCTGGGGTACCGAAATCGACGAAGCCCTGCTACATGCGCACGCGGCCAAGCAGGAGGCTTCGCAAAATTGAACAACGTCGCTGAGGCGACGGGCCGCGCCACACGAGCCCCCTCTCCCCGTTTGCGGGGAGAGGGTCGGGGTGAGGGGCCTTTCCATCCGGCGAGCTATTAGGGGCCCCTCACCCGCCGCCCATAGCGCGTATACGCGCTATGGGCGGCGACCTCTCCCCGCACGCGGGGAGAGGTGTCGCCTGCTGCACCCGCTGGGAAAAAATCAGGTACGATTAGCTTCGAACAGAATGCAGAGCTTCGAGGGCGCATGATCATCGATTGGCATACGCATGTGCATTCGCCGCGCGAGCAGGCGGCGCCGTTCTGGCGCGGCCAATGTCCGGCCACGATCGAAAACGTGCTCCGGCTCCATGACGAGGTCGGGCTCGATGTGAGCGTGATTTCCAATTCTGGCCATTACCTCAAGGCCTACAGCCGCGAGGAAGCTCTTCCCGTCATCCGCGAGACGAACAAGTACATGGCCTCACTGCGCGACCGCCATAAGGACAGGATCGTGGCCCTGGCGGTGGCGATCCCCGGCGGCGGCGAGGCTCACCTGCGCGAATTAGAGCGCGCCGTGAGAGAGGACGATCTGCGCGGCGTCTTGATCAGTTCGAGCCATCGGCGAGCCTACCCGGACGACGATGACGCGCGGCCGTTCTTCGCGCTGGCAACCGAATTGGAAATCCCGGTTTTCATGCATCCGCCGTCGGTCGGCTTCGGCGAGGAGCGCATGAAGGAATTTCGGCTTGCTTCGAGCGTGGGCCGGCCTTTCGATTCATGCTTGGCGCTTGCGCGCCTCATTGTCAGGGGCGTGTTCGAGGAATTCCCGTCACTCAAATTCGTGGCAAGCCATCTCGGCGGCGGCATCTGCGAGATCATCGGCCGGATGGATTACGCCTACGAATTGCGAGACAATCCCCTGATCCTCGGCCCCTATGGGCCGCCGCTCCATATTACGCGCAAGCCGAGCGAGTACCTGCGGATGATCTATTTCGATACCGTGAGCTACCACGCGCCGGCGGTCGAATGCGCGATCAAGACCGTGGGGGCGGACCGTTTGATCTTCGGCACCGATTCGCCGATGCTGATTGCGCTCAAGCGCCGGGGCCTCGATCTCATCGGCCAGATAGGGCTAAGCGCAGCCGAGAAAGCAATGGTGCTTGGCGGAACGGCGAGGAGATTGCTGAAATTCTAGGTGCGGGTTTCAAACCCGCCCCTACGGAGAACACCATCATGCCTGGAAGCAAGGACCATTCGATGAGCATCATTCTCCGGCGCATGGTCTGCGCCTGCGTGGCGTTGCTCGCCGCGCAGGCCTCAGCGCTTGCCGATCCGGTCGCGGACTTCTATCGAGGCAAAACGATCAGCCTTTATGTCGGATTCCCGCCGGGCGGCGGGTACGATCTCTATGCGCGCATGTTCGCGCCGTATTTCACGCGCCACATCCCCGGCAATCCCGTAATCGTGCTCAAAACCATGCTGGGCGGCAGCGGCATCAAAGCTGCCGGCTATATGACGAGCATCACCCCTCAGGACGGCACCTCGCTCGGGATGTTTCTCGATGCACTGACGCTCGGCAAAGTGCTCGGCGGTCCCGGCGAGTTCGATCCGGTGAAGCTCACCTGGATCGGCCGCATCGTCTCGACCGCAACCGTATCGGTGGTCTGGCATACGTCGCCGGTGCAGACGATCGAGGAGGCCAAGCATCACGAACTGCTGATGGCCGGCACGGTGCCGTCGAACACGTCGAGCTTCATTCCCGCCGCGCTGAACGATCTCATCGGCACCAAGATCAAGGTGATCCTCGGCTTCCGCGGCTCGCCGGACCAGGCGCTCTCCATGATGCGCGGCGAGACGCAGTCGATCGGCGGGATGAGCTGGGAGGCGATCCAGGCCAACCATCGCGAATGGCTCGATCAGCATCTCGTCAGGGTCCTCTATGCGCAGGGCGCGCACCGGATCAAGGAGTTGCCGAACGATCCGGCGCTCCTGGATTTCGCCACCGACGAGCGATCGCGGCATATTCTCTCGCTGCTGGGCAGCGGACCGGAGATCGGCCGCTCCCTGGTGGCGGAGCCCGGCATCCCGCCCGAGCGTGCGACGGCATTGCGCAAGGCCTTCACTGCGACCGTCGAGGACCCCGATTTCATCGCCGATATGACGAAACGCAATCTCAATATCGAACCGTTGAGCGGCGAAGAAGTGCAGCAGCTGGTCGGCACCGCGGTGGCGACTCCGAAGGAGCTTGTGGCCCAGGCCAAGCGTTATATCGGCCAGTAACAGTAGGGCAGTAGGGTGGGCAAAATCGCCGCTAACCCCTCAGGCTCGCACGGGACGGGGGCGATTTTGCCCACGCGGTCGGGTTGCAAGACAGGCCCGCGTGGGCAAAGGCGCTTGAGCCGCCGTGTGCGACCTGAACCGCCTGCGTTAAGCGCCTTTGCCCACCCTACAGGTTCAGGATTACAAACTCACCGGCGTGCTCATGAAGTCGCGTTTGGCGAGCTCGATCCCGCAGTGACGCAGAATGTCATAGGCCGTAGTGCAGTGAAAGAAGAAATTCGGCAGGATGAAATTGAGTAGAAGCCCGTGGCCCGTGAACTTACGCTCGCCCGAACCGAGCTTGATAACGACGTCCTTGTCCTCGGTGCCGTCGATCTGCGCCGGCTTGAATCCCCGTAGATAATCATTGGTCTTTGCGAGCCGTGCCTTCAGCTCGTCGAAGCTCGTCTCGGTATTGGGCAGATTCAACATTTCGCTGCCGGCGAGAGCGCTTGCGGCACGCACCGCATGCGCGCTCGCCTGCTGCACCTGGCGGCAATAGGGATACATGTCGGGATAAAGCCGCATGTTGAACAGGAAATTAGGGTCAAGTTGTTTAGCCTTGATGTGCGCAAGCGCCTTATCGATGCAGTCCGACTGGGCAGTCAGGAATTGGATGAAAACCGGGACCGATATCTTGAACATGGAGATTTGCATGGAACGCTTCCTTGCGCTTGAGATGCTTTGAGAGGTCGAAACTTTAGCATGGAGAAACCAGCCCCATGAAGGCAATCGTGATCCGCGAATTCGGCCCGCCCGATGTGCTGCGCTACGAGGATGTGCCGGACCCGCAACCGCGGTTGGGCGAGATCCGCATCCGCATTCATGCCGCAACCGTCAACCGCGTCCTCGACGTCAGCCTCCGCGCCGGCAAAGAAGGCTTTCGCGGACCTGTCCTCCCGCTCATTCCAGGCGTCGACTGTGCCGGCATCGTCGATGCGGTTGGCGCGGGGGTGCGGCGCTGGGCGGCTGGACAGCGCGTAGCCGCGGCTGGCGCCATGCCGCTCGATCCATGCCCCGAGGACTGCTCGGACTACCGGGGGCCGTCCGGCATGATGGGAATCAAGCGGCCGGGCGGCTTTGCCGAACTGGTCTGCGTTCCTGCTTGCGCGACCGTCGAGGTGCCCCCGGTGCTCGATTTCCACAACGCCGCCGTGATCATGCGCCATGCCCCGACTGCGTGGAATCTGCTGATCAATGCGGCGGGCCTCGCTGAGCATGAGACGGTTCTGATCATGGGCGCGGGCGGCAATCTCGGCACGACGGGCATCCAGATCGCGAAGAACGTCGTCGGCGCGACGGTGATTGCCGCTGCGGGGACCGACGAGCGCGTCCGACTCGGCCTCGATCTCGGCGCCGACTACGGCATCAACTACAACAAATCCGATTTGCGCGGCGAGGTGATGAAGATCACCGGCGGGAAAGGCCTGGACGTCCTTTACGACAACATCGCCAATTCCAGGGTGCTTCCGCAGGCGTTCCTCGCGTTGGGCATGAACGGCCGCCTGGTGACGGCCGGCGCCCATGGCGGCCCCGATGTGCTCATCAATTTCGCGCACCTCTATCACAAGAAGATCACGATCATGGGCCGCACCGGACACCGCGACTCCGATATCCTGAAATGCTTCGCGGCGGCGGCCGAGGGAAAGATCGAGGCGCAGATCGAGAAAGTCCTGCCGCTCTCGCGCGCCGCCGAGGCCCACCGGCTCATCGAATCCGGCGCAGTCGCCGGCAAGATCGTCCTCGACCCGACGCTGGATCAGCCGCGTAGGGCGGATTAGCGCGGCCGAGGTCATGCGGGTTTGTGATACGGCCCCGATCCGCGCGTAATCCGCCGTCAACCGCCACGGCGGGTTACGGCGCGCCCGTAAGAGCGAGGTGTGGAGACGCGTTGCGACCGGCGCGCCTAACCCGCCCTACGACTGCGCCTCACCCCCGGATCGCCTCGTATTGCGGGATTTCGTTCGTCTGATATCCCTTGATGACCCGCTCGGAGCCGAAGCCCCAGTAGTTGCGAAGCGTCTCCGGCCCGTGCATCTTGGGATAGAGGGGAAATTCCTGATGCCAGGGCCGCGGATCGAAATAACCGAGATCCTCGTCCTTCATCTGATCCATCTCGGTGAAGATCTCCACGCGCACAAGATCGGAGTTGCGGTGATAGGTCGCGACGTTGTGACCAATGACATGGCGGCCCGGCCCCCACACCAGGTGAATTTTGTTGTACGCCAGATAATCGATCGCCTTGTGGATCTCCGCCCAGTCGATCACCTCGAACGCGATGTGATGCAGCTGCGGCTCATCGTCGATGATGAAATTGAGCGTGTGATGGTCGGTGTTGCAGCGCATGAAGACGAAAAAATCGCCGCGCCAGTCGGAGACCCGGAACCCGAGCACGTCGCAGTAGAACTTGACGATCTTCTGTACATCGAGGACCCGATAGGCGACGTGGCCGAGCTTGAGGATGTTGAAGACCGCGGGAGCGCCGTCGGGCTTGGCGAACTTGTACTCGGCGAAGAGATCAAGCGGCGTTCCCTTCGGGTCTTCAAACGTCACGGCATCGGCGATGCCGGGCGAGATGCCCTTGCGACGCTCGGTCTTGAACCCCATCCTCTGGAGTTCTTTCGCGACATCGCCGAGATCGCTGCCGGGCGCGACCTGGAACGAGAGCCGCTTGAGCCCGCTGGGCTCGCCGCGAACCAGCTCGATCGCCTCGAGCCCCTGTTTGCTGCTCAGGAATACGCGGTCCCGGCTTTTCTCGACAATGCCTAACCCCAGTATCCGGCTGTAGTAGTCGGTCTGGGCCTCGATATCCGGCGTCGACAGCGTCGCATGCCCGAGCCGTTTCACCTTGACAACCATGACGAACCTCCTGCCTTACGCCTGGTGCGCCCTCACCTTGACCTCGAATTCGCCGATCCGATCGCACTTGCCGCGCAGCACGTCGCCCGGCTTGACGGGGCTGACCCCCTGCGGCGTCCCGGTGTAGTACACGTCGCCCGGATAGAGCGTGTAGAAGGATGACGCGAACTCGATCAAGCGGCCGATATCGTAGATCAGGTCCCTGGTTTCCGCCGTCTGCTTGAGCTCGTTGTTGAGCGTCAGCGTGATTTTGAGGTCGTTGGGATTGGAAATTTCGTCTGCCGTCACCATCCAGGGCCCGAGCACCGAATAGCCGTCAATCGACTTGCGGAAGCTGCGGTCCTCGCCGCCGCGGCAGGTCATATCGAGGCCGAGCGTATAGCCCGCGATATAATCTAAAGCCTTGTTTTTGGGGATATCGGAGCCCTGCTTGCCGATGATGACGACAAGCTCGATCTCGTGCTCGTTGCTGCGGTCGAGGAAGCGCAGCGGAATGCCTTCCGAGGGTCCGACGATCGAGGAATTCGCCTTCAGAAAAATTCCGGCCTTGCCGATATCCGGCGGCTGCCGCGCGGTCGCCTCCCGCGGCAGATCGGTACGCGAGCGCATTTCTTCGATGTGCTTCTTGTAGTTCGTCGGCGCCGCCATGGCCTTGGAGGGCCGCGCGACCGGCGCAAGCAGTCTCACTTCGGACAGCGCCTTCGTGGGCGCTTTCGCGGCCATCTCCTCGATGCGCTTGCGCCATGTCGGCAGCGCCGCGATGACTGCGTCGCCCTTCATGTCATAGCGGGCATTTTTCCTGATCTCGTCCTGCGCAGCGGTGACGTCATGGACCATGTTTCCCATCACGACCCCAAGGCGATCCTCATCGAACCGGCAAAGCTTCATCTTATCTCCCCTTGCAACCGGACTACGGATAGCTGGTAAGCCGGCCTTTTCCTATTGGCAAGACCCGACGCCTGGCGAGGGCGTTATCGTCGAACCAATCGCCCATGATTGGGCTTGGTTCGACGCGATTGCAGGCAAGCTGGATGAGGACTTCGTTCAGGCTGTGAACGAAAAGGCAAAGGTAAGCGGACGAAACATCAGGGGGGCAGCGACTTTTTTTGTTTCACGCCTTGCGCAATCTGCAGACCACCTGCGCATCGCGTTCGGCTTCACGGCGGGTGGAGTAGAATCGGTGACTGCCTCCCGCAATAATGACTTTGCTGTCGCTTGGCTCCCTGTCGACGACAGCACACTTGCCGACGGGCCCATCGCGTACGATCCAGAATTGCGCAAGTGCCGGGGTTGAAACTGCGGCAAATACAACGGCAGCCGCAAAGAACTTCGCGTTCATGGTCTACACCCGAATCGTTCTACTCAGCCTAATGATCAGCCAACGTCGGAAATACCTCACGGTTCCTTAGCTGTCGGCTCTCTTGTCGAATCATTGGAGGAACTTTATCGGGAACTTTCCGCGGTAGCCGCCGTTCCAGGGCCATGCCGATTTATCGACTCTTGCAGAACACGTCATTCGATCGTGATCTGATCGAAATGCTGACAGCGGTTTTTGAAGAGATGAGCTGCGAACTCGGGCTCGCCGCCGTGGAGGATGCGCTGCGCGACACCCTCGCCAGGGTCATAATCCAGTGTGCTCGCCAGGGGATGCGCGATCCCTTGCAGATACGCCAGTGCGCCTATGCCTCGCTGAAACCGACTTGACCTCGCTCGCGTCGCAGGCACACTAGTGTTTCGGATCCGAAGTTCGCTTGATTGTGCGGCATCCTCGGTTGCGAACTTCGGAATCGAAGGACACTGGCAACTTATTGATCTAGTGTGGCTTTGGTTCAGAAGTCCGCATGTTGGACTTGCCGCAAGAATGACGCGGACTTTTGAATCGCCACCACTAGACGAGAATTTGGTTCTGGTCGCCGAACGGCCTGATCAGGATCGGTTAATAACAACGGGAGGAAAACCATGACGGCTTCGGCGCGACGTGAGTTCTTCGGCAAACTTGCTCTGCTCGGCAGCCTGTTTGCGCTCGGCAGCTCGACCACCGCGAAGGCGCAAGCTCCGCGCAAACGTTTCGTCAAGGCCGAGCGGCCCGAGCAATCAGGCTATTCGCTGGCGGTCGTGACCGAAGGCGCCGGCAAGACGATCTGGCTCGCCGGGCATACCGGCGCCGTCGATCCCTCGGGCAAGCCGCTGGCCGGCAATCTCGATGCCCAGGTGCACGAGGTCTTTGCCGCGCTTGGCCGCACGCTCGATCAGGCGGGCGGCAAACTCTCCGACATGGTCACTATGACGGTCTTCCTGACCGACCCGCGCAACCACCGCCGCTTCACCGAGTTGCGGCGGCAAATCCTTGGCAAGGATTTTCCCGCAAGCGCGGCAATTTACATCTCGCATCTCGCCAATCCCGACGCGCTGCTCGAAATCCAGGCAGTGGCGGTGGTCCCTGCCTGACACCCGTAGGGCGGGTGAGGCGCGCAGCCTTCGCGGCGCGCCGTAACCCGCCATCCGCCGGCGGCGGGTTACGCGGCCCGACCTCTGTGCGAAATCGGTATCGTGCCCTCGGAGCGGCCGCTAACCCGCCCCAATCGGCCCGACCTGCGCTCACTACCCCCGCGCCTGCGAAATGTCGGCGACCTGGAGCGACACGGTCATGTCGCTGCCGCCGCGGTTGATCTCGATCTGCACGGTTTTACCTATCCCGACCTGCTCAAGCTCCTGGGTCAGATCGCTAAGCTGGTGCACCGGTTTCCTGTCGACGCCTGTAATGACATCGCCAAGCTCTCCGCGCGCGGCGTCAATCCCGCGCAGGCCCGCCTTTGCGGCCGGCGAGCCCGGAACGGTGCGCACGATGATGACACCCTGAACGCCCAGTTTGGTCGCGGCAGCCTCGCTCGCCGCCACAATACCGATCCCCGGTGTCGGCACCCGGCCGTTTTTGATCAGCTCGGGGACGACCCGATTGACGGTATCAACCGGGATGGCAAATCCGACGCCGGCGCTCGTTCCCGACGGCGATACGATCGCGGTGTTCACCCCGATCATCCGGCCCGAGGAATCGAGGAGCGGACCGCCGGAATTCCCTGGATTGATCGGCGCGTCAGTCTGAATGACATTGGAAAGCTCGCGGCCGTTGCTGGTGGGCAAATGGCGCTTGAGCGCGCTGACAATCCCATTGGTCAACGTCTGGTCCAGACCAAAGGGATTTCCAATTGCGAAAACGGCTTGGCCCACCTGGAGATTCGCCGATTCGCCCACCATGATGGGCGGCGGCAGTTTCACTCCGGTGACCCTTATGACGGCAAGGTCGTAATTGGGCGCGGTCCCGACGATTGTGGCTGTCGCAGTCTGACCGGATGCAAACCGCACGGCCAGCGAATTGGTGCCTTGGACTACATGATTGTTGGTCACGATGTGGCCGGCCTCGTCCCAAACCGAACCGGTGCCGCTCTGGATTCCAGTCTCCTCGCCCCCGAGCTGTCCGAACACGTTGCCACCGCCGACTTGGCCCACCACCTGCACGACGGAGGGCGAGACCCGCTGAAAAATCTCGATCGTGCTTTTCTCGTAATCGGCAAGCGAGCCCCGCGGCTCGACCGGGCGGGGGGTCGTGGCCGAGTACAGGCGATCCTCGACGTACGGCCTAAGCGCTATGAATCCCAGGACGATGAGGATCGCCAGACCGATCCATCGGACAGATCGATTTTCCATGAATGCATTTCCCGTATGGCCTGATCGGGTTCACATCGGTGGCCGCCGCGCAAACGGCAAACCGAGCGCATTGGTTCCGGCCCATCCGTAGGGTGGGCAAAGGCGCGGTCCACACGTACGAGTCGCGCCACACGCAAATTAAAGAGCGCCGTGCCCACGCGCGTGGGCACGGCGCGCGCGCTGAAGCGCACTTGCGCCTTTGCCCACCCTACGTAAATTCGCGTACGAGATGCAAGATAATCGCGGTCAGCCCGGCATCGATGCCCCGAGAATCGATCCGATCACGCTGGAAGTGATCCGGCATCGGCTCATTTCCATTACCAATCAGATCGACGCCAACATCAAGCGCACGGCCTTCAGCCCATATATCTACGAGTATAACGATTTCGCCGTCGGACTCGCCGACCCCAACGGTCAACTGGTCGCGCAATGCACCGGCGGGATGCCGCCGTTCGTCGCCGACTCCGTCGGCATGGCAGTGCGCGACGGGCTTGCCGTCTACGGGCGCGAGCGGCTTGCCCACGGCGATGTCGTGCTCTGCAACCACGCCGCCGTGCAGGGACAGCATCTCAACAACACGGTGATGTATACCCCGATCCGCTGTGGGAGCGAGCACACCCGACTGATCGGCTTCTTTGCCATTAATGTGCATTGGATCGATATCGCCGGCGCCGTGCCGCACTCGCCGGATATCTTCGGGGAAGGCCTCCAGCTGCGCTCGATCAAGCTGTGGAAACGCGGCGAGCCGGTCGAAGAAGTCTACCGCATAATCGAGAATAATACCCGCCAGCCGGTCGAGCTGATGGGCGACATCGCGGCCCAACTCGCCGGCTGCCTCATGGGGCGCGATCTCGTCATTGCCCTGATCGAGAAATACGGCGCCGCGACCTTCGCCCGGGCCGCCGAGCTCATTCTCGATCAGGCGGAAGCCGCGGCTCGCGCGCTCATCCGCTCAATGCCGGATGGCGTCTACAGCCACGAGACTTTCCTGGACAATGACCGCGCCGGAGATGAGCCGCTGCCGATCCGGATCAAGGTCGTTGTGGAAGACGACGAGATGACAATCGACTATTCGGGCATTGCGGGGCAGGTCGCCGGCCCGATCAATTCCGGCTGGTTCGGCGGCGGCCAGACTACCGCCCGCGTCGCCTTCAAGTACCTTCTCGGCGCCGACGAGATGGCGAACGAAGGCACGTTTCGACCGCTCAATCTTGTGCTGCCCCCCGGGAGAATTCTCAGCGCCGACCCAACCGCTCCCATGGGCAACTATTCGACGCCCTTCCCGACCGTGATCGACGGGGTCATCAAGGCGCTGGAAAAGGCGCTGCCGGCACGCGTGCCCGGCGGGCATTTCGGCACTCATTCGGGCATCCGTTTCCATGGGCGGCTCGCCGACGGCACGTTTTTCGGGACCCACGACAGCGGCCATGGCGGCTGGGGCGCATGCGCCACGCACGACGGAAGCGGCCCGTTCCGGACCATGGCGCATGGCGATACACGGATCATCCCGCTCGAATTGCAGGAGGCCCATCTGCCGGTCCGATTCGAGGAATTGTCGCTGCGGCCCGATTCGGGCGGTGCCGGCATGTTCCGGGGAGGGCTCGGATTTCGGAAGATCTACCGGATGTTAGGTCCGTGCGAGGTGCAAACGAATCTCGATCGGACGCGTTTTCCACCCTGGGGTGTGCAGGGCGGCAGCGAGGGAAAACCCGGCCGCTTCACGCTCGTCGGTGGCCACACCGGCATGGAACGGTCGATCGAGAAGGAAAAGCGTTTGCGGGTGTTCCCCGGCGACTGCATCTGCGTTGAGACCGGCGGCGGGGGCGGCTATGGGCGGCCCGAGCAGCGCGCCCTTGATCTCATTCAACGCGATCTCGATGCCGGGTACATTACCGCAGAGGCCGCGGTGCGCGATTACGCAGTCGTGATCGGCGCTGATGGCAAGGCGGAGAAAGGACCGTAACGATGTGGTGTCCCGGGCGCAGCGCAGCGCGGCCGTTTCTCGGACGTGGAGCACAGGAGCGGAGCCGGGCTGCGCCGCAGAGGGACTGCCAAGAACTCGGTTTCGGGCGGTCCCGGATCAGCGGTGCACCACTCGGGCGCGCCGAGGAGAATGCACAGGCTTCAAACAGTTACTGGCGCGCGCTCGCGCTGCATCGCATCCGGGACACGCTCCGACTTTCTCCGATGCTTGCATGCGCGGTTCATCTCACTGGACTTACGCCCGCGAAGGCAGAGCCAATCGAGGAATTCTATCGCGGCAAGACGATCACGATGTATGTGGGAACTGGGGTCGGAGCTGGAGCGGTCAGCGCCTATCCATTGGCGCTCGCGCCAGTGATCCGGAGATACATTCCGGGCAATCCTAATATCGTGGTCGAGCACATGCCCGGAGCCGGCGGCATCAAGGCGGCGACTTTCATCGACAGCATCGGCCCGCAGGACGGCACCGCCTGGGGCTTCATTACCCGCGGGTTCATGCTCGCCCCGCTGCTCAAGCTGCCGCAGGCGCAGTTCCGGCCCCAGCAATTCAACTGGATCGGCAGCCCCTCGCGCACGGTTTCGGTCGGCATGGTATGGAATGGCTCGACGCCGGTGCGCTCGATAGCGGACGCCATGCGCACCGAAGTGGTGGTCGGGGCTACCTCGGCCGCCCAGGATACCGGCATATTCCCGCGCGCGCTCAACCGCATCATCGGCACGAAATTCAAGATCGTCACCGGCTATGCCAGCGTTGGCGCGGTCGATCTCGCCATCGAACGCGGCGAAGTGCAAGGCAAGGTCGGCTCGACCTGGAAATCGCTCAACAGCGGCCCAAGCATTCGCTGGGTATCGGACAAACTGGTGTCGGTCCTGGTCCAGCTTGGGGTCAAGAAGGCCCCCGATATTCCCGCCGACGTGCCGCTGGGGCTCGATCTTGCACGAACTCCGGAGGACCGTCAGGTGCTCGAAGTTCTGTGCGCCCCGAGCGCCACCGGCTATCCGTCCTTCATGGGGCCAGGCGTTCCGAAAGAGCGCGTGGCGGCAATTCGTGCCGCCTATGCAATGGCGCTCAAGGACCCTGAATTCGTCGATATGGTTCAGCGAAGCGGGCTCGATCTCGATCCGATCGGGGCCGAAGAACTCACCGAAATCGTGCGCAGCATCTACGCGCTGCCGCAGGCCGCCGTCGCGCGCGCCCGCGAGCTGCTGCCGGGGCTGTAGGGTGGGCAAAGGCGCGCCGTTCGTCATTTTATCAGCGCGGGAAAAATTTGCGCCGGCGCGCCGTGCCCACGCGGTCCAATCTCTCGATCATCATCCACGTGGGCACGGCGCACGCGAATACGCGTGCGCCTTTGCCCACCCTACCGCGCGCCGACCGGCGGCGTACGCAGCACCGGCGCTTCGCGCGCTTTGGCAGCTGCCTCGTTCGGCGGCAATGACTCATCCCACAGCTTTCCGACGAATCGCGCGCCGGTAATGCCGTCCGAGTGTCTCGAAGCGAGCCAGACGATTGGGCCTGCCATCACGCTCGGCGGCAGCAATGGTTGGCCTCTCGCGGCAAGCTCCATGCGTGCCGCCATGTGAACGAAATCGGTATCGGCAGCGCCACCGGGGATGAGCGAATTGACGGTGACGCCGGTGCCTTCCAGGTCCTTAGCCCAGATCAGTGTTGCAGCTTCGATCCCTGCTTTGCTCACGCCGTAGGGCGAATTGGCGCGCCGCTGCATGGTCGCGAGACTGGTCGTGACGTTGATGATCCGGCCCCAGCCGGCCGCCACCATATGCGGCACGGCGCTGCGCGCCATCAGGAAAGTGCCGTTGATATTGGTGTCGACGATCGCGCGCCAGAGGTCCGGATCGGACTCCCAGAATTTCAACGAGCGCGTGTTCGGCGAGCGTTCGAGATGAGCAGGTCCCATCCCGGCATTGTTCACCACCATGTCGAGAGCGCCGAAAACTTCGAGCGTTCCTGCGACCAGGCGCTCGCAATCCGATTTGGAAGTAATGTCGCAGGCAATGCCGCGCACACGGCCGCGGCCCGCCTCGGCTTCGATCGTGGCCGATGCCTGCGCGAGCGCAGCGCTGTCCACATCGGCAAGGAGGATGCGGGCGCCAGCACGCGCGAGCGCTTCGGCCATCGCTCGGCCCAGGCCACGCGCAGCGCCGGTCACGACCGCGACCCGGCCATCGAGACGGATATTGTTGATCGAAGTCACTGTTCGATCGTGCTTGCCGCAAAGATCTCGTCGAGTCGCATCAGGCGCGGGGTAAGGCCCTGTTCGAGCGACATTTGCGCGGCGGTCTCGAGGATTTTGCGGTTGGCCTTGATGCCGTGGCGAAGCACCGGTTGGCGCAAGGCCTTGGCGGCGTCCTGCGAAATCGCCCCGCAGGCGAGATGATATTCGACATGCGCCATGCGCGCGCCGTCCGCAATCGCATTGGCCGCATCGAAAGCCTTGAGCAGATTAAGTGCCGCCCATGGATGCTGCTCGGCAATCTCCCGGCGCAGCACCATGCCATGATTGATCGGATAGATGCCCGTCTTGCGGAAATAGCGCACGCCTTCTGCTACCGGGTCCGGAAACAGAAATCTTATATCCGGATGATCGGCGAGATCCACCTTGCTCCGATCGACCAGATTATCGTGCCGGATGTAATGAATGACCGCTTCAAGTTCGCCCGAGAGCATCATCGAGCCGATGTTCTTTTCCAGCGGAATCTGATGAATGGTGACGCCTTCCGGCGCCTTGAAGCCGACGCCCCCGGCATGGCTGTGGCTCGGCACCCGCTCCATCCAGAACTCCATCTCGGTCGGCGAGACCCCGAACTCGTGCTGGAGGATGCCGCGCGTCCACAGCGCTGCGGTCTGCTGATATTCGGGCACGCCCACGCGGCGGCCCCTGAGATCGGCCGGCGTTTCAATGCCGGAATCACGCCGCACCAGGATCTCGGTGTGAAAGAACTTCCGCGTGGTGAAAATCGGGAGCCCCACCCAACGGTCGTCGCCGCGAGCGCGCGCCATCATCAGCGAGGAGAGCGACATTTCGGAAACATCGAAATCGCCAAAACGAAGCTGCCGCCAGAACAGCTCTGAAGCATGCACGACGCTCGGAATGAGATCGATTCCATCGGGCGCCACATTGCCCTTGAGAATCGGCCATGTCCGCGGATTGGAGGCAATGCCAAGGCTGAGTTGAAGCTTCATGCGATCAAGCCTGGAAAACCGTATTACCGCCAGTCACGGTCCGCACGATCGCAATGTCCTTAATTTTGCTCTGGTCCACCGTGTGTGGATCGTCCGCGAGGACGACGTAATCTGCGAGCTTCCCCGGGCTGATTGAGCCCTTTATGGCTTCCTCGCGCGATGCGTAAGCGCCGTTGATCGTCACCACGTGCAGAGCCTGCTCCACGCTGATCCGCTGGTTGCCTCCCCAGGTCTCGCCGTTCCACCCGGTGCGGGTGACCATGCCCTGGATGCCCATCAGCGGCGCGAACGGCCCCGGTCCGAAATCCGATCCAGCCGCCGCCGCGATCCCCGCGAGGGCGAAGGAATGGAACGCCATGGCGCGCTGCATCAGCGCTTCGCCATAGAAATGAAACTTGTCCGAATTGTAATAGGCATAGGACGTGAACGGCGCCGGCACTGCGCCGGCGGCCTTGATCCGCCGCAGGAGATCGTCATTTATCAGCGTGCAGTGAGTAATCTTGGGCCGCGGATCGGGGCGCGGGAATAGCTGCTGCGCCCGCTCGAACGCAGTGAGCGCCATGTCGATTGCGATATCCCCATTAGCGTGGCAGTTGACCTGGATGCCGGCCCGGTGCACCCGCTCGACCCAGGCATTGAGGTCTTCCTGCGAGGTCACGACGTTGCCGCGGTAGGGCGGCTCGACGCCAGGATAGGGAACGCTCAGCGCCATGGTGCGCTCCGAGAACGACCCGTCGCAATTGTGTTCGAAGGTCGCGCCCAGCCGTATCCACTCGTCCCCAAAGCCGGTCGCAATTCCGGCCTTGATCATCGCTTCGATTACGTCGTCGGCAGGCTCGTAGCTCACGCGATGGAGGAGATCTCCCCGCGCGCGTACCTCCTGGAGGGCGGCGAGATCGCCGCCTTCGTGATGCACGCTGGTGAGGCCGTAACGGACGAATTGCTTGGAAATGAAGGTCAGCGCATCGCGGTTTCGGCGCCTGATCTGTTCGGCCGTATAGCTCGGCCGCTTGCCGACATTGTTGAAGACATTGCGAGCGCGGTCCGTCACCCGCCCATTGAGTTCGCCGTTCGCATCGCGATCGAAAGTGCCGGCGGGCGAATCAGGCGTATTCCTGGTGACGCCGGCGAGCTCGAAGGCCTTGCTGTTGTAATACGTGGTATGGCCGCCGCGATGGCGGACCGACACCGGATGGTCGCGCGACACTTGATCGAGGTCGCCAATATTGAGCTGGCGCTTGTCCGCCACTTTGGTGTCGTCGAAGAAGAACCCCTCGACCCAAGACCCCGGCGGGGTTTCGCGTGCGCGCGCGCGCAGCTTGTCGACGATGCCGGCAATGGTCACGAACTCGACTTCATACGGATTGCCGACGAGGACTTCGTAGAGCAGGATCGCTCCCGGCGCATGGTTGTGGGCATCGATGAATCCCGGAACGACCGCCATTTGTTTGGCATCGAAAATTTGCGTCCGCTTGCCGGCGAGCGACTTGATGTTTTCGGTACTTCCTACCGCGACGAAGCGCGCTCCCTTGACGGCAAACGCCTCCGCCATGGGCATGATCGGATCGACGGTGTATACCCGCGCGTTGACAACGATCAGATCGGGATCCTGCGTAGAGCCGGTTTGAGCGAGCGCCCCATGCGGCCACTCGGCGTCGATGAGACCAGCGATGCCGGCTCCGGAAAGGCCCATGAACTCTCTGCGGCTGTAGCGCTGCTTCGCCATCGCTCCTCACCCTGGGCCGGTTTCCGTGCGTCGGTGGCGGGTTTCAAACTCGCCCGTGCAAAAGACCGCCCTGCCACGTCGTAATTCAGGCATGCACCGCGGCACGCTTTTCCTGCCGCTTACGGGCTACCACCTCGATGATGCTGCGATCGGGAGCGCGAAACCGCAGCGTGGGTGCGCCCGGTTTCGACAGGATCTGGCCGCCGTATTTCTTGATCGCTGCTGCCAATGCATCGCAGTTATCGACTTCAAGGCCCCAGTGGTGAATGCGCGGACCAGGGCCGGCGAGCATGGCATCTTCGCGGTCCTCCCGGTCCCATTTCATCAGCGCGAGATCGATATTGCCGTCGGTGAGGTGGCGCGAGACGTGGTCGCCATGCGGCGTGGTGCCGTGCAGCTCGAAATCGAAGACGTTTTCATAAAACCGGGTCGCCTTTTCCATATCCTGTACTTTAAGCGCCAGGTGAACGATGCGGCTCTTCTTGCTGCGTTCCTGCAGCTTATAGCGTCCGACCTGGACGATTTCGGCCATGCAGCCATCAGGGGCGCGAAATTTCAGCGCGCCCTCTTCCGGATCGGAGAACACATCGCCCCCGTTCTCCCTGATTTTCTTCACCGTTGCGGAACGGTCATCGACCTCGATACCGAAATGATGAATGCATGGACCGGGGCCTGCCAGCTTCGCCTCCGGCTCGTCCTCGCTGTCGTACACCATCAAGGCAAGATCGATCGTGCCTTCAGTCATATGCCGCGAAGTGTGCCCGCGGGCATACCCGGTCTTGAGCTGATAGATGCCGAAAACGTCCTCGTAGAACTCGGTGGCCCTCTCCAGATCGTCGACCTTGAGTGCGATATGAACGATACGAGCCATGATCTGATTTCCCCCTGGGCGGGTACGGGCTGTCCGGCTTGGCGCGATCTTACGAAAGCATCAACCCGCCCGCACGGCAAGGGGCAAGTGCGAACCTCGATCCGCCTCATGCTGAGGAGGTCACGCACAGCTTGCTGTGCGTGACCGTCTCGAAGCATGAGGCGGCCAGGTCCGGGCCGCCCTCATGGTTCGAGACGGCGCGCGCCCTCAAGACGAGAACAGAGGCGCGAGTGCAAACGGGCGCGCGCCTCCTCACCATGACGGCGGATGACCCTACGACCAAGTGGCAAAGCTCAAGCCGGTGCCCGTGCCGGCTGGCGTGCGATAGCCGGGGACATATTCGAACCAGTCGAGATCGAGGTGCTCGACGGCGCCGGCAAGTGCCACCCAATTGAGGATTTCGGAACTGCCGGCTTGGAGCTTGTTGCGCGGAAGCCTCTGCAAGAATCCAGCATCTTTATCGGCACAGGCCTTGAGAATAGCGCGATCGAAATCCTCATCGACCAGGAAATGGCTCAATCCTCCGGAGGCGAGGACGCCGATGCGAGCATCCTCGCGAAAATCGGCGACGGTCTGGCGTAGTGCCTGCCCGAACGCATAACAGCGGCGCGGTCGCGGTTGATTCGGCGGATAATAGGTGTTGAGGAAAATGGGCACCACCGATACCGGGCGCACCGGATCCATGACACGGCGATGCACATAGGCGATTGCGTGACCCTCGCCTTCGCCCTCCGGCAAGCGTTGCGAGGCCGCGACGTCGAAACCCGCATCCATCATGGATTCAATGATATGAATGGCGAGGTCGGAATGGACCGGATAATCGCGCGGCCGCTCGTCCTCGAAAACGGCCTGCCGGTTCTTGACGTACCATTCGGGAAAACGCCGGCGGTAGTTCTCGTGCTGCTCGTTGCTGTTGCGAATGGTTTCGCCGTAGTAGATGGCGAAGGCCGGCCGGCAATCCTCCTTGTAGCTCTCGTCCTGATCGTCCCCGATTACAATCAGTGCATCGAGGCCGGCACTCGCCAAAGCTTGTGCCAAACGCTTGATCGCCGCGCGCGCGAGGTTTTGCCGGGCAATGAGTTGCTCGGGCGCTACCATATGGGCGAGTTTCGGGTCAGCCCTTTCGAGCAGATCCCCGTAGGTGACCGGGCGGCCTTCCTTGTCGCGGTGCTTGATCGCCTTGTCGGTCTCCTCGAATCGGCGCAGCGTCTCGTCGGAGGCCAGCAGCATCGGCGTGTGCGATGTTCCGAGCCCGAGTACAATTCTTGCCATCGGCCTCTCCTTCTCGGTCGCATTTGGCGGCAAATGGCGCCATGATATGTTGGCGCGAGAAGCTCATCAACGACGTAGCAAACGAGGAAGCCTCATGTCATATGAAGCTCAGCAGGCGGAAATCGTCCGCTTCCGAGGTCACAACGGCGATACCGGCGAGGCCTATTACGCCCGACCAATGCGCGCCGGCAAAGTGCCCGGAATGGTGGTCATTCATCATCTGCCCGGCTGGGACGAGTGGATCACCGAGGTCGCACGTAAATTTGCGCACCACGGCTACGCGGCGATTGCGCCGCACCTCTATTTCCGCGATGGGCCGGGTAGTCCCGACGATATTGGAGCGCGGGTGCGCGCTGCGGGCGGCGTCGCGGATGCGCAGGTGGTTGGCGATTGCGCTGGCTCGGCTGCGTTCCTTCGCCAGCAGCCTAATTCAAGCGGCAAGGTGGGCGTGATCGGTTTCTGCTCCGGCGGTCGCCATGCCTATCTCGTCGCTTGCAGCGCGCCCGGATTCGACGCGCTGGTGGACTGCTGGGGCGGCAATGTGGTTGTGGACGACAAGAAGCAGCTCGACGCCAAACGGCCGACGGCGCCAATCGATTTCACGGAAAAGCTGAACTGCCCGATGCTCGGTATTTTTGGCAATGACGACCAGAATCCGAACCGCGATCATGTGAACCGCACCGAGGAGGTGCTCAAGAAGCTGGGCAGGAACTATGAGTTTTATCGCTACGACGGCTGCGGACACGCTTTTTTCAATAGCTATCGAGTCTCGTACCGTCCCGAACAGGCTGTCGACGGCTGGAGCAAGGTGTTTGCATTTTTGAAGAAACACATCGGATAAGGTCACCGTCATCCTGAGGCGCGAGCGCGCAGCTTCGCGCGCGAGCCTCAAAGGATGAAGGAGGCGCGATCTCGGGCGTCCTCCTTCGAGGCTCGCACGCAATCAAGTAATTGCGTGCTCGCGCCTCAGGATGACGATCTGAGTTCTGATGGACGCAAGCATAAAGCGGTTAGGCAGCACAAGAACTCATCATGCAAACCAACCTGACGCCGCAGCAAAAATTCCTGTTCGATTACATCGACCGCAATGCGCGCGCGATCGCGCTCCTGGGCGATAACATCTTTTTTTTCGGCGAACTCGGCATGCAGGAGTTCGAGACCGCAAAACTCATGACAAGGCTCCTCGAGCAAGGCGGCTTCAAGGTCGAGCGCGGAATATCGGGCTTTCCGACCGGCTTCTGCGCCAGTTACGGAACCGGCCATCCTGTCGTGGCGATTCACACCGAATACGACAGCTGCCCGGATAACTCTCAGGCAGCGGGCGTTCCCCGGCAAAGCTTCATCGTCGACGGTGCGCCCGGCCACTGCGAAGGCCATAATGTGAATGCGGCAGTGCTGGTTGCAACGGCGCTCGCGACCAGGCAGGCGATGGAGCGCTTCGGCCTGCCTGGCACGCTCAAAGTGTTCGGCGGTCCGGCCGAGGAGCAGCTCATCAGCCGGCCCTATTTCGTGCGCGACGGCTGGTTCGACGATGTCGATGTCGCGTTCCACGACCATATCGGCGCGGAGTTCTCAGTGAGCCATGGGCTGCTGCAATCGGCGCTCGTCTCGGCGACATTCACGTTCCACGGCGAAACCGCGCATGCCGGCACTTCGCCTTGGAACGGACGCGACGCGCTCGATGCTGTGATGCTGATGGATGCCGGGCTGGCGCAATATCGCGAGCACATGCGCCCGACGATGCGCGCGCATCGCGTTGTGACCAACGGCGGCGATCAGCCCAATGTCATCCCCCGAACCGCCGCGATCTGGTGGTTCTTCCGGGATTTCACCGCCGAAGGCGCGCAAGCCCTGTTTGAGCAAGGGAAGCGGATCGCGTCGGGCGCCGCCATGATGTCGAATACCAGCTGCGACGTCGATGTGCTCAGCGCGGTGTGGCCGCTGCGCTGCAACCGCACGCTGGCGGAGCTGCTGCAACGCCAAATCGAGATCGTCGGTATGCCGGCCTGGACCGATGCGGAGGAGAAGCTCGCGCGCGAGCTGCAACAGAACGCAAAGGCAAAGGTCGAGGGGCTCCGGCACGACATCAGACCTCTGCGCGAACAGGCGGGACAACGGACCTCGGCGAATGATGCGGGCGATATTTCCTGGAAAGTACCGATGGCGAAATTCTACTACCCGTCGAACGTGCCCAACATCAATTCGCACCATTGGGCGGCAGGCGTGGTGCTCGCCACTTCGATTGCCCACAAGGGCGCGGTTGCCGGCGCCAAGGCTTTTGCGGCCGCGGTAACTGAGTGTTTTGGAAATCCGGCCGTGGTCGAGGAAGCCAAACGCACGTTTGAGCAGGAGCTTGACGGAGTGACATACAAATCCATGCTGCCGTCCGATCAGAAGCCGCCGATCGATCTCAACCGCGCCACCATGGAGAAATTCCGCCCCGCCATGGCGAGACATTATTTGAAGGAAACGCCGGAGTTTACGTGAGGCGGTCGTCCTGAGGCGCGAGCGCGCTCTTCGCGCGCGAGCCTCGAAGGATGACGGCCCGGCACCCGTACGTCATCCTTCGAGGCGCGCGCCAAAAACAGCGGCGCGTGCGCCTCAGGATGACGATCAGAGAGAAGCGCACCGTGCCGATCTATCTTACCGAACGCGACGTTGCCGAATTCCTCGACATGCCGTCCGCCATCAAGGCGCTGCGCGAGGCTTTTCTGGCGCGCAGGAGGGGGGAAGCGACCGTCGTCCCGCGCACGCGCTGGGAATTCGGCGGGCGGCGGCTCAATGTGATGGGCGGCGGCATCACGCCGCAGGGCCGCTATGTTCTCAAAGCCTACGGTTCATCCGCCTATCACGTGCTGCTCTATTCCGCCGAAGGCTTGCTCGCCGTGATCGAGGCCGATTATTTAGGGGTAATCCGCACCGGGGCCGCGACCGCAGTTGCGACCGAGGCAATGGCGCGGCCGAACGGCCGCAGAGTTGCTCTCATTGGCGCCGGTCGGCAGGCGCACGGCCAGGCACTGGCCCTCAAGGCGATCGATCGGCTTGAGGAGATCGCCGTTTTCGCGCGCCATCGCGATAAGCTGGAAACCTTTTGCGAAACAATCGAGAAGGAACTCGGTCGCCCGGTGCGCGCGGCAGCCTCGGGTGAAGAAGCCGCCTTCGACGCCGATATCGTGGTGACGGCGACCACTTCGCCTACTCCCGTACTGATGCATGGGTGGCTGAAGGCCGGCGTCCACATCAATGCGATGGGAGCGAACGCCGCCAGTCGCCGCGAGATCGACTCCCAAATCGTCCGGTTCGCAGGGCTGCTGGTGACCGACGACATCGCGCAGGCCAGGATCGAAGCCGCGGAATTCATCGACCTCGCGAGCGCCGGCCAGCTCGACTGGGAGCGCGTGAGACCGCTTCACGAGATCATCGGTTCGTCCGGCTTTGTACGGGATGCTGGTTCGATCACGCTGTTCAAATCGCTGGGCATCGGACTCGAAGACGTGGCGGTGGCCTCCGCGATCTACGATCGGGCACTGGCCACTGGCCGCTTCAAACCGCTTTGATGCAGGGCAGGTAGCTGCAACAATGCCGATGGTAGGGCGCAATAGCGGAGCATCTCACCCTCGAACGGCGCGATGCTCCGCGTATTGCGCCACTCCCGAAAACGGCGCAATACGCTCGCTCTCGCCCTGCCGGCGCTCGCGCGTCGCTGTTGCACCCTACACGTCACGCGCTGTAGCTCCGACAATGGGCTGAATGGACCAGGAGCACGTCATGGCATTCCGGCCGCCAACCTATGACGACATCGTCAATTCCAAATACGCGAGCGCGCTGCCGGCTCCGGCCGTGCTGCCGCAGACCGAGACTCGAAACTATTTTCAGGCGATCGATAACCTGATCAAGGTCTACGCCATCCGCCCCAGCGACAAGGTCCTGTTCCTGACCGATCCGCTTCTCGACCGCCGCGTGGTCGATGCGATCTCCGGAATTGCCAATTCGCGCGGCGTGTTCCCACATGAGTTCATGGCCCCGACCACCCAGCTTCACGACTGCCCGCCGGAAGCGGTCCCGTTGGTCGAGCAGGCAACCTTCGTGGTCTCGACCTGGTTCTGCTCGGTTAATGCGCCGCTCTTCCTCAAGCTGCGCAAGGAGAAGGGGCAGCGCTGGGTGAAGATCACGTATTTCCGCAACCTCGATCTCCTGCACACGCCGCAGGCGCGGTTTCCGGTCGATCTGATCGGCGAGATTATCCGCGCGACAGCGCGCATGTACCCAAAGGATCACGACTTCGACATGACCTTTTCGGATGCGCGCGGCACCGATCTTGTAATCAAGTTCACGCCCGAGATGGTCAAGAACCTGCACACCGAGAACCGCTGGCGCGGGCGCGACCGGGCCGACGAGGACGGCTGCTACGTGCATCATCTGCCCACCCACGGGCCCAACATCTACGGCCGCACCTGCTTCAAGCGCGATGCGGGCAGGAGTCCCGCCATGGGCGGCATTGTTTATCCGCAATGGGCGATCGGATTCGAGAAACCGTTTCGGGACAAGGTTGGAATCGAGTACAAGGACGCGGTCGTGGTCAAGGTGCACGGCAATTCGATGGAAGCCGAGATCATGCGCGACATGCTGGTCGGGGTGAACGCGACGCTGCACGAACTGGGCTGCGGCTTCAACCCGAAATATCCGCGGTTCAAAGCCTATCCGGCAGGGTCCAACGCGCCCGGCGCCCTGCATTTCGGCACCGACGCGGACCGGCCGAGCGAATTCATGCATCGCGCGGTGCCGCGTTGGGAGGAGCCGCACACCCACCAGGACTGCGTGGTGTTCGACATGACCGTGAGGCTCGGCAACACGACCATGATCGACAATGGTTTTCTGATGGCGCTGCGCGATCCGCAGGTAGTCAGTGAAGCGAGCAAATACGGCGATCCGATCGAGTTGCTGGAAAGTTTTGTGGAGTAAATAAATCCTCATGGTGAGGAGCGCGCGTTCTTCACGCGCGCGTCTCGAACCATGAGGCCGCCCCATCCTTCGAGACGGTCACGCGCAGGAAATCTGCGCGTGACCTCCTCAGGACGAGGCGGTGCAAGGCAGAGTTTGGAGCTAATGAGATGATTAAACGCTCTCTTGTGCTCGCAGCCAGCACCTTACTTTTTGCTGCCTCGCCCGCCTCGGCGCAGTTTTACAAGGACAAGACCTTGACATTGCTCGTCAATTACGCGGTCGGCGGCAATGCCGATACCGAGGCGCGCGTTTATCAGCATTCTCTATCCAAGTATATTCCGGGGCATCCCACCATTCTCGTGCGCAACGTCGCCGGGGCCGGCGGCGCCACCGCCATGAACCAGCTCGGGCTCAATATCGGCTCGCAGGCGGACGGGCTGACCGCGGGCTATTTCACGATGAGTGCGACCACTTCGATCATCGACGACCCGGTGCTCAAGGTGAAGACCACGGAGTTCGTTCCGATCGTGGCGGCGCGAGGCTGGAACGTCGTCTATGCCCGCAAGGACATCGTGCCTGGCGGCTATATGAAGCCCGCCGATTTCAGAAACGCCACGAACATTTTTGCCGGCGGCTACGCCCGCGCAAGTTCCCACGACACGCGGCTGCGGCTCTCGCTTGAAATCATGGGCAAGCCCTACACGATGGTGACCGGTTTTCCGGGTACGGCGCAAGTGAACAAAGCAATGCTGCAGAACGAAGTAAATTTCACCGGCAGCTCGCTGCCCGGCTTCCAGACCCAGGTGATCCCGCAGATCATCAAGCCGGGCGTCGGGGTCTCGCTGTTTCATTATCCGGTAATGGGACCGAACAGCAAACCCGTGGGCAATCCGGCGCTCGAACGGCAGGGCATACCGACATTCGATGAATTTTATCGGGAAGCGTTCGGAAAGGAGCCGAGCGGGGCAAAATACAGCGCGCTGTTCCTGATGAACGACATCAGCACCAAAATGCAGCGTGCCGTGTTTCTGCCCAAGGGCTCGCCTGCGGAGGCGGCAGCCGCCCTGCGGGACGCTTTCGTCGCGCTCGAAAAGGACAGGGACTTCATCGAGGATTATAAGAAGATCACCGGCGAGGAACCTGATCTCGTTCCGGCCGACGAAGTCCAGCGTATTTTCCAGCGCATCCGCACCGTCGATCCCGACGTCAAGCGCGTGCTCAAGGAATCCGTCGGCGAGGGATAATTACGCAGTGGTGGGCGGCGGCTCAATGCGGAGGATCTGTAGCCCGGATTACGCGATTGACCGTGCATGCCTGATGCCATCTTCGCGAAATCGCGCAATCCGGGCTACTGTTACCGATCGCATATCGGATCAATGCAGCGTCGTGCCGCCCGAGACGTCGAGACAGGTGCCGGTGATATGGGCGGCATCATCGGAGAGGAGGAACGCGACGGCCTTGCCGACGTCCTCGGCGGAAGTGACCCGCTGCAGCGGATTGCGCCCTGCCTCGCCGTTGGATTTCTTCCATCGTGCCTCGGCGCTGCCCGGAGCGATCGTATTGACCCGGATGCCGGCGGGGCCGACTTCCTGCGCGAGTGCCTGGCTGAAAACAATGACGGCGGCCTTCGCCGCCGAATAGAGCGATGCCTGCGGACCGCCGCGCAAGCCGCGGCTCGCCGCGATGCTGACGATCGAGCCCCGCTTGGCCGCGATCATGCCCGGCAAAACCGCATGCGTGCAATGGAGCACGCTCTGAAAGTTCACGTTGAGGATGCGAGCCCAGACTTCCGGCGCCGTGTCAACGAAATCGGACTTGGCGATGCCGAGCCCGCGCATGCCGCCGGCTGCGTTGACGAGCGCATCGATGCCGCCGTGACCCTCGCGGAGGTCCTCAATAATCGCATCCACCTGACCCCGATCGGTCGCGTCGAGCCGCAGCGCCTGCGTTTTCGGCGCCCCACCGGAGATGCGCGCGACCTCTTGCGCGAGATCGAGCCGGATATCAGTAACGGCGACCGTCCAGCCGCGCGCCACCAGAGCCCGGGTAATGCCTTGTCCGATGGCACTGCCGCCGCCGGTGAGCAATGCGAGTGGCATGACTTCGCCGCTATTCAAGCCTGATGCCGGCCGCGCGCGCGACCTTGTCCCAACGGGCGCTCTCGGTTTTGATGAGCACAACACTGCGGATCAACATTGTCACGAACGGCTCCCTCATGCTTTGTTTCGAGATCGTCGCGCCTCGCTTCGATCCAGTAAATCGGAAACGAACGGGGCGCAACTGATCATCCGGAGCCCAACGATGGCCGGCAAAAAGCTGACGCGGCAGGACCTGCGAGAGGCGGCGGAGAAATACAAGAACTGGGGCAAATGGGGGCCGAACGACGAGGTCGGCACGCTCAATTACACCTCACCCGAGGATATTGTCGCAGCGGCGCGACTGGTCAAGAAGGGCAAGGTGATCTCGCTCGCGCTCAATTTCGATCATACCGGGCCGCAGGGCGCCAAAAGCAATTACCCGGCCATGGGCCGCACCAACCCAATACATACCATGCTGCGCACCGGCACCGATGCCTATGCGGGCGTGCTCGACAAGCGCGGCATTCGCGCTGCCGACGACATGGTAACGATGCCGCTTCAGTGCGGCACGCAATGGGATGGGCTTGGACACGTGTTCTATGAGAACTCGATGTGGAACGGTTACGATTGCCGCGAGGTGACGTCGAACGGCGCGCAGAAATGCGGGATCGAGAAGACCAAGAACAAGATGGTCGGCCGCGGCGTATTTCTCGACGTCGCGCGGGTGCTCGGTAAACAGGTGCTGGAAGACGGCTATCCGATCACTTGCCGCGACCTCGAATTAACCGCGCAGGCCCAGGGCGTGATCGTCAAGCGCGGCGATTACGTCATCGTGCGGACCGGGCAGATGGAAGCCAAGATCGAGGCCGGAAGCTGGGATGGCTATCCGGGCGGCGATGCACCAGGCTTCGCGTTCGAGACTCTGGATTGGATAGCGCACACCGAACTTGCGGCGCTTGCGAGCGATACCTGGGGCTGCGAGGTGCGTCCCAACGAGACCGAGCCCGGCATCAATCAGCCCTGGCACTGGATCACGATCCCGATCATGGGAATGACGATGGGCGAGATCTTCTACGTGAAGGACCTGGCCGAAGACTGCGCGGCCGACAACGTGTACGAATTTCTCTTCGTTGCTCCCGCGATCCCCATCACCGGCGCCGTCGGCTCACCGACGAATCCGCTGGCAATCAAGTAGCGGCCTGTGTTGCGGATCAGACTGCGCTGCGCGCGGGGGCCAGGGTGTGTGTCCCGGATGCGGTGCAGCGCGAGCGCGCGCCCCGAAAACATCCGAACCGGCGATACCGGACGCGCGCGAGTGGTGCACCGCCGATCCGGGACCGCCTCAGGCTCAGTGTCCTTGGCGGTCCCGCGTCTGCAGCGCACCGCGGCCTTTCTTCTGGGCCCGCTCGCACAACGCAGGGGCCGCACTGCGCTGCGCGCGGGACATGCTAACCGCGTTTCGGGTCGAGCGGGGTGCCGTCGTAGAGATCGACGACCCGGCAGGAGAGGCCGAATTCGGGCATTTCGATCGCCTCGTCGCCGCTCGTAAGCCGCGCCGGGTGCCAGCCGGCACGCTTTGCATGAATGTCGATTAGAGACAGCCGGGGCTCGATGACGAGGGCGTAGAGATTGTATGGACCCTCGCGGTACCAATGCAACTTCGATTCGATCGTCCGGCGCGTGTTGGTCGTCGACACAATTTCCGCGACAAGTTGAAAATGCTCCGAATATGATTCATAGCCGGCCACGCCAGGCAGAACGACCACGTCGGGCTCCGGCTGAAAATTCCGGACGCCCGGGGCCCGAACGCCCGCGCCCGGATAAGCGAGCAGGTCGAGGCGCCGGGCCGCAGAGGCGTTGTTGAGAAGGGCGCACAGATTATAAGCGATGCGCCGATGCGCATAGCTGGGCGGCACCATCATTACCGCAACGCCCTCGATCAGGTCCCAGCGCTCGCTGTGCGGGCGCGTTTCGAGGAATGCCCTGAACTCGTCCACGTCCATGGACCCGGCCAAGCCCGGCGCCGGCGCCTTCACGGTCATCTCGCACATCTCCTTCTCCGGAGATATGTAGCACAATAGCTGGCGTTTAACGGGCGAGCCCGGCCCAGCACTGTCAGCCCGCGTTTGCTGCGTTGTAAGGTCGTGGCGTGTCGCCCATAATGGGCCGGCTTGGAACGACTATTGAGGTGCACGCGTGACCGCGCTGCGAAAGGAACGGATGACCACAAGCGAGTTCCTGGCCTGGGCCGTGCAACAGCCGGACCGGTGGGAGCTTTTTGACGGCATCCCGACCGCCATGTCGCCGGAACGCGTGATCCATGCTCAGACCAAGTATCGAGTCGCGCGCGCCTTGGACGAAGCGATCGCAAGAGCGCGAGTGCGATGCGAGTTTCTCCTCGATGGTCCGGTCGTACGAATCGACTCTAGGAACAGTTATCAGCCCGATGTCGTGGTCAATTGTGGCGATCCGGTTCCAGGAGATTCCTTGGAAGTCCCCAATCCCGTAATCGTGGTCGAGGTACTGTCGCCCAGTAATGCCCTGCGCGATATGCGCGACAAATTGCAGGGCTATTTTCGCGTGCCCAGCATTCACAATTATCTCATCGTCGATCCGGAGAAGCGCCTTGTGATCCATCATTCTCGGGGGCAAGACGATTTGGTATCGACTCGTGTTGCCAATACTGGCGATATTGCTCTCGATCCTCCGGGCGTGACCATGCCGGTTGAGGATTTTTTCGAACTCCCGCCTCCCCAGCAGACGTAAACTCCTCTCCTTCAGCTTCAGCAAATGACCTCGCCATGTTTGGCCACAATCGCAGGATGAGCGGCGCCGAATGCCTCGCCGATATGCTCGAAGGCTACGGCGTCACGCATGTGTTCCATGTGCCGGCGGTGCTGCGCAAAACCTTTGCCATGATGGAGAGCCGCACGTCGATCAAGCGCCTGCACGTGCATGGCGAGAAGGCCGCCGCCTACATGGCCGACGGTTACGCCCGCGCGAGCGGCAGGCCCGGCATTTGCATGGCGCAGGTGATCGGAGCGCTCAATCTCGCGGCCGGGCTGCGCGATGCGTGGCTTGCCCACTCGCCGGTGATCGCCATGACCGGCGGCCGCGAGCCGAAAACAAAATTTCGCAAAGTCTACCAGGAAATTGACGATATGCCGGCCTTTGAGCCGGTGACGAAATTCAACGCCACGATCGACGATGTGACCCGCTTCCCCGACATGGTGCGTCAGGCATTTCGCGTAGCGGTCTCGGGAACGCCGGGGCCCGTGCATCTGCAATTTCGCGGCAACGAGGGACAGATCGACACTGAAGAAGCCGAGCTTGAGCCGCTGGTCGATCCGCGGTTCCGGCAGGTGCCGCCGTTCCGGCCGGAGCCGGACCGCGCGAGCACAATGGCGGCGCTGGCGCATCTGCAGGAAGCGCAACGCCCCGTGATCGTGGCCGGCGGCGGGGTTCGTGCATCGGGCGCCGCGCCTGAACTCATTGAACTCGCCGAGGCGCTGCAGATCCCAGTCGCAACCTCGCTCAACGGCAAGGACTCGATCCCTGGTAATCATCCGCTCGCGGTCGGCGTGGTCGGAACGTACTCGCGCGAAAGCGCGAACCGCATTGTCAACCGCGCCGACCTCGTCTGCTTCATCGGCACTGAAACCGGCGGCATGACGACTCATTTCTGGACCGTGCCGAAAATCGGCACACCGGCGGTACAAATCGACATCAATCCGGAGGCGCTCGGGCGCAATTATCCGCTTCTCTCCGCGGTTAACGGCGATGCCAAGGCGGCGCTTTCGTTGATGCTCGACAATATCGATGGAAAGACTGCCGCGCGGCGCGAAGCCTGGGTCGCTGAGGCACAGGCGATCTACCGAGAATGGAGCGCGAAATATCGCCCGCTCATGACATCGGAAGCTGTGCCGATGCGGCCGGAGCGAGTCTGCCACGAGCTGACACGACTCATGCCCGAGGATGCAATCGCCGTGGTCGATACCGGACATGCCGGGATGTGGATGGGCGGAATGTTCGATCTCTCAAGCCCGCGTCAGAGCTATCTGCGCAGCGCTGGCCACCTCGGCTGGGCCTTCCCTGCGGGGCTCGGCGCGAAATGCGCAATGCCCGACCGCCCGGTGGTGACGTTCACAGGCGATGCCGGGTTCTGGTATCACATCGCCGAAGTGGAAACTGCGGTGCGCTGGAAAATCAATGCCATCACCGTGGTGAATAATAACAGCAGCGGCAATCAGTCGAAGCGCGGCTTCGATCGCGCCTATGGGGGAACGCAGACCGCGCAGGCGCGCGAACTGTGGACCTTTAACGAAATGAATTTCGCGAGGCTTGCCGAGGACATGGGTGCGGTCGGCATTCGCGTCGAGCACCCCGGCGAGCTTGCCGGTGCAATGGAACGCGCGCTCGGCGCTGATCGTCCGGTGGTGATCGATGCCGTTACCGACATCGAAGCGCTCGCGCCTTTGGCGGTAACGTAGCCGGATTGGATCTGGCGCTGCAATGATGTTCAGGCGCGTACACGGGCCGCCCTCATGGAGGTCCTGGCCCTGGGGTTTGTCCGATTTCGGCTTCTTCGTCATTTGCTGCCGGCCTGGGACAAAATACGCGTGACAATACCCCACGCGCGCGGTAGAGCCTCGCGTTGACAGTCCGCAATATTTCGGGGGCGATTCCGCCAGAGCCGGGAATCGAAGGGGACTGCGGACCGAAAGCACAAGGGAGCTGGACGATGCTTCATTCGGTGGCAGCGGGGAGGCCACGGGAAGATTTGTCGCAGGAGAAGAAGCGACTTCTTGGGATCATCAAGGAGCGATCCCTGCTCAAGGGGGGGCGCTATAAGCTCGTTTCGGGAGAGTGGAGTGATTATTACCTTGATATGAAGCCGACCACCTTCACGCCCGAAGGACAAAATCTCATCGCCGAAATAATCTACAGCATGCTGCGTGACGATAAGGATGTGAGTGCAATTGGAGGTCTTGAACTCGGAGCAGTTCCTATTACCATTCTTGTGTCGGCTCGAAGCTGGTCTGATCGGCCGATTGAAGGTTTCGTTGTCCGAAAAGAAACAAAGGGCCATGGAACTGACAAGAAGATCGACGGCAACTTCAAACCCAATTCGACGGTCGTCTTATTCGAGGACGTGACGACAAAGGGCGGTTCTGTAATGCAGGCGGTGCGTGCGGTACGCGAACAAGGCGCGACTGTGAAGAAGGTGATTACTGTGGTTGACCGCCTGGAGGGTGCCGCAGAGAACTTGGCTCGCGAAGGGATTACGCTCGTTCCGATCTTCACAGCGAACGATTTGCTAAGAGACTAAGCAAGGGGCGGTTGAGCCTGCTGCAATCATCCTGAGCATTGGGTCCAGGGCAAGAGCTCTGCATGCTCGGCAACCACGATGCCGAACGAGACGACAGGGGGGCTCACATGCGGAAAATGCCGAACCGCGTCGGCTTGGGCGGAGCATCGAGCCCGGCGGCGAGCGCCTGCGCCAGCACGGCGCGGGTGTCGAGCGGATCGATGATGCCGTCGTCCCAAAGCCGCGCGGTCGCGTAGAACGCATTCCCCTGTTTTTCATATTTGGCGCGGATCGGCGCCTTGAAAGCCTTTTCATCCCCGGCGGTCCACTTTCCGCCCTTCGCCTCCACCGCCTCCTGCCGCAACAGCGAGAGCACGGTTGCGGCCTGTTCGCCGCCCATGACGGAAATCCGCGCGCTTGGCCACATCCAGAGGAAGCGTGGCGCATAGGCGCGCCCGGCCATGGCGTAATTGCCGGCGCCGTGGCTGCCGCCGATGATCACGGTATATTTGGGCACTTCAGTGGAGGCGACCGCAGTGACGAGCTTGGCGCCGTCCTTGGCGATGCCGCCTGCCTCATAGCGTTTGCCGACCATGAATCCGGTGATGTTCTGCAAAAATAGCAGCGGAATATTGCGTTGGCTCGCAAGCTCGATGAAATGCGCGCCCTTGAGCGAGCTTTCCGAAAACAGGATGCCGTTATTGGCGAGGATACCGATCGGAAATCCCGCAATGTGGGCGAAACCGCATACAAGGGTGGGGCCATAAAGCTGCTTGAACTCATCGAATTCGGAGCCGTCCACGAGCCGCATGATGATCTCGTGCACATCGAACGGCATGCGCGGATCGGCTGAAACGATCCCGTACATGTCCTCGGCGGCATAGAGCGGCTCGCGCGCCTCGCGCAATTCGAGCCAAGGGTGCCGCACGTGGTTCAGCCCGCGCACGATGCTGCGCGCGATCTCGATCGCATGTTTGTCGTCGTTGGCCATGTAATCGGTGACGCCCGATTGACGGCTGTGTACCTCGGCGCCGCCCAGTTCCTCCGCGCTCACGACCTCGCCTACCGCGGCCTTCACCAGCGGCGGCCCGCCGATAAAGATGGTGCCCTGGTTGCGCACGATGATGCTCTGATCCGACATCGCCGGCACATAGGCGCCGCCGGCCGTGCACGAACCCATGACAATCGCGAGTTGGGGAATGCCGGCGGCAGAGAGCCGCGCCTGGTTGTAGAAGATGCGGCCGAAATGCCGCTCGTCGGGGAAGATTTCGTCCTGAAGCGGCAGGAAGGCGCCCCCGGAATCGACCAGATAGATGCACGGCAGCCGGTTCTCGCGGGCAATATCCTGGGCGCGCAGATGCTTCTTGACCGTGATCGGGTAATAGGTGCCGCCCTTCACGGTGGCGTCGTTGGCCACGACCACGCAGTCGCGGCCGCTCACGCGGCCGAGGCCGGTCACGATCCCGCCGCACGGGACCTCGCCGCCGTACATGTCGTGGGCGGCGAGCGGCGAGAATTCAAGAAACGGCGTGTTTGGATCGAGCAGCAGCTTGATGCGTTCGCGCACGAGGAGCTTGCCGCGGCCAACGTGGCGGGCGCGCATCTGCTCGCTGCCGCCACGCGCGGCCGCGCCTACCTTTTCGCGCAATTCCTCGACCAGGCGCTTCATGGCGGCGGCATTGCGCGCGAATTCCGGAGAGCGCGGGTCTGCCGCGGAAGACAAGACCGGCATTATCAGCCCGCCTTGTCGTAGAGCTGAGAGCCGATCAGCAGTCGGCGGACTTCACTCGTTCCGGCGCCGATCTCGTAGAGCTTGGCATCGCGCAAGAGCCGCCCCGCCGGATACTCGTTGGTGTAGCCGTTGCCGCCAAGGAGCTGGATGGCATCGAGCGCCAACCGCGTTGCGTGCTCGGCCGCGTAGAGGATGGCGCCGGCCGCATCCTCGCGCGTGGTCTCGCCGCGATCGCATGCCTGCGCCACCGTATAGACGTAAGCCTTGCAGGCATTCATCGTCACGTACATATCGGCGATCTTGCCGCGCACCAGGGCGAACTCGCCGATCGCTTTTCCGAACTGCTTGCGTTCGTGAATATACGGCATCACCAGGTCCATGCAGGCCTGCATGATGCCGAGCGGTCCGGCAGCGAGCACGACGCGTTCGTAATCGAGCCCGGAGCTGAGCACGCGCCAACCGTCGTTCTCCTCGCCCAGCACATTGTCGCGCGGGACCTCGCAGTCTTCGAATACGAGTTCGCAGGTGTCGGAGCCGCGCATGCCGAGCTTGTCGAGCTTCTGGGCGCGCGAAAAGCCTTTGAACCCGCCCTCGATAACGAAGGCGGTAAGGCCGCGCGCAGCCGGATCAGGATCGGTCCGTGCATAGACCACAGCGACGTCCGCATGCGGGCCGTTGGTGATCCACATCTTGGTGCCGTTGAGGATGTAGCGGTCGCCCTTTTTCTCGGCGTGCGTGCGCATCGAGGCCACGTCCGAGCCGGCATTCGCCTCCGACATCGCCAGCGCTCCAACGTGTTCGCCGGAAATAAGCTTCGGCAGCAACCGGCGCTTCTGCGCCGGCGTGCCGTTACGCCTGATCTGGTTGACGCAGAGGTTGGAATGCGCCCCGTAGGACAACCCTACGGAGCCGGAGGCCCGCGATATCTCCTCCATGGCGACGCAATGTTCGAGGTAACCGAGCCCCAAGCCTCCCCATTCCTCCTCGACCGTGATGCCATGCACCCCGAGGGCCCCAAGCCTGGGCCATAGATCGCGGGGAAAACTGTTGCTGCGGTCGATTTCCTCGGCTCGGGGAGCGATATATGCCGAGGCAAAACCGCGCACGCTCTCGCGCAGTTGGTCGGCCGTGTCCCCAAGCCCGAAACGCAGGCCGGGGAGATTGCTGAAAGCCATTCGCGAGACCCCTTTCACCAAGCCGAAGCGCCTCGCCAAATTATGGCGAGGGGCCCTTGAGGTTTCAATGAAGGGGCAGCGATACTTGCTCGCTACTCGTATTCGCCTTCGATATCCTTTCCGGTGTAATCCTTCATCATGGCGGTGGCGATGAGGCTGATGATCGCACAGAGCAGGATATAACCTGCGATGGCATAACCCGAGCGATACTCCGCGTAGAGCCAAGCGGCGATCAGCGGCGCCGGGCCGCCGGCAATCACCGAGGCGAGCTGATAGCCCAGCGAAGCGCCGCTGTAGCGCAGCCGGCCGGTGAAGGATTCGGCAATAAGCGCGGCCTGTGGGCCATACATCATGTCGTGCGGAACCAGCGACAGCACGATGGCCAGGAACACGAGCCCCGCCACGCCGGTGTCGAGCAATCCGAAATAGATGAAGCCGAACACCCCCACCGTCGCGGCGCCGATGAGGTACATGTTCTTGCGGCCGATGCGGTCGGAGAGGTGACCGAAGAAGGGAATCGAGAAGAACGAGACCACTGACGCCGTAAGCACGGCCCAGAGCAGGAAACCGCGGGAGAATCCCAAGGTCGTAGTTCCGTAAGCGTACACAAAAGCTGTGAAAATATAGAACGGAGCCTGCTCGGCCATGCGCACGAATGCCGACAGAATAATCTCCTTTGGGTTACGCTTGATCACCTCCAGCATCGGCTGCCGCTCGATCTTGCGCTCATTGAGGAGCTTGGTGAAGATCGGCGTCTCCAGAATACCGAGTCGAATGTAGAGGCCCACCGCCACCAGAATAATACTGAGGAAGAACGGGATGCGCCATCCCCAGGTGAGAAACTCGTCGCCAGAAATCGCATTGAACGCGAGAAACACAAGGTTGGCGAGGAAGAGTCCGGACGGGACGCCAAATTGCGGCCAGGACGCGATGAAACCACGATGACCGTTCGTCCTCGCCCACTCCATTGACAGCAGCACCGAACCGCCCCACTCGCCGCCGACCCCGACGCCTTGGACAAAGCGGAGGATCGTCAGGATGACAGCGCCCCAGATGCCGATGCTGGCGTAGGTCGGAACGAAGGCGACCAGGAAGGTCGCGATCCCCATCAGCATGAGCGTGGCGATCAGCGTCGCCTTGCGGCCGATGCGATCGCCATAATGCCCGAAGATTGCAGCTCCGATCGGGCGCGCAACGAATCCGACGGCATAGATCCCAAACGCACTCAATGTCCCGGACAACGGGTCCTCGTTGGGGAAATAAAGCTTCGCGAATACGGTTGCGGTGACCACGCCGTAGAGAAAGAAATCATACCACTCGATAGCGGTGCCGATCGTGCTGGCAACGATGGCGCGCCGCAGCTGGCGCTGGTGCTCGGCCTCCGATAAAGAAGGCGAAGCCGTGATATCGAGAGAAGCCATGAGCGCCCTCCTGGATGAGTTCGTGTTTCTTGTCCGGCTAAACCGGCTGGCACTTTTCTCAGGATAAGCTTAAGGGCCGCTAATCCGAGACGCAAACGAATTGCGCCCTGCGGCCGTTCTCGGTTGTGGGTTCAATGCGAATGCTGCGATGCAGCAATCGCTCGTGAACCCGGCTTGCGCGCGGAGCGCAGGCGCTCGGTGGCTGTGCGGTCGGCCACCAGGGTCTCGGGATCGACGACCACACCATAGTATTCCGCAGCGGCCTTGATCGAAACGTAGCCTTGGCGCACATCCTCAGCGACGTGCGCAGCCGAGCGTTCCAGCGGATCGCCGTTGCCGCCCCCGCCGCCCGAGCGAATGAGAAAAGCGTCGCCGCTCTTGAGCATTGAAACCAGTACCTTGGCATTGGGAAAGTCTGTCTTCCACTTGCCGGAGAGCCGCAGCGCGACCTGGTTACCGGTGCCTTCGAGCCCCCCATTGAGGCCCCAGGGGCGGCAATGCGCCCGTTCGACTTGCGAATTGAAGGTCAGTGGCACGCGCGCGCGCACCACCCGCTCAACCCCAAGGCCGCCGCGATGGAGGCCCGCCCCGCCGGAATCCGGCACCAGTGCATAGCGCTCCACCACCAGGGGAAATTTGGCCTCGCCCTGCTCGTTCGGACTGTTGTGGGTGTCGCCGTCGTTGATGCACACGGTGCCGCTGACGCCGTCTTCATTGAGTTTCGCCCCCCAGCCGCCGCCGAGCGGCCCGAAATTGGCGATGAAGAATTCCGAGGTTTTCGGATTGATGCCATGGCACGTGGCCACCAGGAGATCGGCATGATGTCCGGCGATGACGCGATCGGGAATGACTGGCGCCAGTGCCTTGAAGATCGTGTCCACGATGGTCATCGGATAGGTCATCCACCAGCGCATCGGTGCCGGCCGTGTCGCGCTCACGATCCGGCCGGGCGGCACGATGGTCTTGAGGCTACGGAATGATCCGTCGTTGATCGGGTAGTCGGTGGGCGAGGTCAGGCATTTGTAGGCAACCTGGGCGCAGGCATGCCCGGTCGTAATTCCTGAATTGTAGAAGCCGCGCACCTGTTTCGACACATCGGTAAGGTCGACCGTCATCTCGCTGCCGCGGACAATGATCCGCACCTTGATCGGCACCGGCTTGCCGACCTCGATACCGTCGTCGTCCATATAGGATTCAGCCTCATAGATGCCGTCCGGAATGGTGCGGGTGCGGGAGCGCGCCATCGCCTCGGAATGGTCCATGATGGCGGCGATCGAGCCGAGCACCGCGCCCTGCCCGTAACGGCCGATCAATTCGAGGAAGCGCCGCTCGCCGGTTTTGACTGCAGTGATCTGCGCGCGAAGATCTCCCATGGCGCGGCTCGGCAGCCGCACATTCTGCCGGATGATGTCGACAAGCGCCCGGTTCATCACGCCGCGGTCTTGATATTTCAGGATTGGAATTTGCAGCCCCTCGGCGAAAATATCGGTGGTCATCCCGCCAAGTGAGCCGCCGATGTCGAGCCAGTGCGCCATGCAGCAGGAGAAGCCCATGAGCGCGCCGCGATGAAAGATCGGCAGCGTCAGCGTAACGTGATTGAGATGACTGCCGGTGAGATAGGAGTCGTTGGTGACGTAGATGTCGCCGGGTTTTATGCCTTGCCGTCCGAAATGGCGGATTTTGGCCTTCACGGTCTCGGCCATGCCGCGGATGAACATCGGCAGCCCGATGCCGATCGAGACCGTATCGCCCTCTGGCGTGAACAAACCAGTGGTGAAATCGAGCGCCTCGTAGATGATGATGTTGTAGGCGGTGCGCATCAGGTTGGTTTTCATTTCCTCGGTCACCGCAATGACCCCATTGCGCACGATCTCAGTCACCACCGGATCGGGGTGCGTGCTTCTGGCCCTGGCCTTTGCTGCCGGCTTTTTTGGCTTAGGCTGTCTGGTCATCATTTGCCTTACGGTCTTAGTATACTCGCCCGCTGAGCCGTTGTTTTGCATCTATGGGGCGGCTCTTAAACCCGCCCCTACAAGCATTGCCATTTCGGCTGCCCACTGTACAAGTCGCCGCATGAGCATTCACAAAGCGAGGCTGGAGCAAACTGCGCGCCATCTTGAGACCGAGCCACTCGATGGCCTGCTCGCGGTCAACTACGGGCACAATTCGTTTCTCGAATCGCACGCCGTATTCGTGCTCAGCGGCGTGCGGCCAATCGGCGAAAGCGCCGTCGTGGTCGATCGCGACGGCGGCTCGACCCTGATCGTAACGCCCGCCTGGGACGCAGATCGCGCCGCCACCCTCTCACATACGGTTAAGACCATAGGGACCGACGATCTGACCGCGAGCCTGCAATCGGTCCTCGCCGAGCACCGCATCGATTCCCGAAAGATCCTCACGGTTGGCCTCTCGACGATTGCTCGTGGCCTGGCGTCTCGGATCGCGGCCGTACTCGGCAGCAATCCACGGATGGAGGAGTCCTTTATCCGCGAGCTTGCCCGCATCCGCAGCCCGGAAGAATTGGCAGCGGCCCGAAAGGCAACTGCCATCGCGGAAAAGGGCTATGCGCACATGCTCGATTGCGTGAAGCCGGGCATGCGCGAATTCGAACTTGCTGCCGAGCTTTACTGCGCCATGAAGGCGCTCGGCGCCGAGGACAATTTCCTCCTACTCAGCGCCTCTCAGCACAATCTCGCGGTGCGCGCCGCCGGCTCCCGCGTGCTCGACGTCGGCGACGTCATTCTGTCCGAGATTACGCCCTGCTGTGACGGGCAGTTTGCGCAGCTCTGCCGCACGACCGTTATTGGCGAGGCTGCGCCGCTGATGCGGGAAAAATATGCGGTGCTGCAGGAAGCGATGCGCGCCGGACGAGCCGCCGCCATCCCGGGCGCCTCGCCGCGCGAAGTCACCGAGCGGATGGATGCTTGTCTGCGCGCCGCCGGCTACGGCGATTATTGCCGGCCGCCGTACATGCGCGTTCGCGGCCATGGCCTCGGCATCACATCGGATCTGCCCGGCGACATCACGCTCGATAATGAACGCCGGCTGGAAGAAGGCATGATGTTCGTCATGCACCCCAATCAGTACCTGCCCGAAACCGGTTACCTGATGTGCGGCGGACCGGTCGTCATCACGAAAACCGGAGCGCAACTCCTGTCCTCGCGCGAGGCGGAGCTGGATTGCGTAGCGGCCTGAAGCAACATGCGTACTGTTCAGCCATCGATCGTCATCGGCGCCTACACCTGGGACCAGGACCGGCTGCCGCGCGATGAATTCCAGATCAGGATCGACGCGCTCCATCGGGCGATGGACGCTAACGGTTGGAAAGCGGTGCTCGTTTATGGCGACGCCGCCGAGCACGCGGCGCTTGCCTATTTCAGCAACTTTACGCCCCGGCTTCGCTGGGCGATGGCGCTCCTCCCCCGGCGCGGCGATCCGCGACTCGTGGTGGCGATGAGTCCCCGCGATCTCCCGGCCATGCGGCTGATGACCTGGATCGAGGATATTCACTCGGAAGCGAACCTGAAGAACGCTCTCGATTCCTGGTTCGCGAATTTTAGCGGCAGCGAGCCGATCGACATCGGAGCCGCAGGCATGGATCTGATGCGGCCGCGGCTATTTGCGACGCTGGAGAACAGTCTGGGCAATCGTTTTCGCCCGCACTCGGCCGACACCGCCGTCGCGGCCTGCCGCACCGCGCGCCCGCGCGCGCTCTCGCTTATTCGCGCGTCATCCGAACTGATCAAAACGGCCGCCGAAGCTCTCATGAAATCCTGGCGCGGCGGCATAGGAGCCGAAACCGCCGGGCTGGAGGCCGAGCGCGCCGCAAGGCTTCGGGCGGCTCAGGACGTGCGCGTTCTCACGAGCCTTGACGAGGGCCGCACCTTTTCCCCGTTCCGCGGGTCACTCGAAAGACATGGAAACGTGCTCGCCTCCTACCTGGCCGTCAAACACCTTGGCTATTGGGCGGACTCATTCGTGAGCTCCAGCAATGGCATCAGCGACGTGCAGCGGCGCACTGAAGCGGCCCTTATCGCGCTGTTCAAGGGCGCGCAGCCGGGCGCCACGGCGGGTGCGCTCTACCGGCGCGCCACCGACGCGCTCAAACCCTACAGCTTGCATCCGGTGCTCGGGGGAAGCGTGGGCAATCGCATCGGGCTCTCGCTCGAGGAGGGCGGCAGCCTGACCCGCGACGGCGAAGCCGTGCTTGCGCCGGGCGATATCTACACGCTTCATGTCGGCGCGTACGACTTTGCGGCCAGGGGTGCTTTCGCATCGGCCATGATCGCCGTCACCGGGAACGGACACGAATTGCTCCATCGCTCCCCGGATGCGCAGAGCCTATGAGCCTCCTGCGCGACCTTGCGGCGTTCGTGTGCGGGGCTTCTGTCGCGGCGTTGCCGGAATCGGAACGCGCCGTCCAACGCCGGCATGTTGCCGACACGCTTCTCGCCGCAAGCGTCGGCGCCCACACTGCGGAGGGGCGTGCGCTTCGCGCCGTGCTCCCGAAAGCTTCCGTGGCCAATGCAGTCGGAATGCAGGCCGCGGTCGTCCGCCATACCGAAATCGATGACATTCACCTGCCGTCCTGCACGACCCCGAGTTCGATTGCGGTGCCGACGGCGCTCGGGCTTGCGCAGGCCGCCGACATTTTCGATCCCGAACGCATTGCGAGCGCGATCTGGGTCGGTACCGAAGTCATCACGCGACTGGGCGCTGCCATCGACGGCGCCCGCATTCTCTATCGCGGCGTATGGCCGACCTATTTCGCCGCGCCACTCGGCGCCGCTGCGGTCGCCGCGCGGGTAGCCTCAATGACGGTCGATCAGACTGTGGATGCGCTCTCGCTCGCCCTGATGCGGACAGCTGGCCGCTCGGGACGATTCCACGGCCGCATCCCCGGCCGATCGGTGATCCTCGCCATGGCGGTCGCGGACGGGGTGCGCGCCGCCGAGGCGGCGCGGCAGGGCGTTGGCGGCGACCCCGATCTCCTCGACGGACCATGGATGCGCGACGCGCAGGGGATCGAGGCCGATTTGGATTCGCTCATCTCCGGTCTCGGCCGCGGCAGCGTCTATCCGCAATTAAGCCTCAAGCCGTTCTGCTCGGCCAAGCAGGCGATCGCCGCCATCGAGGCCTTCATGACGTTGATTGATGACCAGAGACTCGCTCCCGATAGCATTACCAAGGCGACCGTCCGCGTTCCTCCGCCTTATCTGCGCATGATCGCGGCCAAGCCGGAGGCGGGGTCGAGGTCCTCCACTATCGTAAGTGCGGGCTATCAGCTTGGGCTCGCGGCGTTTGCCCGCGGCCGGCTCTACGATGTCAAGCGGTCCGATACGAAACTCGACGCTGCCGCGCTCGCCTTTGCCGGCAAAGTCGAAGTCAAGCCCGACGAGGGCCTGCTCGAATTCTTTCCGGCTTGCTTTCCGGCAGAAGTTGAAATCATCGCCGGCGGCAAGGTTCACCGCAAGCGCATCACCGTTGCGACCGGCGATCCGTCGCGCCCGCTCGATAACGAAGCCGTCGAGCGAAAGGCGCAGCACGTATTTGAGCAGTTCGGCTGCAGCGACTCCGCTGCCGATCTCATTCGTCTCGGGCTTCACGGGCTCGATAATCCAGATTCATGCAAGGCGTCAGCAGCCGCGATGGCGAACGTCACCCTGAGGTGCGAGCCCGGCCTCTTGGGCCGGGATCGCCTCGAAGGGTGACGGCTCGGGATGGGCCGCCGCCCTCCTTCGAGGCGCGCGCCCAAGAAAGTCGGCGCGCGCTCCTCATCCTCGAGGCTCGCATGCAATCAAATGATTGCATGCTCGCACCTCAGGATAACGGCATCGAGAGCGCAGCCGTTCGAACTAATCCGAAACATACCGACAAAGGTACTTCATGGCCAAACAGATAAAACGCCCCGCGGTCAAAACGAACCGCAAGACAAGTAGGAACGCCGAACTCAGCGCGGTGCTCGACGATCTGGTGATGGGCAACCGCATCCTTTACGACCAGGGCGTTGTCGACGGTTACGGCCATGTGAGCGCGCGCGACCCGCGCAATCCTGAAGTCTTCCTGATGTCGCGGGCTCGCGCGCCCGGTCTTGTCACCTATTCCGACATCATGGAATTCGGCCTGGACGGCGAGCCGGTCCGCGACGACGGCCGACCGATCTATTCCGAGCGGTTCATTCATTCGGAAATCTACAAGGCACGTCCCGACGTGAACGGCGTGGTGCACAGCCATTCGCCGACCGTGGTGCCGTTCACGGTCACCAATGTGCCGCTCAAGCCCATTCGCGCAGCCTTCTTCTATCCCGAAGTGCCGGTGTTCGACACCCGCGATGTCGCCGGCTGGACGAACCTCCTGATCTCGAACGGCATGCTCGGCAAGGCATTGGCGGAGAGGCTCGCCGGCAATTCAGTGGTGCTGTTGCGCGGGCACGGCAATGCCGTCGTCGGCGCCACAGTGCGAATTGCAGTCTATCGCGCCGTGTATACGGAAGTGAATGCGAAGCTCCTGCTGCAGGCGAAAATGCTCGGCGGACCGATCAATTTCCTCGCGCCCGAGGAAGCCGCCATCATGGAGGAAAGCCAGACCAAGCACCGGCCCGGACACGGCGCCGATCGCATCTGGGAGCTGCTGAAATCGGAGGCCATCGCCCGCACTGGTCGCCCGCGCCGGTAGATATCTTACGACCGCAGCCCCGCCGCCTTACGCAGAGCCGCATTGATCCGGGATTGCCAACCTGGTCCACCAGCGCGGAAATGATCCAGCACATCGGGATCAAGGCGCAGACTTATGGCTTGCTTCGGCGCAGCCTTCCTCGGGCGTCCGGGCCGGATGAGTCTGTTGCCTTCTCGAATCTCGGCCCTTTTGAACCAGTCGCGGTCGAGCCGCGGGGCGTCGTCTGGATCAGTCCATTTGCTCTTTGTAGTACGCTTCTTCGTTGGCATGACCGTACCTCATCGAAATGATCCGGGGGCTGTCATCGCGCGGCGTCCACGCGATGACCACAAAACGTCCGCGCAACCATCCGGCCGTAATGAACCGCGGCTCGGCGTAATCCTGGCGCTCGTCGGGCAAGGGTCATTGAGCGTGCGGCAAACACCAGCTTCGCGTCGGCGAAGTCGAGCCCCCGCTCTTTGATTGTCCTCTGCCGCTTCGCCTCGTCCCAAGTCAGTCGCATTTATGTATATACGGAAAATCGGAATGCAAGGTCAGACATCGACTCTGTCCACACCTCCGGCGTCCCGGGTTTGTGCTACCTTGCATGCCGGAGCAAGGAGCCCTCATGCATCGCGGCGTTCAGTGGCCGGAACCGAGGCTGCAATGGCCGGACGGCAAACGCATCTGCTGCACGTTCCGTGTCGCCTATGAGGCGTTTCGCAAGAGCGGCCGCTTCAAGAAAAGCTCCGGCGTCGATGTCAACGTCACGTCGCTCTCCCATGCCAATTACGGGGGCGCCGTCGGCATCTGGCGACTCATGGATATTTTTGAGCGCACCGAGATCCGCGCCACGGTCGGCGCCAACGGCCTTGCAATCGAGAAATGGCCGGAGACCATCAAGGCCCTGCATGAGGCCGGCCACGAGATCGCCGCTCATGGGATGACCAACGACCACGACATGACCGAGCTTTCGCCCGAGGAGCAGCGCCGGGAAGTGCGCGACTGCGCCCGCGTGATCGAGGAGTCGACCGGAGTGCGTCCGGCCGGCTGGGTCGGACCCGGCAATCTCCACACGGCCGAGACGCTCGGCATTCTCGCCGACGAAGGCTATCGCTGGTTCGGCGATGCGTTCGACGACGACATGCCCTATGTGGCCGAGGCGAACGGCAAGCGCATCGCCGTGATCCCGAAGCTCAACTACGCCAATGACTGGCGCGCTTGGTCGGGCGGCCTCGGCAACGCCACGACCTATTTCGAAGGCTTCAAGACCTCGTTCGACTATGTCTACCAGGAGGCCCTGCGCGGGCGACCGGGCGCCATGGACGTGATCGTCCATGCCGAGCTTGGCGGGCGGCCGAATATCGCAGTCGCCTTCGAGCAGATGATCCGCTACGTGAAGCAGCATCAGGACGAGATCTGGATTCCGCTGCGGCGCGAACTCGCCGATTATCTGCTGGCGGGCTCGAATCTTCCAGCCGAACCCTACCGGCCCCTGGATTAAGGTACACGCCCATGAACGTTTTGATGATCCTGTGCGTGGCCCTCGCGAGCTTGCTCCTTGGGCCCATGGAGGCTCGCGCTCAGGCCGCCTCCGCGGACACAACCTATGCCGAGTTGGCAAAGCTTCCGCCCGCCGAGCGGATGAAGCGGATCGAGGAGGGTGCCCGTCGCGAAGGAAGGCTCGCCGTCATCCACACCATGCGCGGTGCCGAGAGCGCCGATCACGTCGCGCTGTTCGGCAAGCGTTTCCCCTTCCTCAAGATCGATTTTCAGGGCGATATCGGCTCGCAGGACGCCGCCGAGCGGCTTTACTCGGAGGAAACTGCGGGGCGCCACCTCACGGATGTGATCAATGTGGCGCTGCCCGATCTCGGCACGCTTACGGCCAAGGACATGCTGGCGCACCTCAATACGCCCGCACTCGCGGCGGTGCTGGCGCCCTACCGGGGATTCATCGATCCGCAAGGGCGGTGGACGCCGTGGTACTGGAGCGAGCACGGCATCTCGTACAATCCGAGCCTCGTTCCGAAGGACAAGGCGCCGACCGGCTGGAGGGACTTGTGCAATCCGTTCTTCAAGGGGAGCGTCTCGTTCGATCCCGCCGAGGACCGCTATCTCGCCGGCCTCTATGCCATGCTGGGCGATGCACAAACCGAACAGCTGCTCAAATGCATCGGCGAGAACGATCCGATCATCCAGCGCGGCCACACGCAGCGGATCGAACTGATGATCGCCGGCGATCACATGGTCCAGGGCGACAATTATCTTTATCATGGCGTCGCCATTAAGCGAAAAAACCCGGCGGCTCCCTATGCGATCGTCTATTCGGCGCCCGCGATCGGCTTTGCCGGCGTTGCGGCAATTAACAAGAACGCGCCACACCCCTATGCCGCCGCACTGTGGACCGAGTGGACGCTGACGGAGGAAAGCCAGAAATATGTCGCCTCGCTGTTGCGCGGCCCGGTTACGCTCAAGCATCCGTTCCTGCCAGAGAGCATGAAGATCGTCACCTACAACAGCGAGCCGCCGGACGTGATGACCCGCCTCCTCGGCTATTGGAACAAATACGTGGCCAAGCGCCGCTAAGTGAGCGTAGGGTTGCGCAAAATGGCCTCCGATCATGCGCGTAGGGTGGGCAAAATCGCGTCTGTGCCGTCCCCGCACGCACAGGCGCCAGCTGCGATTTTGCCCACGCGGTCGTGACCCGCAGCAGCGGACAGCGTGGGCAAAATCGCGCCGGCCACCTGGCTCGTGGCGAGGCTTGAGCGCGCGCGATTTTGCCCACCCTACGAGACATGAGCTTGGCCACCGAAATCTCAAGTAAGAAAGAGCGCCGGGTTTACCTCGGCTGGCGCGAAATCGCGCTCGTGCTGCTGATCGCTTTCCTCGCCTATCAGGTGATCATCCCGTTCCTGATGATCATCTGGACGAGCCTCAAGACCGCGCGGCCGGGCGAGCCGGAATTCCTGAGCCTTGGCGCGGTAACGCTCGCCAACTACGCACGCGCCTTCGGCAGCGCATCGTTCTGGAGCACGAGCGGAAACACGCTCGCCTTCGCGCTCGCGGCAACGCTCCTCGCTTTCGCCATGGGAGCCTTCATCGCCTGGGCGGTGGAGCGCACCAACACGCCGCTCGCGCGCTTTATCAGCTTCATGCTGATCGGGCGCATCGTCATTCCCGGTATCCTGATCGCCATTTCGTGGATCCTGGTCGCGAGCCCCAACATCGGCGTGTTCAATCAGCTGGTGTTGAAATTCTTCGGCGTCCGCAACATCGTCAATATCTACACCTTCTCGGGCATGGTCTTCGTGCAGGCGCTGGAAATGGTACCGCTCGTATTCCTCCTCCTCTCGGCCGCCTTCCAGGCCATGGACCCACGGCTGGAAGAGGCCTCGACCATGACCGGCGCCGGCAATTGGCGCACGCTCCGTCGCATTTCGCTGCCGCTCGCTTTGCCTGCGGTCGCGGCGGCGCTGCTGCTCGTCTTCGTCGCCGCCATTGAGACCTTCGAGGTGCCGCTGCTGATGGGGACGCGCGCGGGCGTGCGCGTCTATACGACTGAGATCTTCTACGACACCTCGCGGACGCCGATCGACTGGGGGCTCGCCGCCACCTATTCGATCGCGCTGTTGGTGCTGGCGATCATGCTCCTGTTCGGCTATTTCCGGCTGATCCGTCACGGCGAGCGCTACCAGACCATTACCGGCAAGGACTTTCGGCCGCGGCGCATCGATCTCGGCGTCTTTCGTTACCTGACCTGCAGCCTCGCGCTCGTACTTGTCTTCGTGATCACCGGCGTTCCGTTTCTGATGATGCTCTATGCGTCGCTGTTGCCGTTCTATCAGGCACCGAGCGCGATCGCGTTCGAGAGCATGTCGTTCGGGAATTACTGGTCGCTGTTCAACAACAGCAAGACCGTAGCGCCGATGATCAACAGCACCATACTCGGGCCGACCGTTGCCACGGCAGTGATCCTGATCGTTGCCCTCATCGCCTATTTCGTGAACAAGACCCGGATTCCCGGACGAAAAATCCTCGACTTTCTCGGCTTCGCGCCGATTGCGATCCCAAGCGTCGTGCTCGGCGCGACCTTTTTCTGGTTCTACCTGTTGGTGCCGCTGCCGCTGATCGGCACGCTCGCTATCATCGGGCTTGCCTATCTCACCAAGTACATGCCGGTTGCCCTGCGCTTCGTGTCGGCATCGATGATGCAGATTCACAGCGAGCTTGACGAGGCCGCGCAGATCGCCGGCGTCTCCTGGGGTCGGAATTTCTTGCGGGTGATGCTGCCCCTGCTGCGGCCAGGCCTGCTGGCGGCCTGGTTCTGGGTCATGGTGCACGCCTATCGCGAGCTGACCATCGCCTTGATGCTGGCGCGCTCGGCGAACCGCACCGCCGCGGTTGTCATTTTCGACCTGTGGGAGGAAGGGTCGTTCCTGCTGCTCAGCGCCTTCGGGGTCGTGATGTTCCTGCTTTTGATGGCGCTGAGCGCGCTCGCCTACTCGATCGGCCGCCGTTTCGGCGTGCAGGAGCAATATTGATGATCCGGGTCGAACGGCTCACGAAAACGTTCCGGGCGCAGAACGAAGTCGTGAGCGCCGTAGACGCCATTCATTTCGAGGTCGGCGCCGGCGAGATGGTCACCCTGCTCGGGCCGTCGGGCTGCGGCAAGACAACCACATTGCGCTGCATCGCCGGGCTGGAAAGGCCCGATGCCGGATCGATCGCGATCGGCGACCATAGCGTGGTCGATATTGCGGCGGGCATTTTTGTGCCGCCGCACCGCCGCAATATCGGAATGGTGTTTCAGTCCTATGCGATCTGGCCGCACATGAGCGTGCTCGAAAATGTCGCCTATGCGCTCGAGGGCCGGCGCATGGCGAAAGCGGAGCGGCGCAAACTCGCCATGGCGGCGCTCGATGTGGTCAAGCTTGCAAAGTTGGCCGACCGCCCGGCACCGCGACTCTCGGGCGGCCAGCAGCAGCGCGTCGCGATTGCCCGCGCCATTGTGGCGCGGCCGCAGGTGCTGCTGTTCGATGAGCCGCTGAGTAATCTCGACGCGCGGCTGCGCGCCGAGATGCGCACCGAGCTGCGCCGCATTCAGCGGCAGATCGGGCTCAGCTCCGTTTATGTGACACACGACCAGGCCGAGGCGCTGGCAGTCTCCGATTGGATCGTGGTGATGAAAGAAGGGCGCATCGTCGAGCGCGGCCGTCCGCTCGATATCTACCGCTACCCGCGCCACGCATTCACGGCACAATTCCTCGGCACGACGAATCTGATCGCCGGCACGGTCGAAGCACTGGACCCCGCCGCAGGACGGGTGAAGGTGAAGACAGCGCTCGGCCCGATCATCGGAATCGATCGGGAGGGGAGGCTCCCCCTGGGCGCCAAGGTACTTGTCAGCATTCGCCCGGAGGATTTTTCGACCGAAACGCCGGCGGCCGACGCCGATGGTGTCCCGGTGAATGTTGTTGAGTGCCATTTGAGCTTGGCGATTTTCGCGGGCGTCGCGGTCGAGGCTGAGCTGCGGTGCGGAGAGGCGACGTTGCACTGCCTGCTCAACCGCGAGGCCGACCTCACCCCCGGCCGCCCGCTGACGTTGCGCGCCCGTGCAGATGCGTGTCTTGTCCTGCCGGAGGAATAATATTGTAGGGTGGGCAAAATCGCCTTGCGAGGTCGCGAAATCGGGCACGACATCAGGGCGATTTTGCCCACGCTGTCGAACGCTGCGAGGGTGGACCGCGTGGGCAAAATCGCGCCGGCGCTACCGTGCACGGGCGGGGCTTCGACACGCGATTTTGCCCACCCTACGGCGGAGTAATGTGATGAACATCGCACCAAAGCTCGCCACCTGGGAGCCCGCGGAAAGCTTTTCGCGCGAGGAGACGATCGCGCGTTCGGAGGCGGTTCTGGGCAAAGCCAATCTGCCGCTGCGCCAGACCGAAGACATCTTTCGCATCGAGGCGCTCGGGCTCGAATGGGACATGGGCGTGATGGCCTATGAGCCCGCCGATGCCGCCGCCGTCGCGCGCGGCGCCGACGGCAAGAGAATCGGCATTTTCCTTCTTCACGGCGGCTCCGGCGATTACAAGTCGATGGAGCCGATCGCGAAACTCTTTGCGGAAAAGTTCGGCTGCAAAGCGGTCGCGATGACCTTTCCCGGCCGGCTCTATCTCGACGATCCGAGCCGCGACTGGCCTGGCGACACCATCAATCCGGATGGCACCGTGCGCACCCCGATCTGGCGAATGGGCGAGCGCATTACGCCGGACCAATACGAGGTGGTGCGCGATACCTCGATGCGCTCTCGCTACGGCACCCGCACGGTGGCCCGCGCCAAGCCGGACACGATTTTCTACGACCGCATGGCGGCCTGGCCGGTCGCCTTCGAGGCCGGGATGAAGGACGCGATGCGCCGGCACTTCCCGGCGCCCGAATGCTCGATCTATCTCACCGGCCATTCGACCGGCGGGCCGATGGTATTCATGATTTCGCAGCGCGTGCCTAACGTGGCCGGCATGATCGCGGTCGAGAACTCACCATTCGGATTCATTCAGGAGGAGCAGCACAACTGGTCGGGCGCGCTGGGCAAGGTCGCCGGTTTCGAGCGCGTTACGAAGACGAAAGCGACGCGCACTGATCCCTTCAACGAACTCTACATCCGCACCTGGCGCGACCGCGCGCGCTATGCCGGTCCCGAGGCGCTCGGGCAGGAGGGGCCGCAGGCGCTGATGCGGCTGCCTTGGCTGATGGAGGAAGTCCTCGACTGGTGGGACAGGACCAAGGCACGCCCGCAGTTCAAGGCTGAGTACATCATCACCCATAACATTCGCGGCTCGCTCGAAGCGGCTGCGCGCGCCGCGGCCGCGCGGCTCAAAATGTCGGCAGCCGAAACCGAGGCCTTGGTGAAGCACTATCTCGGCTTTCCCTACCCGCAGAGCGGGCCGGGCGCGAAGCCGGTGCCGCCGGTCCTGTTCTGCATCAGCAAGGACAGCCGCGATCACAGCCCGGAGGTCTACCAGGAAGTCGTGCTGCCGATGTTCGCCAAGCTCGATCCGGCGCCGAAACTGCGCGTGACCCGATGGGGCGCTGGCGTGCACACCTATCACAAGTCGGAGCCCGGCCTGCCGCTCGGCATCGCGCCGCCGGTCGCTGAATTCTACGTCCGCGCGATCCAGGAAGGATATTTTGTATTGTGACCCAAATGCTCGGCAAGGATTACAACGTGAGCGACTTCCAGCATGTTCCGCCCATATTGAGCCAAATGCTCTTCGATGTCGTCCCGGACGGCTTGCGCGGGTCAAGACCCGTGCAAGCCGATCCGGGACCCATCTCGCAGCTTGCGACGTGCGGCGAGAATGGGTCCCGGCTCGCGCTCCCCGCGGGCTACGCCCGCGAGTCGCTTGGCCGGGATGACATTTTGAGAGAGCGATCCAATCCAAGCGAAAGCCAGGCTGGAGACGTAAATCAATGTCCGTATTAGCTGATCAACACACCCGCACCTGGCAGCCGCCGGCCACCTGGTCGCGCGAGCGCGTGATCGCAACCTCGGATGAGGTGCTGGCGAAACCCGCCGGTGCGGTCAAGGAAGCCGAGGACATTTTCCGCTTATCGGCGCTCGGACTCGAATGGGATATCGGAGTACGGGTCTACGAGCCACATCCTGTGGCGAAAATTGCCCGCGGCGCCGACGGCCGCAGCGTGGGCATTTTCCTCCTCCACGGCGGCGCCGGCGATTACAAATCGCTGGAGAAATTCGCGCTCCTGTTCGCGGAAAAATTTGCCTTCAAGGTCGTGACCATGACCTTCCCGGGCCGGCTCTATCTCGACGACCCGAGCCGCGACTGGCCCGGCGATACAATCAACCCGGACGGCAGCGTGCGCACCCCGATATGGCAGAAGGGCGAATACGTCACGCCAGATCAGTATGAGGTGGTGAAGGACACGGCCAAGCGAATGAAATACGGCACGCGCACCTCCGCGCGCGCCAAACCGGGCACGCGCTTCTACGACCGGATGGCCTCGTGGCCGGTCGCCTTCGAAGAGGGCATGAAAGAAGCCTGCCGCCGTCATTTTCCGGTCGGCGAATTCTCGATCTACGTGCACGGCCACTCGACCGGCGGCCCTTATGTCTCGATGCTCTCCCAGCGCGTGGCAAACATCGCCGGCGTCATCGCCCTCGAGAACTCAACCTTCGGCTATATCAACGAGAAGAAACACCAGTGGGGCGGACACGTCGGCAAGATTGAAGGCTATACGGCGGTCGCTCCAAAGAGCGCCGAATCCTGGAAGGACCCATTTACCGACCTCTACATCCGCACCTGGCGCGACCTCGCACGCTATCGCGGTTCCGAGGCGCTCGGGCAGGAAGGCCCGCAGGCGCTGATGCGGCTCCCGTGGCTGATGGAAGAAATCTTGAACGCCTGGGACATTGCGAAAAAGCGGCCGCAGTTCAAGGCCGAGTACATGATCACCCACAATATCGTCGGCGCGCTCGAATCGGCCGCCCGCGCCGCCGCCGCACGGCTCAAGATGAGCAAGGACCAGACCGACCAACTCGTCGCGCATTATCTGGGATATACGCGGCCGCTCACCGGCTCCGGCGTCAAACCGGTGCCGCCCTTCCTGTTCGTGATTTCCAAGGACAGCCGCGACCACAGCCCGGAAGTCTATCGCGAGGTCATCATTCCGATGTTCCAGGCGATGGAGCCAGCGCCGCGTGTTCACGTTACCCGCTTCGGCGCCGGCGTGCATACCTATACCAAGCCCGAGCCCGGCCTGCCGGTCGGCATCGCGCCGGCGGCGGCGCAGTTCTATCACGACGCCATCACCGGCGGCTTCTTCACGGCTTAGCGGGAGACAATCCATGGCTGCGACGCGCGCGCGCAGGCGCCCAGATATCGAATGGCCGGAGGGCAAGAAGATCTGCGCCACGCTCACGGTCGCCTTCGAGGCGTTCACACGCGGCGGACATTTCAAGAAGGCCAAAGAGCTGGAGGTCAATCTCGTCTCGCTGTCGCACGCCAATTACGGCGGCAATGCCGGCATCTGGCGGATTCTCGATGTGCTCGAACGCAACCATGTGCGGGCGACAGTCGACGCCAACGGGCTTGCGGTGCAGAAATGGCCGGACGCCATCAAGGCGCTGCACGAGGCCGGAAACGAAATCGCCGGTCACGGCACCACCAACGATATTCAGATGACGCAGCTGTCGCCCGACGACCAGCGCAACGAAATCCGCGAAGTCAACCGCATCGTCAAGGACGTTGTCGGCGAGCAGCCGGTCGGCTGGGTCAGCCCCGGCGGCCATCATACGCGCGAGACGCTCGGCATCCTGGCCGAGGAGGGCTACAACTGGTGCGGCGATCAGTGCGACGACGATCTGCCCTACGTGGTTGAAGTCGACGGCCGGCGCATGGTGATCATTCCCAAGCACTGGTTCTTCAACGACTGGCGCGCCTGGAACGGCGGCGCTTCAAGCAGCGAGATGGCGTTTCGGCAGTTCAAGGACGGCTTCGATTTCGTGCTTGAAGAGGCGCTGCGCGGGAAACCCGGACGCATCGATGCGCTCGTTCATGCCGAGCTTGGCGGGCGGCCCTACATGGCGAATGCCTTCGAGAAGATGATCCGCTATCTGCGGGCGCACGATGACGTGGTCTGGCTGCCTACGCGCGACGAGATCGCCGATTACGTGCTGCAAAACACGAACTATGTGGAGCCTTATTCACCAACGGGGTAGGGCAAATGGCGATGCGTTGTATGGCTGTCTGGCGAGGTAAAGGGAGAGGGCGATTGCCGCGCCAGATGCTCCGTTACCTCTCCCCGCTTGCGGGGAGAGGTAAGCCGCGCGCTGCTCGCGCGTCGATCACCCACCAAAGATCGCTAACGACTTCGAACTAAACATCCCTGGAGAAACCTTCCATGAACATCCATCAAGCCAATCTCATGCGCGGCATGATGCTCATCGGCGGGGAGCTGGTGCCGAGCGAATCGGGCGAGTGGCTCGAATCGGTTAATCCGGCGACCGAGGAAACGCTCGGCCACGTGCCGCAAGGGACGGCCGCCGACGTCAACCGCGCGGTGGCGGCCGCAGAAGCTGCGCATCCGGCCTGGGCGGCGCTGGAGCCGAAGGAGCGCGCAAAACTTCTCAAGAAGCTCGCGCAGAAGCTGCGCGAGAAGGCCGACGAAATCCTCCGCATCGAAGTGATCGACACCGGCAACACGATTACCAAAATGCGGGCCGATGTCGCCTCGGCCGGCGATACGCTCGAATTCTTTTCCGGCTTTGCGACCGAGATCAAAGGCGACACCATCCCGGCGAGCACGAAAAACCTGCATTTCACCGTGCGCGAGCCCTATGGGGTCGTGGGTCGCATCATTCCGTTCAATCATCCGATCAAATTCGCCGCCAACGCACTCGCCGCTCCTTTGATGGCCGGCAACTGCGTCGTGCTCAAGCCGCCGGAGACGAGCCCGCTGTCGGCCACCATGCTTGCCGAGATCTGCCGCGAGGTGCTGCCGGCAGGTGTGGTCAATATCGTGACCGGCTTCGGCATGCCGGCGGGCGACGCGATTGCGCGCCATCCCAACGTCAAGCGCATTGCGTTTACCGGCTCCGTGCCGACCGGCCGAGCCATCCAGCGGGCCGCCGCGGAGGGCGGCATCAAGCAGGTGACGCTCGAACTCGGCGGCAAGAATCCGCTGATCGCGTTCCCCGACATGGACCCGGACGCGGTGGCGAAGATTGCGGTCGCGGGCATGAATTTCGCCTGGCAGGGGCAAAGCTGCGGCTCGACCAGCCGGCTTCTCCTCCACGAGTCGCTCTATGGGCCGGTGCTCGACCGCGTCGTCGACCGCGTCGCGGCGCTCCGGCTCGGCGATCCGCTCGATGACAAGTCGCAGATGGGCCCGATCAATTCCAAGCGTCACTACGAGCGCGTGTGCTCGATGGTGCAGTCGGGCGTATCGGAGGGCGCCAAGCTCAAGACCGGCGGCAAGCGTCCCGACGGCAATGATTTCAAGCGCGGCTATTGGCTGGAGCCTACTGTGTTCGCTGACGTGGCGCCGACCATGCGCATCGCCAAGGATGAGATATTCGGCCCAGTGCTTTCGGTGTTCCGCTGGAAGGACGAGAAGGAGGCGTTCGCGCTCGCCAATTCCACCGAATACGGCCTCACCGCCTCGATCTTCACCAACGACATCAAGACTGCATTCCGCGCCGCCCGCGCGGTGAAATCCGGCTATGTGTGGATCAATGGCGCTTCCGGCCATTTCTACGGCACGCCCTTCGGCGGCTTCAAGAATTCCGGCCTCGGCCGCGAGGAAGGCATCGACGAGCTGCTGAGCTACACGGAAGTGAAGACCATCCACGTGCTGCTCGGCGACCTTGCGGCGCGGGATTGAAACGCCGTGGCCCTACCTTCGTAGGGTGGGCAAAAGCGCGCTGATCAATCCATTCAACGCGGACGACTCGTGCGGCGCGCTTTTGCCCACGCGGTCGCATGCCTGCCGATCGGACCGCGTGGGCAAAATCGCTCAGGTGCTGTGCCTATTGCCACAGCGGAGCAAGCGATTTTGCCCACCCTACGGCGTCCTCGTCCAACTGGTTGGCTGCGGTGATCGCATTGTAAGTGCGGACGAAAGAACCGAGAAGCGTCTTCGCAAGTTGATCAATGAAAATTCCGTCCCTTCGGCATCACCGCTGCGATCGTGGTATCGCCTACACCAGCAACCTCCCTGGCGGCCCAAGCACGGCGCTCGGCCATGCGCTTGGGCGAGCGGTTGCCCGGCTCGGAGTTCTTGGACGCGTCACAGCGGGAGAGCGTCTCGACGCACGCGTAATGCTCTTCGGACAGCTTGCGTAGCAGCGGCGAAAGATCTTCGAGATGGCGGGCGACGACGTGGATCACGCCGGATTCGTTCTGCAACTCGCCGGTGACGCTGATGAGGCGCGCGCCGAGGACGACCGGGCGATAGGCTTCGAAAGTGCGCAGCCAGAGAATCGTATTGGCAACGCCGGTCTCGTCTTCGAGCGTCATGAAGATCGCCTTGGCGTCGCCGGGGCGCTGGCGCACCAGCACGAGGCCGGCGACGGTCACCCGCTGTCCTGAAGGAATGGCGGCGAGCGCTTCGTGACGCAGGATGCCGCGGCGGGTCAGCTCGTCGCGAATGAACGAAAGCGGATGCGCCTTGAGCGACAGGTGCAGGTGGCGATAATCCTCAACCACCTGCTCGCCGGGCAGCATCGGCGGCAGATTGGCGTCGGGCTCCAGTTCCGGCATTTTCACCCGCGCAAACAGCGGCAGGTTGTCCTTGTCGCCGGCGCGAGCGAGCGCGCGCACCGCCCAGAGCGCGTCGCGGCGGGAAAGGCCGAGCGAGCCGAAGGCGTCGGCTTCGGCGAGCCGTTCGAGCGCGGAGGGCGGCAGCCGTGTGCGCAGCCACAGGTCGCGCACCGAATCGAAGCCGCGGCCGCGCACGCTTTCGATCTTGAGCGCATGCGCCTGCTGAAACCCGCTCACCTGCCGCAAACCTAGCCGCACCGCATGGGTCGAGCGGATGCAATCGCGCATCGAGGCATGGCGCACATTGAGGCGGTCGCGCGCAGGCGGACCTTCTTCAAGCGTGGCGTCCCAATCGGAAAGGTTCACGTCGACCGGCCGCATCTCGACGCCATGCTCCTGCGCGTCGCGCACGATCTGCGCCGGCGCGTAGAAACCCATTGGCTGGCTGTTGAGGAGCGCCGCCGCAAACACCTCCGGATAGCGGCATTTGATCCAGGCCGAGGCGTAGACCAGGATGGCAAAGCTTGCCGCATGGCTTTCGGGAAAGCCGTATTCGCCGAAGCCTTCGATCTGACCAAAGCAGCGCGTCGCAAAATCGCGCGGGTAGCCGCGGGCAACCATTCCGGCGACGAATTCGGCGCGGAAGCGGTCGATGGTGCCGACGCGCTTGAACGTCGCCATGGCGCGACGCAGGCGATCGGCTTTGGTGGGAGGAAATTTCGCTGCCACGATGGCGATGCGCATCGCCTGTTCCTGGAACAGCGGCACGCCCAGCGTCTTGTGCAGCACCTGTTTGAGCTCGTCCGCATCGCCGTGTTCGGGCGCGGGCGACGGATAGGTCGGCTCCTCGCCTTTGTCTCGGAGCTTCTCGCGCCGCTGCAGATAAGGGTGCACCATATCGCCCTGGATCGGGCCTGGGCGCACGATGGCGACTTCGATGACAAGATCGTAGAATTCCTTGGGCCTCAGCCGCGGCAGCATCGACATCTGCGCCCGGCTCTCGACCTGGAACACGCCGACGGAATCGGCGCGGGAGAGCATGTCGTAGACGGCGGCGTCGTAATCCTGGATCGATGCAAGGTCGAGAGGGATGGGCTCCCTCTCCCCGCTTGCGGGGAGAGGGTCGGGGTGAGGGGCCTCTTCGACGCACTGTGTGTACGAAGGCTGCCCCTCACCCGACGCGCTTCGCGACATAGCCGATGCGTTCGCATCGGCGTCCTTAGCGCTAAGTACGGCGGCCGAAGGCCGCCTATGCTCTCCCCGCAAGCGGGGAGAGGTGGAGCGCGTGGCACCTATCAAAATCGCAGCACCGGAATTTGCTGAAGCATAGAGTGAAGGCCGCACGTAGTGCGCCTTCAACAAATCGAAGCTGCGGCGCAGGCAGGTGAGCATGCCGAGGCCCAGCACATCGACTTTAAGCAGGTCGAGATCGTTGAGATCGTCCTTGTCCCATTCAATGACGGTGCGGTCGTCCATCGCGGCGTTCTCGACCGCGACGACTTCATCGAGCCGTGAGCGGGTGATGACGAACCCGCCGACATGCTGCGACAAATGACGAGGAAAGCCGATGAGAGCCTGTGCGAGCGCAATTGTTTTTTGCAGCCGCGGATCGCCGGGATCGAAACCGGCGCGCCGCGCCTCCTTCCTGGTGACGCCGTCCTTCGACCAGCCCCACAGCGTGCCGGCGAGCGCGCTGATCGTATCCTCCGAGAGGCCGAAAACCTTTCCGACTTCGCGAATGGCGCTGCGTCCGCGATAGCAGATTACGGTTGCGGCAAGGCCGGCATGATCGCGGCCATAATGACGATAGATGAACTGGATCACCTCCTCGCGACGCTCGTGCTCGAAATCGACATCGATGTCGGGCGGCTCGCGCCGTTCCGCCGAGACGAAACGCTCGAACAACAGATCGATGCGCTCGGGATCGACTTCGGTGATGTCGAGGCAGTAACAGATGACGGAATTAGCCGCCGAGCCGCGGCCCTGGCAGAGGATGCCGTTGCGGCGAGCGTATTGGACGATGTCATAGACGGTGAGGAAATACGGCGCGTATTTCAGCTCGGCCGTGACCGCCAATTCGTGATCGAGCGCGCGGCGGATATCTTCCCGCATGCCGTTCGGATAGCGCCGCCGCGCCCCCTCCTCGGCGAGCGCCGCCAAAGCTTCCTGCGGCGTCGCGTAAGGAGGGCGGCGCTCGTCGGGATACTCGGTCTTGCGCAATTCTTCGAGCGAGAAACGGCAGCGATCGAAGAAACGAATCGTCTCCGCGATCGCTTCCGGGGCGCGGCGGAAGAGCCGCGCCATGTCGCGCGCCAATTTGAGATGCCGCTCGGCATTGGCTTCGAGCCGGCGGCCGGCCGCATCGATGGTGATGTACTCGCGGATGCAGGTGAGGACGTCTTGTAAGGGGCGCCGCTCAGGCGCGTGATAGAGCACGTCGTTCACCGCAATCAGCGGCACACCGGCTTCGCCGGCGAGCGCGGCAAGCCGCGCCAGGCGGCGGTGGTCGTCGCCGCGATAGAGCATGCTCGCCGCAAGCCAAACGGCCAAGCGGCGTGCTCCGTTACCCTCTCCCCACGTGGGAGAGGGTCGCCGCGCGTCCATAAGCGCGTTTACGCGCATCTTCGACGCGCTATGGCGCGGCGGGGTGAGGGGGCGAGTTAGGCGATCAACAAAAGGCCCCTCACCCCAACCCTCTCCCATGCGCGCCAGAGTTTGTGGTGCGGGAGTCGATGCGCGCGGGGAGAGGGAGCGCACCGAGTTCGCGGCACCGCTATGCTCAACCTCACCGAAACAAGTCTTAAGTCTCCCGAGCAGTGCGGCGAGCCGGCCAGCATCGAGGCGCCGCGGCGGCATCACGATGAGATTGAGGCCGCAGCCGTGCTCGATGAGATCATCGAAAAACAAGATGCAGTCGCCCTTCTCGGCGCGGCTCTTGCCGACGGTGAGGAGACGCGTGAGCCGCCCCCAGGCGGCGCGATCTTGCGGATAAGCGAGAACGTCGGGCGTGCCGTCGGCGAAGACGAGCCGCGCTCCAACCGCGATCTTAATCGGCTGCTGCGGCCCTTCCTCATCCTGAGGTGCGAGCGCGTCCCCCTTTGGGTGCGCGAGCCTCGAAGGATGAGGTGCGACCCCCGACGTGATCGGGGGGAGCCGCGAAGGATCGCGCGCGGCCATATGGGCGCGCACAACGCCGGCGACCGAATTGCGATCCGCGATGCCGAGCCCGGCAAGCCCGAGTTCGCGGGCGCGGGCGACCAGTTCTTCCGGATGCGAGCCGCCGCGCAGGAAGGAAAAATTCGTGGTGACGGCAAGCTCGGCATAAGCCGGAATGGCAGCATGGGGAGTTTCGATGCGCCGTCCCTCTGGCGCCTCGGGAAAGAGGTGAACGTTGCTCATGCGAAGAGGCCGTGCAGGAACCAGCTTGCCGGCGCTCCCGGCTGAAAAGCGCCTTCGCGATAGACCCAGACGCGAATGCCCTCGCGGCTCTCGATGCGGAAATAGTCGCGGGTGAGCATCTTGCCGCGATCGTCATGCCACCATGGCATGGCAATGCGCTCGGGGCCTTCCGCATGGATGACGCGATAGTTCACGCGTCGCCAGGTGAACTGCACCGGCGGACCATCGGGAATTTCGGCAGTCGCCTCGATCCGTTCCGGATGCTCGAACAGCCGGATCGGCCGGAGCGGGAAGAGACAGTCCTGAGTTAGTTCCCCCTCATCCTGAGGTGCGAGCATGCAGCCAGCAAAAGCGCGTTCACGCGCGTCTTCGACGCGCTTTGGCTGGATGCGAGTCTCGAAGGAGGGCGGCCCGTGGCTCTCCGCCAATCCACCTCCGTCATCCTTCGAGGCTCGCACGTCCGAAGAAGGACGCGCTCGCGCCTCAGGATGACGGATCAAATCAATGCAGGCCGCATCGAAGGTCGTTATCCTGAGGTGCGAGCGCACGTTTTCTTCAACGCGCGCAAGCCTCGAAGGATGACGAGCCGCCGCATGCGCCGGAATGGCCGCAATGGCGAATTCGGGGATATGGGTGTCCTGCCCAACGAGGCGGACGATGCGGCGCAGCCCGAAGCGGGCGCCAAACCGATCGATGAGATGTGTTAGTTCCGCCGCATGATCGGGCGCCGCAAGGCCGGTCTGCATCGGCTCCTGCGGCTCGGTGACCAGCGCCGCGAGCCGGACCATGTCGAACCCGAAGCCGGGATCGCAGGCGTCCCCAAGCGCGGCGAGGCGCTCGGCGAACAGGCGCCGCACCTGGAGAGCTTCGCGCACCGGCGCCGCGGTTCCTATTTCCAGCCGATGGACTTTTCCGTCGGAGCGAAACAGCGCGACCTGCAGGAGCCGTGCGCCCTCGCCGCGGCGCTCCAATGCGCATTTGAGTTCACCCGCGAGATGCTCGATGGTGGCGAGAATGTCGGCTTCGAGCCCGATCGGATCGGGAAAGCGCCGTTCGGCCACCACGGCGGGAATCGGCAGGCGTGGCGTAATCGGCTCGTCCTCGCGGCCGAGCGCCTGGTCGATGCGGCGGACGAAGCTCTCGCCAAAACGGGCAGCGAGCGGCGCCCGCGGACGCGAAATGACATCGCCGATCAGCTTCAGGCCAACCTGAGCCAGATCAGTATCAGTCTCCGGGGCGATACGCAGCCCTTTGAGCGGCAACGCCAGCAGGACCGCTTCGGTTTGTTCGGGAGAAACAACCTCGATGCTGCCGTGCCGTGCCACCGCCCAGGCGCAGCCGACCGTATCGGCAATCGCCACACGGGCATGGAAACCCTGCGCTGCAAGACACCGCACGATATCGCGGCAGAACGGGCCTTCGCCGCCGAAGAGGTGCGCGCAGCCGGTGACGTCTAGCAGGAGCCCATCGGGAGGATCGAGGCCAATGAGCGGCGTATACCGATCGCACCAGTCGGCGATCGCTTCGAGCAGGCGGCGGTCGGCATGCGGATCGGCATCGGCGACCGCAATCGCCGGATACATCGCCCGCGCATCGGCAAGCGCCATGTCAGGCTTGAGGCCAAGCCGCGCGGCCGCATCGTTGATCGCGGCAAGCCGCAGCGCGCTCTTGATCTCGGCGGCAACGACGAGAGGCGCATCAACCGATGCGTGCGAGGCGCAGCGCGCGATCCGGTCGGTCGCAAGCCGTCTGAGCCAGACCGAGAGATAGCGCCTGCGGGATGAAGCTGCGTAACTCATGGTTCCAAGACACGACGAAGCGGCCACAACGGCCGCGGCGGTTTTTGATCAGCGAAAGATCGAAAGCGGTGCGCCCCAAGCCGCCGAAGCGATCAGGCTCGCTCGGAGCGGCTGCGACTTCCCAACGGCTCATCGCCGCAGTCGAGCAGGCGGCGCTGCGATGCCGCAGCAGCAGTCCGAGCCCGTTGCCGGCGCGCGCTGCAAGCAAGAGGCGCCGGGTTGCAGTGAGATCGGCAGCCGCGCCGCTTTCCGGCAGTTCGGCAATCACTGCGGTAAGCGCTGGAGATTTCAACGCCTCTTCGAAAGCCCATAAGGCATCGATCGGCCGGGCTACCCGCAGGATCAGGAGCCGGTCCAGGGGAAGGCCGAAGAGATCGATGCCCACTCCATATGGCTTTCCGCCTTCGAGGCCAGAGTAATCGGTCTGGATCCAGAGCGCCTGTGCCGCCCGCGCAAACTTGCCGGCGCGACACAACGCCCGCGCCACAACCGCCAAGGCAAAGCCAAAGGCTGCGCCAAGATGGGCCGACATTCCCGGGGCGACCTCATGCATGGCCCCCCAGGCAAGCCCGCCAGCGAGCGTCGCATCGAGCGCCGGTACCCCCAGCGGCAAGACGCCCTCCTCCGCGCCAAGCGGAAAGCCGCTGGTCGGCTCGATGCTTGCGAGCGCCTCCCGGAGCGATCCCACAGTCTTGCTGGACATGGTGCAGAGCCTTTGATTAACAATCGGGATTGTTCATGATTTGTTCCAGAGATGCGCATAGGAGTCAATATCCAAGGTTGGAGTATTATTGTACCTTGAACTTTTACAAAACAAACCCATCGCGAAACCGAGCGAGTGGGCCGCTTCGCTCTAACTGAATGGTTCGGTCTCTAATCCGTCCTCATGGTGAGGAGGCGCCCGCCATTTATGGCGGCGCCGTCTCGAACTATGGGGGCGGCCCGCCCCGTGGCCACCTCATCCTTCGAGACGCGTCGATGTCGGCAAGAGCCGACAATCGACGCCTCAGGATGAGGTGGAGATAGGCGCGTTCAGCGAGTTTCAAACGCCTTCACTTTGGCCGAAGCAGGCCACTACCACGAACAGCGTCGCCCACGGCGATCTCGCCGCCCGTCACAACCTGGGCATAAACCCCGCAATCGCCATGACCGAAGCTTCGCATCAGCGTGTCGGGAATCGACAGATCGCGCTGCCCAGTCTCCGGATCCACGTTGGTCGCCGCGCAGCGGACGATGCGCTTAATGATTTTGAGACATGCTCCGCTCGCAACTGAAATTTCCCGCCCGAGCAAATCGAACTCGTGCCAAGCCGGCCAGCCGTCCACGTAAAGGTTGGCGCGAAAGCGGAGCGGATCGACCGACGCGCCGACGGCACCTTCTAGCGCGGCGACGGAAGCGAGGTTGATGATCGAGACCACCTTCTTGGCTACATCCGAGAAGCTGTGGCCCGGAGCGTGCAGCACCTTGGGCGGCCCGCGCAGCTCGCCGGCGCAGAAGTTCGTAAAGAAGCTTTCGATCTCTTCGCGCCCGGCGTGCGTCCGCAAGTCGCCGCGCGCTGCGTCATAGCCGTCGGACATGATCGCGAGCGTTCGGCTGGCGAGATCAAGGCGCGTTCGCAGCGTGGCCAACCGCTCGTTGCGCATCAGCATCAAATAACGCGTCTTGGGCTGATGCCGGGGCGCCGCCGGATCGAAACCGGAAGGGCCGTTCTCGATGGCATAGAGCCGATCGCCCGGAACCGTTTCGCCCGGAGCGAGCCTGATCCGCTCGAGCCGTTCGGCACTAAGCCCCTTCACCGGATACCGGTAAATGGCTCTTATGCTCGCGTGGTCCAAGCCCGCCACCCTTCGCGCGCCGCCAGACCTGCGCAGCCCAGCGAAATTCTCCAAATCCTCTTTTCGGCAGCGCACAACGAACCCACATATGAGTTCGCGGATTGCCGTTTCGGGATCCGCAACTAGTGTGGCGGTTCAGAAGTCCGCATCATTCTTGCGGCGAGTCCAACATGCGGACTTCTGAACCAAAGCCACACTAGATCAATAAGTTGCTAGTGTCCTTCGATTCCGAAGTTCGCAAACGAGGGTGCCGCACAATGAAGCGAACTTCGGAATCGGGACACTAGCCGGCCTTGAGCTCCGTCAAGGCCGACCGTGCAAATTCCGTTGACGATGTTCCTCATGCGCCGGAACGGGCCGAGGATCATGCCGAGGAGATATCATGGATTTTGAAAAATACACCGACCGTGCCCGCGGTTTCGTTCAATCTGCGCAATCGCTGGCGCTGCGCGAAGGCCACCAGCAATTTACTCCTGAGCACCTGCTCAAAGTCTTGCTCGACGACCCGGAAGGGCTCGCCGCCGGGCTGATCGATCGTTCCGGCGGCAATTCTCGGCAGGCGCTGAACGCGGTCGAGGCTGCGCTCGCCAAGATCCCCAAGGTGTCGGGTGCTGGAGCCGGGCAGGTTTATCTCTCCCCTGCTCTCGCCCGGGTGTTCGATCAGGCGCAAAAAGTCGCCGACAAAGCCGGGGACAGTTATGTCACCGTCGAGCGGCTGCTGCTGGCGCTCGCGCTCGACAAGGATAGCGAGGCCGGGAAAGCGCTGGCGCGGGCCGGCGTGACGCCGCAGAACCTCAATGCCGCCATCGAGGCGTTGCGCAAGGGGCGCACAGCCGATTCGCCCGCGGCCGAGCAGGCTTACGATGCGCTCAAGAAATATGCCCGCGATCTGACCCAGGCAGCGCGTGATGGAAAAATCGATCCGGTGATCGGCCGTGACGAGGAGATCCGCCGCACCATTCAGGTCCTGTCCCGACGCACCAAGAACAACCCGGTGCTGATCGGAGAACCTGGCGTGGGCAAGACGGCAATCGTCGAAGGTCTCGCACAGCGCATCGTCAACGGCGACGTGCCCGAAAGTCTCCAGGACAAGAAACTCCTCGCCCTCGACATGGGCGCGCTGGTTGCAGGAGCCAAATACCGCGGCGAATTCGAGGAGCGCCTCAAAGCCGTGCTGCAGGAAGTCACCTCAGCGGCCGGCGCCTATATCCTTTTCATCGACGAGATGCACACCATCGTCGGCGCCGGCAGGGCCGAAGGTTCAATGGATGCATCGAACCTGCTCAAACCGGCGCTGGCGCGCGGCGAACTGCACTGCATCGGGGCGACCACGCTCGACGAGTATAAGAAGCACGTCGAGAAAGACGCCGCTTTGGCCAGGCGTTTCCAGCCGGTCTACATCAACGAGCCCACCGTCGAGGATACGATCTCGATCCTGCGCGGCCTGAAAGATCGTTACGAGCAGCATCACGGCGTGCGGATCAGCGACAGTGCGCTCGTGGCCGCGGCCACGTTGTCTCATCGCTACATCACCGACCGCTTCCTGCCCGACAAGGCGATCGACCTTGTCGATGAGGCGGCTGCCCGCCTTAAGATGCAGGTCGATTCCAAGCCCGAAGAGCTCGATTCGCTCGACCGTGAAATCGTCCGGCTCAAGATCGAGCAAGAGGCGCTCAAGAAGGAGGAGGACCCGGGCTCCAAGTCCCGTCTCAGTGTAATCGAGACAGAACTCGCTTCGCTGGAGAAGAAATCCGCCGACCTGACGGCCCGTTGGAAGTCCGAGAAGATAAAGCTCTCGGATGCGCAGAAGCTCAAAGCCGAACTCGACCAGCTGCGCGTCGAGCTCGCCAATGCCCAGCGCAAGGGCGAATACCAGCGCGCCGGCGAGTTGGCCTACGGCCGCATCCCAGAACTCGAAAAGAAGCTCAAGGCCATTGAGGCGGCCGACGGCCGAGGAGCCATGGTCCAGGAGACCGTCACGGCCGATAACATCGCCCAGGTTGTCTCGCGCTGGACCGGCATTCCGGTCGAGAAAATGCTGGAAGGCGAGAAGGAAAAACTCCTGCACATGGAGGAAAACCTCGCCAGGCGGGTAATCGGCCAGACCGAAGCCGTCAGGGCGGTCGCGACGGCGGTGCGGCGTGCCCGCGCCGGATTGCAAGACCCGAATCGGCCGATTGGCTCGTTCATGTTCCTAGGTCCGACCGGCGTGGGAAAAACCGAATTGACGAAGGCGCTCGCCGAGTTCCTGTTCGACGACGAGAACGCCATGGTCCGGATCGACATGTCCGAATACATGGAGAAGCACTCGGTGGCTCGCCTGATTGGCGCGCCACCCGGTTACGTCGGATACGAGGAGGGCGGCGCCCTGACGGAGGCAGTCCGCCGGCGGCCCTATCAGGTTGTGCTGTTCGATGAAATCGAGAAGGCGCATCCGGACGTGTTCAACGTGCTGTTGCAGGTGCTCGACGACGGCCGCCTGACCGATGGTCAAGGCCGCACCGTCGATTTCCGCAATACGCTGATCATCATGACTTCGAACCTCGGTTCGCAGTTCCTGGCGGATCAGCCGGAGGGCCAAGACACGGATGCCGTGCGAGAGCCGGTCATGGCAGTCGTGCGGGCGAGCTTCCGGCCGGAATTCCTCAACCGCATCGACGAGATCATTCTATTCCACCGGCTTAAGAAGGCCGACATGGTCAAGATCGTCGATATCCAGATTCGGCGGCTTCAGCGGCTGCTCGACGACCGTAAGATCGAGCTCGTCCTCGAACCGGCTGCACGCGAGTGGCTCGCGGAGAAGGGCTGGGATCCCGCCTACGGGGCGAGGCCGCTCAAGCGGGTGATCCAGAAGTCGATTCAGGACCCGCTGGCTGCATTGATTCTCTCCGGCCGGATCCATGACGACGAGCGCGTCGTCATCTCTGCCGGCCGACAGGGGCTTACCTTCAACGGCGAACTGGCACAGGCGGCGTAATTCGCTGAGTTTCGCTGCGTCAGATACTTTGCTGTAGGGTGGGCAAAGGCGCGGTCCAGAAATAGTAGGGTGGGCAAAGGCGCAGTATCCCTACGGTGAAGACCGCGCGTGTGCTGGGCCGTTCGGGCGCCCTGGACGCGCTTGTCTTAACACCCATATCAGTTGCGTAGGCCAATACCGCGCGGGGGCAGGAGGCAGCTAAATGCCGTTGCGGTCATCTCCGC
>DATBHB010000160.1:0-30985 GCA_036557705.1 Xanthobacteraceae bacterium
GAGCTCGTGGCCGAGCGCATCGCGCGCTATGCACGCCTGGTGGGACGCGAGAACGTGCTGGCGGGAACCGACTGCGGTTTCGCGCAGGGCCCGTTCTATCGCCGCGTTCACCCATCGATCATGTGGGCGAAGCTCGAGGCGTTGGTGGAGGGGGCACGTCTCGCCAGCAAGGAGTTGTGGAACTGAGCGCGGGTTGACGACCGCGTTGTCAGCGGCGGGTCAGCTGCGGCTGGACCTCGTTGTCCGCATAACAGCGCAGCGGCCATCCCCGGCGCATGCGCAGCTACCGTTTGGCAAGCATCCCATCGATGCTGAAGCGGCCACCCCCGGTCACGAACAAGAAAAGCGCCCCGCCCAGGATCGCAAGATTCTTGAGGAAGTTGGTTTTTTGAGCCGCCATCTGTTCGGCCGGGTATTCCCAGTAGCGATGCGCGAGCGCGGTAGCCACGATGAGGAACAGCGCGCAGAGCAGCGCGGCATGACGGGTCGCAATACCGAGAATGAGCGTGATGCCGACCACGAACTCCACTACCGCACCGATCCAGGCGAAGAACTCGGGGGCGGGAACATGCAGCGCCCGCAAATAGCCGGTGAAGCCGTCGATGCCGCCGAACAACTTACCCCAAGCTGTCGTGAGGAAGAGCCAACCCAACAGCACACGGCCGATCAATAGGAGAGCATCCGCGGTATTCGCTGCGAGGCCGTCCAAGGACGATGACAGCGGATGCGACGGCTCGGTCGATTGCATGGGCATGATATCCTCCGATGTCCGTGCTGAGACCCAGGTGCTGGCGCGGAGTTCAATCGGGTGCTGCCACGGGCCGCAAGCGTCGCCTTCCTTCCTGCGTCCCGCGATTGCCGAGATCGCCCGCGGTCAGATTTCCCGTCCCATCATGTGGTCGAGCGAGCAGCGGCCGCCACCGCGGATCAGGAAGAACAGGGCGCAGACGCCGATCAGCAGCGAGTATTCCATGCCGCCGCCGGTCCAGAAGAAACCCCTGGCCGAGGTGAACTTCATCGCGACCAGCATGAAGATGAGCACCGCAGCGGCAGCGAACCGGGTGAACAGGCCAAGCACGAGCAGGATGCCGCCAAAGAATTCGGTGCAGCCGACTAGCGTGCCCCAGAACACGCCGGGGGTGAAACCGAGCCGATCGAACAAAGCGGCGTTGGCCGCAAATCCCGCACCGCCGAACGCGCCGAACAGCTTCTGCATGCCGTGCGGGATGAGAACCGCGCCGAGCACGATGCGCAAGATCGGTTCCGCGTACTCACCGACGGCGCTGTAGATCCTGCCCAGCGCCGGAACGTAGTAATGCGAGGTCGCTTCGACCATGATTTCCCCCTCTCCAGGTTTTTGTTCGGAGTTTTGCCTTCACCTGCCGGTGGGCAAATCCCGCGCCACTTCGGGGGCGCTGCGCGCGGGAGCTTACCGGCCGGCGCCAGCGATGCAAAGAACCCTTGCTACCATCCGTCCTATTCCCTTGCTGGGGTCGAGGATGACAGCGTGGAACCGAGGCTCGGCGGCCGGGGTTGAAGCGGGGAAGCGAGCCGGGGAGTTGTGATCGTGCTTTTGAAGGTCGTTCAATTCGCGGCGGTGGTGCTGACTGCGCTCGCCTTGATTCCGGGCGGCGCGCACGCGTTCAGCCTGCTCAACAAGATCAACTTGGGGGCTGAGCAATATTTCATCGTGCAGAATATCTATCGCGGCTGGGCCTTGTTCGGCATCGTCCTGTTCGGCGCGCTTCTCGCCAATCTGGCCCTGGCCCTGATGCTGCTGCGCCGCGGCGGCGCGCCCTTCAAGCTTGCGACGCTGGCATTCTGCTGCGTGGCGCTGACGCTGGCGATCTTCTTCGTGTGGACCTATCCCGCCAACGAGGCCACCAGCAATTGGACCACGGTACCCGGCAATTGGGAGCAGTTGCGCGAGCATTGGGAATATTCGCACGCGGTCAATGCGTGCGTCACCTTCGTGGCGCTCTGTTCGGTGACCTGGTCCGTGCTCCTGACGCAAAGGTGACTGCGCCCGCGAGCATGCAGGTGGCGCGTCTTCTTTAGATATTGCGCATCCCCGCCAAACGGCCGAAACTATGCGCAGATCTACAAGATCCCGGCGCCAACCGGTCAGGAGGAGACCATGCTCTCAGTGATGAAGTTCCAGATCATCCTGTGGGGAATGGCGCGGCTTCTCAGCTACGCGGCCTGGCGCTACCCGGCGTTCCGCGCGCGCCTGAAGGAGCGCAACCTCGTCGCCCAACTCAAGGCGCGCGACGAGGAGGTCGGGCGCTGGTTCGCCATCCGCGACGGCATGGTGAGTTCGGGCAGCGGACTGCGCGCGGATGCCGAGGTCACGCTGGCGTTCAAGACCGCCGCGCTCGGTGCCGACCTGCTGATGCCCCCGATCAACTGGCTCGACCAGATCAATGCCCAGAAGGATTTCAAGCTCACCGTGGAAGGTCCCGACGACCTCAGCAACTGGTTCGCGCAGACCATCATGATGAGCCAGAGCGTCGGCCTGCAGATCGGGATGCGGCTCGCCGACGGCACCATGCGCTATTGCAACATGACCAATGGCGGGCCGGTCTTCGTCTATGTCAGGGACGGCAAGATCGTCCGCATGACGCCGATCGATTTCGGCGACGACGATCCGCCGCCCTGGACCATCGAGGCGCGCGGCCTCAAGCTCACTCCGCCGCGCAAGACCACGCTCGCCCCGCATGGGCAGAACGCCAAGTCGATCGTGTACTCGCCCGATCGGCTGCTCTATCCGATGAAGCGCGTCGACTTCGACCCCAATGGCGAGCGCAATCCGCAGAACCGCGGCAAGTCCGGCTATGTCCGCATCTCCTGGCAGGAGGCGCTCGACCTCGTCGCTCACGAGATCAAGCGGCTCAAGCGTACCTACGGCCCGGGCGTGATGGCGGTGTCGCACGGCTCGCATCACACCTGGGGCAATATCGGGTATTACCTCTCCGCGCTGTTCCGCTTCCGCAACGCCGTCGGCTACACCCAGATCCACCACAACCCCGACAGCTGGGAAGGCTGGTACTGGGGCGCGGTGCATCACTGGGGCTATACATTGCGCGTGGGCCAGTCGGAGACCTATGGCACGGTCGAGGACTGCCTGCAGAATTGCGACATGATCGTGTTCTGGGCCGCCGATCCCGAGAGCACCAGCGGCTCATACGGCGCGCAGGAAGGCACCGTGCGCCGGCAGTGGCTGAAAAATCCGAAGCTCGGCATCAAGGTCGTGCACGTCGACCCGTACTACAACGCCTCCGCGCAGTTCCTGCCGGGCAAATGGTTCGCCCCGAAACCCACGACCTCGGTCGCGATGGCGATGGCGATCGCATACGTCTGGATCAAGGAGGATCTCTACGACAAGGCCTACGTCGAGACCCACACTGTCGGTTTCGACAAATGGAAGGCCTACCTGCTCGGCGAGGAGGACGGGATCGCGAAGACCCCGGAGTGGCAGGAGAAAGAGACCGGCGTCCCCGCCAAGGATGTGCGCGCGCTGGCGCGCGAGTGGGGCAGGCAGCGCGTCTATCTTGCGCCTGGCGGCTGGGGCAACGGTCACGGCGGCGCCTGCCGCAATCAGACCGGCATCCAATGGGCGCGGGTCATGGTGTGCCTGACGGCCATGCAGGGACTCGGCAAGCCCGGCATTAACATGGGCAATCTGCAGTGGGGCTGCCCCCTCGACTTCCAGTTCTATTTCCCGGGCTATGCTGACGGCGGCATGTCCGGCGACCTCGAGAATACGGCGATGCCGGTCGAGCTCTACCAGCGCATGCCGCAGCTACCGAGCATGTCGACCACGTTCCAGCGCATTCCGCGGCTGTGGACGCCGGAGGCGATCGCCGACGGCAAGGCGGAAGGCTATCCCTGGGTCGGCAAATCCATCGAGCACCAATTCGCCAAGTTTTCCTATCCGGCACCAGGCCAGGCCCCGGTGCGGATGATGTACAAGTACGGCGGCTCGATCCTTTCAACGATGAACAACACCAATCGCTGGGTGAGGATGTACCAGTCCCCGAACCTGGAATTCGTGGTCAACCAGTCGATCTGGTTCGAGGGCGAGGCCAAGTTCGCAGACGTGATCCTGCCGGCCTGCACCAATTTCGAGCGGGTCGACATCAGCGAGTGGGCGGGGCTCGGCGGCTATGGCCATCACGGCCAGCAACAGCTCAATCATCGGGTGATCGTGTTGCAGGCGCCGGCGATCGCGCCGCTCGGCGAATCGAGATCCGACTTCTGGATCTTCAATGAGATCTGCAAGCGGCTCGGCCTCGCCAATTACTTCTCGGAAGGCGTCAACGAGATCGACTGGGTCAAGCGGGTGTATCTCGCCTCCGACCTGCCCAAGGTGATCTCGTGGAAGAAGCTGCTCAAGCGCGGCTACTACGTGGTGCCCGCCGAGAAGGAAAAGCTGCGCGCGCCGGTGTCATTCCGCTGGTTCTGGGAGAACCGCAAAAAGGACGTGCCTGAGGCGCAGCCGCTGCCGTCGGACTATACCGAGGAGTACCTGCGCGGGCTGCAGACCCAGTCGGGCAAGCTCGAATTCGAGTGCAACAGCCTCAAGCGCTTCAGCGATCCGGAGCGGCCGCCGATCGTCAAATACGAGCCGTCGTGGGAAGGACCGCATTCGGGCGAGATGTACGAGCGCTACCCGCTGCAACTGCTCACGCCCCATTCCAAGTATTCGTTCCACACCCAGGGCGACGGGAAGGATTCGTTCCTGCTCAACATCGAGGACCACCGGGTCAAGGTGAACGGCTACTACTACTGGATCATCCGGCTCAACGCCGAGGATGCCGGCGCGCGCGGCATCAACAAGCATGATCTCGTCAAGGTCTATAACGATCGCGGCGCGGTGATCTGTGCGGCGTTGCCGACCCAGCGGCTGCCGCGCGGCGTGTGCCACGGCTACGAGTCGTCTGCGGTCTACGATCCAATGGGCGAGCCCGGTAAATCCGTCGATCGGGGAGGCTGCCTCAACCTGCTCACGCCGGAGCGCACCCAGACCAGATCGACGCATTCGATCGCCGGCGCCAACTCGCTGGTCCAGGTCGAGCTTTGGGACGGGCGCAGCGAGCACATGTCGGAGACCTTCGCGCGCATGCAGAAGGACAAGGACGTGCGCGAGACGCTCAAGGCCGCGCAGCTCGTGCCGGCGAAGTGATCGGAGCGGCGCCATGCAGAAATGGAACATGATCATCGACGTGGCGGAGTGCACGAATTGCAACCTGTGCACGCTCGCCGTCATGGACGAATATGTCGGCAACGCCTGGCCGGGCTATGCCGCGCCGATGCCGAAACACGGCCACAAATGGATCAACATCCTGCAAAAGGAACGTGGTCAGGTGCCGATGATCGACATCGCCTATGTTCCGACCATGTGCAATCACTGCGACAATGCGCCGTGTATGGCGAGGGGTGGCGACGCGGTCAAGAAGCGCGACGACGGCATCGTATTGATCGATCCCGAGAAGGCCAAGGGACGCAAGGATCTGGTCGAGAGCTGTCCCTACGGCCACATCTGGTGGAATGAGGAGTTGCAGCTACCGCAGATCTGGCCGTTCGACGCTCACCTGCTCGATCAGGGCTGGCAGCAGACGCGTGGCCAACAATCGTGCCCGACCGGCGCCATGCGCGCCATCAAGGTCGAGGACGCGGAGATGGCGCGCATCGCGCGCGACGAAGGTCTCGAGGTGATGAAGCCGGAAGCAGGAACCAAGCCTCGGGTCTATTACCGCAATCTCTGGCGCTATGCGAAATGCTTCATCGGCGGGAGCCTGTCGGCGGAGACCGACGGGGGCGTCGACTGCGTCGAAGGTGCGAGCGTTCGTTTGAGCAAGGATGGCCGGACCGTGGCCGAGATGACGAGCGACAATTACGGCGATTTCAAATTCGACAAGCTCGATGAAAATTCCGGCCGCTATGTCCTCGACATCACCGCGCCGGGGCGCCCCAAGCGCACGGTCGAGGCGAGCCTCGGCGCCAGCATCAATCTCGGCGAGATCAGGCTGTAATTTTCGAGGCACGGTCGCAGGGACCCTCGATGCCGGCCGGGGAGACGCCGCTGTTCGTTTCGGCATTGGGCAGCCTCTACCAGTCGCTCATGCCATGGGCGGAGGCGCTGCTGCGCGCCTTCGTCGGCCTGGCGCTCGTGCCGCACGGCTTGCGCAACACCTTCGGCTTGTGGCCGTCCACCGGGGTGCGGTCGCACAACCTGGCCGAGCTCGCCCAACAGCTCGACAAGGACGGCTATCGGCCCGGAAAGCTGTGGGCGCCGGCGATCTCGATCACGCAGCTCGTCTGCGGGCCATTGCTGGCGCTCGGCCTGTTCACGCGGCTCGCCGCGCTCCCGATCGTCATTTTCCTGGTCGTGTCGAACATCGAGCGCTGGCGCGTCGGCGGCTATTTCTGGAACAAGACCGGGCTCGAATACACACTGATGTGGACGCTCGCCGCGCTCTATTTCCTGGTGCGCGGCGGCGGTCCGATTTCGCTCGACCACCTGATCGGGCGCGAGTTTTGAACGCTGGTACGAACCAGCGGGACGCCGGGTATTGCGATGTTGGCGCTGGCGAACGGAAGTGACGCTGCGAAAGGTCGGCGAAGCTGCTGGAACCGACGTGACGCATTCATTACAATGATGAGCGAACGAGTTCGTGCGCCGGCTGCGCCGCAGCACCGAAGGGAGGTCTGCCGTGAATGTTCACACTAATCCGCTGGTCGACGCGCAGCCGACGATGTCATCCGAGGAGTGGCAGGCCCGCGTCGACCTTGCTGCGGTGTATCGCCTTGTCGCCCATCACGGCTGGGACGACGTCATTTACAATCACTGCTCCATGCGGGTCCCGGGCGAAGATCGCAAGTTCCTGATGAAGCGCCACGAGCTGTTGTGGACCGAGGTCACGGCCTCGAACCTGGTCAAGGTCGACATGGACGCCGATCTCGACGAGCGTGCCGGCGTCAACCGGCCCGGCTTCACCCTGCATGGGGGGGTGCTGCGCGGCCGGCCGGACGTCAATTGTGCCGTGCACGTGCATACCCGTACTGGAATGGCGATCGCAGGCCTGCGGGGCGGGCTGCGCATGATCTCGCAAGAAGCCGTGCGCTTCTTCGGCCGCGTCGGCTATCATCCCTACGAGGGCATCACCGAGGACTTCGGCGAGCGCGAGCGGCTGATCGCTCATCTCGGCGGCAACCGTGCCATGATCATGCACAATCACGGGGTGCTTACCGTGGGCAAGACGGCGCGCGAAGCTTTCATCCTGATGAAGCATCTGTTGGAGGCGGCGGAAATCCAGCTGGTGATGGAAGCGACCGGTGACGAACTGATCGAGATCCCGCCGGAGGTCTGCAGCAAGACGGTCGAGCAGTATGAACGGCACGACAGCGGTCGCGGCTCCGCCGACTGGCCGGCCTATCTGCGCTTGCTCGACCGGATCGATCCAAGCTACCGCAACTGATTGCCGAAACAGCGCGCGGTTACATCCCCCTGTGGCGGCGCGCTGGGCATTTGCTGATAAGAGGCCTGCGCCTGCGAGCCTCGCGGTGGGCTTGGGTTGAAGGACCTCGGCGGCCGGGCGCAGCGGGCGAAGCGGCGCTATGGCATTTCAATCAAGACGTGCACTATGATTGGGGGCCGGGGGTGCGCTTCCGATGGAGGTGTACCGATATGCGAAGGCGAAGCGTGTTCGCAGCGCTCACCGTGCTGGCCGTCGTGGCGGCTCAATCGGCACAATCGGAACCCTGGCCGCAGAAACCGGTTAAGATCGTCGTTCCCTTCGCGCCGGGCGGTAATACCGATGGCATCGCGCGCCTGATCGCGCAGCCGCTGGGCGCGACATTTGGCCAGCAATTCGTGGTGGAGAACCGGGCGGGCGCGGCCGGGGTTGTCGCCACCGAAGCCGTCGTGCGTTCGCCGGCCGACGGATACACGCTGCTGATGGGGACGCCATCACAGATCACGATCGCTCCCGCAATGGCCAAGACCCCATACGATCCGGTCCGGGATCTCGCCGCGATCAGCATTGTTGCGACCAATCCCTATGTCCTGGTCATCAACCCGGCTCTTCCGGCACGAACGCTTCCGCAATTCATCGATTATGTCCGCGGCCGGCCCGAGAAGCTGACATACGCGGCTCCGGTGTTCGGAGGGCTGAGCCACCTCTCGATGGTCTTGTTTCTCAAACGGGCGGGGCTCGAGATGACGCCGGTGAGTTACAAAGGCGGCGCCGCGCCACTCGCAGACATCATTGCCGGCCACGTCCCGGTCTATTTTGCAACCCTGTCGGAGGCGGTCTCGCAGGCGCGCAGCGGCACCGTTCACCTGCTAGCGGTGTCCAGCGAGAAACGGGTGCCGCAACTGCCCGACGTTCCCACCTTCGCGGAGTCGGGCTTTCCGGGATTGAAGGCAATGACCTGGAACGGCTTGATGGCGCCGGCGGCCGTCCCGAAGGAGATCATCGGACGCATCGCAACGGCGGTGGAGGCCGCGGCAAAAGACGCGGACTTTGCCAAGCGGCTTGCAAGCTTCGGCGTAGACCCCGTCGGCAGCACGCCCGAGCAGTTCGCCGCGACGATTGCGGCCGATCTCGCGTTGTGGGGCGAAGCGGTCAAGTTGGCGGGCATCGGCGAAAAATGACGGCTCGCGGCGGCAGGGCGCGACGCGGGAGGCATGGCAGGAGCGCGTGGCCCCGGTGTATGCTTTGAGCCCGTGAGCGTCGCTCGCGCCCATAGCAGCGCGAGCGGCAAGCAGGTTCGCGCCGGCAGCCGAACAGAGTGCGCGCCGCCACTACAAGGAGCTTCGATCATGCTCGACGTCGTCAAGCAAAGTGCGCCTTCAATTCCGTTCGATGCGGATCGGCTCGACCGCCTGATGGATGAAGCCGGGATCGACATCCTGGTCGCGACGTCGAAGCATAATGTCCAATACCTGCTCGGCGGGCATCGTGCGTTTTTCTTTGAATCCATGGATGCGATGGGGCTGAGCCGCTACCTGCCGGTCCTGGTCTATCCCAAGGGCGGCAGGCAGAAGGCGGCCTATTTCGGCCATCGCATGGAGGGCTACCAGAAGGAGAACGATCCGTTCTGGGTGCCGGAATCGCAGACCAACTCGTCCGGCTCCGTCGATGCCATGCAGAAGGCGATCGACTACGCGCGCAAATTGGGAGCCAAGCCGCGGCGGATCGGCGCTGAGCTCTCCTTCCTGCCGGTCGATGCCGGCAGGGCATTGCAAAGCGCCTTCCCCAGCAGCGAGATCATCGATGCACTTTTCGTGCTGGAGCGGCTGCGTGCAGTGAAAAGCCCGCAGGAGCTGAAGAAGCTGCGCATCGCCTCGGAGCGCGTCATCGAATCGATGCTCGCCGTGATCGCCAATCACGGCCCCGGAACGACGAAGCGGGAATTGACGGAGGCATTGCGACGGGAGGAGACGGATCGCGGCCTTGTCTTCGATTATTGCCTCATCACCGTCGGCTCGAGCCTTAATCGCGCTCCGTCAGAGCAGCCGTGGGGAAACGGCGATGTGCTGTCCCTCGATTCCGGAGGCAACTACCAGGGTTACATTGGCGACCTGTGCCGGATGGCCATTCACGGCGAGCCGGACGCCGAGCTCGAGGACTTGCTGGGCGAGATCGAGCAGATTCAGCGCGCGTCGATGAGGCCCATCAAGGCGGGGGCGAAGGGCAGCGTCATCTACGCCGCCGCCGAGCCGCTGGTGCACAAATCCAAGCACCATAACCACATGCACTTCCTCGCCCACGGCATGGGCTTGGTCAGCCATGAAGCGCCACGGCTCACGGCGACGGGACCGGTGCCTTACGACGCCTACGATGCCGACCGCCCGTTGGAGGCTGGCATGGTCGTTTCGGTCGAAACGACCCTGCAACACCCGCGGCGCGGATTCATCAAGCTGGAAGATACGGTTGCGGTCACCGATAGCGGCTTCGACATTTATGGTGAAGGTGGCCGCGGTTGGAATCGAGGCGGAACGGCATCGCGCCGCTGACGCGACAAGGGCTGCGCCGCCGGAGCGGCATTGCGCGCGGCCCAGGCCGAGTGCGGAAGACCAATTTTCGACTGAACAGAACGGAGGGCCTCGAACACCACCCGAAACGTGGACCGACGACGAGCGCCCGAACGCGCCGCCGACCGGTCCGCGAATGATGTGCTTTAGATGCTCAGCGCGAGCAATGCCACCGCGCCGATACCCACCACCAGAATTACCAGCGCCACCGGATCGTAGTCGAGCCAATGCCCACTGTGCACTCGCATGACGCACCTCGCCCTAAAATAGAACGCCCAGCTCGCGCCCACTCTTGTGACCGCCCCTACGAGGGCGGCTGGTGGTTTGCGTCGACCGTTAGTCGCGCCGGCGGCCGGGGAGGTTCAATTCGCCGGCCCTGAAACGCAATCGGGGGTCTTGAGGCGCCCGTCGGCCGGCGTTCCGAAGCAGCCGTAGCTTATTGATATCAAACGGCAACTCGGCGGCGAGCGTATGTGTCGTCTGCCCATTCCGGCGCGGCGCTGCCCCCATCACCAATCCGGGGCGGCGCGGGCCTGCGTGGCGCTGGTTGGCCGTCCTGTTCGACGCCGTCCAGATAGCACCGCCTCGGCTCTGCCTTATCGTGCCGCTCGAGCCGGCGGTTCACTGCATGAACCAGCCGTGACTGACGACCAGTGATTGTCCGGTCAGTGCGTTGCTCTCGAAGCCTGCGAAAAACACCGCCGTTTCGGCCACGTCCGCAACCGTAGTGAATTCCCCATCGATGGTGTCCTTGAGCATCACGTTCTTGACGACGTCCGCCTCCGAAATGCCGAGTTCCTTCGCCTGTTCCGGGATCTGCTTGTCGACCAGCGGCGTTCTCACGAACCCCGGGCAAATGACGTTGGCGCGCACCCCGTGCTTGGCGCCCTCCTTGGCGACGACCTTGGCCAATCCGATCAGTCCGTGCTTCGCGGTCACGTAGGGCGCCTTCAACACCGACGCCTCCTTCGAGTGCACCGATCCCATATAGATGATGCTCCCACCGGTCCCTTGTTGGTACATCCGCTGCAGCACGGCGCGCGTGGTGAGAAATGCGCCATCGAGGTGGATGCTCAGCAGCTTTTTCCAACTGGCAAATTCGAATTGCTCGAGCGGCGCGACGATCTGAATGCCGGCATTGCTGACAAGCACGTCGATTTTACCGAACTGCTCCACGGTGCGAGCGACACCGGCCTCGACCTGTTGCTCGTTGGTGACGTCCATGACGATGCCGAGCGCCTGGCGGGAATCGCCGATCTCGGCCGCCGTGGCGTCGGCAGCCTTCTGGTTCAAATCGGCGATGACCACGCGAGCGCCCTCGCGCGCGAACGCCTGGGCGATCCCCTTGCCAATGCCGCTGGCGGCGCCTGTCACGATGGCGACTTTGTCCTTGAGGCGCATGTCACGATACTCCTGCAGAAGCGGGCGTCCGCGTCGACGTCGACTCGCGTTTCGGCGCGGCTGCATGAAGGTAGTCGTAGGCGACCTTGCCGAGGCCGAGCGTGAGATCGGACACGAAATGCACGGCGGAAACGACCTCGAGCACTGGCAATTCCGCAACGGGAGCGAGGGCATGGGGCATCAGCGAGAGCGCCGCCGGAGCGGTCCAGGCGCCCTTCACCGTGACGTCCTCGAGGTAATACTCGACCAACTCGCAGATCCTTGCGGTGCCATCGACGTGGGGAATGATCTTGAGCAGGAAATTCGGAGCGCTGAGCGAAGCGCGCACGGCATCAAGATCGGCCGCCTTGTGCTTGTAACCCATGGTGCCGGTCGCGACGCGGACCGGGCCGTAGTCGAGCGTGCCGACCAGCATGTCGATTTCGACCCGCAAGGTCGGATTTGCCAGCTTCTTGGGAAAGCCCCAGAGCTCGCGGCCGCCTGCAATCGGCGGCTCGTCGTTGAGAAACATGCAGTGACTGTACCCGCCTTTGCGGCCTCGGAACTTGACCGGAATGACCTGTCCGGTCTCCGTGTAGTCGCCGAAGCCGGTGGAGTCGGGCATGCGGATGAATTCGTACTTGACGAGAGGCTCGTCCGGCTCCAACGGCTCTGGGATGATGGCGCGCAGCTTGTCGGCATCGGTCCGGTAGGTAATGACCATGAACTCGCGGTCGACGAAACGATAGGGTCCGGGCGGGTAGGCCGGGCTCGTCAGCGGCATGGCGAAGGCGCGCGCCTTGACCTCTGCTTCCTTCATTCTGGGCTCCTCATATTTCCTGTCCTGCTGCCGCGCTATTCGCGGCCATCGACGGCAACGTCGAACGTGGCCACCCCGGTGCTGTCCGTGGGCCGCAGCAGCGCCTCCGGGTGCCGCAGCGTCCGGGTGGCGTCGTTGTATCCGGCATTCCAGTGGTCGGTCATGTTGGTGCGGGAAAAGTCGTAGTCTTTCGATTGGACCTCGTAGTTCTTGGAGCGGTAGATGAGGTGTACGATCTGGTAAACCTTGCGGTCGGCGACTGCCCGCAGCAGCTTGCCGTCCTCGGATTCGAGCATTTCCGGCGGAATTTGGTCCAGGACGTTGGCCAGCGCGACGCGGACACATTGAATCTCCTTGAACTGGTCGGTGTTTGCACGCGTCCTGCTCGAATACTGAATCTCCTTCTGTCGCACCATGACGCCGCTGAGGTCGCTCGGCATTTCGCCGCGCGAGCTCCAGAGATCGACTTGGAAGGTGAGCGTATCCTGGCGGGTGTCTCCTTGTACCACCCATTGCAGCGGCGTGTTCGAGACCAGGCCGCCGTCCCAATAAAGCTCGCCATCCACGTCCACGGCAGGGAAGCCCGGCGGCAACGCGCCGCTCGCCATGACGTGCTCAGGCTTGATCTTGTGGGTAGTCGAATCGAAATAGACGAAATTGCCGGTGCGGATATTGACGGAGCCGACGCTGAACCGCATTCCGCCGGAATTGATGCGATCAAAGTCCACAAGCCTCTCCAGCGTGCTTCGCAGTAACGAGGTGTCGTACCAACTTGTGGCTTCGATCGTACCCGGCGCGGCCAGATAAGGCGGCGGAATGCGCGGGGCGAAAAAACCGTCGGCGCCCTCGAACAGGGTCGCTTGGGCCCGCAGTCGGTTGAGAAGAATGTGCCCCATGTCACCACGCAGCCAACGGTGCGCCAGACCGAACATGTCGGGCACGCGGGGCGTGGTCACTTGATCCCAGAAGGCATGCAGCTTCTCGAGACGCGCCTCGGGAGCGTTGCCGGCGATCAGAGCCGCGTTGATCGCGCCGATCGAGATTCCGGCTATCCAATCCGGATGCAGATTGGCCTCGGCCAGCGCCTGATACACACCGGCTTGGAAGGCGCCGAGCGCGCCGCCGCCTTGCAGGACCAGCGCGATGCATTCAAAGGGCGGCCGCTCGAGCTGACGGTGGGTTTTCCTGAGTGGCTGAATGAAACGGCGACTGACATCCCTCACCGACTGCGCCGGCCGCGCCTTGCCGTCGAAGGGGGGCGGCTCGCGTCTGGCGGTAACGGGTGACAGCAGAACTGAAGCGTCGCGAGCCGAACCGTCAGTGGGACTCATCTGAGGATATGTCCATGGTTTGAGACCCGCGCGCTGCGTGGTTGGAGCGAGCACGCGGCAGCGATCGCGATTCAAGGTTGCGCCCGTGAATCGTTGCCCCCGTTTGTGACGGCAAGCAAACGCGCGCGCCGTAAGCAAATCTAGCGCCTATTGCATCGATGATTTGCGCCATGATCGTCCTGCTGGTCAATCGCCCGGCTTGCTGCCGGACGATGCTCTGTCCATCTGTGAAGCATCCCGCCCCATTTGCAGGCATACCAGGAGCTCGACATAGCTCGGGTTACCACCGATTTGCGCGGTCGCGGTGCAGCGCTGGCGAAGGGTTTGCGGATACTGCGCCCATTGTTTTTCCAGCTGGGCGCGAGCACCGTTCTCGTCCGCAAGACATTGTCGAAGCGACGTGTCCAGGCTCAAGCTGTCGCCCATCTTCGCCGCGGCGCGGCAACCGGGCTCGACATTGAAGGTTGGAATGTCGTCGGCGATCCACTGCAGTAGCGCGGCACCGAGCACAAGCGGAACGGGAGAGGGTAGCATCCGAGACTCCAGCCTGGCTTGGCGCGGCTTGCAGCCGAGCTTCGCGCACCGCGCGAATGCTGCTCAATCGAGCGCTCGACGCTGGATCCAGCTTGTTTGCGACACCCTCATGACATCCTTGGTGAGCAGCCGCGCTCGTGCCGACCGCCTTGGCGACGGTCGCAATTTTTCGATAGCGGGTCTTCAAATGGGGTGCAAGGACTCGCGGCGCGGCAGGCTCCGCCCGGACGCGCAGTGCGTCGGGCGGGATGTCGGCGAAAGCATAGCTGCCGGCCTATCGTGAAACCGACGGGGGCTCGAGCTTGCAGCCGTTCAGCACGGCATAGAACCCCTGCTCGCCGCGCTGGAAGCTCACGTTTGCGCTGAACACGTAGGAGCCACGCTTTGGCTCCCTGAGCTCATACACCCACCAATTCGTGATCTTGCCGGGCTGGCTGGAATATTGCGCACAGGTGCCATCTGATCCGTCGGTGATCGGGACGCTCTGCATCTCGTAGCGATAGTCCTTGGCGTTCGGCCAAGCGACGCCAATTCCGATCTTCGGGCGCTCGTAATCCAACGGGAAGGGCTGCGACAGGCTATCGGGGCCTCCGCAGTTCGGGAACGCCGTGACGTATTCCGGCGTGGCGGTGCAAATCATGATGGGCGCGCCGTTGCTCCAGTCGATGCTGCCGGGGAGGGCGCCCCAATGGGTCTGGCAACAGGTGGCGACCGGCACTGCCGGCCAGCCCGGCGGAGTTTGAAAAGAAATGGTCTGGCTCTTGATGCAGTAATTGGTGGTGCATGCGTATTGCGCTCGTGCCGGCGCGCATTCCATTGACACGGCGAGCAGGGCTGCGATCAGCGCCAGCCAAGAGCCTGCCGCATGCATTCGCCTGTTCCCACCGGTGCCCTTCATCGATCAGGTCCTCGCGCGCCCGGCTCTTTGCCGGGCGCTGCTGCTGATGTACATTATAGCGCCGCAGACGCAATGGATCGAATGACTCGATCCGCGTGCGCTCAATCGATTCCCGACAACCCGCCCGCTCTGTGTGGGGTCCCGAATGCCCGCTCGAGTGACATCTTCAACCCCGGCAAGCCGAACCATGCGTGTCAAAAATTTTTCGGCCAGCCTCGTTGGTGCGTTCATCGTGCTTGCAAGCGGGCAGCATGCGGTCGCGGAGGGTGCGGCCGCCTCGGGCAACCTCATCGGCGCGACGCTCTACAGGGACGATTGCGCGAGCTGCCACGGAGGCGACGGACGGGGCCTCCCCGGCTCGAGCCCGCCGCTTGCCGGCAATCCGGCCATCCTGGTGCCAAAGCCATTCGACGCGATCTCAGCCGTGCTGAAAGGTATTCCGGCGCGTGATGGCATGCCGGCGATGCCGAGCTTTGCCGGCTCGCTGGACGACCGCAGAGTGGCCGATGTCGTCAATTACCTGCGTACAAGCTGGGGGAACAAGGCAGCGCCCAACGCTACTTCGGGGCTGGTCGCGGCTTGGCGCTCGGCGCTGTCGTTGCCGGTCTATGCCAGCAATGCCGCGCGCCGCTTTGATTGCCCGGACGTTGGGCAGGGCGGGGCGGCCGCGCTCGATCCCAATCTGATTGCGGATCTGAGCGCCGAAATGGCCCGGCGCTCGGTCGCCTACGCCACGCTGATCGACCGCTACAAGGTGCAGAACCCTGGCGCCGGCATGGCCGACATCGTCAACAACCTGGTGGCCGCCTATTGCCCGGTGGTCGCCGCCGGGGCGGGCTCCGACCAGGCGAAGAGCCTGGCGCTAAAGCGCTTCGCGCTCAACATCACCGCCCGCCTCTCGGAGCAGAACGTCGCCGCGCAGGCCGCGCCGGCGGTGGGGATCATATGGGCCACGCCCCTCGGCTATTCGCTTGCCGAGCACGACCCCGCCTGGCAGCCCGCGCTGAGGTGCCCGCCCGATAATGATTCGCTCGTGCCTGCGAGATTGGTGGCGGCGGCGCTGAAAATTCGAGGCAAGGCCGAGCTGAATTTCTCTGCGCCGGCTGCCATTGAGCAGGCCGATACCATGCTGGCGCAGCACCCGCGGGCCACCCCGGCGGACCTGGCGAATGCCTTGATCCTTGCCTATTGCGAGGGTGTGGCGAGGCTTGCGGGCGCCGGCGACCCCGAGAAGAGCGCGGCGGTGGCGCGCTACGGCGAGAACGTGATCGAGCAGTTGCAGCTCAAGGTCGAAACGCGCGAGCAGCCGCCCCCCGCCAAGGCGTCGCGATGAATGATGGCATCATTGCGCAAGCGCAGCAGGCCGTGACCGCTGGCTTGCGCATTGCATCGAATGTGGCACGACGGGGGATGACGACCCACTCTGCGCATAATTCGGGCCACGATCGGGGCTGGCGTGAAAATATCGACACGTCGTAACCTGCTTCGAGCAAGGTCGAGGTCCTGGGACATTGCGCCGCCGACAGCCTTCACCGGCGTATAGCCAGGGGACATGGGCATGAGAACTGCGGCCGCGCATATCCGCCCCGCCGTCGCGATGGGTGCGCAGCCACGCACAAGGCATCGCGGACGGCTGCTCGGCGCCACCGGCGCGGCAGTGCTGATGCTGCTGGCCGGGTGCGGCGAGCAGAACCGCTACGTCGCGCCGCCGCCGCCCAAGGTCACCGTGCAGTTCCCCCTGCAGCAGACCGTCACGCCGTACCTCGAAGCGACCGGCAATGCCGCTTCGGTGAACAACGTCAAGCTGGTGGCGCGCGTGCAGGGATACGTCCAGGAGATCAAATATCAGGACGGCCAGGCGGTGAAGAAAGGCACGCCGCTGTTCGTAATCGAGCCGGAGCCCTACAGGATCCAGCTGGAGCAGGCGCAGGCGGCGGAGGAAGGCGCCAAGGCGACACTGGTCAACGCCGAGGCCGAATTCACCCGCCAACAAGAGCTCCAATCCAAGGACGTTTCGACCCAGGCCAATCTCGACAAGGCACGCGCCAACCGCGACACCGCGCGCGCCAACGTTCTGCAGGCACAGGCCAACACCCAAAACGCGGAAATCAATCTTGGCTACACGACGGTTTCGGCCCCGTTCGACGGCATTGTCACCGCGCGCAAGGTCTCGATCGGCGAACTGGTCGGCGGCAGCCACACGAGCGAGCTCGCCACCATCGTCCAGGTCAACCCGATTTGGGTCTGGTTCAATCTGAGCGAACGCGACGTGCAGCGGGTGCGCGCGCAGATGGCGCAGCGCGGGGTGACCGTGGCCGACATCGTCAACAAGGTCCCGGTCGAGGTTGGGCTGCAAACCGAAACCGGGTATCCGCATAAGGGCGTGCTCGATTATGTTTCGCCCGAGGTCAATCAATCGACCGGCACGCTGCAGGTGCGCGGCATCTTCGATAATCCGGCGCCGGCCTTGCTGCCGGGCTATTTCGTTCGCGTCCGGGTGCCCCTGCGGCCGGAGCAGGCCATGCTGGTGCCGCAGGTGGCGGTCGGCAGCGATCAGACCGGCCGCTACGTGCTGACGGTCAATGCCGACAACGTCGTCGAGCAGCGGCGAGTGCAACTCGGCCAGACCGTGGGCGACCTGCGCGTCATCGAGAGCGGGCTCAAGCCCGACGATCGCGTGGTGGTGGAGGGCATCCTCGATGCGGTACCCGGACAGAAGGTCGATCCGCAACTGCAGATACCGCAGGCTGCGGCCGCCGAGCCGCCGGCATCGAAATAGCGCGGCGCCGTGATCTCCAAATTTTTCATCGAGCGTCCCGTCCTGGCGAACGTGCTGGCCATCCTCATGGTCGTCATCGGAGGCGTGGCGTTGCTCAAGCTGGCGGTCTCGCAATATCCCAACGTCGTTCCGCCTACCATTTCGGTCACCACCCGTTATCCAGGCGCCAGCGCGCGCGCCGTGGTGGACACCGTCGCCCTGCCGATCGAGCAGCAGGTGAACGGGGTGGACGGCATGATCTACATGCAGTCCTGGAGCGCCTCTGACGGCAGCTACACGCTGATCGTCACGTTCAAGATCGGGATGGACATCAATTTCGCGCAAGTGCTGGTGCAGAACCGCGTGTCGAGCGCGCTCGCGCAATTGCCGCAGGCGGTGCAGGCGCAAGGCGTGACAGTCCAGCAGAAGTCGACGGCCATCCTCCAGTTCGTCACGCTGAGCTCTCCCGACGGGCGCTACGATAGCCTTTTCCTCGCCAATTACGCCACCATCTCGCTGCAGCCGGAACTCGCGCGCTTGCCCGGCGTCGGCCAAGTCAACATTTTCGGCGCCGGCCAGTACTCGATGCGAGTATGGCTCGACCCCAACAAGCTCTATGCGCTCTCGCTCACGACCGAAGACGTGGTCAATGCGCTTAAGGGCCAGAACCAACAGGTTACTGCCGGCCAGCTCGGCATGCCGCCCGCGCCCAGCGACCAGCCGTTCCAGTACACGCTCGATATCGCGACCCGGCTTGATGACGTCAGCCAGTTCGAAAACATCGTCGTTAAGACCGGTCCGGATGGGCGGATGGTGCATCTGCGCGACGTGGCCCACGTCGAGCTCGGGGCGCAAACCTACAGCCAGGTGTTTACGCTCAACGGCAAGCCGGCCGCCGGCATCGGCATCTTTCAGACCCTGGAGGCCAACGCGCTCAACGTGGCGGGCGAGGTCAAGACCAAGATGGAGCAGCTTGCCAAGAGCTTTCCACAGGGCCTGACCTACAGCGTGCCGTTCGATACGACTACCTTCGTTCGGGCCTCTATCAACGAGGTGTGGAAGACGCTGTTCGAAGCAGCGATTCTGGTCCTGATCGTGATCGTGATATTCCTGCAGGACTGGCGCGCCATGCTGGTGCCCATGACGACGGTGCCGGTCACCATCATCGGCGCTTTCGCGGCCATGGCGGCGCTGGGCTTCACGATCAACCTGTCGACGCTGCTTGCCATCGTGTTGGCAATCGGCATCGTCGTGGATGACGCCATCGTGGTGGTCGAAGGGGCGGCCCACCACATGGAGCGCGGCTTGCCTCCCAAGGAAGCGGCCATTCAGGCCATGAACGAACTGTTCGGCCCGATCGTCGGAATCACGCTCGTGCTGATGTCGGTGTTCCTGCCGGCGGCCTTCATCCCCGGCTTGACCGGTCAGATGTTCGCCCAGTTCGCTCTGGTCATCGCTGCCACGGCGTTCCTGAGCGCGGTGAATGCGGCCACCTTGAAGCCGACCCAATGCGCGCTCTGGCTTCGGCCCGCCGTGCCTGCGGACCAGCGCAACTTCTTCTTCCGCGGCTTCAATGCCGTCTACGATCCTTTCGAGCGGCTCTATGCCCGTCTGATCGGCGGCATGGTCGCGCGCAGCGGACCGATGTGCGTGGTCGCGTTGATTGTGATCGGCGTCGCCGGCTACGGCTTGTCGCGAATTCCGACCGGATTCCTCCCGATCGAGGATCAAGGCTATCTGCTGGTGACGGTGCAGCTTCCCGATGGCGCTTCGCTCGAGCGCACCAAGCGTGTCCTCGACCAGGTGAGCGCAATTGCGGGCAAGAACCCCGCGGTCGAAAACGTGATCGCGATCTCGGGCGTGTCCGCCCTCGATAACAACTCAACCCTCGCGAACGCCGGGGTCGCCTACTTGGTGCTCAAGGACTGGAGCGTGCGCGGCAAAGGCGAGGATTTGCTTTCGCTGTTCCAGCAGTTCAACCGCGATTTTGCCGCGGTCACGACGGCGCGCGTCGTCGTGTTCCCGCCGCCGCCAATTCAGGGTATTGGCAATGCCGGCGGTTTCGCCATGCAGCTGCAGTTGCGCGATGGCAGCTTTGACCTCAGCAAGCTGCAGACCCTGACCAATACGGTGGTGCGGGATGCGCAGACGCAGAGCGGGCTCCAGCGAGTGACCAGCTCGTTTCGTGCCAGTGTGCCGCAGATCAAGGTCGACGTGGATCGCGCCAAGGCGGAGACCCTGCAGGTCTCGATCGACGACGTGTTCTCCACGCTTTCCGCCTACCTCGGATCGAGCTATGTCGATCAGTTCAACAAGTTCGGCCGCGTCTTTCAGGTTTACGTTCAGGCCGATTCGCGTTTCCGCCTGACTCCTCGGGATATCGAGCAGCTGCCGGTCCGCAACAGGCAGGGCGCCATGATCCCGATCGGCACCATGGTGCACATCACTCCTATCGTCGGCCCGTCGTTGCTGAGCCTGTACAATCTCTATCCGTCGTCCACCGTGCTGGGCTTGCCGGCGACCGGTTTCAGCTCTGGGCAAGCAATGGCTTTGATGGAGCAGATCGCCACCAAGGCACTCCCGCCGGGCGCGGGCTTCGAATGGACCGCGATGTCATACCAGGAAAATCTCGTCGGCAATCAGATTTACTACATCTTCGCTCTGGCGATGTTGCTGGTCTATCTGGTCCTGGCAGGGCAATACGAGAGCTGGTTCTTGCCGGTCGCGGTTCTGCTCGCCGTGCCGCTGTCGCTGGCGGGCCCGGTGGCGACGCTCAAGGCACTGGGGATCGACAACAACATGTACACGCAGATCGGCCTGGTGCTGCTGATTGCGCTCTCGGCCAAGAACGCGATCCTTATCGTCGAAGTGGCACGTGAGCGGCGCGTGTTCGATGGCAAGCCTATTTTGGAGGCGGCGCTCGAGGCGGCGCGCGCCCGCTTCCGGCCCATTCTCATGACCTCGTTTGCCTTCATCCTCGGCGTAGTGCCGTTGGTGCTGGCGACCGGAGCAGGCGCCAATGCGCGCAAATCGATCGGCATCGCGGTCTTTACCGGCATGCTCGCGTCGACATGCCTTGCCGTGCTGTTCGTGCCGTCGTTCTTCGTGATCGTGCGGGGCTTCGAAGAATGGCGAGCCGCACGCAAGGCAAGGGCCGGGCAAGCCGCGCAGGCCCAGTGAAGTGACGGCGCTCCACACCGCGGGCACTGGTCCGGATTGCGGCGGCGCCCGTGACAGCGAAGGCGCCGATCACACCCGTGGAACAAGCTTACGGACGAAGGGCGGAGCCTCCCGCGAGGAGGCGAGAGGAGAACTTGCGATGTCTGAGCTATCACGAGACGAGGTGATTGAGATTCTCGGCCCCGCCAGCGACGCGATCGTGGCGGAAATTATTGCCACGGGCATCAGCAGGCAGGGCCTCGTGGCGGCGCGTGACCGCGTTATCAACGACCGCAAGGCGCATCATCCCGGCCCGGCACTGGATCCGGGGGCCTTCGCCCAGGTCGTCGACATCCTTGAGCGCTCGCGTGGCCTGTTCGGGGAAAGCGGCTCGACGCTCGAGTGATGTCTCGTCGCAGCACGGGATGCCGAGCACCCAGGTGCCCGCGAGGCTCAAAATGAAAACCCGCCGTAGATTTCTCCCGGCGGGCCCATTGTCGCTTGCGTCATCGCCCTGCCGGTACTTCCGCGGTCGGGAACGGCGTCGCAATCGACAGGGCCGATATAGTCCTTGATCATGATAGTTCAATGACAGGCAGGCGGGCTCCCGACTACAAAACCTAGATGGTTGCAGCAATCGGGCCGCAGCGTTCTGCCGACGCTTTCGCGTCAGGAGAACGTGAACGCCACGGCGGCGGCCGCTGCGATCAGGACCGCCACTGCAGCGCAAAGAACCGTGAGGCAGGTCGCCAGCTTCGCGAACAACCAGTCTCGCCGTGGTCTGAAGGCCTGCCGCCGAGCCGGCAAGGTCGGCATTGCTGGCCGCGAATGAACCGACATCCGAAGCCTCCTCTCGAGGACACACCCGCCAGTCCCGCGCCGGTCAATACGATCCAGGAGCCGTCAGGCTCTGCTCGCCTGCTCAGCGGTACCGGCCATGAAAGCGGTCGCAAGCATGATAACGGCGACCGCCAACGAGCCGGCTTCGGTCTGAATGCGGGCGATCACGCGGTCACGCGCGGGCACGAGGACGCACTCGATCACCTATTAGTGCGTGCAGCGCCTAGGATGGTTCATTGGCCGGTATGACGGCGGCGCACGCGCGTCGGCTGCCGGAAGGCGGTTCCGGAACGCTGGCTGCCGGCCAGACACCAGGCAGATTCAGATAGTTGGGCGGTTACCTTGAGGCGCGGCCGCAACGCTGGCGCATGTGTTCCGGGACCGATGCGCTGCCGCCTACGCGTTGCGGTTCGGGGTGCCGAGCAGGTGGACGTCCGGGGGCAGCATCACGTTGTCGAATTGCTGCGTGAACATGGCCGCTGCGAAGAAAGCCACCGCGCGTAACGTTTCCTTGCCGGTGTTGGCGAGATCGTGACGCATCGGAGTCGGCAGGACGAACACGCTGCCCGGGCCAACCGCATGTTTGCTGCCATCCTCCAGGCGCAGCTCGCCCGTTCCAGCCAAGATGTACTGCGTCTCCTCGGTGGCGTCGGTGTGCCAGCCCAGCCGGCCGCCGGGCTCGATCTCGTAGACAATGGTTGAGGACGCGGTTGTGCCGTGTCCGCCGTAGGCAGCAAACGCGCCAGCCCATCGGACCGACGGATCGTCCACTCCCCCGACTTTCGCGCGCGGAAGATCATTGGTTTGAACGACAAAAGCTGAATTCACGGCCGCCTCCAAGCTACGGCGCCCTACCGCAGGACGCATTCAGGGGTAAGCGCGGCCCGCGGTGATACCCGGCGTCGCCGCACGGCCTCAAAAGCTACAGTTGCGCGCCCACGAGCGTCAACATGTGCGCCCGCCGCTCGAGTGCGCGTTCATGGACTTCCCGCTGCATCGAGCTCCACAACGATCACGCTGCTCGAGTTTGGCAGCCGCGATTTGGATCCGCGAGCGCGTGCAACGAACTGAGTTGTTTTGAGGTGTCCGGCCGCCCGCGTTCTGCGCGGCGGGCGTCAGTGGCATTCAAATCCGATCTCGCCACCCTGCTGTGCAGGCGTCATGCGTATGATCCGGCCCCGTTTGCCGTATTTGGCGCAATAGGCCTCGAGTGTCCGCATCGCTGCGGGCACCTGACCTTCGGCATAGGGAAGCTTGCCGCCGAGCTCGTTTCCGCTCACCGTGCTGGTATCTGCGGCGCAGCCCGTCAGCAACGCCATCAATGCTATGGCCGCCGCGATCCTCACCCAGCGCCTCCCAACCTTGGAGGCAGCAATTCCCGCGAAGTCCGGCAATTCAGAGGCGCCCCGCGCCTCCTTCGCATGCTTGCGATGGCCGGCGCGCTGTGCGGGGCGGTCGAGGAAATATCGCCCGCAAGCAGAGGCAAAGGCGCGCGTACACGATCCACTACCAACAAGCGTCGTTCCCAATTGTTGATTGCCGCAGCCGCGTGACGCGGCGGGCGGGAGACCTACGTGACGACAGCGTACGACCGACCTGCGAACGGCCATCGTAGGAGGACGCTCGCTTCAGAGACGCGCCGGCGCAAACAAGGCCGCCGGCGACCGATCAGAGGCGCTTCGGCCGGCGGTGCAGAGGGCGAGTTGGGCGTTGGCTCCCCGGGCCGAAGTTATAGGACAAAGGCATCTCAATGGCTTAGGCGTATGTGGGACCATTTTCGTTCCATAGGGGGGACAAGCGTTTCTACGTAGATATCCCACCGCACTGGCAAGACGCGCCAGCAGAACCCGTAGGAATCCCCCGCAGCGCCCTCCCGGCCGCCAGAGCTACCAGGAGCCCCGCCGGGGGTGATCGGCGCCAGGGCGGCGCGTATGGGGCGTCGCTTCCACCACGCGCGCCCGTACCCACTAGCGCGCGCCGGTGTGGATTTTGCGGTGGACACCTCACAGGCTTCGCACCTCGCGCGTTCCCGGTCGTAGACATCGCACGCGCCTATCAACACATTGGCCCGTGAGCGTCGGTAAATCGCGCGCCGCCGTGCGGAAGCACGGTTGCGCGATCGATCCCTGCGCGCCGGTGAAGATCGGCCGTAGTGGCACAGTGCGGCGATAGCTTGTGACACTACTGCTCCAAAGGTGAACCAGGACGAGGGCACGACGGTAGTGCCACGAGTCCATAACTGAGCATGACACTACGCCATGGCATACGTGAGAACGCGCACCACTAAGGCCGGTAATGTATCAACCACCCTGGTCGAAGCCTACCGCGACGACAAAGGGCAGCCGCGGCAGCGGGTGCTCGCCAATCTGCACGGCGAGCCGGACTTGCTGGCGGCGCTGGCGAAGCTGGCCGTGAGGCGTGATGACCTACGTAAAGAGAAGGACAAGCTCGGGGCTACGGAGTTCCCGATAAAGGACGGCGAGATAATCCCGGCTGCGCGGAGGGCGTTCGATAAGCTCGTTAGACGCATCGACCAAATCGAGGCCGATCTTGCCGTCATTCAGAAAGACGGCATTGCAATAAAGAGGCACTGCAGCGCGACTCCCGAAGAAGTCCAGGCCGCCATACAGGCATATAAGAAGAAGCACGCAGAGGCCGAACACCTAGCATTAGGCATATCGCTTAACATCATGCTCAATAAGGAAAGACAGAGTGCGGCTATAGCTAAGCTCAAACGTGTGTCCATCGGATTCGATAAATCCGCACTAAACGTCAGCCGGCAACTCGTGGAAGGATGCGCAAGCGATTCTGCGCTCTCAAGCTACCGCATAACACTACCACGCCGGCACGGCTTGCCGGCACAACAGGAGCGAACATGAACAACAAACTGAAAGAACAGGCCGCGCGACTCGAAGGGGAATACGGAATATCTGGGCTTGCGAAAGGTATCGTTTCCGCATTCTCAAGTATGAAAACTTTCGACCGACTTGGTTTCGAAGAGCTTGAGGACGGCTCATATAGCGCCCCGTGCCGCGTCAATTTCTATGCGTCTATCGGCGGTATATACGAGATCAACGTCATCGTGCCGAACGGCGAAGTGCTCAGCTTCGAGGTGCCGTCTGGCGTGATTGCTGCTGCCTTGGAAAATGCCAAACCCGGCCGCCAGCGCGGGTAAATTCGCTGGCAGCCTACCCCTGGCCGCCATGGTGGCGGTGGGGGATTTTAGACTTCTAACTACACCAACAGGACTAAAAATGATTCACTTAGATTTTGTTCGTACAAAATGCGCGTCCACGGCGATGTGGCGCGCGAGTTTAGCTACCAAGTATCCGCACGATATTCGCAATGGCGCAGCCTACGGCTTACTCAAGTCGCTGGCCGCTTTGACGGATAACAGCGCGATCTCTGCTGAGACTAAGGCGAAGCTCGCAACCTACCACGGCGCGGAGTTCGTAGCCGCCACGCAAACGGCGTGCCGCGAGGTGTGCTTCCGCTACGAGCCGCAAGGGCTGCAGGAAGTCTGCGATCGCATTGTCGAACTGATGGAGCAGGTGCCGCCCCTGCAGAATGCTGACGTCCGCCTTGCGGCGGTGTTGCCGGCCGCGGAGGTGCGGTCATGAGCGCCTTTGTCTCTTGGGCCGATCGCGCGTTCGAGGGTTATAGTTCCAAGCGCAAACCCAACGGCACCGTAGACATTACCATTGATCTTCCCAAGGCCGGAAAGCGCGCAGTGGTGGTGCCGATAAAGCCGGACGCCGGCGCTGAAGACGGCTACTGCTTAGATTGGGAAAATTGTAACCTGGGCGATGATCTTGGCGAAGCATGTGAGGTTGTCGAAGCCATAGTGACTGCGGCTGGAGTCGGCCCCGCTCCCGATCTTGACGACCATCCAACCAGCGAAGATCAGCGGGACGCTGTGCTGCCCGCGGCGCCGAAACCAGCCGCGACGAGCCAAAAGCAAAAGGCGGCTAAGCCTTATGATAGCTACAAACCGGGCTGCTCCGTCCATCAAAAGGAGTTGCTTAGTTATGTCATTCTGCAAACACGCCATCCTAATGGCTGGGCTAAGCCGATCGACATCATCGTATTAGATGCGCTGCTGAAGGAATATTATTTCGAGTCGAAGCCACAGTTTCATCAGCGTCCAGAAACCGCACGGATGGGCGTGCGCAAGCTCGCGGCGAGAACACTGCATAGTCAACGTAAGGTGATAGACTCGTTAGGCCGGCTCAAGAAGTACGGTGTGATCGAAGTCGAACGTGCAGGCACGTGGGCCAATCGGAGAGAGACCGAGTACAAGTTTTTCTGGTCCATTGCGAGGGACCTTGGCCCCCTGCGCGACGAGATCGAGGCCATCGGCGAAGCCAAGTTGGGTGTAATTTCGAGCACATGTGACACAGGTGACCTACAGGGCACATGCTTGAACATGGCAACGCGACCAGGTGACCCACAGGTCACATGGTCAGGTGACCCACAGGTCACATGGTCAGGTGACCTGCAGGGCACTATATCCTTATCTGCACTTAATCTTTCTACTTGTTCCCCCGGCAGCAGTAGCATCCCTCCTTCGGAGGGCGCGCCTACGCCGCCTACGGCGGCTACGGCGCGGGGCACGGGCCGGGGGGAGGACAGCGCCGGCGATCCGTTCGAGGAGCTATGTGCGGCCTACGGCGAGACGGCCACCGCCACGGCCAGGAAGGCGTATGTGAAGCTGAAGCCGGACACGGCGATGCATATGCGGCTAGTTGATGCCGCCAAGACTTGGCGTGAAATCTACGACGCCCACGGCACGACCCAGCGGTTTCGCAAGCGGCTGAAAAACTGGCTTGCTGACGGTCTCTATGACGAGCCTGGACCCCAGTTGTATTACGAAACCAACGATGCCGACGACATCGAGCGCCTGAAGCCGCCGGCCTTCGCCGGGGTCACTGGTGCCTTCCCCGGCCGCCACATCGTTAAGATCACAAGCATGGAAATCTTCAAGGACGAGGCCGACGGCGCCGAAATGTTCCGGTTCGTCTTTGAAGTCTTTGGCGGCGAGCATCACGGCAGGGAAATCAGCCACGAATTCTATTTAGGTGGCCAGAACGAGACCTTCGTTGCGGAAGGGCAGGAATACTTTTTCCAAATCCGCAAGGCTACAGGCATTGAACAGCCCAAAGACCAAAAGGAGTTCGAAGGAAAGATGCTGGCAGCCACTTTCGGCAGCAAGGGGCAAGTTAAATACGAAATGGGCAGCACTGCCGCAGCTAGGGTAATCCCGGCTGCGGCTGCCGCTACGATTCACTAAGGAGAGGCGAACAATGACGATGGATCAATATCACGTTCATCTTATTCGATGGTCAAACTGGGAACTTGCCTTGCAGTTTCACCGCAACCCAAAGCCCGCTACGCGGACGGAATTACAGGTTGCAGGTGTCCTTGATTGCATGACCGATAAGTCCAGGGACGGCATCGTGCAGATTTCGGTCGACAATCTAGCATTCGGCCTGAAGCGAACTCCGAAGACCATAAGCGGCTGCCTACATCGGCTCGTCGAACGTGGGGCCGTCAAGCTAATCGAACCAGCAAAAAGCCACCAGGCGGCGCGCTACGCGGTCGATTACGATTGGGCAAACACGTGGGCGTTGAAAACCGAGCAGATGCGCGAGATGGAGATGGCAGCATGAGTACCAATTGTCATCGGCCGATAGATTTCGATCGCGAGGCACTGGTCGAGCTACCTGCGGTTATTCCTGGCGTTGATCTGTTTCTGAATAAAGCAGATGCGGAGGAGTATAATCGCGATCCTGATTTGTACGTCGCGAAACACGTAGGCTTCGACAAGGTTGAGGAGTATCACGAGTTCTTAATGTCCGGCGGCCAGCCTATGTGTGGCGCGCACGACCAAAGGGACGCTATGCAAATACGCGGTCGACGGGCGGGATTGGGACCCGGATTCCTGGCGCGTACTACACCGGAAGGGATTATGTCACATGCATATGAGGAAGGTGATGCAGCATGACCAAAACAGCAACGAAGCGTAGGCCGAAGGTCGCTGAGAACGCGGTGCCGGCAAATGATAATACCCGGCCGGTTCTGGACAAGGCGGAGCACGTTGCCTTGCTTAAGCAGGCCATCGCCGCAAACCTGGATGCGCGCGAGGAGCATGCCAAACGGCAGGCCGCGGCACGGGCGCATGAGCCGCCGGATTTCAAGCTTATTAACTGCGCAGATTTGATGCGCACTCCATGGGAAAAGCTCAATCTGGACGGCATTATTGAGGACCCCACCCGGAGGGCGCTTAAGGATCAGCTAAAACAGCTTGGCCGGCGGCTATTCGATGTCGTCGGGAGTTTGGATGCCATGAGAGACGTTGCGGAGGAAGTCGCGTCCATGAAGCCACGCAACTGGGGAACGCGCATCGATATCATCGACAAGAACTGGGACGGCATTGGGGATGACGCAAGAGGGAGATGGTGGGCATGAAGCGCACAAAGAAGAAGATTGAGCACGCCGGCGCCTTCCAGGGCGTTTGAAAAAGGCGGCGGCAAGCGAGGGAACCGCCGCATGAGCGCGCCGCATCCGCCGCGCCGCAAGTCGAATCGCGCGATCGCGCCGTAACGGCCGGTAAGGTCGGCGGCCGAAATCATCCCAAAGCGCTGGCGCTCGGAGAAGGCGCGGAGCGAGCAGGCGAAAGCGGCCGTCGAAAGCCGGTGGGGATACGTGACGGAGAACGTCTCCGACACGTATAAACGCCGACACCCGCCGCGCTGGTGCGGTGATTTTTTGCACTGAATCCAGAATTTGCGAAATGTACTTTTTTCGGCTACTCTGTAAGTACAGTAGGGAACGGTATCTGGTATGGACGGGGTTCGCTAATTTTTCACACAGAATCCAGAATTTGCGCTGAAGTACCTTTTCGTGCTATAAGGACGTTATACTCGAAAAGTGCAACTTACGCACTTTGAGTTGTCTGCAACCAAGATTAGGTTGCATGAGCCCCTAGGGGCAAACCGGAACGCTGCCGCCGGAATGTGTTGCTGATAAGCCACACAATAGGCAGCCACCGAAATCTACTTTGCCGTCCCCGAGCCGCCGAGAGGCCGCTCCCGGGCCGGTGGGCTGTTTGATGAATACCTATAGCGGGTCCCTGCGAGAAGGGCGCGGAACTATAGCTCCCGGACTTATTGAGCTTGATGCCTGGAGGCTGACGCTGGCCAGGAACGACGTGCCGCCACAGCGGCGCGTCAACTTACTTTTCGGAGGGGGAGGCCCCCAAGGACATAGGGCCGGCGCCTGAAATCGCATCCACGGGCCTCTAAAGGCTTTTCTTGCGGGAGCTAAATCCAAATGAGGAAATACGGCACGAATGATTTTGAATGGCGCGGCGACCATCTCTATAGGCACGGCGCACGAAATGCGGCGCTGGGCATTGTGCCAGACGGCACTTATCCAGGAATGTGGCGCGCGCCTACCGGACGGCCGCTTGACGGACATGGTGAACCGGACGCGCGCTAAGGATGCCGCCGTGTCCATTGCGTTAGGCATGCTCAACAACGGGCTGCTTTTGGCGGCATGAGGCCGCAAACCATTTCACGAGCGGCCAGCGAGCCGTGACCATTTTTGAGGAATACTATCATGGCCAGACCTTCGCCCGAAGCTGTTTTGCAACTACGCATTTCTGAAAATCTTCTGCAGCAACTCGACCGCGCCGCGAGCGCGCTAGAGACCAGCCGCAGCGAATACGTGCGCCGCGCAACCCGCGAAGCGCTCCTGCGCGATGCGCCGCTGGTCGAGCGGTTCGCCTGAAACCCCCAACTGCGCACCGCCTCCGCTCTGGTTTCATCCAGACCGGTGTGGAGGCGGTGCGCCTTTAATTTGACCTTCGAAACCTGACTTTACGAATCAAAAGGATTCTAATCATGTCCGCGCAAACATTCTCCACAGGCGATGCCGCGAGGATCGCGGGCATCGAGCCGCGCAAGCTGGCGAATCTGCTCGACCGCCAGATAATTCCGGCCCCGAAGCTTGGCCAGGGCATCCCGCGCCAGTTTCGGCCGGACGAGATCGTGAGGATCGCACTTGTCGATCGACTAACACGGCTTGGCCTGAAACCAACATCCGCTGCGGCGATTGCCGACCAGTTCCATGGCGCCCACGGCCTGCTCGTTGTCGATCCCGACGGCGGCGCGTCGCTGTACGAACATGAACAGATCGACGTTCCGGTGGCCATTACGATTGTCGACCTTGACGGTCTTCGCCGCGAGATAGAGCGACGCATCGCTGCTTAATATCATTAAACCGACCCGCGCTGCCAGCAGCGAGCGGCGCGCTGGTCCCATTCGTTTATTTATCACTGAAAGGAAACATCGATGAAGAATCCGTTTGCCAAAAAATCCCCCGCTGAGCGCCGCGATGCCGTTGCGGCGCAACTAGCCGAAGCCGAGCAACAGGCCAAGGCCGCGCAAGACGAACGACTCGCGCTTGCCCTGCGCGGTGAGTCCACCGGAGCAGCCGAGGAGCAGTCCTGGAAGGCCGAGGCACGCATGCGCACGTTGCGCGACGCACTTGCCGCGCTTGACCAGGAAATCGCCGAGGCCGAAGCCGCTGCCGCGGAAGCGAAGTTAGTCGCCGATCGCGAAGCTGCGGCGAGTTACTGCAACGACCTAGCCGCACGCGCCGAGGCGCAGTTCGCGGAGCACGAGCGGTGACTGATTGGCGTGCACGGCCCGGTGATGAATGAATATCTCCGTGCAATCGGTCGCGAGCCGGCCGACTTCAGCCACGAACGCAACGGCGCGCGCGTGTTGCTCAACGATTTGAAGCTCGTTGCGGAGCAGTTTCGGGAGCACGCTGAACGCATTTCATCTGGTCGCGACGATGACCAGATGAACCGCGTTTTGCGGCACATCGCTACCCAAACACGCGCCGCCTGATCTGCCGGCGCGTTCGGCGGCTCCGCGGGTTTTCCTTTGACTGCGGAGTCGCCATCCATTTTTCGAACACGAGGTTTTAATGTCAAAGTTTAATGACCACGGCCGCAGGCAGTTTTCTGTTGGCCTAATGCCGCCGCGCAACGAAGCGGAAAAGGCGGCGCTTGAAGTGCACTATTTCGACGTTCCCGACGTGCCCACACAGCCTACGCAGCGGGCGACAATCTCTGACGTTGATCTCCGCAAGCAGCGCGCGGATGAGCACGCGGAGCTAATGCGTCGCAAGCCCGAGGAGCCCTGCCGCATGC
>DATBHB010000161.1:0-43593 GCA_036557705.1 Xanthobacteraceae bacterium
TGGGCGGAGCCGGGAGCGGCTCCCTGCGGCTCTGGCTTGTCGCCAGCCCCGCGGGCGTTCGCCCCTTCGGAAATACCTTCTCCGCTTGCGGAGGAGGGGGGCAGCGAGAAATGCCGCGGTGGAGCGCCGAGAGGCGAGACGTCCCGATCGCAAGGGACGTCAAGACGCCTCGCAAGCGTCTAGCGTGCCTCACCAGCACGCAAGGGTGCCGGCACGGCACCCTGCGTTTCTCGGTGCTCCACTCCCCCTCGTTCGCCCGCAAATCGAAAAAAAGAGGGGAAAAGGGAACGCAACGCTACGGCGGAGCCGGCGCCGCTAAACATAGGGCCGGCGGAGCTGCGGCCGCGCGGCGCTCGCCGCTCGCGCGGCTCGGCCGAAAGGCGGGTGGCTTGGATTATTAATCCGCCGTCAACCATCGAGGCGCAGGAGTGATGACCAGTATTTGATGCGGACGTTGCCAGGCTTTTCGCGCCGAGTTTTGTGCAAGATCTGGCCGCCCGCTCCCACCCTCCCGGTCAAACTCGGGCTTGCCCGAGTTTGACCGTCAATAAGCGGCCAAAGTCGGGTAGACCCGACTTTGGCGGAGGGGGAGGGTCGCCCGCGCTGTTGGGCGGGCGGGGTGGGGTGAACCGAGGGGCACCGCACTCGCGGTTCACCCCACTCCGGCGCGCCATCCTTCGAGGCTCGCACGCGTGAAGAACGCGCGCTCGGGCCTCAGGATGACGCTCCCACCCCCTCCCCGCAGGGGAGGGTGGGAGCCGTGGCGCGTCCTAACTGTTACGGGGGAGATTTCATGGTTTCGCGGGTTGAACGAACGGCGTTTGCGGCCTGGTGGTGGACGGTCGATCGGCTGATGCTGGCGGCGCTTCTTGTGCTGATGCTCGCCGGCATCATCCTCTCGCTTGCCGCAAGCCCGCCGGTTGCCGCCCGGCTCGGGCTCGACCCGTTTTATTTCGTCGACCGCCACGTGCTCTTTCTGCTGCCGGCGATTGGGGTGCTGTTCGCGACTTCGTTCCTCAAGCCGCGCAGCATCCGCCGCATGGCGTTCGTGGTGTTTCTCCTGAGCCTGGCGCTGGTTGCGCTCACGCTCCTCTATGGCGCCGAGGTCAAGGGCGCGCGGCGCTGGATCGTCATTCTCGGCGTCAACATCCAGCCGTCGGAATTTCTCAAGCCCGCCTTCGTGATCCTCATCGCCTGGCTGTTCGGCGAATCGGCGCGGCGCCCGGAAATGCCGGCGAATACCATCGCGCTGGCGCTGCTGCTGCTCACCGTCACGGCGCTCGTGCTCCAGCCCGATTTCGGCCAGACGATGCTCCTCGCGCTCGTCTGGGGCTCGCTGTTCTTCCTTGCCGGCATGCGGCTCGTCTGGGTCGTCGGCCTTGGCGGCAGCGCCGCGCTCGGGCTTCTCGCCGCCTATGCGACCGTCCCGCATGTGGCAAGCCGCATCCGCCGCTTCCTCGATCCCGCCTCGGGCGACACTTTCAACGTCGACCAGGCGGTCGAATCGTTCCTGCGCGGCGGCTGGTTCGGCCAAGGCCCGGGCGAGGGCGTGATCAAGCGCATCCTCCCGGAAAGCCACACCGATTTTGTCTTCGCGGTTGCGGCGGAGGAATTCGGCATCGTGCTCTGTCTCGCGCTCGCCGCGCTGTTTGCTTTCATCGTGGTGCGCGGGCTGCGCCACGCCATGCGCTCCGAGGAGCCGTTCCGCCGCTTCGCGCTCGCCGGATTGTCGATCCTGTTCGGCCTGCAATCCGCCATCAACATGGCCGTCAATATCCACCTGATGCCGGCCAAGGGCATGACGCTGCCGTTCATCTCCTATGGCGGCTCCTCGATGATCTCGCTCGCCTGGAGCATGGGAATGCTGCTTGCGCTTGCCCGCGAACGCCCGCGCGCCGAGCTTCTGCCCAGCGCCGCCGCGCTCGCGCCGGCCGGAGTGGCGGCGTAATGGGATTGACGCGCGGACTCGTAGGGTGGGCAAAATCGCCTGCTCGTTCTTATCCGCGCGAAGGATGGCGCGTCGCGATTTTGCCCACGCTGTCGAATCGCGAGGCTGGACCGCGTGGGCAAAATCGCTCTGAGGCCGTGCCACGTTCTAGCGCGGCGTCCGGCGATTTTGCCCACCCTACGCAACGCGCCGCGGGCGCGCCCGTCATCCTCCTGGCGGCCGGCGGCACCGGCGGGCATCTGTTTCCGGCCGAGGCGCTCGCCTCGGTACTGGCGCAGCGCGGCGTGGCGGTCGAACTGGCGACCGACGCGCGCGGCGGCCGCTATGGCGGGAGATTTCCCGCCCGTGCGGTGCACGTCATCGCCAGCGAAACGGTGCGCGCCAGGAATCCGCTTGCGCTCACGCGCACCGCCGCATTGCTCGGCATCGGCGCCATGCAGGCTTGGCGGCTCATCAGGCGGCTGCGGCCCGCGGCCGTGGTCGGCTTCGGCGGCTATCCGACGCTGCCGCCGCTCATCGCCGCAAGCCTGCGTCGCGTCGCGACCATCATTCACGAGCAGAACGCCGTGATCGGCCGCGCCAACCGCCTCCTTGCCGGCCGGGCAACTGCGATTGCAACCGGCTTTGCCGGTGTGCTCGCTGCCGACCCCGTGCTGGCTGCCAAATCGAGGCGCACCGGCAATCCGGTGCGTCCGGCCGTGATCGCCGCCGCGGCTTCTCCCTACGCGCCGCCGCAGCCGGATGGTCTCGTGCGCCTCGTCGTCTCCGGCGGCAGCCAGGGCGCAAAGATCATGTCGGATGTGGTGCCGGCAGCGGTCGAGCGGCTCGACCTCGGACTGCGTTCGCGCCTGCTCATCGCGCAGCAGGCGCGCGATGAAGACCTCGCGCGCGTGCGCGAGGCTTATGCGCGCCTCAACATCGCTGCCGAGGTTGCCGCCTTCTTTCCCGATTTGCCGGAGCGGATCGCCTCAGCCCATATCGTGATTGCGCGTGCCGGCGCCAGCACGGTCGCCGAACTCGCCGCCATCGGCCGGCCGGCGATTCTCGTGCCGCTCCCCCATGCGCTCGATCAGGACCAGTTTGCCAATGCCGGCACGCTCGAAACCGCCGGCGGCGCCATCCGTTTGCGCCAGGAGGCATTTACGCCCGAGCGCTTGGCGGCGGAAATTGCCGCGCTTGCCGGCGACCCGCAGCGGTTATCAGCCATGGCCGCCGCGGCCCGCCAGGAAGGTGCGCTCGATGCCGCCGAGCGCCTCGCCGATTTCGTGATGGAAGTGGCTCATCTCGAAGTTATTGCGCCCTCTCCCCTTGTGGGAGAGGGCAGCACGGAAATCCCAGCAAAGAAGAAGGGGTGAGGGGTTCTTGGATGCCGCCCCTCACCCATCAGAGTTTGTTGCACGAACTCGTGGCCCTCTCCCACAAGGGGAGAGGGCGCAGTAACTGGCGCCGGACTCGCGGCGAGTTTCGAGCGGTTGTGATCTGGCGGAGTAAGAAACTAGCTTAGGATCGATTACATGAAACTTCCGCGCGATATCGGACCCATCCATTTCGTCGGCATCGGCGGTATCGGCATGAGCGGCATTGCCGAGGTGCTGGTGAACCTCGGCTACACCGTGACCGGCTCCGATGTCGCCGAGGGCGCCAATGTCAAGCGGCTCCGCGAGAAGGGCGTCAAGGTCGTCGTCGGGCATGCGGCCGTAAACATCGACGATGCCGACGTAATCGTCGTCTCTTCGGCGATCCGGCGCGACAATCCGGAGCTTATCGCTGCGCGCGCGCAGCGCCTGCCGGTGGTGCGCCGTGCCGAAATGCTCGCCGAATTGATGCGACTCAAGAGCTGCGTCGCGATCGCCGGCACCCACGGCAAGACGACGACCACATCGCTCGTGGCCGCGCTGCTTGACGCCGGCAATTTCGATCCGACCGTGATCAACGGCGGTATTATCGAAGCCTACGGCACGAATGCGCGGCTCGGCGCCGGCGAATGGATGGTGGTCGAGGCCGACGAATCCGACGGCACGTTTCTCAAACTGCCGGCCGACATCGCCATCGTCACCAATGTCGATCCCGAGCATCTCGATCATTTCAAGACCTTCGAGGCGGTGCAGGACGCCTTCCGCAGCTTCGTCGAGAACGTGCCGTTCTACGGCTTCGCGGTGATGTGCATCGATCACCCGATCGTGCAGCAGTTGGTGGGCCGGATCGAGGATCGGCGCGTCATCACCTACGGCGAGAATCCGCAGGCTGACGTGCGGCTCGTTGCGCTCGATCACGCCTACGGCGCCTCGCGCTTCTCGGTTACCTTTCGCGACCGCGCCGGCGAGGACGCCCACGAGATCGCCTTGCTGCGGCTGCCGATGCCGGGGCGCCACAACGCGCTCAACGCGACGGCGGCCATCGCGGTTGCGCACGAACTCGGCGTCGGCGACGAGACAATCCGCGCCGCGCTGGAGAAATTCGGCGGCGTGCGCCGGCGCTTTACGCGCACCGGTGAATGGAACGGCGTTCCGATCATCGACGATTACGGCCATCATCCGGTCGAGATCGCAGCGGTGCTGCGCGCCGCGCGAGAATCAACGAAAGGCCAGGTAATCGCGGTGATGCAGCCGCACCGCTACACGCGGCTCGCGACGCTGTTCGAGCAATTCTGCACCTGTTTCAACGATGCCGATACTGTGATCGTCGCTCACGTCTATCCGGCCGGAGAGGCGCCAATCGGAGGCGCCGACCGCGACTCGCTCATTGCCGGGCTGCGCGCGCGGGGGCACCGGCAGGCGATCGCGCTCGACGGCGCGGCGGACCTCGCGCGCATGCTCGCCCGCTTTGCACAGCCGGGCGACATCATCGTTTGTCTCGGCGCCGGCAACATCACTCAATGGGCCTATGCGCTTCCCGGCGAACTCGCGGCGCTCGGCAAGGTAGCTTGATTGCTTCGCTTGTTGCCGGCAAATGAGGCGGTGCTTATTTATATCGTGGCAAACATCTTACGAGTGAACAACATGAACAAAGCTGCTTTGCTGAAAGAATTGCTAGAGCTTAGTGCGGAGGAGCGACTCGAATTGGTCCAGGATCTGTGGGACAGCATTGCCGACGAAAACTTGCCCCCACTGACAGAAGAGCAGATGGCTGAGATGGACCGGCGAATAGCCGAACACGAGAAGCATCCGGAGAGAGCGTCGCCTTGGGAAGAGGTAAGAGCTCGCCTCTGGGCGCGATATAAATGAACCGCGGACTGATTATTGAACCGGAGGCTGAAGCAGAAATCGAGGAAACGTCACGCTGGTACGATCTACAAAATCCCGGGCTTGGCAGTGCTTTTCTTCGGGCTGTAGAGACGGCGCTGAGCACAATACAAACAAATCCTTTGCAATACCAAATCGTTTACAAGCAAGTGCGTCGAGCAGGGTTGGGGCGCTTTCCGCAAGGTCTGATGTACGTCGTGTCGGAACGAGAAATCATCGTACTGGGCTGTATTCACGGTCGGCGCGATCCAAGGCGATGGCAAAAGAGAGTGTGACCACAGGACAATGAGCTTTCCTGACCGCATCAATAGCCTGAAAGGGCAACTGCCGCAGCTGCGCGGCCGGCTCCTCGCCAATCAGCCGCTCGCGGAGCTGACCTGGTTTCGCGTCGGCGGGCCGGCGCAGGTTCTGTTCATGCCGGAGGACGAGGCGGATCTCGCTTATCTGCTTGCGCACCTGCCTGCCGAAATTCCCGTCACCGTGATCGGGCTTGGTTCCAATCTCATCGTGCGTGACGGCGGCGTGCCCGGCATGGTGATCCGGCTCGGCCGCGGCTTCAACGAAGTCGCGGTCGAGGAGGGCGAGCGCGTCCGCGCCGGCTGTGCGGTGCCGGATGTCAAAGTCGCGCGCGCCGCGCAGGATGCCGCCATTGCCGGGCTTGCATTCTTTCGCGGGATTCCGGGCGCGGTCGGCGGCGCGCTGCGCATGAACGGCGGCGCCTATGGCCGCGAGACCAAGGACGTTCTCATCGAGGCGCGCGGCGTCGACCGGCGTGGCGAGCGGCGCGTCTTCGTCAACGGCGACATGCATTATGCTTACCGGCATTGCGGCGCGCCCGAGGATGTCATCTTCACCCAGGCGCTGTTCCAAGGCGCGCCCGGCGAGCGCGCCGCGATTGCGGCCGAGATGGACAAGATCACCGAGGCGCGGGAGTTAACGCAGCCGATCAAGAGCCGCACCGGCGGCTCGACCTTCAAGAATCCGCCCGGCCACAAAGCCTGGCAGCTCATCGATGCGGCCGGCTGCCGCGGGCTGCGCATCGGCGCCGCGCAGGTTTCGGAAATGCATTGCAATTTCCTCATCAATCTCGGCGGCGCGAGTGCTGCCGACATCGAGACGCTCGGCGAAACCGTGCGCGCGCGGGTGAAAGAGCATTCGGGAATCGACCTCGAATGGGAGATCAAGCGCATCGGCGTTGCCGCATAGACTCGTAGGGTGGGCAAAATCGCCTGGGATTTCCTGGCGGTTGAGCAGGGTGCCAGAGCGATGTTGCCCACGCGGTCGACACCCCGGCTTATGACCGCGTGGGCAAACGCGCGACAGTGCTGTATCTGATCTCAAGCCCTCGCGACCGGCGTTTGCCCACCCTACAATTTCCCGGGTTTTTCGGCCTAAACACTCTCGCAACTCTCGACGCGGCCACAAATCTCGATTGTATTTCTTGCAGGCGAATCAGCGGGGGGCTCGATCACCGGGATGAGCAAGCACGTCGTCGTGCTGATGGGAGGCTGGTCGGCAGAGCGCGACGTGTCGCTGCGCTCCGGGCGGGCCTGTGCCGAGGCGCTCGGGCGACTTGGCTATCGCGTGACCCGCATTGACGTTGGTCGTGACATTGCCTCCGTCCTCGGCACAATCAAACCTGACGTCGCGTTCAACGTTCTCCACGGCCGCCCCGGCGAAGACGGCTCGCTCCAGGGCGTCCTGGAATTACTCGCTATCCCCTACACCCATTCCGGCGTCATGGCCTCGGCCGTCGCCATGCAGAAGGATGTCGCCAAGACGCTGTTTCGCGCGGCCGATGTGACCGTCGCGGAAGGACTTGTCGCATCGCGGTTGGAAGCGGCACGCGAGCACCTCCTGCCCCCGCCCTATGTGATCAAGCCGATCGCGGAAGGATCGAGCGTCGGCGTTTTCGTCGTTCAACCCGACCACGCTCATCCCCCGCAAGAGCTTACCCGTCCGGACTGGCCCTATGGGGATCGGGTCATGCTCGAAAAATACATCGCCGGAAAGGAACTGACCTGCGCCGTGATGGGCGAGGAGGCGCTCGGCGTGATCGAAATCGTGCCTGCCGTGCGTTTTTACGATTACGAAGCAAAATATGCGCCCGGCGGCTCTAAACACCTGCTTCCGGCGCCGGTTTCATCCTTTGTTTACCAACAGGTCCGAAGACTAGCGCTGCTGGCGCACAAGGCGCTGGGCTGCCGGGGGGTTAGCCGGGCGGATTTCCGCTACGACGACCGGATCGAAGGTACGGGGGGACTGGTCTGTCTCGAAGTCAATACGCAACCCGGCATGACCGAGACCTCGCTGGTACCCGAGCTCGCGGCGCACGCGGGTATTACGTTTGATGAGCTGGTGCGATGGATCGTCGAGGACGCCTCGCTCAACCGCTGACCTGGATCGCGCACCGGCGCACGCGCGTGCAAACGCGTTTTTCACGCCTGTTTGGACCGACTGCCGCGCTCCTGTTGCCGCTGGCGCTGTGGACACATGAAGTCTTCGCCCGGATTGTGCGAACCCGCGTCCCGCGCGGGGCCGGTCTCGCAGGCACTGTGCTCATCGTGATCGCGTCGCTGAGCTACGGTGTGATCAAGGGAGATCGCTTGCCAGGCATCGTCGAGGCGCTCAAAGACGCGCGCGATCAAGCCGCCAACGCTGCAGGTTTCCGGATCGTCAGCATCAGCGTGTCCGGCAATGCCCATGTGAGTCGCGAAGAAATTCTCAGAATTGTGGGCGTGACAACCCGCACGTCGCTTTTGTTCCTCGATGTCGAGGATGCCCGCGAGCAGCTCAAGACCAATCCCTGGATCGCCGAGGCAACCGTGCTCAAGCTCTATCCGGGAGACCTGCGGATCGGCATCACCGAACGCGAGCCGTTCGCCATCTGGCAGCGGCAAGGGGAGTTCTTCGCGATTGCCGCAGACGGCACCGTTCTCGAACCCTACGCCGCGTCGCGGCTCGTCCAATTGCCCCTCATCGTCGGTCGGGGCGCCGACAAGGCAGCAAAGGAATTCCTCACCGTCCTCGGTCGTTTTCCCGAGATCCGCGACCAGGTGCGAGCCTCCGTCCTGGTCGGAGAACGTCGCTGGAATCTGCGGCTGCGCAACGGCCTCGACGTGCGCCTGCCGGAGGTCGGGCCGGCAGCGGCGCTCGAGCGCCTCGCTGCTCTCGACCGCGACGTCAAGCTGATCTCGCGCGACATCACGGCGATCGATCTGCGGCTTGCCGACCGGGTGACGGTGCAGCTTTCGCCCGTCGCCGCGCAGGCGCGCGCAGATGCGCTCAAGAAGAAGTCCATTACCAAGAAGGGGGACAGCGCATGAGCGTGGTCCTCCAATTCGGTCTCACGCCCAAGCCCAAGCCGCTGTCGCCGGGCCGATCGGCTCTCGTTGCCGCACTCGATGTGGGCACCAGCAAAGTGGTGTGCCTCATCGGCAGGCTCAAGCCGCACCCGCCCCAGGATATTTTGCGCCGCCGGACCCACACCGTCGAAATCGTTGGCTTCGGCCATACAGTTGCTCGCGGCATGAAGGCGGGCGCGGTGGTCGATCTCGGCGAGGCCGAACAAGCGATGCGTCAGGCGATCGATCTCGCCGAGCGCTCCGCCAAATTGCAGCTCGAATCGGTCGTGGTCTCGATCGGCGGCGGACGGCCGCAGAGCGAGCGCGTTTCCGGCTCCGTCAGATTGGCCGGCAAGTCGGTCTCGGAACAGGACATTGCGCGGGTGCTGACCGCTGGAAGCCGGCATCTGGCGCGGCCCGATCGAGCCGTGCTGCACCTCCTCCCCACCGGCTATTCGCTCGATAACACGAAAGGGCTTCGCGACCCGCGCGGCATGCTTGGAAAGGAATTCGGCGTCGACCTGCACATGGTGAACGCGGATATCGCGGTCGCGCGCAACCTCATGCTGGCCGTTGAGAGCTGCCACGTGGCGGTCGGCGCCATGGCGGCAAGCTCCTACGCGGCCGCACTCTCCGTCCTCGCCGACGACGAAGCGGACCTTGGCGCGGCCGTCATCGATCTCGGAGCCGGTACGACCAATGTTGCAGTCTTCACCGGCGGCCGCTTCGTCCACGCCCACGGCTTCGCGCTCGGTGGCCATCACATCACGATGGACATCGCGCGCGGACTCAATGCGCGCCTCGCCGATGCCGAGCGCATCAAGACCCTCTACGGCGGCGTTCTGGCCGGCGGATCGGATGAACGCGATATGATCGCCATACCGCCGGCCGATCACGATGATGGCGGGGCGCCGCAGTTCGTATCGCGGGCTCAGCTGGTGCGCATCATCAAGCCCCGAGTCGAGGAAATTCTCGAAATGGTGCGCGACCGGCTTGCCGCCTCGCCTTTCGCGGCTGAGCCGCGGGGACGCATGATTCTCACCGGGGGAACCGCCCAGCTCGCCGGCCTCGTCGATCTCGCAACGCAGGTCTTTGGCCGGCCGGTACGAATCGGCCGGCCGCTCGGCATCGCCAAGCTTCCGGAACAAGCCAAGGGGCCGGCTTTTTCGGCGGCGACTGGGCTGCTGGTCTACCCGCAGCTGGCGCATTGCGAGCATTTCCAACCGCACGGAACGCGGCAAGGCGCGAGCGGCGGTCGCGGCTATATCGCACGAGTGGGACGATGGCTTCGCGAGAGCTTCTGAATGAGCAGGTTTCTGAGATTCGATCGACCGGCGGCGGACCGGCTCGACCCGGCGGTGACTTCCGCGTGACGAAGAGGCAGACATGACGATGAATCTGAGGGTGCCCGATATCCGCGAGCTCAAGCCGCGGATAACCGTGTTCGGGACGGGGGGTGCCGGCGGCAACGCCGTGAATAACATGATCACGAGCGGGCTCCAGGGCGTCGAGTTCGTGGTTGCCAACACGGATGCTCAGGCGCTGAGCTCATCCAAGGCCGAGCGCATCATTCAGATGGGCGTGCAGGTCACCGAGGGGCTGGGCGCGGGCTCGCAGCCGGAGGTCGGACGCGCCGCGGCCGAGGAGGTGATCGACGAAATACGAGACCACCTCGCGGGCGCCCACATGGTGTTCGTCACCGCCGGGATGGGCGGCGGTACCGGCACCGGCGCGGCACCGGTCGTGGCGCGTTGCGCCAAGGAAACGGGAATCCTGACCGTCGGCGTCGTCACCAAGCCGTTTCACTTCGAGGGCCTGCGCCGGATGCGGGTGGCTGAGGCCGGGATCCTGGAGCTGCAGAAGGTTGTCGATACCCTGCTGATCATCCCGAATCAGAACCTGTTTCGGGTCGCGAACGAGAAGACGACCTTCGCCGATGCCTTTGCGATGGCCGACCAGGTTCTCTTTTCCGGCGTCGCCTGCGTCACCGACCTGATGGTGAAGGAGGGGTTGATCAATCTCGATTTCGCCGACGTGCGTGCCGTCATGCGCGAAATGGGCAAGGCGATGATGGGCACCGGGGAAGCATCGGGTGAAAAGCGGGCGCTCTCCGCTGCCGAAGCCGCCATCTCCAACCCGCTGATCGATGACGCCTCGATGAAGGGCGCCAGGGGGCTGCTTATTTCGATCACCGGCGGACGCGACCTCACACTCTATGAAGTGGATGAAGCCGCCACCCGCATACGCGAAGAAGTCGATCAGGATGCCAACATCATCGTCGGGGCGACCTTCGATGAAGAACTGGAAGGCATCATTCGGGTCGCCGTGGTCGCGACCGGTATCGATGCCCAGCTGATGATGGCATCACAGGCGCCTGCGATCCCGCCGGCACCTGAGACTCGCATTGCCGACGCCGCACCCAAGTCGCGGACTGAGCCGCAGCGGACCGCCGAGCGCGCCGAACGCGCGGACCGCATCGAGCGCGCCATCCGCGGCGACGCTCGGATTTCCTCCCCGCAGGGTACGTCGAGCGAACCGGCCGCGCCGGCTTCTTCTCTGGCGGCGGCAGGCGCGCCTGCAATGGAGGCCGTGGAATCGGCCGCCAAGGCTGCCGTCGCGGCCGCGGTATCGCCTGCGCGCTGCGTCGAGGACGTAACCATCCGGCCGTTGCCGGCGAAGCCGTCGCTGTTCACCGAACCCGTCGCCAGCGAGTCTGCTGCTGAGCCGCCGGCAATGACTGCTTTCATTCCGCCGGCGCCCGAGCGGACATCGCGTCCGCCGCGGATGCCGCGCATCGACGAGCTTCCGTTGCCAGCACAGAACGAAATGCGGGCGAGCCGTGGAGAGGTGACGCCGGAACATCCGGAAAAGCGCCGCATGGGTCTGCTGCAGCGGCTCGCTTCGGTGGGTCTCGGCCGCCGCGAGGACGAAGAAGAAGCGGAGGTCCGCGCCAGGCAGCCAGGTCATCCGGCGCAGCGTCCTTCAGAGGGCCGCCCTGCCGCTCGGCCCCTGGCGCGTCCAGCCGAATCACCGGTTTCCGACTATGCCAAACGGCCCGCCCACACGCCTCTGGACCCGCATGGACGGCAGTCCCCTGTGCACAATTTGAACGATGACGATCAACTCGAAATCCCTGCCTTTCTCCGGCGGCAGGCAACATGAGCCTAAATGGCCCTGGACACGATCTGACACCATTCCGATACGGAATTCGCATTCCAATCGTGCCCTAACATACTGCGATAAAAGGAAATTCAGAACATCAGAAAGCGGCGGGAGAAAGCCAGAGCGCCGCCCCGACTCCGCGCGCCGCTGTGAGGGGTGATAGCGGCGGGCGCCCCGCACGGATCTTTGACCCTCGCAAGTCGCCCATGCGGCCTTACCAAGGTAACAGTCCGTAAAAAAGCGTGAATTGAGTTGTCGGCGAGCCCCAGTAAGGTTCACCCTGTAAAGGGGTTTTCGTGTCGGGGGGACTGTGCGGGCTGTTTTCTGCCCGCAAGGTCGCAGCACAATCCCTGCCTGGTATTCCTACTGGCGGCAATGCGATGCCGCTGGGCTCAGCTGCCGCACGTATTCGGCGGTGCGCGTGCAGGATGGGGGTATGAAGGTCGGTCGGCAGAAGACGCTGCGAGATGTTGCCGCGCTCTCGGGGGTCGGCGTGCATTCGGGTTTGCCGGTGACGCTGATGCTTCACCCGGCGGACGCCGGCACCGGAATCGTTTTCCTGCGCACTGGGCTCGAAGGCGGCCGAGAGCGCGAGGTGCGCGCCGAGGTCGAGGCCGTGACCGCGACCGAGTTTGCGACCGTGCTCGGAGACGCTTCCGGTCCGCTCGTATCCACGGCGGAGCACGTCCTTGCAGCGCTGCGGGGACTGGGTGTCGATAACGCTGTGGTGGAAATCGACGGCCCAGAGGTTCCCATTCTGGACGGCAGCGCGGCTCCTGTCGTGGAAGCGATCGATCAAGCGGGGATCAAGACCCTCGATGCACCTTCACAATACATCCGGGTACTCAAGCCGGTGCGGGTCGCCAAGGGCGATGCTTTCGGAGAGATTCGGCCTTATCCCCGTGGATTTCGGGTCGAGGCAGAGATCCAATTCGATCATTCGTTGATTGGGCGGCAAACCTTCGCTCTCGAATGCCGGCCCGATACGTTCCGCCAGGAAGTGGCGCGCGCCCGCACGTTCGGATTTATGCGTGACGTCGCGAAGCTGTGGAGCGCGGGCTACGCTCTCGGCGCCTCACTCGAAAATACCGTAGTGGTTACGGACAACCGGGTGCTCAATCCGGAAGGTTTGCGTTTTCCAGACGAATTCATTCGGCACAAGGTGATGGATGCGATCGGCGATCTTGCTCTGGCAGGGGCGCCGTTGCTCGCCGCCTACCGGTCGCTGCGCGGCGGCCATAAGCTCAATTGTGCGGTCGTTTCTGCATTGCTGGCCGACCGGAGCGCCTGGGAACTCGTGGAGGCAGAGCCGCAGCGTCCGTTCCGCGGCCATGCCGAGAATGCCATTGGGCTCCCAACGGCCGCTTATGCGCCGGACGTATAAGGATCAGGTATCAGGTTTCAGCGATCAGGGATCAGAAGTCGCCCGACGACTTGGCCAGTGATTGCTTGTCTGATTCCTGATTGCTGATCTCTGATGGCCTGGGCTTGCTGATCTCTGATTCCTGGCCGCCATATTCCGGGCAGAATGTCCCGCATAGTCTCTTTATTGCCAGGGGTTTTCGGCTCGTCGCGGGCTGCGAGCGTGCCGGCCTGACTAGATGCTGGGGGGATCATGAGCTGGCCTGCGTCGGACGGCGCTGATCGGCGCGAGCGCTTGAGGATGCGAGTGTTTGCTCTTGCACTCGTTGCGCCGATGCTTGGCGGCTGCGACACGTTCAGCGGCTGGTTCGGCGACAAAGACGAGCCGGTACTCGATCAGCCGGCTGACAAGATCTATAACGAGGGGCTCTATCTTCTCAATGAGAAGAAAGACATCAAGGCCGCGGCGAAAAAATTCGAGGAAGTCGATCGCCAGCAGCCATATTCCGAATGGGCTCGCAAATCGCTGATCATGTCGGCCTATGCCTATTATGAGGCTGGCGACTATGATGATTCGATCAACTCCGCCAAACGCTATATCCAGCTGCATCCGGGGAGCCCCGATGCGGCCTATGCCCAGTATCTGATCGGCTCGTCCTATTTCGATCAGATTCGGGACATTTCGCGCGACCAGGACCGCACCGAAAAGGCGATTGGGACCCTGCAGGAGCTCATCCGCAAATATCCGGACACCGAATATGCGGCCGCCGGTAAGCGCAAGATCGCGATCGCGCGCGATCAACTCGCCGGCAAGGAAGTCATGCTGGGCCGCTGGTACCTCGATCGGCGCGACTACACTGGAGCGATCAACCGTTTCAAGATCGTGGTGACCCGCTATCAGACCACGCGACACGTCGAGGAAGCCCTGCTGCGGCTCACCGAGGCCTACATGGCGCTTGGTATTGTCGATGAAGCTCAGACTTCGGCGGCGGTGCTCGGGCATAACTTTCCCGACAGCCGCTGGTACAAGGATGCCTTTACTCTGTTGAACTCGCGTGGGCTGGCGCCGTCCGAGAACAAAGGATCCTGGATCAGCCGCGCGTTCAATCTGGGCTGAAGCCGCGCAAACTTGCGCACAGCCGCATTGCCGACTTGCGCCGGCCGTACCGGTTTTCGATGATTGCGAATCGCTCCTTCGCCGTCATCGCGACTGGACACTTGATGCTGACCCGGCTTTCGATCCGCGACATCGTCTTGATCGACCGGCTGGACATCGACTTCGCGCCAGGGCTTTCGGTCCTGACGGGAGAGACGGGCGCCGGAAAATCGATCCTGCTCGACGCCTTTGCACTGACGCTCGGTGCACGGGGCGATGTCGCCCTCGTGCGCCATGGCGCGGATCAGGGGCAAGTGAGGGCGGCATTTGACTTGCCGCAGTCCCATCCGGTCCGCGCTCTGATGACGGAGCACGACATCGAGGTCGAGGACGAGTTGATCCTTCGGCGCATCCAGTTCGCGGATGGCCGCACCCGCGCCTTCGTGAACGACCAGCCGGTGAGCGCGCAAATCCTGAAGAAACTCGGCACGGCTCTGGTCGAGATTCACGGCCAGCACGACGAGCGCGCGCTCGTCGATGTGGCGACCCATCGAAGGCTGCTCGACGCCTTCGGTGATCTCGAAGCCGATTTAGACGAAGTCTTGCGCCTCTACGGAGAGCGGCGTGCCTGTGTGGCCGCCGCCGCAGAACGTCGCGCCGACATCGAGCGCGCCCAGCGCGAAGCCGATTGGCTGCGCCATGCTGTCGATGAGCTGTCGCGCCTTGCCCCGGCGCCGGCGGAGGAGAAGGCGCTCGCGGAAAAGCGTGCCGCCATGATGGCGGCTGAGAAAATGGCAGGCGATCTGCGCGACGCCAATGACGCGGTGGCCGGTGCGCAATCGCCGGTTCCGGGCTTATCGGCGGCGGTGCGGCGGCTTGAACGGCGAGCAGGACAGGCCCGCGCCCTGATTGAACCGGCGGTGAAGGCGCTTGATGCTGCGCTTTCGGCCATCGAAGAAGCACGCGCCCATCTCGAAGATGCGCTGCGTGCCGCCGAGCACGATCCGCGCCAGCTCGAGCAGCTGGAAGAGCGGCTGTTCGCTCTTCGCGCCGCAGCGCGCAAATATGCAGTGCCGGTGGACGAGCTTAATGCGCTCGCGGCGCGCTACGCGGCCGACCTCGCGCTGATCGATGCCGGCGCCGAGGAGCTTGCCGCGCTCGACGCCGCGGCCCGCATCGCCGAGGAGCGTTACCGGACCGCAGCGACCGCTTTGTCGGCGGCGCGCCGGCAGACGGCGGAAAAACTCGCCCGAATGGTTAATGCCGAGATCAGGCCGCTCAAATTGGAGCGCGCACGCTTTTCGGTCGATATTGCAACGGAGGCGGCGGCAGCACCCCACGGTTTCGACCGCGTCGAATTCTGGGTCGAGACCAATCCGGGCACGCGTCCCGGTCCGCTGATGAAGGTTGCCTCGGGCGGCGAGCTTGCGCGCTTTCTCCTCGCCCTCAAAGCGGTCCTTGCCGACCGCGGCTCAGCGCCCACGCTGGTGTTCGACGAGATCGATACCGGAGTTGGCGGCGCGGTCGCCGACGCAATCGGCGTGCGGCTCGCGCGCCTTGCGCAGCGCGCTCAGGTGATTGCGGTGACGCATGCGCCGCAGGTCGCCGCGCGCGCCGACCGGCATTATCTCATCGCCAAGGCCTCGCTCGATCGGGGCGCTCGCGTAGCCACGCGTATCACCGAAATCGCCGCCGAGCATCGTCGCGAGGAAATCGCCCGCATGCTCGCCGGCGCCGAAGTCACTGCCGAGGCGCGCGCTGCTGCCGAGCGGCTCATCCGCGCGGCGGGGTGAAGAATTATAATTACGTTGGCTGTCGTCCCGGCCGAGTGCCCAGCCTGCGCAAGCAGGATGGGCACGAGAGCCGGGACCCATGTGGCCCAGAATGCGCGTCCGGGATGGGGGTCCCGGCTCGCGCTGCCCGCGGGCTGTGGCCCGCGGGTCGCTTGGCCGGGATGACGGTCGAGAGAGTGATCCGATGAGAGCGGAACAGGCCCTATACGTGCTTCACCATCGTGGGCACGAGGCGCTTGACCGTGGGCGCGCCCGCTTGCTGCATGGCGGCGAGAAGCTCGGCCCGCAGCAGTTCGAGCACGCGCTCGACGCCGGCCTGGCCGAAGGCGCCAAGGCCCCAGAGATAGGGCCGGCCGATCGCTACGCCCTTCGCGCCCATGCACAAAGCCTTGACGATATCGGTGCCGCGGCGGAAGCCTGAATCGATGAACACCGGCATCGAGCCGGATACTTCGATGATTTCCTGCAGCGACTCGATCGTGGAGCGGCCGGCTTCATCGGCGCGACCGCCGTGGTTGGAGACAATGATCCCGTCGAAACCGTTCTCGGCCGCGATCTTGGCGTCCTCCCAGGCGAGAATGCCCTTGAGGACAACCTTCAATTTCGTCGCATCGCGGATGCGCTTGGCATAGTCCCAGGTCATCGCGGAGGATTGAATGTTACGAAGGCCGGAGAGGTCCGCGCCTTCATAGATCGGCTTGTCTCTCTGCGCCGCCTCAAGGCTTGAATTGTCGTGACAGCTCTTGCAGTCGCGAGTGTCGTTCTTCATCAGGCGGAACAGCGTCTCCTGATTGCGGCCGCCGCTGCGATCGACAGTGATTGCGACCACGGTCGCGCCCTGGTTCTCGGCGCTCTGAACATGGTGCTTTGCGACCTCGAACTTGTTGGTCGCATAGAGCTGATACCAGATCGGCTTCCCGCGGGCGGCGATCACGTCCTTGATCGAGGTGCTCGCCTGGGTCGAGAGGATTTGCAGGTGATCCCCGACCTTGGCGGCCCGGGCGACGCCCTCTTCGCCGTCGGGATGATAGGCCTTGTGTCCGCCGGTCGGCGCAATGATGATCGGGCTGTTGAATTTCATGCCGAGAAGATCGACGCTCATATCGACCTTGCTCACGTCCACGAGCCGGCGCGGGCGCAATTGGAACTTCAAGAAGCCTTCGCGATTGGCCCGCAGCGTCACCTCGTCGTCGATGCCCGAGGCCATGTAGCCGAAATGCGCAGGCGGCACGTTCTGCTTCATCACCGGTTCGAAGTCGAACACATTGATGGCTTCCTTGGGGGAGGTGATCAGCTTGTCGAGAGTGCGCGGCGCCCACATCATCGGATCGGGGAGGCGATAGCCCTGCGGGTTTTCATTGGCCCAGGCGGCGAGGTCGGAACCGGCGAGCAGCGGGCTCGCGGCAAGGAATTTCAGGAATGCGCGGCGGCTTTCGTATCGGTCGATGGGCATCACTTCCTCCCAGTGCTATGGACAAGGCAGCGCCCGCGCCATCCTTTCCGGTATGGGCGGGCCGCACCTATATCGATCCTATAGCCTGTTCTTGAAATTGTCATTGCGGCGGGCGAGCTTTGCTGCCGCATTGACACCAGTGTGGCTCCATGGCAGCGCGCGACACCAGCAAACTTATGGTCGAGGAGCTGACGGAGGCCCAGGTCAAGGCCGAGCTGAAGCGGCTTGCGGCGGAAATCGCCGAGCACGATACGCGCTATTACCAGGAGGACGCGCCGGTCATCTCCGACGCGGCCTACGACGCGCTGCGGCGGCGCAACGATGAAATCGAGGCCCGCTTTCCGGCGCTTGTGCGGACCGATTCGCCCTCGCGCCGCGTCGGCGCAAAGCCAGCGGGGAAGTTCGCCAAGGTGCGCCATGCGGTGCCGATGCTCTCGCTCGCGAATGCGTTTTCGAGCGGAGACGTCGTCGATTTCGTCGACCGCATCCGCCGATTTCTCAACCTCAAGAGCGACGAGGCAATCGCCTTCGTCGCGGAACCGAAAATCGACGGGCTCTCGCTCTCGCTGCGCTACGAAGGCGGCGCGCTGGTGAGCGGAACCACGCGCGGCGACGGCGCCGAGGGCGAGAATGTCACGGCGAATGTGAAGACGCTCGAGGACATTCCGCAGCAGCTCAGGGGCAAAGGCGTCCCGGACGTCTGCGAGGTCCGCGGCGAAATCTACATGACCAAATCCGCGTTTCTCGTGCTCAACGAGCGCCAGAGGGCGGCCGGCAAGCAGGTCTTCGCCAATCCACGCAATTCCGCGGCTGGCTCCTTGCGCCAACTCGATCCGACGATTACTGCGTCCCGCCCGCTTGGCTTCTTCGCCTATTCCTGGGGCGAGATGAGCCGGATGCCGGCCTCGACCCAGTCCGCAATGGTGGCTTGGTTTGCATCCTGCGGCTTCAAGACCAATCCGCTGACAAACATCTGCCATTCGACCCAAGAGCTCCTTGCCTTCCATCACGAAATCGAGCTGCAACGCGGCGCGCTCGATTACGATATCGACGGCGTCGTCTACAAGGTCGATCGTCTTGATTGGCAGAGCCGCCTCGGATTCGTCTCGCGCAATCCGCGCTGGGCGATTGCGCACAAATTCCCCGCCGAGAAGGCAACCACCGTCGTCCGCGATATCGAGGTCCAGGTCGGGCGCACCGGCGCGCTCACGCCGGTGGCAAAACTGGAGCCGGTCACGGTTGGCGGCGTGGTGGTGCAGAACGCCACGCTGCACAATGCCGACGAAATCGCGCGCCTTGACGTGCGGATCGGCGACACCGTGAGCGTTCAGCGCGCCGGCGACGTCATTCCGCAGGTGCTCGGGGTTGCCCTCGAAAAGCGTTTAAAGAACGCGAAAGCTTATCAATTCCCCACGGTCTGCCCCTGTCATCTACACACCGAGGTGGTGCGTGACAAAACCGCGACGGGGGACGAAGGCGCAATCGCGCGCTGCACCGGCGAGTTTGCCTGCCCGTTTCAGACGATGGAGCATTTGCGTCATTTCGTGTCGCGGCGCGCTTTCGATATCGAGGGGCTGGGCGAAAAGCAGATCGCATTTTTCTTCGAACAGGGCTGGGTCAAGGAGCCCGGCGACATTTTCACGCTCGAAGCGCGCAACAAGGCGATCAAGCTCGAAGACGTGGAAGGCTTCGGCGAAGTCTCGGTGCGCAACTTGTTCAAAGCCATCGCAACCCGGCGCGAGATTTCGCTCGAACGCTTCCTCTACGCGCTCGGCATTCGTCATGTCGGCGAGACGACGGCGCGCGCGCTCGCGCGGGCCTACGGCTCGTGGAAGCCGTTTCATGACACTTGCCTCAAGCTCGCCGCAGGCGATGCGGAGACCCGCGCCGAGATGGACAACCTCGACCAGATCGGCGACGCCGTCATCGACAGTCTCGCCGCCTATTTCGCTCAGGCGCATAACCGTCGCATCGTCGAGCGCCTCACCGGGGAAGTGCGCATACTCGATGCCGAGAGGCCGCGCACGGACTCGGCGGTGGTCGGAAAGACCATTGTCTTCACCGGATCGTTGGAAAAGATGACGCGTGACGAAGCCAAGGCCATGGCCGAACGTCTCGGCGCCAAAACCGCAGGCTCGGTGTCGAGCAAGACCGATTATGTCGTGGCCGGCCCCGGCGCCGGCTCGAAGCTCGGCAAGGCGAGGGAACTGCGCGTCCCCGTGCTCAGCGAGGACGAATGGTTCGCGCTGATCGGCGAGAAGCGCTGACGCAATTCGGCTTAACATCGAGTGCGCTTGGTCCTTGTTTTGGCAAGCCTATATTGCTATACACGTATAGCAGATCAGAGCCTTCAAATGCTTGCCCTTCGGTTGCCGGCAGAGATAGAACAGCGGCTTGACGCCCTCGCTAAGAAGACGGGTCGCAGCAAGAGCTATTACGCGCGCGAGGCAATTTTGCGTCAGCTTGAGGAAATTGAGGATTACTATCTCGCGCGGCGGCGCCTTGCACGTGGCGGGCCGCGCGTGACGCTTGAAAGTCTGGAGCGGCAGCTCAAGAGGCGCACGAAACGTTGATGCCCGCGCCAGCCTGGCGGGTCGAGTTTCATAGCGCCGCCGTCCGCGATTTGCGCAAGCTCGGGGCGGACGCCGAGAGCCGCGTTTTGCGTTATCTACGGGAGCGCATCGCCAGTAGCGGGGATCCGCGCCGCTTCGGCCATGCACTCACCGGTGATCGCGGAGGGCTCTGGCGCTACCGGGTCGGCGGTTACCGAATCGTTGCCGAAATCGAGGATGACCGATTCGTGGTATTGGTGGTAAGGATCGGCCATCGGCGGCAGGTCTATCGCTGAGACAGCCATCTGGGCCGAGCTGTCCGCTTCCCGTGGCCAGACCGTACCAGGGACGCGAGGGATAGAGCACAGCCCGCCCTCAGCTCCATCTCAGCAAATATCTTTCCAGGCGGCCCGCGATCGCGAAAATGCCGAGCACCACGACCATGATCAGCAGCACGAGTGCGAGCATCAGGGCTGAGTTGTACGTGCTCTGAGCGAAGGAGAGGAGGTAGCCGAGCCCTTGGCTCGCGGCGACAAACTCGCCGACCACGGCGCCGGTGAAGGCGAAGCCGACCGCGACCTTCATGTTGCCGAGAATCCAAGCCGCAACCGAGGGGAGATATACGTGGCGCACCAGCGCCCAGCGTCCGCCGCCGAGCGTGACAATGCGCTCGACCAGGCGGCGGTCAACTTGGCGAATGCCGGTGAAAACCGTGAAAAAAATCAGCACCGCTACGAGGATGAAAGCGAGCGCCACCTTCGAGGCGATGCCGATGCCGAGCCAGATCACAAACAGCGGCGCCAGGATGACGCGCGGTATTGCATTGAGCAGCGTCATCACCGGCGCGAGCAGCTCGGCGAAAAGCGGGACCATAGCCGCGATGACCCCGAGCAGAACCCCGACCGCGACTCCGAGTGCGAGCCCGCCAAGCGCGGCCGAGAACGTCGCTTCGAGGTGCGGCCAGATGCGGCCGTCGGCAAACAGGTCGTAGAGAGCAGCGGCAATCTGGCTTGGGCTCGGCAGGAAGAGCGGGTTGAGCATGCCGGCGCGGCCCGCAGCCTCCCACACGGCGATCAGGATTGCGAAGGCGGCGAGCTGTCGTGCCCAGGCATAGCGGGGATTCATTCCGCGGCCTCCGCGCGTAACGGTCGATCGACTTCGTGCGAGAGATCGCTCCAGATTTTCTCGTAGAGCGACGCAAAGGCCGGATACGTGCGCGCGCGCACCGGGTCGCGAGGTCGCGGCAGGGGCACGGAATATTCGCGCGTGATATGCGCGCGCGGTCCCTGCGAAAGCAGATAGATCGAGTCGGACAGCCCGATCGCCTCTTCGAGGTCGTGGGTGACCAGCAACGCGCTGATTCCTTCCTGCTCGACCAGGCTCGCAACGTCCTGGACGACGCGCGCGCGCACGATGGCATCGAGCGAGGCGAACGGCTCGTCCATCAGCAGCAGCTTCGGCGTGAGCGCCAGTACCTGGGCGAGCGCGACGCGCTTTCTTTGCCCGCCGCTCAAGTGGCGCGGGTAGCGATGCTCGAAACCCGCGAGGCCGACGCGATCGAGCCAGTAATCGGCTTGGACGAGCGCGCTCTTGCGCGAGATTCCGCGGAAGCCAAGCCCAAGCGTGACATTGTCGCGTGCCGTCTTCCAGGGGAGCAGCGCGTCGTCCTGAAACAAAATCCCGACCTCGGACGGCTTCACGTTGATTTCGACTTTGCCGGCAAGCGGCCGTTGCAGCCCAATGACGGCGCGCAGCAGGCTCGACTTGCCTGAGCCCGAAGGCCCGACCAGGCTCACGAACTTTCCCTCGCCCACGGCAAGGCTCGCGCCTTGGAGCACTGGCTCGGCGCCATACGAAATGCTGAGGTCACGGACGCGCAGATTTAGCCCCCGGCAATAGACAAATCGAGGAGCCCGGCCATGCTGGTTCCTGGCCGCAGCAGGCCGCCGGCCTTGAGGCTTTGCTCGACCCTTGATGCGGCGGCCGGATCGATCCGCACCGAATCGGGGTAAAGGGCCTCTTTGTGCCGGGCGATGATTTCGGCGAATTCCTTGAGATCGAGACCGGTCGTCATCTCCTTCGGAAACGCAGCGACTATCTCTTCTCCGCTCATCCGGTGGAGTGCGGCAAGCGCATCGGCAAGGGACGCCGCCAGAGCGACCATGTCGGGGCGGTACTGGGCGATGTCCTTCGTACGGACGGCCACGCCCATGAACTCGTAGGCGCCGCCCAGATATTTCTTTGCGTCGTCGAGGTCCATCCCGTTCATGAGCACGCGCCCGCCCGCCCGCTGAACGAGCGTGAGGGCCGGTTCCTGCACGAGGCCTGCATCGATTTGACCCTGGCGCAGCGCCTCGAGCAGATTGACGCCCATCGCGGCGAAACGGACCTTGCCGGGATCGCCGCCGGCCTGCTTGAGGAGATAAACCGCTAGCGCGTAGTCGGCGTTGCCGAGGGCGGAAATGCCGACGGTCCTGCCTTCGAGCGCCTTGATCGTCGTGATCGCGTTCGCTGTTCTGGGCGCGGTAACGAGCGCAAACAGCGGCAGCCGCCCGGTCACCGCAAACCGGCGGATATCGGCGCCGGCATTGGCATAGGCCGTGACCGCGACATCGAGCGAGGTCGCCGCATAATCGACGGCCCCGCCGACGAGCGCCTGCATGGCCGCGCTGCCGCCGCGGGTATAGACCAGTTCCACGGCAAGCCCGTGATTGCGGAAATGACCGCCGCTGCGTCCGATCTCGTAAGGCACGCCGCACAGAAGCTGGCTGCAATAGGCGAGCTTGACCGGCCTGCCCTGCGCCTCTGCGGGGGCTGGCTGAGCCCCCGGCAGCACGCTCGCGAGGACCGCCGCACCTCGCAAGACCGACCGCCGCGACACGTCGGTCGGGGGCACGCGGGCGGTCGTTTCATCGCAACAGCTCATGCGCAGTCTCCTAACGAGAAAATAATCGCGCGTCCATCAGCATCAATGGCTCGGCGATGCATTGTGAGCAAGCTTAGACAAAATTCTCGGTGCGGAGCTACTCGTGAAAGGCGAATCTCCAGTGGGGTCGAAATCCAGAAGAATTGACCGAACCCGAGGTCAGTGCCATGAAAAACAGTTCAGCCTCGGTGATTGTGGTCGTGAAGAGGAGGGCGAAAGGCTGAGAGCCAATCCATTCGAGCACCTTGGAAGAGGGCTTCGGGCGTAAGATCTCCGAAAGCACATTCGTATCCAAGATGATCATGCGAAGTCGATTGGCTCACCCATCGGCTTTCTAGGCGGGAGGGCGGCGGCCGGCGCAATCCTTCTGGATGTGTGGTGCGCGCCTCTCCTCGTTGGTGATGCACTCCGCCGGTGCTAGCGTGATCGAGGCCACCACCTGTTATAGATTTCCTGACTGGATCCGAGGCTGACTTGAATCGGTTGATGTCCGCTATTTGGGTAGGGATCGCTGCATTGACCTTGGGTTTTGCAGGCTCGTCGGCCTTTGCAGCCGATCCGGGGGGTAGATTCTACAGCGAAAAGTCGATCGCTCTGCTGATTGGTTTCGGGCCTGGGGGTGGCTACGATTCCTATGCGAGGGTGCTCGCGCGCCATCTCGGAAAGCACATCCCCGGCCAACCGACGGTGGTCCCGCAGAATATGCCGGGTGCAGGTGGTCTTGCGGCCGCAAATTTTCTCTACAATGTCGCGCCAGCCGATGGCCTCACTTTGGCAACGTTTGGTCCGTTCAACGCGATCGAGCCCCTTTTCGGCAATGCCAGCGCTCGTTTTGATCCTACCCGTTTCACCTGGATCGGGAAGATGGACGTCGATGCCGGCGCGTGTGGGGCGTGGAGAGGCGCCGGCATCGAAAAGTTCTCCGATCTCCAGCGCAAGGAAGTTGTCTTCGGGTCTTCCGGGCGAGCTTCGACAACGACTCAGCAAGTTCTCGCGCTGAAGAATATGCTCAAAGCCAAGGTCAAGATCGTCCAGGGCTACAAAGGCAGTGCCGATATAACGCTTGCGATGCGCAGGGGCGAGGTCGGCGCGATGTGCGGGGTTGCGGCCTCGAACGTGCTCGTCCAATTGGCGGACGATGTTCGGAACGGCGATATCAAGATGTTCATCCAATTCGGCCGCACGAACGCTCCGGAATTCGGCAATGCGGAAAATATCTACGATCTCTTGTCGACGGAGGAAGAGAAGCAGATCGCTGACATCATTTTTCGCCCTAACGAACTCGGCAAGCCAATCGCTTCATCGCCGGGAATTCCGGCCGAGCGTGCGCGGGCGCTGCGGGGCGCATTCATAAGCACGATGATGGATCCGGGGTTTCTCGATGAAACCAAAAAGCTGAACCTGCCGATCAAACCGGCAAGCGGCGAAAAGGTCGCGCAGATCTTTGCTGCGCTCTACGCAACGCCAAGGCCGTTGATCGCGCGCGCCCTGGCGAATATGACCACCGAGTAGGGGCTCTGAAGAGGGATCGCGCCGCAAGGATGCGAAAGATTCAATGCTGAAACGTGAGGACAATGAGCGGCTCGTCCGCGTCGGTCCCGGTACGCCGATGGGCGTGCTCCTGCGCAGATATTGGCAGCCGGTTCTGCTGTCCTGGGAATTGAAGGAGCGGGACGGCCCCCCGGTCCGGGTTGCCATCCTTGGCGAAGAACTGGTCGCCTTTCGCGCTACCGATGGCAGAGTGGGCCTTATCGATGCCTATTGCCGGCATCGGCGCGCTCCTTTGTTCTACGGGCGTAACGAAGAGCATGGGCTGCGTTGCGTCTACCACGGGTGGAAATTCAACGTCGACGGGCAATGCGTCGATCTGCCCAATGTGGCCGAGAACGCGCGGATCAGGGGAAACGTGCGCATCAAGTCGTACCCGGCGGTCGAGAAAGGGGGAGTGATCTGGACCTACATGGGGCCGCCCGAGCGCAAACCCCCGCCGCCCGATTTCGAATGGATGCGAGCGCCGGAAACGCACCGCAACGTGACCAAGAACTACCAGGCGAACAACTATCTCCAGGCGCTCGAGGGCGGTTTGGACACCTCTCATTCTTCATTTCTTCACAATGACTCGATCGGTGATAACCGCAGCGTCCGGAATCTCGATGTGGCGCCTCGGCTCGAGGTCTTTCCGACCGATTATGGCTATTCGTACGTCTCGTTTCGGCGGGTCAGCGATCGAGAGCACTACGTGCGCGTATACCAATACATAATGCCGTTCCAGCAAATCCGAGGCGACATTTCGGACGCTCTCGGCGCGAGAAAGGAATTGGCCAAAATCGACGGTCATATCTGGGTGCCGATAGATGACTACCAGACCTTCACGTGGAATTTCATCTACGGAGCGGACGAGACCGCTGCGATGAGCGCCGAATTCAAGGAAAAGGAAGAACAGCGGACTGGACGGGGCAAGGATGACTTCATCCCGGGCACGTTCAAGCTTAAACGCAACCTGTCGAACGACCATATGATCAATCGGGAAATGCAGAAGAAGAGTTACACCGGCATCACCGGGACAGCCACCCAGGATATCGCAGTGCAGGAGGGGATGGGTCCGATCGTGGACCGCAGCCAGGAATTGCTCGTGGGTTCAGATGCGGCGATTGTGGCAATGCGCCGAATGTTGTTGGAAGCGACGCATGCGGTCGAGCGCGGGGAGGATCCGCCCGGTATCGATTCTGCGAGCACGCGTAATCTTCGCGCTCACGACGGGGTAATTCCAATGGACGCCGATTGGCGAACCGCGCTCGCCGCCGATCTTAATGCGAAGTGGTAGGACTTTGCGAGACCGTCATCCTGGGGCGCGAGCATGCAGCCCTTCGGGGGTGCATGCGAGCCTCGAAGGATGAGCGGCCGGGATCGCACTCGTCGCCCGCTGTGGCCAAGCAGCGCCCGCCATCCTTCGAGGCTCGCGCGTGTCCCTTGAGGCTCGCTGCACTCGCACCTCAGAAGAACGCGCGCTCGCGCCTCAGGATGACGGTCTAACTAGCCCCGAAATCGACAAGTTGGCGCACGTCATGGAGCTCGGGAAGATTATCGATGGTAGCGATGATCTGTTCTATCGATTCCGGCGCCATCGGTTGTGCCGCATGCCGGCAACAATCGCGAAATTTTTTCACCAATCGTTCCCGGGAGACCGGCCGCGACTTGTGGCCGAGCGGTAATTCTATCGCCGCTTCATGGTCCGTTCCGCCGGTCGTGCGCACCTTGACGAGTGCCCCGCGGACCGGCTGATCGAAACGACAAACGGTGCGCTCGGCGACCGCGAGCGCAGCCCCGTCGCGCAAGCCCTCGAACGTGAAATCTCCCAGCGTCACGCTGCCGTGCACGAGCGACTTGGCGACGCAGAATGGAATGCTGTTGGCGGCAGCGGCGGCGTTATCAGGCCGCCGGCGCTTATCGAGGGGCTCGCACCATGGACGCAGCTTGCCGTCCGCGACAACTTCGACCTCGCGAATCGCCGAGACCTCCAGGCGTGGGATGTTGCTCGCAGCCTCGATGAAAGCATGGACATGATTGCTCGTGGGCCAGAGCTTGAACTCGACCTCATCGAGCAGGAATTGCGCCCCGAGTCCCTCGCTCAGCGCGGCAACGTCGCAGTCACCGCCATAGATCATCGGGTAGAGACCGGCGGGCTCGCCGGCCACGTCGCAGTCCGCCCGCAGCCCCTCCCTGCTCAGCAGCGCTGCGAGGACGCCGCCCTGATTAGGAAAGGCGCCGTAGATGGCCTTGGCCGGCGGATCGCCGCAGAGCACGATCTGGCGCGAGCCCGACATCTGCATCAATGCGAGCCCAAGGGCGCTTTGCATTTGCGTTGCATCGAGACCGAGCACCCGCCCGGCGCCGGCCGCAGCGCCGAAATAACTCAAGAGCTGGCCGGAGAGGAATTTCTCGCTCGGGCGGCGTCCCGTACGCGCGATGGCAGCCGTTATGCGCGCCGATATCTCGCAGGCGGCTGCTGAAGCCGCCAGGAAATCGGCGCCCGAAACTCCGCCGATCGCCTCGGCCATCGCGAGCGGCGCGGCGAGGCAGACGACGCCCACATGTCCGATGTCCGAACCGATCGGATCATAATTGAGCGCATGTACCAGCGCGCCATTGGCAAAAGCGGCGTTCGGCGCGGAGACTTTGACCCCCGAGCCGATAATGGTGCTCTCCGGCCTGCCGCCCAGGTTTTGCATCACCGCGATGGTTTCTCGGCAGCCCTCGCCGAGCGTCGTCGCTGCGATCGCGCAGCCGAGCGCATCGAGGATCATGAGCTTGAGATTGGTTACCACGCTCGAGGGCAGGCGATCGAACGTCAAAGCGGCCGCGAATTCCGCAAGAGCATGCGTCGGTGAGATGACCACGGTAGGCACAGGCGCTTTACAGCACGTCTCGCCGAGGTGGATTAAGCCACCGCGCCCGAGGCGATCTACCTCTCCCCGCCTGCGGGGAGAGGTCGGATCGCGTCAGCGATCCGGGTGAGGGGCGCCTTCCAGGGCGTTGGCAGGAGCCCCTCACCCGCCGCCTGCGGCGGCGACCTCTCCCCGCAAGCGGGGAGAGGTAACGGAGCTTGCGGCCCAGCAAACGAATACACGCTCTGGATTCGTTTGTTGCCACCAATATATCGAAACTCATCGGAATCGACGCTAGTTGTTATTCATTACCAACTTCGCCCGTTCGACGATGGATTTGGGCGCTGCATAGAACGCATCGAAAAGCTGGGCCGCCTCTTCGCCGGTCATCGGGCCGATCGGCATGCTGGCCTTTGCCGCTTCGGCGAGGAACGCCGGGTCCCTCATGGTCTGCATGAAGGCCTTTCGCAACGCGCTCGCCCGATCGGCAGGGATGCCGGGACTGCCGGCAACCGGGCGGGCAATCTCACCCTGGCGGAAGATGATGTCCGCGACCTGCTTCTCCGCTTCGGTTTTGAGCAAGTCGTAGAGGTTCACGGCATTGCCGAAATATGGAGCGTTCTGCCGGCCGAACTGAATCAGAAACCGCATATTGCCGGCTTTTAGGTCCCGATCGTAACTCGCCATTGCCGAGGATAGATAAATGCCGCAGCTCGCATCGACCTCGCGCCGCTTCATGGCGAGATTGATGTCGTTGGTTCCTTGATAGCCCTCGATTACCTTGACCTTTGCCCCCAGCATGTTCTTGATGACAAGCGCGTGCTGGCTCGTGGTCGATGCCTTGCCGGACGAGCCGAACACGATCTGGCGTTGCATGATGTCGGAGAATTTGCCGAAGCCGGCGGCGTTCCACACGACGCAGCTCGAAGCATCGCGGTTCATATTGCCGATCCAGGTAAATTTTCTCGGGTCGAAATTCGCCTGGTCGTTACCAAAGAGCGGCTCGAGTGCGGTGAAGGCGCCGAACATCGCAAGGGACAGCCCGTCATGCGGTGCCGCGTGAAAGAGGTAGGTAGCCGCTTTGAGCCCGCCGGCGCCCGGCATGTTCTGCGGCACAACGGTCGGATTGCCGGGAATGAATCGACCGAGATGGCGCGCCAGCAGCCGGGCATAGGCGTCGTAACCGCCGGCAGGGCCGAAGCCGATATAAATATTGATGGATTTGCCCTGGTAGAAATCGGATATCGAGTCAGCGCGCGCACTCGGTGCCGCTGCTGCCGCGATGGCGATCACAACTGAGCATGCAGTGAGCAATTTTGACAGCATTCGCAGCGGTCATCCGGCAGGTTCGACCCAGGAGTAACATCGCCCGGCTGATGGGGCAACCGGCGAGGAGCGGATGATGCCTCGGTGGGCTTCGGCTATGCTTCGCTCGCGATCGGGCATTTTTCAGAGATTGCAAAGCTGTTCGAGACGGAAAGGTGGAGACCGCGGATGCCGCTGAGCCATGACCGCTTCGTCGATGTACAAGGGATCCGCACCCGCTATTTCGAAAAAGGTGACGGCGAACCGATCGTACTGTTGCATGGCAGCTATTTCGGCGCCGATTTGAGCGCCGATTGTGCCGCAAACTGGAGCCGGAACTTCGACGGCATATCGACGTTCGCGAGAGTCTTCGCGCTCGATCGTCTCGGTCAGGGCTATACCGACAATCCCAAGCGGGTCGAAGACTACACGATGGCCGCGGTCGTCGAGCACGTCGCCAACTTCATCAAGACGCTGGGTCTGCGCGGTGTTCACCTGGTCGGGCACTCGCGCGGCGGTTACGTGGCGTGCCGTACCACGCTCGATCATCCCCGCCTCATCAAGAGCTGCATACTGGTCGACAGCGGGACGCTCGCGCCGGGTACCACGCCCATGGACGTGCTCTTCAAGGACACGCCCAATCCCCGCCTGACACGGGAATCGCAGCGTTGGGTGCTGCAACGCTATTCCTTCGGCCACGAGCACATCGACGATGAATGGGTCAACACTCTGGCCGATGTCGCCGCTACGGAAAAATACCAGGAGGCGTTATCGATCGTCGACCATTCGCCTTATAACGCTCATCTGATCAGGCAAAAGGCTGAGACGTTCGAGATTATCCGCAATCGCGGCATGCAGAAACCGACGCTGGTGATCTGGAGTTTCAACGATCCAACGGCAGTTCTTGAGCGGGGGCAGGCCCTGTTCGCGATGATCGCGGACAAGGAACCCCGTGCCCACATGCACATCATCAACAAGGCCGGACATTTCAATTATCGCGAGCACCCGAAGGAATTCAACGCTATGCTGCGGTACTGGGTCGGATTGAACAATTGACGGCGCCGATGACTGACCGACGCTACCCTCTCATCCCGCCGCTCGCGCTTGCAGCCGTCCTGATTGCCGGCCCGCCCGCGCAAGCGCAGAATTTCTACAGGGGCAGGACCATTACCATCACGGTCGGCTTCTCCGCAGGCGGCGGGTATGACCTGAATGCGCGGGCAGTCGCGCGACATCTCGGCAGCCATATCCCGGGCAATCCGAACGTCGTGGTCAAGAACATGCCGGGTGCTGGCGGCGCCACGTCAGTGCGGTACCTTGATACGACGGCGCCGAAAGACGGAACCAGCATCACGGTTTTCAACCCAGGACTGGTCACCGAATCGATCGTCGAACCGGAAAAGACCAACCTCGATTTTCGCAACATGGCATGGGTCGGCGCAGTCAGTTCCGCTCTGGATGTTCGGGTCTGCTACGGATTCGGGCCGAACGGTGTGCGGACCTGGGATGAGATGATGCGGCGCAAGGAGTTCATCGTCGGGGGCTCCGCCAAAGGCTCCGGCAATTACGTCAATGCGGCGACGCTGCGCTACGTGTTCGACGCGCCGGTGCGGCAGATCTTGGGGTTCGCAGGCAGCTCCGACTATCGCCTGGCAATCGAGCGCGGCGAGCTCGACGGCGACTGCGGCTCGTTCAGCAGCATCCCGGCGGCATGGATAGCCGAGCACAGGGCGCATCCCTTCGTGCGCTTCAGCGAGCAGCGACCGCCAGAAATTCCGGAGACGGCGGTCTTTATCAACGATTTTGCCACCAGCGACGATCAGAGGCAGCTTCTCGACATGCTCAATGCCGCCGATGCGGTCGGGCACCCGTTTGTAATGTCGAAACAGGTACCAGCGGAGCGCCTCTCGATAATGCGCAAGGCTTTCGATGACGTCATGCGGGACTCGGCGTTCATCGCCGACATGGAGAAACAGCAGCTTTCAGTGATCCCCTTGACCGGCGCAGGAGCTGAGGGGATTGTTAGCAAGATGATGAATGTGCCGCCTGCGATTCTCGCCAAGGCGAAACAGATTTATGACTGAAGCGTCGCCCGGTGAGCAAATCAGAGCAAATCTGGGCGCGAAAAATATCCACGATTTTCACAATGTGGAACTGCTGAAACGATGTTTTTCTGCTTGATAGTTGCTGAAATGTCACAGCGTTGTGGACGATAGACGATTAGGATTACGGCAACATTACGCCGTTTGTCTGTAGTTACTCGGTGAATGTCCGTGTCGAAGGCGGTTGTGTTGCGTGAGTGCGCCCAAATCGTTTCCCCCGCTCCAAGGATTAGGGCAGGAGGTGGGAGCGCGTTGACGGCGCTGTGTGTCAGCCTGATGCTCGCGGGTTGTACATCGTCCAGCATAGTAACGATGAATTCGACCGTCGGCGCGGCGCAGCCAGGGCCGGTTTTCAAGGCGCCACCAGCCCACGGAGCGTCAGTGGCGACAGCTGCAACACACGCCGTATCGGCACCCGCTGCCCCTGCAGGCCGCTCATTAGTTGCAGTTCCGGTCGAGCCCGACTGCGAGTACAGGGACCCGATGAGCAATCCCCCCAGCCCCCAAGATATCCGTATGAAGTTGGACTATGAACAGCAATGCCACCGCCAATCTGCAATGATTCTGCGAGCTCGTCTTCAATATCTGGAGGAGGCCATCAATGATGCCTCCGCGGCGCAGGAACCTGAACCCGACTGTGCATTCAAAGGACCCATGAGTAATCCTGCTACTGCCGAGCAGATACGGGCAAAGCTGCAATATGAGCTGCAATGTTATCGGCAGGCCGAGTCGGAGGTGCGAGCGCGGATACGCCGATTGCAGAGTTCGACGACGGGACGGAAGTAGACGAGGTACCTGTCGTCTGCTTCGGCCAAAGGCGTTGGCGCCAGACGTACCGCGGCTGTTGCTCCATCTCCACCTCATCCTGAGGAGGCGCGCGCTCTTTAGCGCGCGCCTCCTCGAAGGATGAGGTGGGCGCGGACGGGCCGCCATCGTGGTTCGAGACGGCGCACGCCGTAAGGCGGCGTGCGCCTCCTCACCGTGAGGGCGGGTCAGACACCGAACCGTTCACTTAGAGCGAAACGCCTGCCGGCGCAGTTGGAGCGCAAGCTCACTTCGCCGCGGGTTTGAAATATCGCAAATCAGGCGCTGCCTGGCCCTTTTTGGTCGGCATCAACAAGCCGCCGGCGCCCAGCATATAGGCCTCCTCGCCGATCATCACGTGATCGTTCTCGTCGGAACAATTGACCTCGCGCCAGAACGGCCGTGGCTCGGAAGAGCGCCGATAGGCTTTGAGTACTGTCCAGGGGCGCGTGAGAGCATGGTCGATTACCGAGACCTCATCGAACATGACGTTGCGATCGGCCTTGTCGATAAAAATCCTCTCTTTGACGATCGTTTGGTTGTCACGGTGCAGCGGGATCCCGCTGGTGTCGTAGGTGCGGGGGCCTTTGAAGCCGCGAGTCTCGACTTCGAGCATGTCATAGCGGCCGTCTCGGTCGGTATCGATCCATCGACCGATGGAATAGCCCGAAAATGCCGGCTCAACATTCAGATTCGCGGGCCAGTCTCGCCCGTCGGTATAGATGCGACGACTGTCGTGGATATGTTGAACCAGAACGTGGGTTGTGTCAGGCGTGACCACGAATTCGATCTGGCCATACCCGTTGGTGACACGCGGCATTCCAGGCGATTGGCAGAGATAGGTCTTATCGAGGCCCTGTCCGCCGTTCTCCTGGTCGACCACATTCGCCTCGAAAATAGCTTCGTATTCCGGCGTCAGCGGCGCGCGTTGACCCGGTCCCCAGGGTCGCGTGGTGTCGAACCGCATCGGGCCGCCGATCACCCCCCATTGGCCTTTCAAGTCGGGATATTTCGCGTCCTCCCACGCCCAGGTACCCGAAACGGGAGCGCACAGTACCCCTAAGAGCGCGATGGTGCCGATCGTCATTCGTACAGCCATGGTTTCCTCCCGCCCGATATCGGGACCGCCCTTGCCGCGTGCTTTCCGACTTTCGCAGTCGCCGAAATTTATCATGGGATCGCGTCGGACGTAAGCTCTTCCCTAGGGTCCGGTCCCCTTTTCAGCCGCCCCGAGAAGGGCGTATGCTGATCTGAGATCTCGGGAGGACAGTCATGAATCGATCAATCGCACTCGGGCTGGCAATGCTCGCAGGCGCTGCGCTCGGAGCGATAGTAACTGGTGCCTTGCACGCACAGGGGAGGCCGCCAGGCGCCTTCGCCGTTATCGACGTGAGCGAAATCACCGATCCTGATGTACTCAACAAGCAAATCTTTGCCAAAGAGACGCCCTCGCTCGTTCCCTTCGGCGGGCAATACGTGATGCGCACGCAGAACGTCACCGGAATCGATGGAACTCCACCCAAGCGGTTCATTGTTATTGCCTTCGGCAGCCTGCAGGCGGCGAAGGCCTGGTCTGATTCGGCAGCGCAGAAGGAGATCGATGCGTTGCGCATGAAATCGACGAAATCACGCGCATTCATCGTTGATGCCACGATTGACTAAGACACGTGCATAATGGCGCCTTGGGGTGCGCCGTAGGGTGGGCAAAATCGCTCGCCCATGCTTTCCACGCACTATGATCGTCGTGGCGATTTTGCCCACGCGGTCGATCTCTCGGACTCATGACGGCGTGGGTAAGAGCGCGCGAGAGCGATCTAACTACATAAGCCAAACAAGCCGCAGCGCTTTTGCCCACCCTACCTCGCCGGCCGCGTCGCCTCGGCGAGCCAGGCGCGAGTCTGATCGTCGACGAGTGGCCCGAGCGTCGCGGCCACGCGGGCGTGATAATCGTCAAGCCAACGCGCTTCCTCGGCCGTGAGCATGTCGCGGACGATCAGCGGGCGGTCGATTGGCGCAAGCGTGAGGGTCTCGAAGGCGTTAAGCGGCTTCTCGGCGCCGGCAACCGGCGCCGCCTCGGTGACCAGTACCAGATTTTCAATGCGGATGCCGTAGGCGCGGGGTTTGTAATAGCCGGGCTCGTTCGAGAGAATCATGCCGCGCTTGAGCGGCACCGTGCCGAGCTTCGAAAGCCGCGCCGGGCCTTCGTGCACCGAGAGATAGCTGCCCACCCCATGGCCGGTGCCGTGATCGTAATCGAGGCCGGCCTGCCAGAGGAACGCGCGCGCAAACGGATCGAGTTGCGCCCCGGTCGTGCCGTCCGGAAACACCGCGCGCGCGACCGCGATATGGCCCTTGAGCACGCGGGTGAAGCGCTCGCGCATTTCTGCGCTCGGCTCGCCGATGGCGACGGTGCGGGTCACGTCCGTGGTGCCGTCCTCATATTGGGCGCCGGAGTCGATCAGAAACAGTTCGCCTGGAAGAATGCGCCGATTCGATTTCGTGGTGACCCGATAGTGCACGATGGCGCCGTCGCCGCCGGCGCCTGAGATCGTCGGGAACGAAATATCCTTGAGCAGTCCGGTCTCGCGGCGAAAGCTCTCCAGCGCTTCGACGGCCTCGATCTCGGTGATTTTCCCGCTTGGCGCCTCGCGTTCGAGCCAGGCGAGGAAGCGCACAAGAGCGGCCCCATCGCGCCGGTGCGCCGCGCGCATGCCTTCGATCTCGACCGAGTTCTTCACCGCCTTCATCAAGGCGATCGGATCGGCGCCGCGCGTCACTCGTCCACCGGCGCCCGCGATGAGGCGCGCGAGCGCGTCGGCCGCCGTCGCCTGGTCGAGGCGCACGGTTTTCTTCGCTTCGCCGAGCGCAGCGAGATCCTGCGACAAATCATCGGGCTTGCGGATGTCCGCAAGCGGCGCCAGCCCGTGACGTACCTCGTCGGTAATCTTGCGGGGATCGACATAGAGCGCAGCGCGGCCCTCGCGCGGCACGAGTGCGAAGGCGAGTGGCAGCGGCGTGTGGGCGATGTCGCTGCCGCGGATGTTGAAGGCCCAGGCCACGGCGTGCGGATCGGAGATAACGAGCTCGTCGGCCTTGAACTTGGCGATCTCCGACTGAATGCGCGCGAGCTTCGCCGCCGCTTCCTCGCCGGCAAAGTGGATGTCGTGGAGGGTAATCGGGCCGAGCGGCGGCGGCGGCCGGTCGGTCCAGAGCGTGTCGATAATGCCGGGATCGACGGCAACAAGGCTGGCGCCGGCCGCCGCGGCGGCCCGGCCAAGCTTTTCAGCCCCTTCGACTGTGTGCAGCCACGGGTCATAGGCAAGGCGGTCCTGGCTCGTGAGGTTCGCCTCGATCCACTGTTCCGGCGGCGTTTCTACGAGATGCGCAATCTCGAACAGCGAGGTATCCACCTGTTCGCGCGCCTGCACCGTGTAGCGGCCATCGACGAACAGCACCGCGCGTTCCATGAGCACGATCGCGACGCCTGCCGAGCCGGAAAAGCCGGTGAGCCAGGCGAGGCGCTCTTCGGAAGGCGGCACATATTCGTTCTGTTGCCGATCGGCGCGCGGGATAATGAGGCCGGTGAGCCCACGACGCGCCAGCTCCGTGCGCACGGCAGCGAGCCGCGGCGCCGTCGCCGCGCGTTCGTCCCGATCCTCAAACGATTGGAATTTCGCTTCGAACATGGCGGCAGTGTAGCACAGACGTTTGGTGGCTCCGTAGCTCCGTAGCCCGGATTACGCGATTGGGCACGCCAGTGCCTCACGTCACGGCGCCTGACAATCGCGTAATCCGGGGTCCCCCGGATTGGAGCTTGGCCTGCGTGTCAAAGGCGCGCGCGTGAAGTGCTGATGGTGGCCAAGCTCCAATCCGGGCTACGACCTGCGCAAAACCAGCGTCAGCCAGCCGTCGAGGAGGATGCGGCGTTCAAGAAATAATCCATGCTGCCGATAAACGGCGAGCAGGGCGATGCCCTGCGAGGCGAGCAATCCGGAAAGCACGACGCGCGCGCCGGGCGAGGTGAGCTTCGCCAGCGGTGCGGCAAAGCGGAGGAGAGGCTCCAGGAGAATGTTGGCGAAGATGAGATCGAATGGCCCGCGTTGGCGGAAGATGCGGCTGCCCAACCCATCTGCGCGTATCAGGGTGATTGCCCCGCCCACCCGATTGAGGCGCGCATTCTCGCGCGCCGCCTTGACGGCAACGCGGTCGACATCGCTCGCCAGAACGCGCCGCCGCAGCGCGCGCGCCGCCGCGATCGCCAACACCCCGCTGCCAGTGCCCAGGTCGAGAATTCGCCGCGGCCGCATGGATTTTGCAATCGCGTCGAGCGCGATGAGGCAGCCGCGCGTGCTGCCATGATGCCCGGTGCCGAAGGCGAGCGCGGCCTCGATCTCGATCCCGATGCGATTTACAGGCACTCGCGCACGGTCGTGCGCGCCGTGCACGAAGAAACGGCCGGCCGCGACCGGAGCAAGCCCTGCAAGGCTTGCCTTCACCCAATCCTTGGCTTCAATAGCGTCGAATGCGAGCGCATTGGCGGCCTCCGTTCCGGCCGCGAGCGCTACCAACGCGCGAATTGCCGCCTTGTTCGGCGGTTCGCGGAAGTGGATCGCGACCGCCCATCGTCCGGGCCCGTCGATTTGCGCGGACGCGACCGCTTCAAGCGCGTCGAAGCTTCCTGCAAGGCCATCGAGGATCGAACGTGCGGCGGCCTCATCAGTGATGAGGCGCGCGACGACCGTTGACTGCGGTGAGGGATTGGTGGGAATTGACACGAGGCAATATCGCGCGCTCACAAGGCATTGTACACAGGATGCTCAACCTCATGCGGAACCGGAAGCATTGGGAGAATGACATGGCGAAGCGCCGGATTTGTTTGCCGCCATTCGTGGCACTCGCGATGTTGGGGCTTGTTGTTGCGCCGGGGAAAGCCCAATCGGTCGCCGATTTCTATCGCGGCAAGACGATTACGATGGCGGTCGGCACCTCGCCGGGCGGCGACTATGACCTGCGCATGCGCATGGTGGCGCGTTATATTGGCCGCTACATCCCCGGTAATCCCACGATCATCGCCACCAACATGCCGGGCGCCGGGCAGATGCTGGTCGCCAACTGGCTCGCCACTGTGGCGCCGAAGGACGGGACGGTGATCGTGGCGCTGTCGCAGAACCTGCCGGTTTCCCAGGCGACCGGCGCCTCGGGAGTCAAATACGACGTGCGTCAGTTCAACTGGATCGGCAACACTACCGATTCTCCGAACGTCATCAATTCGTGGTACACGACCGGCATTCGCACGATAGCGGACGTGATGCAGCGCGAGCTGGTAGTGGGCGCCACCGGAATTGCGAGCGGCTCCTATCTCTATCCGCACGCGCTCAACACTCTGGTCGGCACCAAATTCAAAATCGTCACCGGCTATCCGGGCGGCAACGACATCAATCTCGCGATGGAGCGCGGCGAGGTTGGCGGCCGCGGCTCGAATTCCTGGGCGTCGTGGAAATCGACCCGGCCGCAATGGCTGGCCGAGAAGAAAATTTATATTCTCGTCCAGGTCGGGGTGCGGCGGAATCCGGAATTGCCCGATATTCCGACGCTCCAGGAACTCGCGCACAACGATCTCGACCGGCAAGTGCTGACTTTCATTTCGGCGGATACGGCGATCTCACGGCCGCTCGTCACCAATGCCGGCGTGCCGCGCGAGCGCGTCGAGGCGCTGCGCCAGGCCTTCAATGCCACGATGAAGGATGCGGATTTCCTCGCCGAGGCGGCGAAAACCAAGACCGACATCAGCCCGATGTCCGGCGAGGAGGCGCAGCGGATTGCGACCGCCACGATCGATGCGCCGTCCGAAGTGCGGGCTCGCGCCAGCACGCTGATGGAGGGGAAATGAAAATCCTTGTAGCCCGGATTGAAGCTTGGCCTGGCGCATTGAGGGCGTGTAGAACGGGGTTGATGCTGGCCAAGCTTCAATCCGGGCTACGCGCAAGCGCAAATCCGGGAGATCACCCGGAATGCCGCATTGGACGTCCCGGATTGTACGATCGCCCAATGAAGTTGCCATTTGTGGCACGCGTGGTGCGCGCGATCGTGCAATCCGGGCTACGAGCGGTTACCGCATGCACCGTCCTCTTGGCCTGCGCAGCGAGTGCGCAGGCTGCCTATCCGGAGCGCCCGATCACGCTGATCGTGCCATTTGCTCCTGGAGGCCCGACCGACATCATCGCCCGCATTCTTTCGGTTGCGCTCAGCCAATCGCTGGGACAGCAGCTTATTGTCGACAATCGCGGCGGAGCGGCCGGCAACATCGGCATGGGGCAAGCAGCGCGCGCGGCGCCCGATGGTTACACGCTGCTCCTCGCTTCCACGGCGATCGCGGTCAATCCGGCGCTGTTCAGCAAACTGCCTTATGATCCCGTCAAGGACTTCGCGCCGATCTCCGAATTGGTGAGCGCGCCCAATGTGCTGATCGTGCGCTCCGATTCCGGGATAAGAAGTGTTGCCGATCTGGTGGCGCAGGCGAAGGCCGACCCGAACAAGTTCAATTATTCGAGCCCCGGCGCGGGCACGAAATCGCACCTCACCGGCGAATTGCTCAAACTGCGCGCCGGCATCGGGATGGTGCACGTGCCGTTCCGAGGCGCCGGTCCGGCGGCGCAGGCGGTGCTTGCCGGCACCGTGCAGGTCGGATCGGTGGCGCTGGCCGCTGCCGAGCAGCTGATCAAGGACGGACAGCTTCGCGCGCTTGCGGTGACGAGCGAGATGCGCTGGTTCTCGCTGCCGGATGTGCCGACCATGATCGAGCAGGGCTATCCGGGCTTCATCTCGGACACGTTCAATGCGTTGTTCGCGCCGGCGGCGACGCCGCCCGAAATCATTCGCGTCCTCACCAGGGAGAGCCGAGCTGCGCTCGAGCGCCCGGCAGCGCGCGACTTGGCGCGCAAGGCAGGCTTCGAGGTCGTCGCCGGCACGCCCCAACAGCTTGCGGCGCGGCTGGCGAGCGAAATCCCGGCCACGCGCGATCTGGCGCAGAAGGCCGGCATCAAGCCGGAGTGATTACATCGGCTTTTCGATCTCCTCCTTGGCGCCATTGGGCAGCGGATAGCGATCGACTGCGAACAGGGCCGAGGTGGTGTGATATTGGCCCATCAGCCCGATCAGCTCGACGACGGCGCGCTCGCCGAAACGGTCGACAAAGGTGTGGTAAATGCCGTCGCTGACCTGCCGGGTCGCCAGCAGTTCGGAGCAGAACTCGAATACCGCAGCTTCGTCCGCCGACATGCCCGGCGGGCGCTGCCCTTTGGCCATGGCGTCGATGAATGCCGGCGAGAGGCCGGCCTCGATCGCGTATTGGCGATGCGAGTACCAGACGTACTGCCCGCCCCAGAAGCGCGCGGTCAGCAGGATCGCGATCTCCTTGAGCTTCTGCTGCATCGGTGCCTTAAAGCGCAGATATTGCCCGAGCGGCCGCGACGCATTGGCCATCTCCGGGCTGCGCAGATAGATGTTGATCGGGCCATCGAATGATTGCCGCCCGCTCGCGATCTCGCGGTCCGCAAGCGCCTTCTGCGCCGGAGTTAGCTCCTCATAGGAGAGCGGTCGAAAGCGGCCGCCACGCAGCACGAAATCCGGCGCCGCAAGGCTGACCGTCGCGGCTCCGGCGAGCGCACCGAGCGCGACCAGCGAAATTGCAGCGACCAGCTTTCGATGCATGGCGAATCCTCCTGTTTGGCACGACGAGAGGGTAATGCACGGCTTTGGGCTCTTCCAGTCCGACCGGCGGGTTGTCGCGGGCACAACTCAACCATAGCTTCGGCGCAGAACAAGGAGCTTCCGATGAACGTCAGCGCCAGGGAAAAAACTTCCGTCGCGGATCCCGCGAGCATCAGCCATTATCACGCCCACATCTATTATGATCCGTCGGCCACCCGGGAGCGCGCGGCGCGCCTGCGCGAGCGCCTAGCAGCAAGTTTTCCCGAGGCCCGGCTTGGCCGCTGGCACGATGAAGCGGTCGGCCCGCACCTGCGCTCGATGTATCAGGTCGCATTTCCGAGCACGATCTTCGCCTCTTTCATGCCCTGGCTCATGCTCAATCGCGATGGCCTTGCCGTGCTGGTTCATCCGGAAACCGGCGACGCCTATCGCGACCACAGCGAGCACGCCGCGTGGCTCGGCGAGAAGCTGCCGCTCAATTTGGATGTGCTGAAGGAGTAGGGCGGGTTAGACCTACTGCGTCAGAAACTGCGTAGGGTGTGCAAAATCGCGTATCGAGATCCGACCGCGTGCGCAACGGCGCGATGGCGATTTTGCGCACGCGGTCGGACTGTGCCGCGCCGTTGCACACCCTACGAAACGGTTCTGACCCCCAAACAAAGAAGGGCTGGCGCGAGGCCAGCCCTTCCATTGTCGAGCCGTGGTCCGGCTGACGCCGTAAACGCCCAATCAGGCGCGGACCTCGTAAGAGGCGAGGATCCAGTTCACGGGTGCCGGCGACCGCGGCAAGAGACAATGAGACACTGGATCACCTCCTTTCGGTTACGGACCTAGCTTTGGCAGCCCTAGGTAGGTCCGCAATTTAAACGTTTTCCGACCATTGTGACGGCAACGGCTGCCGGTCGCTGCCGGACGGGGGCGCGGAGCAATCCTCAGCCCTTGCGAAAAACCCACCGCCAGCGTGCAGTATAGCATTTCGCGCCGATTCGCATCGAGGCGACATGGCGACGCGGCGCGGGAAGGAGACTTGGGCGAATCCCTTCCCATTTTACCGCAGTCACGCGGCAACCCGCTCGGTGCTCGGGCGTGACCGCCGCCGCCACCACGACCAGCCCGCGGGAGTTGGCGCCGGAAGGGCGAGCCGCTGCGCCTGCTCCCTCCAGGCATCCCGATCGCTTCGCAGGTCCTCGATTGTGGCGCGCAGCAAGACGGCCTCGCGCTCCGCAGCGGAAGCGCGCTGATTGGCCTCGGCGAGTTCGGCCTGGTGCGCGCCGTTGCTCTCACCGTTAACCTTCCCGTTGCGTGCAACGGCAGGCGCATAGACCCGGTGTAGCTCGGCCGGCTCAATGAGCCATTGCCTGTGCTCATCGCGGGTGGCGGAAACCTTGCCCGCTCTGATGGCGCGCAGGATGGTGGACTTGTTTACGCCGGCTGCGCTGGCGGCTTGTTGCAGGCTGTAAGACATGCGTTGCGCTCCGTTGCATTGATGGATGGCCGCAACGATGCGCGCACTTGGTTAACAGGGACCTACTGCACCACCTGCGGGATCGCTTCATCTTTTCCGATGTGTTGCTGCAGGGGTGAACTGACCGGCTACTCGATCGTGGTCGCGCGTCCGAATCAGCTCTGGGCGGACACCGGACGAGATATGCTCAATCTAAGCCTTTCCGATCCTGACCCAAACCGGCCCTAACGGCGCGGTTGGAAGCGACCGAAATTGCGCATCGCGGAAAGCTTACCGCCCCACGTGGGGCGCTGACTCCCCATCCTCAGGGATAATGCCCTTATCCTTAGGGACAATATCGCGCTGACTGGCCGGACTTCATGCTAGCTAGTCCTGGCAGGTCCAGTCGCTTTTACTTCGAACAAAACAGGAAGTCAGTCATGCGCAGCGGCAGTATAGTTCTCGCTTGTTCCGTCGCAACCTTTCTGGCCTTGACCTGCGCTCCCGCAGGGGCACAGCAAACCACGGGCGTTCCGGGTTCGCCCAGCGGCACAACGACCATTGACGGAAAATATCTTCCGCCGCAGCCCCCACGGTTCGGCGGCGAGATCAACCTGGATGCTGCCGATTCCAGACCCTACTGGCCGCCGCAAATCGTACCGCCCAAAGGCGCGCCCAACATTCTCCTGATCATGACCGATGACCAGGGCTACGGTGTGTCTGGTACGTTCGGCGGCGTCATTCCGACGCCCGCAATGGATCGCATTGCGCAGATGGGCTTGCGCTATACGCAATTCCACTCCACGGCACTGTGCTCTCCGACACGCGCGGCGCTGATCACTGGACGCAATCATCACTCGGTAGGCTTCGGCATCATCTCGGAGCAGTCCACCGGATATCCAGGTTACGACTCCGTCATCGGGCCGGAAAGCGCCACCATTGGCACGATCCTGAAGCAAAACGGTTACGCGACATCCTGGTTCGGCAAAAATCACAACACGCCGAGCTATCAGTACAGCGCAGCTGGACCGTTCGACCAATGGCCCAGCGGCATGGGCTTCGACTACTTCTATGGGTTCATGGGCGGCGAGACTGACCAATGGACGCCGTTCCTCTACCAGAACACGACTCAGATTTTCCCCTGGATTGGAAAGCCTGGCTACAACCTAACGACCGACTTGGCGGACGAGGCCATCGCCCACATGCGGCGGCTCGACGCTGCCGCGCCCGATAAGCCGTTCTTCGTCTACTTCGTGCCCGGCGGCACGCATTCGCCGCACCAGCCGACGCAGGAGTGGATCGACTAGTTCAAGGGCAAGTTCGACATGGGTTGGAACGAACTGCGCGAGCAGATTTTCGCCAATCAGAAGCGGCTCGGCGTGATCCCGGCCGGAACGCAGCTCACTCCGTGGCCCGATGACCTGAAGAGATGGGACACCCTCACTGCAGACGAGAAGCGCCTTTTCGCGCGTCAGGCGGAGGTATTCGCCGGCTACGCCGCCTACACGGACCATGAGATCGGCCGCGTGATCCAGGAAGTCGAAGACGAAGGCAAGCTCGACAACACGCTGATCATCTACATCAGCGGCGATAACGGTACCAGCGCGGAAGGGACCACGGTAGGCACCCCAAACCAAATGACCGCCTACAACGGCATTCTCGACCTGCCGATCTCCGAGCAGATGAAAGCCTACGGGTCCTGGGGCTCGGCCGCGACTTATCCACACATGTCGGTGGCGTGGTCATGGGCTTTCGACACACCGTTCAAGTGGACCAAGCAGGTGGCGTCACACTTCGGCGGTACCCGGCAGGGCATGGCGATCGCTTGGCCGAACCGCATCAAGGATGCTGGCGGCATCCGCACTCAGTTCCGCCACATGATCGACATTGTGCCGACCATCCTTGAAGCGACCGGCATTCCTGCGCCGCTTGTGGTCAACGGGGTTGGGCAGAAGCCAATAGAGGGCGTGAGCATGGCGTACACCTTCGATAAGGCGAACGCTAATGCCCCTTCGTCTCGGCACACCCAGTATTTCGAAATGTTCGGCAACCGCGCGATCTATCACGACGGCTGGATTGCCGCGACGACCCCGCCCGCTCCACCTTGGCTCTTAGGAACGGTCAAATTGCCGAACGTCGTAAACGGTTACAAGTGGGAGCTGTACAACATTGCGGAAGATTATTCTGAGGACAACGACCTCGCTGCCAAGATGCCCGACAAGCTGCGCGACATGCAGGAACTGTTCATCGCGGAGGCACAGAAATACAACGTGTTTCCCCTCGACAACTCTGTATTGGAGCGCGTCATCGCGCCGCGACCGAGTTCGACTGCGGGGCGCACCACCTTCATCTATTCGGGTGATTTGCCCGGCGTGCCCTACAGCGATGCACCCGACATCCTGAACAAGTCCTACACCATCACCGCCGAAGTGGAGGTTCCCCAGAACGGGGGCGAAGGAATGATTGCCACGATGGGCGGGCGTTTTGGCGGCTATGGCCTGTATCTACTCCAGGGCAAGCCGGTATTCCTCTATAATTTCCTCGATTTGGAGCGCTTCCGCTGGGAGGGTCGGCAGGCGCTCGCGCCGGGCAAGCACAGCATCGTGTTCGACTTCAAATACGACGGCCCTGGCTTCGGCAAGGGCGGCACAGGCGTACTAAAGGTGGACGACCGTGAGGTCGCCACCAACAAGGTCGCGCACACCATCCCATTCCTCATGACTATTGACGAAACCTTCGACGTAGGCGTCGATACCCGCACGCCTGTTGACGACAAGGACTATCAGGTCCCGTTCCGCTTCACCGGCAAGCTCGGCAAGCTTACCGTATCCCTACGGTGAAGACCGCGCGTGTGCTGGGCCGTTCGGGCGCCCTGGACGCGCTTGTCTTAACACCCATATCAGTTGCGTAGGCCAATACCGCGCGGGGGCAGGAGGCAGCTAAATGCCGTTGCGGTCATCTCCGC
>DATBHB010000162.1:0-46401 GCA_036557705.1 Xanthobacteraceae bacterium
AGGGTCAGCGAAATCTCATATTCGCCATCGACCGGGAAGAGGTGGCGAACGGACGTGCCGCCGCGCGATCCGAGCGGCATGTTTTCGTCCATGCGGTCTTCCTGATCGAGCCCGTGCGGAATCGTATAGGTCCGATAGGACGCCGGCACAGTGGTGTCGCCCACGGCCGCCCGGCTGATTTTGCCCGCCGCCGCAAGATAGCGTTCGAGCAGCAAGGGCGATACGTTGAGCACGTCACCGATGTTGTCGAAGCCGTAGCCGATGTCGTCAGCCGGCAGCAACTCGGAAACGTCGACTTCGATGGCCAGCAAATCGCGGATCGTGTTGGCGTACTCGGTCCGATTGAGGCGATGGATGGTCAGCCGCCCGGGATTCGGTTTCGCGTCCACGAGACGGTCGCGCTCACCCTCTATGTATCGCACGAGCGCTTGGTAGCCCGCCTCGTTGGGGCGCGGCAGGCCCGCAGGGGGCATTTCGCGGTTGCGCAACTTGCGCAACAGCTTCTCCCAAGTGGCACCATTTTCGTCGAGATTGCCCAGGTCCAAGGCCTGGAGATTGAGGCCGGCCGGCGCTCGGGGGCCGACATGACAGCTGGTGCAGTAAAGCTTGAAGGTCTGCCAAGCCGAGTATTGATCCGCTGCTGAATTGTGCGCGACGACCGCCGCACCGGCGGAGTTCTGCGCCGGCAGTGTTGTTGCGCGCAGGAGAACCGCGCCAGCAAGCACAGATCCGACGGCAACCAGCGGCCAGGTCCGATTCATTGGTCGCTCCCGTCCATAATAACCAAGTCCGGGACCGCCATGGCTCGATCGCGCGCCGTCATCCTGAGGCGCGAGCGCGCGTTCTTCACGTGCGCGAGCCTCGAAGGACGGCGCGCGCACCTCACCACGACGACCAAATCGCTTGACATCAGGCTACGCTTGGGAGGGCTTTTTTACAAGATGCGTGGCCCCACGGCGCCGCAAGTCCGCTGCTCCTAAAGGTAGGCGGACTTTCGGTCGGGCCGGGATGCTCAGACTCAGAGTGCGCCAATTCCCAGCCGACCATGGTTTTGCCGGGAATCCCGACCATGGTTTGGGGAATGAAGCTATTGCAGGCATCTCGGGTGAGTGATGATCGGCGGGAGGGGCTGATGAGGATTGCGCTTATAGCCACGATGATTGCAGCGTTGACCGTTCCGGCCTTGGCGCAACAGACGTCCGGAAAGAACCGTGAATCGGCGTTTCCCCTGCGGGACGCGGACATCGCGGTGAGGAAAGAACAGGCCAAAGAAAACGACAAAGGCTACAAAGCCTCGCTCAAGAACATTCCGGACAAGAAGCAATCCAACGATCCCTGGAAGAATGTCCGCTGATTGGTTTCTTGCCGCCGGGACTCGCGGCCTAGGGCGGTCACCGCCAGCGCCATAAACCGAAGCTGTGAACGGCGCGGCTAATCCGCCCTACCAAAACCGATCGGCGCCTTTGCCAAATGCGATGAGCCGGGCGCATTCATCGTCCCCGATAGATCAGCGCCTGTTTGGCGCGCGCCACGATGGTCGCCGGCGTCGCAAACACCTTCGCAACTTCGGCCTGCACCTCTTCGCCCGGCAAGGCATCGAGGTCGAGCCTCATCTTGCCGGCTTCCGCCAGCGTGTCCTTGTCGCGCAGCGCCGCCATGAAGGCGCGGCGCAGCGCCGCGACCCGCTCCGCCGGCACGCCCGGCGGGAGTACGTAGGGGCGGCCGAACACGAGCTGGCTGAAGATCAGCTCCATGACTTTGCGGTCGTCCTCGGTCTTGGCGTAATCGATCGCCAGCGGCACGCCCATGCGGTTCATCTCCGGGTGTCCCTTCGAGGCGAGCTGGACCAGGATCCTGATGAAGCCGTTCGCCAGCCACTGCGGGTGGTCGGCAACGACGCTCGACCAGCCGATGCCGCACATGCCCTGGACCTCGTTCCTTTCGACGGCCAGCATGATTTCGTTGCTGCCCGCATAGCCGGTCACGATCCGGATTTTGGTGCCGAGCACGTTATCGAGCATGGCAGTAAAGTCGCGTGACGAACCGCCCTCGTTGGTCGCCCCGACTACCAGTTCCTGGCGAAACGTATCCTCAAACGTCTTCACCGGGGCATCGGATCGGGCAATGCAGGTGAATACCTCGACGTTGGCGTTGCCGAGATAGACGAACTTGCTCGGATCGTGTTTGGTCGGGATATCGCCGATCAGGGGCTGGAGGATCGCACCGGAATAAATCGCCCCCACTGCGGTCCCGTCCTTCGGCGCCACCGAATAGATGAAGGCGGCGAGCTTGTTGCTGCCGGCGCCCGGCATGTTCTGCGGCACGACGGCGGGGTTGCCTGGAACGTGGTTGCCGAAGCGGCGCGCAAGCAGCCGCGCATAGGTGTCGTATCCGCCGCCCGCCGAGCTGCCGATGTAGAGATTGATCTGCTTGCCGCGATAGAACTGCGCCACCGCATCCTGCGCGTAGGCAGGGGGGAAGGCGAGCAGCGCATAAAGTGCGGCCGCAACTATGAAGCAGCTCTTTGGTGTGATCATGTGTGAACCTCGACCATGACGCCTTTGGGGAAGATCTCCTCCACCTTGGCATGGCGGTGCGCGATCCCCTGCTCGTGCACGTAACGCAGGAACTGCTCGAAGGTTGGCCGGTTTGCCTCGATCCCGAACGGGAACGGGTCGCCGCCGAACATGTCGCGCATCCGCCGCGCGTAGGTCGTGAGCCATGGCAGCGGATAGCGCGACACCGATTGTTCGTACATGCGCGAGAGCGCGCGGTTCTTCGAGGCGTTGAAGGCGTTGTAGAGACTGCCTGCGACCCAGGGATTGTCCTCCAAGATGCTGCGTTTGACCGCAATCACATGCATGATCGGCCACACCTTGGTGCGGGCGTAATAGCGTTCTTCCATTTCGAGGTAGTCCGGGAAAAGCCGCGCCACGTCGGGGTGCCCCTTCACGAAGCAATCGGGAGGACGCGCAACGAGGGCGCAATCGATCTCGCCCTTCTCCAGCATCTCGCTGAGCGAGCGGTCCTCAACGCGCGTGAGCTTCACGCCCTTGGGCAGATTGATCTCGACTTTTTCCGTGCGGCCGGCCTCGTTGGTGCCGGCCTGATGCCAATCGACGTCAGTCAGTTTGACTCCATGCTCGTCAGCGAGCCAGCCGCGCATATAGACCGCGGCAGTGTGCGCCCATTCGGGCGAGCCGATCCTTTTGCCCTTGAGGTCCTTGGGCGCGGCGATACGGCTGTTCTTGTTCACGTAGAACGCCGAAAACCGGAAATGCCGTGAGCAGACGACCGGCAGCGCGATGATGTCGGGATTCTCACGCGTCACCTGGGTGGAGAATTTCGCGAAAGAGAGTTCGGAGACGTCCCACTCGCGATTGAAAGTGAATCGGGCAAAGATTTCGTGCAATTCCGGGGAGAGCCAGGTGTGCTCGATGCCTTCGGCCGCAACGGCACCGGTGCGAAAATCGCGGAAATGATCGTAATCTTCGGTGGCAATCGTGAGATGCAGTTTCTTCATTGGGGCCGTTCGACCGTGTCCTTGGGTTCCATGGCGAGCTTGGCCTTGGCGATGATGTCATCAGGCGTGTGAACGAGCCCGCTTACGATCGCCTGCAGTTTTGTGCCGTCCACAGGCGTCACATCGAGCCCCGCGGCCTCCGCCTCTTTGCGGAACGCCGGATCTTTCATCATTTCGGCGAAGGCTGTGCGCAAGAGGCCGACGCGCTCCGGCGGCACGCCGGGAGAGCTCACGAATGGGCGGCCGATCACCACGTCGGTGGAAAATAGTTTTAAAATTGCGCGGGCTTCGTCGCTCTTTGCCAGATCGATCAGCAGCGGGAGGTCGGGAAATTCAGGATCACGCTCGAGGCCGACCTGGGCGAGAAGGTTGATCTTGCCGGTCTTGAGCCAATCCGGATTTTCCGCCTTGAGGCTGTTGAAATTATTGCCGGCGCGTCCCTCGACCTCGCCGCGTTCCATGGCAAGCCCAATCTCGGCGGTGCTCTTATAGCCCATCACCAGCTTGAATCGGGTACCGAGCAGGCGGTTCATGATGGTCGGGTAGATCACCGTGTAGGAGCCGGCGCCCGTCGCCCCCATGAGGACCTGCCGGGCACTCGCATCCGCGATCGATTTCACGCCCGACCGGTACCAGGTATAGACCGTGCTGTTGCTCGACGATGTCGAGGCGAGCCAATTGAACTCCGCCGGATCGAACTGGATGCTTTTGCTGCGCTCAAGGAGCTGCGCCATCACGAAGATCGGGATGAAGGTTGCAATGGTGGTGCCGTCCTTCGGGGCCTGCGCGAACACGTAATTGGCGGCCCGGATATGGCCGCCGCCCGGCATGTTCTTGGGCACGATCGCCGGGTGGCCGGGGATGTGGTCGGCGAGATGGCGCGCGACGAGGCGGGCATTGCTGTCGAGCCCCCCGCCCGGCCCGGTGCTGATAATCAGCTCGATGCTCTTGCCTCGGTAGAAATCGGCTTGCGCAAAAGCCGGCCCCGATTGAGCTCCGGCAAGGCAGACTGCCGCCGTGACGGCGAGCGCCGTTACGGCCAGCGAACCGTTTGGTCGATTTCGCTCGTCAGGGACGCGATTGATGCACACTGCTGCCGCAAACTCGGTGCGCTCCCTCTCCCCGATCAGCGCGTTTACGCGCGTCTTCGACGCGCTATAGGGGAGAGGGTTGGGGTGAGGGGGTTCGGGTCTCTCGATTGTCTCCGACGTCCGAACCCCCTCACCCGCCCGCGCCAAAAGCGCGGGCGACCTCTCCCCTCCGGGGAGAGGTGGCGCTCGCGGCACCCGAGTCGCCATCATCATCACGTGGTTCGACCTGATCGTTACAGAATTTAACGATTGGTGGTGAGGCATGAAGCGCTCCTGTGCAGCCCCCCCGTCACGGCCGACCGTCGCAAGGCCGACATCGGCCGTCAAGCACCGCCATCGCCGCTTGTCCGGCGCGCGCAACCAAAATATGTTTGCGTGATACCGCTACCATCACCAGACCATCACCAGGGAGAATCATCATGAAGGTTATCGTCGGTGCTCTCGTGTTTGCTCTGCTGCCGGCCGCTGCGCTTGCGGCCGAGTTTCCCGAATGGGCTTATCCGGTAGCGCCTCAGGGGCTCCAGCGGCCCGACCCCAATACGGTCGTCACTGTCCCGGGCAGCGATAAGAAATACACCGAGGCGCAGGTCAATAACGCGTTCGGACCTCCCGACTGGTTCCCGAACGAGCATGCACCGTTGCCGAAGACGGTGGCCGAGGGCCGGCGGCCGGACGTGCGCGCCTGCGCGCTCTGTCACCTGACCACCGGCGATGGCCACCCGGAATCCTCCGGCATTGCCGGACTTCCGGCGAATTACATCATTCGCCAGCTCAGCGAGTTCAAGAGCGGCGGCCGCAAGGGGATCCGCACCGGGGCGATGAAGGGGATCGCTTCCGCGATCAACGAAGACGAGGCGCGCGAGGCTGCCGCGTATTTCGCCGCCCGCAAGCCGACCCCAGGCTACAACAAGGTGGTCGAGAGCGCGACAGTGCCGAAGAGCTATGTCGGCGAAGGCGCGATGCGGTTCGAAGCCAAGGACGGCGGCACCGAACCGATCGGCAATCGCATTATCGTGGTGCCGCAGAACGAGGAAGGCGCAAAGGCGCGCAATCCGCACACTGGCTTTGTCGCCTACGTGCCGCCGGGCAGCGTCGCCAAGGGGCAGGCGCTGGCCGCGACCGGCGGCGGCAAGACCCTTCCGTGCGCGATCTGTCACGGTCAGGGGCTCACCGGCATCGGCGAAGTCCCTCCGCTCGCCAATCGCGATCCCATGTACCTCTACCGTCAGCTCAACGACATGCAGGCCGGGATGCGCAACAACCCGTCCATGGCGCTAATGAAGGCGGTGGTCGAGAAGCTCACTCCGGACGACATGCTCTCGCTTGTCGCCTACGCGGCATCGCTGGAGCCGCCGAAATAAGCGAGGGGTCACGCCTATAACCCGGGACCGCCATGGTTCGAGGCGCGCGCACCTCACCATGACGGTTCCTGGGCGCTTGCGGATCAGGTAACTTAATGCAATTCGGCGTTTTCGATCATCTCGATCGCAATGAGCTTTCGCTTCGCGACTTCTACGAGTCCCGCCTCAAAATCGCCGAAGCCTATGACCGGCTTGGATTCTACGCCTATCACATCGCCGAGCATCACTCGACGCCGCTCGGGATGGCGCCGTCACCGAACGTATTCCTCTCTGCAGTGGCGCAGCGCACGCGGCGGCTCCGCTTCGGGCCGCTGGTCTATGCCCTGCCGCTCTATCATCCGCTGCGACTGATCGAGGAAATCTGCATTCTCGACCAGCTGAGCTGCGGCCGGCTGGAGCTTGGCTTCGGCCGCGGCTCTTCTCCCACCGAGCTTGCCTATTACGGCGAGAATCCGGAGCAGGCGCAGAGGATCTATGCCGAGGCGCTTGAAGTCATCCTCAAGGGGCTTAGCGAACCGACGCTGACATTCCACGGCGCGTTCTTCCATTTCGACGATGTGCCGATGGAGGTGAAGCCGTGGCAAAAGCCGCATCCGCCGCTGTGGTACGGCGTTCACGCGCCTGAGAGCGCCGCGCGCGCGGCGCGCAGCGGCTTCCAGGTGGTGGGGCTTGATGCGGCGCCGGCGATCCGGGCGGCGTTCGACAGTTTCCGCGCCGCATGGGCCGAAGCCTGGAGTCCCAAGCCGCTGCCGCTGATGGGGTTGGGCCGGTTTATCGTTGTTGCTGGGAGCGACGGCGGCGCGCAGGCGATTGCGCGACGCGCCTATCCGGTCTGGCACGCGAGCTTCACCCACCTCGTGCGCAAACACAAACGGGTCAATGCGCATCCGCGGCCGCCGACCTTCGATGAGTTGATGGAAATCGGACAGGGCATCGCCGGCACGCCCGCGACGGTTACAGCATTCCTGCGCGACCAGGTCGAGCAAACCGGCAGCAATTATATCGTCGGGCAATTTGCTTTCGGCGATGTGTCGCTGGCCGAGGCGCTGCAATCGATCGAGCTGTTTGCCCGCGAGGTGGTGCCGCAGTTCCAGACGGTTGCGCGCGTGCAAGAATATGGGGCGAGTTAGTAATTACTGCATCAGACCCTTCGTAGGGTGGGCAAAGGCGAGCGCTGTGCGCGAGCCGTGCCCACGCGGACGTGCGCGCGTGGGCACGGCGCTGCTTTCGACGTGTGGGCAGATCGTGCGTGGACCGCGCCTTTGCCCACCCTACGGCTGAGATTAGTTCTTCAACGTCAACTCGAAGCGCACCATGCTCTCGAACTGGCCTTCGGTGGCGCGGCCGGTGAGCGGATCGATCTCGAACTGTCCCTTCTTGCGATAGTAATTCGTATCGAGATTGGCGACGGCGCCGCCTTCGACGGTCTTCTTGCAGCGCTGCTTGACGAAGGTGCGGAATACCGGAGTCTCGCCCTCGTCGGGCGGAAGGTCGACGCAATCCCAGCCGTCGCGGCCGTAGCGGGCAGTGAGGAAATTGCGCAGCAGATAGCTTTCCTCGCGGTCGCGCGACGTATCGCGCGGGTCGCTGACGATGCGGATGCCTTTGAGCACGCCCTGCTCGTCGAATCGCGCCCCCAGCACCACCGGAAAATCGAATACTTTGGTGCCCGAATATTTCATGATCTCGGTCTCGAAGTTGTTGGCCTTGGCCCAATATTCGAGCTCGTCGTCGTAGCGGAAATAGACTTCGCGCAGTCCGTCCGCCTGTGGCCGGCAGCGTTTGAAATCGCGCCAGCCCGAGAGCGCGAGCGACGGCGGGCCGCCGCCGGTGCCGCAGGCGTAATCGGTGAAATCGTCGGGCAGTTTCTCGGCCGGCGTGCCGAGCTTGAGGTCCCAGATCTCAGTCCTGGTCGGCCGCTGCTGGGCGCCGGCGAGGGAAATGAACATCAGGACGACCGCACAACAAATAATGGCCCCCACCCATGCCGGTGCCACATACGAATGAGCATGCGGCACGCTCCACCTCTCCCCGCTTGCGGGGAGAGGTCGCGAGCCATAAGCGCGTTCACGCGCGTCTTCGACGCGCTTTGGCGAGCGGGTGAGGGGCTCAATCCAAAAGCTCAGAGCGGCGAAGATGCCCCTCACCCCAACCCTCTCCCCGCAAGCGGGGAGAGGGAGCCCACCGTGTCCGCGGCGAGGGCAGTGCTCCATTCATGATCTCCAGTGTTTCCGGCTCGTAATCACCCAAGACAATTAGCTACTTTCCGGCGCAAAGCGCCGGAAAGTAGCTACTCGTGCACGCTGCCATCGGGCATGATCGCGCCTTTGAAATTGGCGCCTTTGAGATTGGCGCCGGTGAGAACCGCGCGGGTGAGGCGCGAATCGGAAAAATCGGCGCCTTCGAGATTGGCGTTGGTAAAATCCGCCGCGAACAGGTCGGCCTCGGACAGATTGGCGCCCTTGAGATTGGCCTCGCGCAGCGCCGCATCCACAAGGCCGGCATTGTTGAGATCGGCGGCTTCGAGATTGGCGCGGCGCAGCGTCGCTTCCACCAGATTTGCCGCTTCGAGGACGGCGCCGGAGAGCGAGGCTTCGTCGAGATGCGCTCCGGTGAGCAGCGCCTCGCCGAGCTTGGCGCCGTCGAGCTTGGCGCGGATGAGGCGCGCGTGCTGGAGCTTTGCTCCGGAGAGATCGGCTCCGGCAAAATCTGCTGCGCTCGCATCGGTCTCGTAGAGCATCGCCTCGTTGAGCTTCGCATGCGCCAGCGAGGCATTCTTGAGGTCGGTCTTGTTGAGGTTGGCGCTGGTGAGATTGGCCCCGTCGAGTTTGGCGCGGAAAAGCCGCGCCCGGTGCAGCACCGCAAGCGAAAGATCGGCGCCGGAAAGATCGGCCCCGGACAAATCCTTGCGTTTGAGCGCGGCGCCGTGCAGCGAGCAGTTCGGGCAGGCCTTCGATTGGCCGGCGAGAAAGTCGCTCTCGCCGCCGGCCCGTGCCGCGGGGACGAACAACAGACACAAAGCTACCAGCGGCAGCAATGAAGCCGCGCCTTTGAGCAACTGGTTCATTCTCGCCTCTTTGCGGAGATCCGTTGTAGGGGCGGGTTTGAAACCCGCCCCTACGGGACTTTCGGCGCCGGCTTACAACCCAAACACGAACAGCATCGTCTGATTGCGCTGTTCCTTGAGTTCGGGGATGAGCGCGTGCTTTCCCATGGCGATGCGGCTCAGTCCCGAAAGGATCGCGACATATTGCTTGCCGTTGACCTCGAAGGTCATCGGCGGCGCGCTGAAACCATCCCCGACATTGATCTTCCAGAGTTGCTGGAGCGTCGTGTCGTCGTAGGCCGCGAAGGTGCCGTCGGTGAAACCGGTGAAGACGAGGCCGCCTCGCGTGGATAGTGTTCCGCTGTAATTCGGATAGGGCACGTGGACATTGCCCTTGATCTCGCCGGTGAGGGGGTCCATCGCGGTCAGATTGGTTTCGTAACGCTCGTCCTGCTTGTAGCTGCCGCCCTTCCAGTCGCCGGCCTTGTTGCTCAGCGAGGAATCGCGGGTGAGCGTGGCGCAGGGAGTAAGCGCCGGGATATACATGAGCTTCGTCTTCTGACTGTAGGTGGACGGCCAGAAATTGTTTCCGCCTGAGGGCGACGGACACATTTTCTTGGTCAGCGCCCCCGGCGCCGGTGCGGCGGCGCCGGCATAGATCTGGATGTCGCGGTTCGGGTCGTAATCGACCGGCTTGCCGGTCTTCTGATCGATGCCGGCGGTCCAGTTCACCCGGTCGAGGTAGGGTTTGGCGAGCACCATCTGGCCGTTGGCGCGCTCCATGGTGTAGAGATTCCCGTTGCGGCCCGAATGGGTGATGAGATGGCGCGGCTGCCCGTTCACCGCGCCGTCGATGAGGATGTGGCTGCCGGCCTCGTCGTAATCCCACTGATCTCCCGGAGTGTACTGGAAGTACCAGTTCATCTTGCCGCTGTCGGGATCCCAGGAGATTACGCTGTTGGTGAACAGGTTGTCGCCCGGCCGGTAGGTCGGATCAAACATCGGGACTGGATTGCCGGTGCCCCAGATCACCTGGTTGTTGGCCATGTCGTAGCTGCCGGTCACCCACATGGCGCCGCCGCCGGTCTGCCAGGCGTTGTTGTGGTCCTTCCAGGTCTCGCTGCCGGGCTCGCCCGGCGCCGGGATCACGTAATGCTTCCAGGCCACCTTGCCGCTTGCGGCATCAATCGCGAGGATGAAGTCGCGCACGCCGCGGTCGCCGCCGGCGGCCCCCACGATGATCTTGTCTTTGACGGCAAGCGGGGCGGCCGTGAGCTGGAGGTCGGTCTGGCCGTCGCTGATGTTGGTTTCCCAGGCCACCTTGCCGCTGGCCTTGTCGGTAGCGATGACGCGCGGCGGATAATTGGCTGTTGAGACGACGAAATTGCCCCAGAGCGCAGTCCCGCGGTTCGCGAGCGGCACCCTTTCCTGACCCGGATCCATGCGCCACACGATGCGGCCGGTATCGCCGGAGCGGACGTCGATCTTGTAGACGATGCCCCACAAATCCACGACATAGAGATAGCCATCCTCGGCAAGTGGCGTCGATTCGAGATTCTCGTTGGTCGATTTGCCCCCGATCGCGACCGCAAAGGCGAGCTTGAGGTTCTTGACGTTGTCTTTGTTGATGAGCGCAAGCGGCGAGAAGCGCTGCGAGTCATAGCTCCTATGGTTCATGAGCCAGTTCTGCGGTTCCCGGTCCGGGTTGGCCAGCCGGTCGGCCGTCACCTCGGCGGCAAGCGCCGGTGCCGCCGTAAAGAGGCTCGTCGCAAGCAGTGCGTTGCGAATGAAGCCATGGCTCCTTGTCATGCTGGGATCCTCCTTGTGAGTCGCCATCAAGGCGTTTGCGTCAATTTGTAGGGTGGGCAAAATCGCCTTGCAAGCGCGTAGGGCCGGTTAGGCGCGCCGTTCGGGACGTGTGCCACACGCACTGGTGCGGCGGGCGCGCCGTAACCCGCCATCCTGCCGAATGGTCGGCGGGTTACGCGTTCATCGCGAGTTACACGCGATGAACCGCTAACCCGCCCTACGAGCCTCGGCTCAAAGCGCGAAGACGAACAGCATCGTCTGGTTGCGCTGGTCACGCAGTTCCGGCGTGTGGGTGTGGCGGCGGAGCGAAATGGGGCTCAGCCCCGACAGGATGGCGAGGTACTGCCTGCCGCCGTATGCGAATGTCATCGGCGGCGCGTTGAAGCCCACTCCGACATTGATCTTCCAGAGCGGCTCCAGCGTCGAATCGTCATAGGCCACGAGAGTGCCGTCGGTGAAGCCGGTGAACACGAGGCCGCCGCCGGTCGCGAGCGCTCCACTGTTGTCCGGATAGGCGATGTGCACCTTCTTCTTGATCTCGCCGGTTAGCGGATCGGCGACGATCACGTCGGATTCGTTGCGCTCGATATTGTGGAAGGTTGCGCCCTTCCAGTCGCCGGCTTTGTTGGACAGGTTCGGATCGAGCGTCAATTCGTTGCAAGACGACATTGCCGGTATGTAGAGGAGCCTAGTCTTGCGGCTGTAAGCGGAGGGCCAATAATTGTTGCCGCCCGACATCGACGGACAGAGTTTCTTGGTGCGATCCGCCAGCGTCTGATTCTGCAATCCCGAATAGACCTGGACATCGAGCTTGGGATCGTAGTCGACCGGCTTGCCGGTCTTCTGATCGATGCCCTTGGTCCAGAGAATGTGATCGAGATAGGGCTTCGCCACCACCGGCTGGCCGTTGCTGCGCTCCATTGTGTAGAGGAAGCCGTTACGGCCGGAATGCGCGATCAGCTTGCGCGGCTCGCCGGCAATCTGCCCGTCGATCAGGATGTGCGTGCCGGCCGCGTCGTAATCCCACATGTCGCCCGGCGTGTACTGGAAATACCAGTTCATCTTGCCGCTGTCGGGATCCCATGAGACGACGCTGTCGGTGAAGAGATTGTCGCCGGGCCGATACGTCGGATCGAACATCGGCACCGGATTGCCGGTTCCCCAGATCACCTGGTTGCTGGCGACATCATAGCTGCCGGTGACCCACATGGCGCCGCCGCCGGTCTGCCAGGCATTGTTGTGGTCCTTCCAGGTTTCGCTGCCGGGCTCTCCGGGCGCCGGGACCGTGTAATGCTTCCAGGCGAGCTTTCCGGTAGCGGCATCGAGACCCAGGATGAAATCGCGCACGCCGCGGTCGCCGCCCGCGGCTCCAAGCACGATCTTGTCCTTGACCGCGAGCGGCGCGGCGGTGAGCTGCAGATCGGCCTGCCCGTCGCTGACGTTCGTTTCCCAGACGATCTTGCCGGTGTCCTTGTCGGTTGCGATGACGCGCGCCGGATAGTTCGCGGCGCTGACGACGAGATTGCCCCAGAGCGCAGCGCCGCGGTTCGCCAGCGGCACCTTCTCCTGCTTGGGGTTCATGCTCCAGACGATGCGGCCGGTATCGCCGGACCGCACATCGATCTTGTAGACGATGCCCCAGACATCGACGACGTAGAGATAGCCGTCCTCGGCAAGCGGGGTGGCCTGGAGATGTTCGTTGACGGATGTGCCGCCGATCGCCACCGCATAGGCGAGCTTGAGGCTCTTCACATTTGCCTTGTTGATCTGATCGAGCGGCGAATAGCGCTGCGCATCATAGGTGCGGTGGTTCATCAGCCAGTTTTGCGGCTCGCGATCGGCGTTGGCGAGCCGGTCCGCGGTCACCTCGGCGGCAAGCGCGGGCGCGGCCGCAAGGATGCTCGTCGCCAGCAGCGCATTGCGGAAGAAATGATTTCTCGTTGTCATGCTGGAATCCTCCCTGTCGTTGCCATCATGGGCTTTCCGTCAAATTAGCCTTTTCGATCGCGGGCGTGAACCCGTAGGGCGGGTTAGGCGCGCCCATCGCGCCCCGCAAAATGCGTTTGCCTGGCGGGCGCGCTGTAACCCGCCGTTCCCTCGCCAGTCGGCGGGTTACGCGTTCATCGCGCGCCTAAAGCGCGCGATGAACGCTAACCCGCCCTACAGTCCAAACACATAGAGCACCATGGCCTGGCGCTGCTCCTTGAGTTCGGGCGTGTTGATGAGCTTGGTCTTGGCGCCGTTGCTCGGTCCGGAAACGATCGCAACATATTGCCTGCCGGCGTGCTCGAATGTCATCGGCGGCGCCGAAAAGCCGGTCCCGACGTTCACGTGCCACAGCTCGTCGAGCGTGGTGTCGTCGTAGGCCGCGACGGTGCCGTCCATCAGCGCCAGGAAGACGAGGCCGCCAGCAGTCGAGAGCGTGCCGCTGTAGTTTGGATAACGCAGATTGAGGTTTTTCCTGATCTCGCCGGTGAGCGGGTCGATCGCGGTCAGCGTGCTCTCGTAGCGCTCCGGCGCGCGGTAGCCGCCGCCGGTGCGTGTAAACCAGCCCTGGTCCTTGCCGCGCTCCGCGAGGCTGCGGTCATTGGTTACATCCTCGCAGGCGGTCATCGCCGCGATGTAGACGAGCTTCGTGTTGCGGCTGTAAGAGGAGGGCCAGAAATTATTGCCGCCGGTCCGGGTCGGACAGAGCCGCTTCACCGGTTCGTCGCGGGTGGGAGTGGCGATGCCGGCATAAATCTGGACATCTTTTGCCGGATCGTAATCGAGCGGCTTTCCAGTCTTCTGGTCGATGCCCCGGGTCCAGTTGACCTTCTCCATATAGGGCTTGGCGACGACGATCTGTCCGTTGTTGCGCTCCATTGTATAGAGAAAGCCGTTGCGCGCCGAATGGGTGATGAGCTTGCGCGGCTCGCCGTTGATCTCAGCGTCGATGAGAATGTGGGTCCCGACCTCGTCGAAATCCCAGCCGTCGTTGGGCGTGTACTGGAAATACCAGTTCATCCGGCCGGTTTCGGGATCATAGGAAACGGCGCTGTTGGTATAGAGATTGTCGCCCGGGCGGGCAGCGGGATTCATCATCGGCACCGGATTGCCCACGCCCCAGATGGTCTGGTTGCTCGACGGATCGTAGGTGCCGGTCACCCAAACGGCGCCGCCGCCGGTGCGCCATGCATCGTTGCCCTTCCAGGTCTCGCTGCCGGGTTCGCCGGGTGCCGGGATGGTATGCTTGAGCCAAATGAGCTTGCCGGTGGCGGCGTCGAGCGCCGCCACCCAGGCGCGGGCGCCACGATCGCCGCCGGATGCGCCGACGATGATTTTGTCTTTGATCGGCAGCACCGCGCCGGTGATCTGCACCATCGGCTGATCGAATACCACATTGGTTTCCCAGACCACCTTGCCGGTGTCCTTGTCGGTGGCGACGATGCGGGCGGGATCGTTGGCGGGCGTGATCACCAGATTTCCCCAGAACGCGGCGCCGCGGTTGTTCACCTGCCGCTGCTGCTTGGGATCCATGCGCCAGACGATGCGGCCTTCCTTTCCCGAGGTGCCGTCGATCTTGTAGAGCACGCCCCAGGAGTCGGTGATGTAGAGGAAGCCGTCCTCAGCAAGCGGGGTCGCTTCGGCCCATTCGCTGCCGGCCGAGCCGCCAAGCGCGACCGCATAGGCGAGCCGCAATCCGTTGACGGTCTGCTTGTTGATACGATTAAGCGGCGAAAAGCGCTGCCCGTCATAGGTGCGGTGGTTCATCAGCCAGTTCTGCGGCTCCTTGTCGGCATTGAGGAGCCGCTCCGGCGTCACCTCGGCGGCCAGCGCAGGCCACGCCGCGAGCAGAGCCGCCCCGGCGAGCAGCGCCTTGGATCGCATTCCCCGCGGATAATTGCGCATTCTATTTCCTCCGATTCGGCCTCTGTCGGGCCAATTACGCGTCTTTGCGCAGCCTACGCGATAGCATTGTTTTCAGGCAACCGCCCCAATGGTGAGGCGGGCCGGTCCATAGGGTCTCGACCGCGCGGCGCTTTGCCGACAGCGGTCCATCGCGTTGAACCAAGGTGGCCGCTGCGGCAACCAATTTGTTGCCATGCTTCTCCGCAAGGCAATCGGGTTCACTCTTGCTGAGGTTCGGCCCGAGAATCACGTGTCAACAGGGAGGTTTTTCATGAAAATGCTCTCGGCTGCCCTGCTCGGAGTCGTGATACTTGCCACGGCCCTTTCATGGGCGACTACGCCTGCGTCCGCGTTAGGCGGGTGCGGTCCGAACCGCCATCGTGGTCCGTGGGGCGGTTGCCGCTGGGGTGGTCAAAATCAAGCCTGGTGCCTCAGACACACCGGTCATGTCGCGGCCCGTGGTCGCTATGGGAGGCGGTGGTGTTGAGGTAAGGGTCTTGCGCATTCGGCGCCGCCCAACGCGCGGGCGGCGCGCCAGGCATTCTCGCCTCGCGCTACCGGGCGCTGATCGGAGGCCGAAGCCCGCCTATGCTCTCCGCCAGGGGCTCCAAGAGACACTGGGCGCCGCGCGCAACATTCAGGCGCCCTCTCCTTCTTGAAGGCGTTCGGCGACCTGATGGCGAAGCTCGATCCGCTCGCGCGAGGACACGCCGAGAAGATCGGCCGCGCGCCAGATCAGGTTCTCCTCAAACTCGCCTACGTGGCGATCGGCATAAACGATTTCCCACATCATCTCGACGATGCGCAGGCGGCCTTCTTCATCCAGGGTGCGGTTGAGCTTGCTCGTGAAGTGATAAAGATCGACCGACTCCTGCTCGGCTTCGGTAGCTTCCGCCAGCAGACGGTCGGTCTTGACGTCGTCGAGCCCGAAGCGCCGCTTTATCACGCCGTGCAGCGCCTCACGCTCAATGTCCGACACGTTGCCATCGATGGCCGCGGCATGGACCAGGAGCGCGGCGGCGGAGAGCCGATAATCGTTCTCGTCGAACCCGCTGGGGTGCTTATCGCCGCCGCTGAGATCCGACACGAACCGCCTGAACGCTTCGAACATCTGCCGCTCTCTTTCTCTCATCAGGACCCGTGTCGGACGCCGCCGCGCGGTCCTGCATCCGGCTAGGCACTACACATTGAATGGGGAATGTCGATACGGCAACATATCGCCCTTTGAAAAGCGCGACCGAAACGGAGCAGCACCCGATGCCGAAGCCTCGCATAAGCTACATCGACCCGGCGGCGGTGACCGACCCGGCAATGCTCGCCGAATTCGAGCGTTGCCGCCGCGAAGGCACGCCGCGCCCCGAGAGTCAGGCGGTCCGGGCGCACGTGCCGGCCGTGTTCTGGTCATTCGCCAATTCCTGGCGCGATGTTTTCAAGAACGGTATCGCCGACCACGCGATCAAGGAATTGTGCCGCGTCTACGTCTCACGCTCGGTGAAATGCGAATATTGCGGGAACCAGCGCTCGATCAAGGCGGCAAGCCAGGGTATCGTCGAGGACGATTATCGGAACCTGATCAATTTCGAAAGCTCGCCCCGGTATGACGAGCGCCAGAAGGCGGCGCTCGCCTATGCGGAGGCGATCACCTGGGACCTGCCGGTCGACGATGCGTTCTGGGCACGCTTGCACCGGCATTTCAGCGAGTCGGAACTGGTCGAGATCGGATATTTCATCGCCTTGACCATGGGTCAGCAGCGCTGGCTGCGCACGCTCGACATCGAGCACCATCAGGTGCTCCCCGGCACCGCCGCCTCGATGGCGCCCGGCTTCGAGAATGAGCAGGCGCTCGAGCGCTCCAAGGCCGCCCAGGATTACTGGGCAAAACCAGCTTCGAACGCCAAGCAAGCCGCCGAGTAGCGGGCAAGAGCGTTCAACCGATTCGCAAAACCGGGGCCGACTCGATGGCGATAGCAGCGCGTGAAAAAGCACTCGATCCCCGCATTGCCGCCGCGGTCGGGCATTGGGCGCCCCGCTTCGTCACCAACGGGGTGGTGCTTTCCGATTTCGAGGATATCACCGCCTCGCTCGCTTCCTGGGACGACTGGTGCCGGGCATGGTCGGCGCGCGCCGCGGTGCACGAGGCGTTCGGACGCGAAGCGCTCGCCAACAGGAAGTTCATCAGCGCCGGCGAGCATCTTCAGCGCGCCGGCGCCTATTATCATTTCGCCAAATTCCTGTTCGTGCAGGATCTGCCGCAGATGAAGGCCGCACACATGAAGGCGGTCGAATGCCGGAGCCTCGCGATGCCGCATCTTTGTCCGCCCGGGGAACGCGTCGAAATTCCTTATGAGGGAAAGTTCCTCGCCGGTATCCTGCGCAAGCCGGACGGAGTCGAACGGCCGCCGGTGCTCGTATTCGCCTGCGGTCTCGATTCCTGCAAAGAGGAGACCGATTCCTACGAGCAGCCGTTCCTGGCGCGCGGCATCGCGACCCTGGTGTTCGACGGGCCGGGCCAGGGGGAGGCCGAATACGATTTCGCCATCCGCGGAGACTACGAAGTCGCCGCGGCCGCTGTCATCGATTACATCGAGCACCGCCGCGATCTCGAGGCCGACCGCATCGCCATGGCCGGGATCAGTCTCGGCGGCTATTACGCGCCGCGCTCGGCCGCATTCGATCCGCGCATCAAGGCCTGCCTGGCGCTGGGCGGGCCTTATGACTGGGCGAAGTCCTGGAACAGCGTGCCCGACCTCACCCGCGAGGCCTTCCGGGTGCGGAGCCACAGCGCCACGCTGGAAGAGGCGCGCCGCAAGGCCGAGGCACTCTCGCTCGAAGGCATTGCCGGCCGAATCACCTGCCCGATCTACATCATGAACGGCAAGCTCGACCGCATCGTGCCGGCTGCCGATGCCGAGCGGCTCGCGCGCGAAGTCAAGGGCCCGGTGGTGCTCAATCTTATCGACGACGGCAATCACATCGCCAACAACCGGCCCTATTGCTGGCGTCCGCAGAGCGCCGATTGGCTGGCCGAGCAACTGCGCGCGCGCCGACCTCTCCCGGCAAGCGGGCAGAGGTAACGGACCCGGCGGCTTAGCGATTCCACCTCACAAAATGCGCGCTCCGCGCGAATACGCCTTCCGGCCTCACGATTTGCCGAGCATAAGCCGGTAGTATCGTAAGGCTTTATTTACGCGATTCACGCGGAATGGCGGCAGTTAATTTGCGCGGTGAGCAGATTCGGCGTTTCGATCGAAACCTTCATCGCGCGCTCAGCGTGTGGTGTATCGTATGGGTTACGCTGGCTGCCTCAATCTCTGCCGTGCATTATTCGATATTCCCCTGATCGATTATGAGCGCCCGAGCTATGGGCTGCTGATCGGTTCCGGCGCCGGCATAATGATGGCGATGATGGACGCGAGCGCCCGGTTTCGCTTCGCGCTCGATCTCGACGCCTGCCGCGGCCGGGAAGACAGTCTGCGCGCGTTTATTCGCGCGCTCGACCGCAACGGACTTATCGATCTCGTGGCGCTCGCCGGGTGGTTCTCCATCACCGACCCCAAGCCGATCGCCGCCGCGCTCAGAGGCCTGAGCGCGCCGGTCATCATCTACAGCGGAGCCGGCTTGGCGCGCGACGCGTTCGGCGATATTCCGTTCGTCGATACGCTCGATGAGTTCCTTGCGCACCTTCAGCCGCAGGCCCGGCCCGCGCCGGCGACGCCACCGGAGCTAGCGGGGCTCGCGAAGCCTCTAGCCGTGTTGCCGCTGCACGCGGCCCTGACTAGACACCTCAACGGCCACGAACCCGATGCCGAGGAAAACATCGAAGCACTCGCGCCTGCCAGCGATCACGATGCCATAGCGGGTCTCGAGCTCGCCGAAGAGCCTGTCGGATAATGAGGCCCGGCCGATTAGGTCAGCCATCCATACGGCTGGTTACTGCCAGAATCGAAACAGCCGAAAGCCGATCGCGGCCACACGCGGATCGATGCCGATGCGCGCACACGCCGTGTAGATGGCATCCCAGAAATTGTTGTTCACCTCCGGGATCGCTATCAGGGCAATAACAACGATCAGCGGACCGATCGGCGCCATGCGCCGACCCACTTGGCGCACCCGCTCCGGGAAGAACGGCTCGACGATGCCCCAGCCGTCGAGGCCGGGGCAGGGAACGATGTTGAACAACAAAGCGGTCAGTTCGAGGAGCGCCAGAAAAGCAAGCGCCGCATGTAGAATGGGGTCGATGGCCGTCGCCGGCAGCGCCAGCACGATGAGCACAAGCATCAGCGCGGTCGCGAGCGGGCCGCCAGCCGAAACGAGCGAACCGTAAAGGCGCCGCCGCAGGAGCCGCATATCTATGTAAACCGCCCCGCCCGGCAGACCGATGCCGCCGATCGCCATGATCAGGATCGGGAACAGGATGCTGTAGGCTGCATCGGTGTAGCGCAGCGGATCGAGCGTGAGGTAACCCTTCTCCCGCACCGACCGGTCGCCGCAGAAATAAGCGATTATCGCATGGCCGAACTCATGCAGGCAGAGCCCGATCAAAAATCCGGTAAGAACAAACGGAAAGACGAGGAAGCGTGCCTGCTCGGGCCGATAGAGGACCCACACTGCGCAAAACAGGAAGGCGGCGATCAGCACCAGGAAAGTCGGACTCGGGCTCAATGTCCACGGCCGCTTGTGCTTCAATCGTTTATCTGTTCCTGAAGGCACAGCGAGGCTCACACCGCCACCGCAGTCCGCGCCACAATCTCTTCCTGCACCAACTTGTTAAGGCTCACGAGGTCGACCTTGCCGGAGCCGAGAAGCGGCAGCTTTTCGAGGATGATGATCTCCGAGGGGATCATCAGTTCGGACGCGCCGCGCTGCCGCGCGAAGCCGATGAACTGCGAGCGCGCCGCATCCTTCTGCTGGGTGACCAGGATCAGCCGCTCACCCTTGCGGGCGTCGGGCACCGCCACCACCGCCGAAACGGCACTGGGCCAGAGTTCGGAGGCGAGCGTCTCGACCGCCGCAAGCGAAATCATCTCGCCGCCGACTTTGGCGAAGCGCTTGGCGCGCCCCTTGATGGTGACGAAACCCTGCGCGTCGATGGTGACGATGTCGCCGGTATCGTGCCAGCCCTCGGGCGGACGCTCGAGCACACCGGGTTTCTCGACCCGCAGATAACCGAGCATCACGTTCGGTCCGCGCACGAAAAGCCGGCCGCCCTCTTCGACGCCCTCGACCTTTTCCAGCCGCGCTTCGATGCCGGGCAGAAAGCGGCCGACGGTCCCGAAGCGGTTGAACATCGGAGTGTTGATGGCGAGAACCGGGGCGGTTTCGGTGACGCCGTAACCCTCCAGAATGCGCAGTCCGAATTTTTCCAAATAGGTACGGCGCGTGGATTCCTTGATCGGCTCCGCTCCGGCCAGGATGTAGCGCAGCGAGCGGAAATCGTAGGGGTGTCCCACCCGCGCATAGCCGGCAAGGAAGGTCTCGGTGCCGAACATGATGGTGGCGTTGACGCCGTAGATCATCTCGCAGACGGTGCGGTAGTGCAGCGGCGAGGGATAGAGATAGATCGGCACGCCGGAGACGAGCGGCAGCATGACGCCGACCGTGAGCCCGAACGAGTGAAACACCGGCAGCACATTGAGGACCTTGTCCTGACGACCGAAATCGATCCGCGCCGCAGCCTGTGCGGCATTGGCCAGGACGTTGCGGTGGGAAAGAACAACGCCCTTGGGCACGCCTTCGGATCCGGACGTGAACAGAATGGCCGCCCAATCGTCGGGCTTGCGTGGCACCAGCGGCTGGCTCCAACTGAATAGAGCACGGAATTTGTCCGCCGTGGTGACCATGGCGCGCACGTCTTCGAGATAGACGATGGATACCTTGCCGCTGATTGCCTCGATGAGCTTGTCGAGCCGGCCCTTTTCGATGAAAGCGCGCGAGGTAATGAGGGTCCTGATATCGGCGGCCTTGCAGGCGGCGAGCACATTGGCGGCGCCCGCGGTGAAATTGATCATCGCCGGCACGCGACCCGCTGTCATGAGAGCGAGGATCGCAAGCACCGCGCCGTTCGAATTCGGCAGCATCACGCCGAGCGGACGGCCTTCGGCGGCAAGCGGCATGAGCTTACGGCCGAGGACCACGGCCGCCCCCAGCATGCGCCGGTAGCTCATGGCGCCGGTGACCGGATCCTCGATGGCAATGCGGCCGGGCCCCTGGTCGTGGGCAGCCTGGATAACGGCATCGATGAGCGTGCGGTCGGTGGACGTGGTGCGGAACACAAGATCGGACATGATGCCATAGAGCGCGGCACCCGCCGCCTGCCGGCGATACTTGCCTTTGAGCGCAGGATCGACCGTGAGCCGGACCGGTTCGAGCACCGTTACCTTCACCTTCGGGAACCATTTGCGCCGGACCTGTCCCTTCGAAAGCCGGCTGAACGGCGTCTGTTCGAGGCCCTCGATGCGCACCGGCACCACTTCGGCATTGGCCTTGTCGGCGATCAAGGCGGCGCCGTCATAGACCTTCATCAGGCTGCCGGTCACGGTGATGCGCCCCTCGGGGAAGATGATCAGGGCGTCGCCGGCCTTTACGGCATTGATCAATGTGCGCGTCGCCATCGGCTTCATCGGATCGAGCGGCAGCGCGCGCGTGAGGCGCAGGAACGGCTTGACCCACCATTTCTTCGCGATGGCGACATCGATGGCGAAGATCGGCTTGCGGCTGCGCAATGACATTGCGAGCCCGGCATCGAGGAAGCTCACGTGATTGAGTGCGATAATGACGTTGGGGCCTGCCTTGTGCAGGTTTTCAAGACCATGCACTTCGATCCGGAACAGCGCCCGATACAGGATCGAGAGCGCGTCGCTCAACGCGCTTGCCGGCATGGTGCGCCCGATTACAAAGGCGACCGCGAGGCTGCCGATGCCGAGAAGGAGAAACAGCTCCGGAATGGTTGCGCCGGCGCTCTGCAAGACCGCAACCACAATCGCGCTTCCGGCCATGAAAGCGGCGTTGAGCACATTGACGCCGGCGACGACGCGGGCCCGGCGATCGGGCCCGGCCCAGGCCTGCACCGCGGCGAACACCGGCACGATAAAAAGCCCGCCGCCGATCGCGAGGCCCGCAAGATCAATGCCAATGCGCAGCCCGCGCGCCGAGCCGAACACGGCGGCAATTCCCCGCCCCTGCGGAGCCGCCAAGCCCCAGGTGGCCAGCGAAAGATCGATCGCGAACACCCCCAGCAGCACGGCGCCGATCACGGTCGGAAGAAGAATAAGCCGTCCGGCCGCCAGCCAAGCCGCAAGCCCCGATCCGACGGCGATCGCGATCGAGAAGATCGCAAGGCAGACGGTGACGACTTCCTCGACTCCGCCAAGCGAATTCTTGACCAGCGGCGGCAGCAGCGAGAGCGCGACCGCGCCGACCAGCCAGAACCAGCTGGTGACAATCGCGCCCCACCAGATGCGCCGGTCGGTCCGCAGGTCTTTCAACAGGTCTGCCGTCGAGACGAAAATGTTCTGCCGTACCACGAGGTGCGGCGCGCCCTCTCCGGTCGGGGGAATCATCAGGCTCGCGCCCCAGCACAGGAACGAGAACAGGATCATCAGCAGCGCGAAAGAACCTGGATCGCCGCCGTTCTTTGCCGCGAGACCGCCCACGATGGTGCCGAGCAGGATGGCGATGAAAGTTGCGCCCTCGATGAGGGCATTGCCGGCCGGCAGTTCGGACCGCTGGAGGTGGTCGGGCAGGATGCCGTATTTGATCGGACCGAAAAGCGAGGCGATCACGCCGAACAGGAACAGCACCACGAACAGCACCACAACCGAATGGGTGGCAAAGCCGATCACGGCGAGAACTGCGATTCCAATCTCGGCGAGTTTGAGCCGCTGCGCGATCAGGGCCTTGTCGTAACGATCGGCCATTTCGCCGCCGAGGGCGGAGAGAAAGAAATAAGGTGCGATGAAGACCGCTGCGGCGAGCGTGATCAGCGCCTCGGCGTCAGGTCCGCCGATCCGGAACAGGATCAGGAACACCAGCGCGTTCTTGAGAAAATTGTCGCTGAATGCCGAGAAGAACTGGCACCAGAACAAGGGCGCAAACCGTCGCGTCAGCAGCAATGAGCCGGACATCTGTTCAACCCTCCCCCTCAAAGCGCACCCCTAACCTAACGCACTATTCATTCGTTTACGCCGCGGTCGAGGCGCCATGCCCCCTCGTGCCGCACTGTAATCGCCGCCGCCTCGGCGATCGAGCGGGCGCCCACATGCAGCAGTTCGGTCGCGATCTCGTCGAAAAACAGATCGACCACGTGGGATGCGCCGGCCGGCCCGAGCGCGCCGAGCCCATAAGCGAAGCAGCGTCCGGTGAAGCAGAATTTTGCACCCAGCGCGAGCGCGCGCACGACATCGAGGCCGCCGCGGATACCCGAATCCATCATCACCGTCGTTCGCCCTCCGACCGCCGAGACGATCGCCGGCAATACGTCGACCGAGGCCGGCGCGCCGTCGAAATGGCGTCCACCGTGATTGGAGATGATGATGCCGTCGGCCCCCATGGCAACCGCTCGTTCCGCATCCGCCGGATGCAAAATGCCCTTGATCACGAAAGTACGCTTCCAGCGCTCGCGCAGCCGGGCAAGCTCATCCCAGGTATGGCTGCCGCCGCTGCGCAGCTGCATGGCGCGCGCCGTCGCGAGCTGGGTCGCCTTTTCGGCGTAGGGAACGAGATTGGCGGTAATCGGCATGCCGTTGCGAAGGAGCGCCATCGTCCAGGCCGGGGCGGTAAGCACCTGAAACGTGGTCCACGGATTGATCGGAAACGGCACCCGCACGCCATTGCGGATGTCGCGCGGGCGCTTCGATTTCCCAGCGCTGTCCACAGTTGGGACCAGCACATGCGCGCCCGCCGCATCGGCTCGCCGCACGAGGTCGTAGGTGATGGCGTGGTTATCATGCGGGAACCGGTAGAGCTGGAACCAGAACACGTCGGGCGCAATCGCGGCGATCTCCTCGATCGAGGCATTGCCGGGCGTCGCCAGAATATAAGGGATACCTGTTCGCTGCGCTTCGGCGGCCAGAAGCTTTTCCGCACCCGGCCACATGAGGCCGGCCGAGCCCATCGGGGCAACCCCGATCGGTGCGGTGTAATGACGACCGAACAGTTCCACGTCCGTGGTTGCCTTGCCCTCCACGCAATAGCGCGGCAGCAACTCAATTCTCTGGAACGCCTCGACGTTGCGTCGAACGCAACGCTCCTCGTTGGCGCCTCCGTCCACGAAATCGAAGCCGAAACGAGGCACGCGCGCGCGAGCACGGCGGCGCAGGTCATCGACGGTAGGATAGAGTCGGCGGAGCGGTCCATCAGACGACAGACGACGGACGGCAGAGGACGGATAAGCTGGTCCCGCGCGTTCCGTCATCTGTCCTCCGTCGTCTGTCGCCCGTTCTCCGTCTTCCAATAGAAAACGGGCGGCCAGTGGGCCGCCCGGAGCTTTTTACCTTGTCTCGATGCGTTCTGGCTAGTCGCGGAACGGATGGCGAACCGCCGGCTGAAGCAGAAATCCCGCCACGCTGAGACAAATGGCGGCTCCGCAGGCAAGGGTAAAAAGCGAGATCCACATACGGTCCATCTCCCGGTTTTTGCTCTTTTACCTGTCTCAATCCTCGTTGCGCCAAGCGTAAACTCTGTGTGGCGCGTCCGGTTCCTGACAATTGCCCTGGTTTTCGGTAAAATAGCACCGCGGGCGATTGGCCCTCGTAGTGAGCAGTGCGACATCGTGGTAGGCGGGTTGCAGGGGGCGCCCTAAAATCCGGCGAGCGGGTCATTCCGGTGACGTTGCAAACGATTTCCATCGACATTTCGTCGCGCGGGATTGCGACGGTGCTGCTCAATCGGCCGGAGCGCGGCAATGCCTTCGACCAGCGCATGCTCGATGAACTGGCGCAGGAGCTTGCCCTTCTCGGTGCCGATGAAAATGTCCGAATCGTTGTTCTGCGCGGCAGCGGGCGTCATTTCTGTACCGGCGCGGACCTTTCGGCGCGGAAGGAAGATGCGGATGCCGGCAAGGCAGGCAAGACCCCGGCGACCCTGCGCGACGTGCTCGTTGGGCTCGACGGCTTGCCCAAGCCCACAATCGCGGTCGCTCATGGGGGCGCCATCGGCGGCGGCGCCGCATTCGTTGCGTGCTGCGATATTGCTCTTGCGACCGATGCGGCATTCTTTTCCATCCCGGAAATTCGGGTCGGCATGGCGCCGCTTGGCGTGATGCCGTTTCTCGTGCGCGCCATGGGACATCGCAGCTTCCGCCGGTATGGCCTCTCCGGAGAGCGAATCGCCGCTGCCGAAGCCCTGCGGTTTGGACTGGTCCATCAGATTTGCCAGCCGAGCGCGCTCGAAGAAACTCTCGCGCGTCTTTGCGACGATCTGCTGCACGGCGCGCCCGGCGCTCTCGCCACGCTCAAAGCGGCAGCGGCGGAATTTGCCTCTCCCAAGCTCTCGGCCATAAAGGCTTGGCAACCTGCGCACGGTCCGACAACAGCGGAGGCCGTCGAAGGCGTCGCGAGCTTCCGCGAGAAACGCAAGCCGAAATGGTATCCACCGTGACGGACGCCGCCCCGACGCAGTAGTGCTAGGCGGGAGCCATGGCGAAGGCGAGGCACAGGATGAGGCCGACGGCGCTGAAAGCGCAAACCGCCAGCAAATCCCTGTCCCAGACTATCGGGATGACTGCATCCCAAAGGGTTCCGATCGAGCGGCGAATCTCGTCGGCGGATGCGGCCGGGGCCAAGGCCACCGGAAAGTCTTCTCTCGTCGTCATGGCAGGCGCTCCTGATTGGCGAGCGCGGTGCAATAAATCGCGCCGCGCGTTCGATCTTGGTTGCAGGAGCGGCTGATTGGGTTCCTACGGAGCGGTGCGGCTCAAGGCGGGCGCGGCGTGCCGGAATGCCTCGTCCGCTGCGGCGACGGCGCTGCGGATGATTCCGCCGCCAAGGACCCGCGCCTGCCCCTCGGGCGCGTCGTAGAACACGCAGGCCTGGCCGGGCGAAACGCCGTCTTCGCCGGCGATGAGATCGACTTCGATGCCGTCGCGGCCGCGGCTGAGCCAAGCGGGTTGCGGCGGCCGCGTCGAGCGCACCTTTACGAATACTTCGTGCCAGCCGGCGCACAGTGCGTGATCGACGGTGCCGCCGCCGATCCAGTTGACGTCGCGCAGCCGTATCCGGCTCGTGCGCAGCGCTTCGCGCGGACCCACGACGACGCGCCGCTTCGCCGCGTCGAGCCGCACCACATAGAGCGGATGACCGGCAGCGACGCCGAGGCCGCGTCGCTGCCCGACGGTGAAATGGATGATGCCCTCGTGCCGCCCCAGCACACGCCCGTCGAGATCGACGATGTCGCCCGGCTCGGCTGCGCCCGGCCGCAGCCGTTCGATCACATCGGTGTAACGGCCAGTCGGCACGAAACAGATGTCCTGGCTGTCGTGCTTGTCGGCAACCGCGAGCCCGAAGCGCCGCGCCAGCGCCCGCGTTTCCGCCTTGGTCCGCTCGCCCAGTGGAAAGCGCAAGAGATCGAGCTGTTCCGGCGTGGTGGCGAACAGGAAATAACTCTGGTCGCGTTCCGCATCGCGTGCTCGATAGAGCGCGCGGCGGCCGCCCGGCAGCGCCCGCGAGGCGACATAGTGACCGGTCGCCAGCACTCTTGCGCCCAACTCGCGGGCGGTTGCGAGCAGGTCGCGAAACTTGATCGACTGGTTGCACTCGACGCATGGCACCGGCGTTTCGCCGGCGAGATAGCTCTCGGCGAACCGATCGATGACGGCTTCGCGAAAGCGCTCCTCGTAGTCGAGGACGTAATGGGGAATACCGATGCGCGCCGCGACCGCGCGCGCGTCATGGATGTCCTGGCCAGCGCAGCAGGCGCCCTTGCGGTGAATGGCGGCACCGTGATCGTAAAGCTGGAGCGTGGCGCCGATAACGTCATAACCCTCGGCCCTGAGCAGCGCCGCGGTGACGGATGAATCGACTCCGCCTGACATGGCCACGACCACCCGCGTCGCTGCCGGAGCGCCTTCGACTTCGAGGGAGTTCATCATCGCCAATCCGCGCCTTCGTACCGCCGGCCGTCTCGGATGTTTTGGCAGGACGCCGCGTCCTCGTCGAGATGCCTGCCGGATGCCGTCCCTCCATATGGGGAGCCGCAGCCCCGCCTCGTAGGGCGGACCTACCTCTCCCCGCAAGCGGGGAGAGGTTACCGAGCTTGCGGCACGCGCAAGATGTATCGCCCCGCGCGGCAAGCGAATTCCTCAATGCCAAGTTACTCAATTTATCAGATGTGCTTAGGCAAATCTTAAGCCGAGGCGGGTAGCTTGTCGGCAAGAGTTGGTTGGTTTAGTGCGTGAGTAAATTGATGACCGAGCCCTTTCGACCCAGGGTCAAATACGTGATCGGGCCGGACGGAAGCCCGCTGACGATTGCCGATCTACCCGCACCCGGCACGAAGCGCTGGGTCATCCGGCGTAAGGCCGAAGTCGTTGCAGCCGTGCGCGGCGGATTGCTTTCGCTCGAGGAAGCCTGCAGCCGCTATACGCTCACGGTCGAGGAATTTCTTTCGTGGCAATATTCCATCGACCGGCACGGTCTCGCCGGCTTGCGCACCACGCGCATTCAGCAGTATCGGCAGTAGCCCGGCTTGAACCTTGCGTAGCTTGTAGGGTGGGCAAAATCGCGCGCGCGAAAGCCTCCAATACGCGACCATGCTCCCGCACGATTTTGCCCACGTGGTCCCCCCTGCAAACACGACCGCGTGGGCATGGCGCGCAAGCGCGCGCCTTTGCCCACCCTACGGCGGAGCGTTACAAACGTCCGATCAGCCAGAACACGATACTGAGCAGCACGCTTACGATCAGGCAGGTCACGATCGGAAAATAGAACGTGCCGCGCTTGCCTTCGATGACGATATCGCCCGGCAAATGCCCGAACCCGAGCCGGCTCAGACAGGGCCACAGGAGCCCGATCAGAATTAGCACCGCGCCGAGGATGATCAGAAACCGCATAAGTACACCGGCCTTGTCGAGACGCCATACTTCGTAGGATAGGCAAGGGCGCGCTCCGCAAAGCCTGGAAACACGGACCCGATTCTGGCGCGCGTGCCCATCCTACATGGTAGACTGTCCCCATCTTATCAACGTGAGAAGCGGATAGTCTCATGAGCGAAGTCGGGTTTCACAAGGCGCTCATCGTCGGTGCCGGTCCTGGGCTGAGCGCTTCGCTCGCTCGCGCGCTGGCGAGCGAGGGCATCAAGGTTGCTCTGGCGGCACGCTCGACCGCCGACCTCGACGCGCTGGCGAAGGAGATCGGAGGGTTGACCTTTACCTGCGATGCAACGCGGCCGGCCGATGTCGAGGCGCTCTTTCACGAAATCGATCGCATGACGGGAACACCCGACATCGTGCACTACAATGCGAGCTACCGCACCCGTGGGCGGCTGATCGATCTCGATCCGGCCGACGTTGAGAAATCGCTCGCCGTCACCGCGTTCGGCGGGTTTCTTGTCGCCCAGCAGGCGGCGCGGCGGATGCTGCCGCAACGGCACGGCGCGATCCTGCTGACCGGCGCCTCCGCGAGCGTCAAGGGCTATGCCCTCTCCGCGCCGTTTGCGATGGGCAAGTTCGCGCTGCGCGGCCTCGCGCAAAGCATGGCGCGCGAACTCCACCCGCAGGGCATCCATGTGGCGCATATCGTGATCGACGGCGGCATCAAGAGTGAGCGCCGCCCCGACCCGCCGGACCGGCCCGCAAGTCTCCTCGATCCCGACGCGATCGCCGCTACCTTTATGCACGTCCTGCACCAGCCGCACAGCGCCTGGTCCTGGGAGGTCGCAGTGCGGCCGTGGGTGGAGAAATTCTAACAAAGGATAAAGAATGCGTAGGGTGGGCAAAGGCGCGCCCGGAAACTTGCGGCCGTTCGCCCGAGTCTCGCGCGCCGTGCCCACGCGCTCGACCGCTTCCGACTCACGACAGCGTGGGCAATCAGGGCGTTTACGCCCGTCTAGCCGGAAGTTGCCACCGACGGGCTATGGCACGCGCTGAAGCGCGTTGCGCTTTTGTGCACCCTACAAATTACCGCACCGGAAAATCGAAATACGTATACGGGAACGGCTCGGCCCTCAGGGTGAAATGCCACCACTCGCGGTCGTAGGGGCGAAAACCGCCCCGCCGCATGGCCGCGGCGAGGAGTGCCCGGTTGCGCTGTGCTTCCTCGCTCAGGCCGCGAAAGGACCGCCACGACTTCGGGCCGAAGAAGTCGAACGGCCCGCCCATGTCGAGTTCGACGCCGTCGGACATTCTAACGAGGGTGAGGTCGACGGTGGAGCCGCGCGAGTGCCCCGAGCGGCTCGCAATATAGCCCTCGTTGAACAGATTGCGTTTGTCCATAACGGGGTAGAATTCAGGCTTGGTCTTTTGGTCGGCAGGGTTTCGCGCCCAGCGCAGGAAATGAGCGACGGCGCGGACCGGCCGATAGCAGTCATAAACCTTGAGACCGAGGTCGCGGGCGGCGAGATCCCGCTCGACCGCAGCAAGCGCGGATGCGGCCTGGCGCGTCAGCAGGCAGCGCGGCGCCTCATAGCCGTCGATACGCCTTCCGACAAAATTGTGGGCGCCGAAATAGCGCATCTCGACAACGAGCCCGGGTACCGCGGCCGCGGCATCGACGAAAGATGCCGGCTGCGGCGAGGCGACGGATGCAGTCGCGAGCAGCAGGAGCAGGGCTACGCTTCTGTAGGGTGGGCAAAATCGCGTCGCAGCACTCTCCGCGGATCGCGGCCGCAGAGGCGATTTTGCCCACGCGGTCCAATCCCTGAAGTCAGACCGCGTGGGCAAAGGCGCCCGCACGCTGAACCCGCCCTCAACGCCTCGCCAGGCGCCTTTGCCCACCCTACCGGCCCCGCTATTGCACTTCGCTGTCGGTGCTGGGCGCAAACCGTGCCGAGGGCACCGGCGTGACGAAAATGAACATGTTGGCGACGACGATCGTGGCGGCGAGGAAATAGAATACCGTCATGATGCCCCAGCGATCGGCAATAAGGCCGCCGATGAACGGCCCGCTGGCGGCGCCGAGTGCCTGGATGGCGAACAGGAGGCCGATGCTCGATCCGCCCATGTCGGGCGGGGTAGCGTCAAGGAGCCAAGCTTGCAGGACCGCCCGCACCGCGAACAGGAAGAAGCCAAGCACGGCAACGAACATGACAAAATAAGGCGAATTGCCGGCAATGGCCATGAACAGCAGGACGACGAAGGACGTGGTCATGCTGCTGACGATGATCTGCCGCCGGCCCATCGTGTCGGAGAGATGCCCGGCGATTGGAGCCGCCGCGAAGCCCGCGAGCTGGAGCCCGGCCATCACGGCGCCCACCCAGCGCGGCGAATAGCCCATCTGCCGCGCCAGAAAGAGCGGCAGGAAGGTCATCAGTGCCCCCTGGGTCATGGAGCGAAAGATCGAACTGGCGCAGAGGAAAATCAGCGTGCGGTTGCGCAGCAGCCGGGCGAAATCCTTAAGTTTGCGCCCCACTTTTTGCCCGATACCGGATGTTCCTTCCGCATTTGTCGACCGTGGCTTCGCCTGCAACCGGCCGAGTGAGGCGAGGATGATGCAGGCCATGACCACGCCCGGCAGCAAATTGACCATAACGACGGTGCGCCAGTTCATGTAGGTGAGCAGCATGCCGGCCACGAACGGCGCGATTGCATCGCCCATGTTGCCGCCCATGCCGTGGATGGAGACGGCCAGCCCGCGCCGCTCGGGAAAATTCTGTGCGAGCAGAGGTATCGCGGTCGGGTGCCAGATGTTGTTGCCGATGCCGACCAGGGCCGCGCAAGTGAGCAGCGTCCAATATTGATGGGTGAAGCCCATCAGGAGGTATGGGGCTCCCACCCAGAATAAGGCAATCGCCATCAGCAGTCCTTTGCGGGGGACCGAATCGACGATGAGGCCGCCCGGGATATTGGAGAGAGCGCCAGCGCTTGCCTGCACGGTGAAAACCGAGCCGATTTCGAGATAGCTCAACCCCAGCTCTTGGCCAATGAGCGGCAGAAGGAGATAAAAAGTCGCGGGATACCAATGAGTTAAGGAATGACCTATGGAAATCAACCAGACTTCGCGAAACGATTTTTTGGAAGCCTGCTCGGAGGCGGGAGAGAGCGCCAGCGCCGTCATTTGACCTGCGGTTCGTGGGATTTGTTTTTTGCTATTTGCCGATGCCGCTCAATCAAGTCAACAAACTCAAATTTTTTGCGAAAGCTATTGGAACTTTACAGGAGCTTGCTACATTGTGATCTGTCACTGCAATCGGGGGGTTTGGTGCAACGTGCCCATGCGGGGGGTGGGCATGGCGTTTTTGTTGCGTGCGTCGGTCTTGCGAGAAGTGAACCTTAGTTCGGCTCGGTGCAACCAATGAGCCGGTAGAACCCGGGATAGCCGGGAGAGCGTCATGAACAACACCTCGATGTTTACCGCAGATCGCTCCACCCACCTCAAGATCGTGGTGGTATCGCTGATCTGCGCTACCATAGTGGCGGGCATCGGTATTGCGGCCCGCGTAACCGACAGCACGACTGCGAACAGCCGGTTCGAGGCGAGCGTCCTGCGAGCGGGCGCCCCAATGACCGCGGCGAGCGGCCATATCGCGATCCGCTGATCCCGCCTTTTCGCAGCTGGCGCAACGCGCTTTCGCGCATTCGCCGTGCCCACGCGAAGGCGTGCCCCCGCGGGCATGGCGCTCTTTATTCTGCATTGGGTGGGATCGTGCGTGTAGACGCGCCCATGGCACGTCGAAGACGCGCGTTGACGCGCTTTAGGCCCACCCTACAAATCGGGCGTAAATTACTCTTCGAATTGTGACGTGAGGCGGCGGGGCGGCTGCTTCGCCATAGTGGCGGGCGTCGGCGCAATGTGCAGCAGAGCCGATGGTTGAAGCTGCGGCGGCAGCCGATCGGGAACGTAGCGCCAAGCCACGATAAGCCCGGCTAGTGCGGCGGCAATAATCGTCATCAGCGGTCCGAACGCCCGCCAGGCGCCGCCCCCGCGAGCGGCACGTTTGTGTTCCTTGAGGTCGCGTGCCGCGAACACCCCCCGTTCCGCCCGAAGATCGTGCACGACTTGGCGCTTGGGAACCTGCGGCTCGCTCGGCATGCCCGGCTCTGGCGGGGGCGGCGTAGGGAGAACGGGTGCTTCCGGCTCTGCGCGACGAGCAGCAGCCGCTTGCAGTGCAGCCTCCACGGCCGCAAATGGAACGCCGCCCCGGTCCGCCTCCGGGTCCGCGGCCTCCGGCGTACCGGCAGGCGCGGCTTCGGCGGCTTCGGCCTGGGCGGTCCATTCGGGGTCTTTAGGGGTCTCCCTTTCAGGAGTGTCCATTTCCAATTGCGGCTCGATTGCCCGATCGGCGGCCGAGGATTCCGGAACCACTTCGGGTGCTTCAACCCGCGGCGGAGGCTCGACTGGCGCCGGCGCCTCGACCGGGGCAGCAGCGCCGAGGACCCGACGCCTTATGCGGTTCCAGATTTCGGGGCTCGGCTCGACCGGTTCGACCATCAGGTGCAGTTCACCGAGCCGGCGCTCCCACAGGCTCACCAGTTCGCCGAACGGCTGGTCGCGCCTCAGCAACTCGTTGGCGCGGCTGCGCTCATCCGCATCGAGGGTCCCGAGAACGAATTCAGCAGCCAGGAGGCTCTGGTCCGCGTCTACGATCTCAGACATTGGTCGATCTCAAAAAGGCTTCGCTGGAGCGATGTCCGCAATTGCTCAGAGGGAGTGTCCAGCTTCTCGGCCAATTGTTCGCGGGTGAACGCGCCGTAATAGGCAAGCAGCACCATGCGTTGGCGCTCGGGCTCCAGCCGACCAATGCAGGTCAGCAGACGCTTGAGGTCTTCCGTCATTTCCCGACGCGGCAGGGGGCCGGGGCGTTCCGCGTCCGCGATTTCCGGCTCGGCATCGCCCGCCGCAGCGCTCGGGCGGCGCGAAGCCTCGATTGCCAAGCGTCGCGCAATGGCGAGCATCCATACGATCGGACTCTCCAGCGTCGCCCGGTAGCTCCCGGCCTTTTCCCAGATTTGCCGATAGGCGTCCTCCAGCACGTCCGCGGCGGCATCGTGGCGTCGCAGGATGCGCAGGATGACGCCATAGAGCTTTGCCGACGTTGCTGCGTAGAGCTCCTCAAAAGCGGAACTGTCGCGGCTCCCCACCGCGGCCAGCAGTGCGGCCATTTCATCCGATGACATGGTTCATCCCGCGCCCGGCCCGAAAGCTCCCCGTGATGGCCGTTTAAGCACGGAAGGCCGCTCGGCGTCGAGTCAGCGGTAGCGTGGGATGGAATGTCAGGCGCTGTTGCGCATGAGGCCGAGCGTGGTCTCGATCCGGGCGGGCTCGCCGGGCGCCCCTTCCTGCCGTTCTCGCAACTGATCCCGCCCGTCGAGGATCTCCATCTTCTTCATTTCGTCGCCGGCTTCCGCGAGCGCCGCCTTGGCGTCTTCGAGCTGACTTCGCAACTCGTCGGCGGAGCGCTTGAGATTGTCGCGGCGCGCGATGGCCGCCTTGGCGTAGGTCGGATAAGCGAAATGGCTGGGATCGTGGATTCCGGAGCGGTCCTGCTCGGCCTTGATCTCGCGATCGAGGTCCCCGGCGATCCGCTCGAAATCGCCAATCATGGTCTCGATCTGCGCAACTCTGCGCCGCCGTTCGTCGAGCTGAAATTTCTTCAGCCGAATGAGCGTCTCGCGTGACTTCATCGACTCGAACTCCCCCGAAGTCCCACAATCGCGGGACGGTTTGCCAGCGCCCGGCCAAAAGCCCCGGGGCTGGCTCAAGCCGCGAGTGTGGCGCGGCAACGTTAGTTTTCGGTTTCCGCAGCCCGGATTGCCTGATCGCGCAGGAAGGCGGTGGAGGCGGTGTCGCAAATGACAGCCCGAAAACACGATCAGGCAATCCGAGGAGGCGCGCGCCCGATCCGCCCTGCCAAAACCGATCCGCGCCTTACCATTTTCGCTCAGTCATTTACTTCGTGTTTACCCGCATCGTTAATGATTGAATCACCGTCTGGGCGTCCTGGGGGCAAGAACTTATCCCAGGATGAAGAGCGGGTCGGGGTCAGCAAGTCACAAATGGCTTTGAAGTCCTCATGCGGGACAACAACCAACTCTTGGCTGGAAAAACGATTTGGGGCAGCATCTTACGGCGATTCGCCGGACCCGGCCCAGGCGTTTGCTGTGAGCCGGGACTTGCTTGCCAACCGTTCATTACGGTTCCGCGAATCGGTTTGTCCCCAGGCGTTTGCACGGGCCGCCGGAGAGGCGTGCCGACCTCATGCCCGAAACGGCGAGGAAAGGGACTGGCATGCGCGTATTGCTGATCGAGGATGACAGCGCGACAGCTCAATCGATTGAGCTGATGCTCAAGTCCGAAAGCTTCAATGTCTATACGACCGATCTCGGCGAAGAGGGTGTCGATCTCGGCAAGCTTTACGACTACGACATCATCCTTCTCGACCTCAACCTCCCCGACATGTCGGGCTACGAGGTGCTGCGCACGCTGCGGGTTTCCAAGGTCAAGACCCCGATTTTGATCCTTTCCGGTCTCGCCGGCATCGAGGACAAGGTCCGCGGGCTCGGTTTCGGCGCCGACGATTACATGACCAAGCCGTTCCACAAGGACGAACTGGTCGCCCGCATCCATGCGATCGTGCGTCGGTCCAAGGGTCACGCCCAGTCCGTGATCCAGACCGGCGATCTCATCGTCAATCTCGACACCAAGACCGTCGAGGTCTCCGGCGAGCGCGTTCATCTCACCGGCAAGGAGTACCAGATGCTGGAACTCCTCTCCTTGCGCAAAGGCACCACGCTGACCAAGGAGATGTTCCTCAACCATCTCTACGGCGGCATGGACGAGCCGGAGCTGAAAATCATCGACGTATTCATCTGCAAGCTGCGCAAGAAGCTTGCCAATGCATCGAACGGCAAAAACTACATCGAGACCGTCTGGGGCCGCGGCTACGTGCTGCGCGAGCCGTCCGACGACGAAGCGAAAATCCCGGCTTGAATTACCTCTCCCCGCAAGCGGGGAGAGGTTTCCACCCCGCCGCGACGCGTCGTACACGCCGGCTCACCCCAGCGCGAGCTGCTGAAACCTTGCTTCCATAATGTCCCTGTCGAAGGGCTTCATCATATGTTCGTCGGCGCCAAAATGGAGCGCCCGCGCGATTTGCGCCACGTCGTTTTCGGTCGTGCAGAACACGACTTTCGGCCGATTCCCATCCGGAAGCCGGCGCAGCGAACGCAAAAACTGATATCCGTCCATTCTCGGCATGATGCCGTCGAGCAGCACTACGTCGGGCATCCGGCTCCGGCAGTGCTGCAGCGCCTGCTCGCCGTCTTCGGCCTCGGCGATTTCGAAATCGAGTCGCTCAAGGATTCGGCGCGCGACCTTGCGGATCACGCTTGAATCGTCGACGACCAGACATCGCTTCATCGCACCCTCGCATGCTCTTTCAGGGCCAGTCTGCGGTGGAAACGGTTTAAGTTAGGTTGCGGGGCGCTGATTTGCGGCCTGCCGTAGGGTGGGCAAAATCGCCTGGCGAGGTCCTGCAATTTGGCAAAACCCTTTGCGCGATTTTGCCCACGCGGTCACAACTCTCGGAGGTCGACGGCGTGGGCGAAATCGCGCCGCACCGGCATCGCGCGGGGCCAACTTCCCCGGCGCGCGATTTTGCCCACCCTGCGAGTTCGTCGTCTCACCGCGTCGCCACGGTCACTTCATCCCCGGCAAGCGCGAGATCGACGGAGAGCCCGCAGGCTTTGGCGAGAAGACCGGTGTAAAACGGCTGGATTCCTTGCGCGTCAACCGTCCCGTTTCCCGGCGCCCCGTCGATCAGGCTCGGCAGAGTCTGCGGAATCCGCGCATTGATGCCCGAGGCGGTCACGCGAAATCCCATGGATTCGCCCTCGCCTTGCGCGTCCACGGTGAGCGTGCCGCCGCGCGGAATAGTCGAAGTGGCGACGACCAGCATGTTGAGCAGGAGCTTGACGCGGTTCTTGGGCAGCAAGGCGGGCGGCAAATTCCAGCTGAGCTTGGTCTTGTCGTCTTCGATGAAGCCGCGCGCCATCCCTTCCGCATCGCGCAGATCGATCTGCGCCCCGGCGCTGCCGGCGGCGCCGAAGGCGATCCGGCAGAACTGCAATCGCGCCGATGCGGTCCTTGCGCTCTTCTTGATCAGATCGAGCGCAAAGGTCCTCATTTCGGCATCGGCGTCGTCCTCAAGCACTTCTATGCCGTTGACGATTGCGCCGGTCGGGCTGATCAGGTCATGGCAGACGCGCGAGCAAAGAAGCGCAGCTAGATCGAGGGCGTCGAGAGCAAGAGGGCCGGACATCGCAATCTCCGGGATGATGGGGGCCGAATCGGCGGCTAGGCGGATGTGAAGTGTGATACACCGCGGTAAGGCGATCTGTAGCCCGGATTGCGCTTGCGAGGATGGCTTGTCCACATGCACATCCAGACCGGGGCAAGCGCAATCCGGGCTACGGTTGCGGGGCGCGGCCCAATCGGAAATCGACGACGTGGATCTCATCGATGAATTGACCAACATCGTTTCGCGCGCCGCCGAGGCAATCCTCGCGGTTCGCAAGGGCGCGCTCGATGTGCGCACCAAAGCCGATCAATCTCCCGTCACCGCGGCGGACGAGGCCTCCGAGGCCGTCATCCTTGAAGGCGTCTCCCGTGCGCTCCCCGGGGTTGCGATCATCTCGGAAGAAGCATTCGGCGCGGGGCCACCGCCGCTGCTGCGTGAAACCTTTGTGCTTGTCGATCCGCTCGACGGCACTCGCGAATTTGTCGCTGGTCGTAATGAATTTTGCGTAAATCTTGCCGTCGCCGATCCCGCTGCGCATCTGCGTCTCGGGGTCGTCGCAGCGCCGGCGCTGGGTCTGATCTGGCGCACGGCGCCCGGGGGCGGCGCCGAGCGCCTGCGGCTTGCGCCGGGCGCGCCCGTGAGCGCTGCCGCCGAGCGCACTGCAATTTCTACGCGGCCGTTGCCCGCGGCGGGGATCGTCGCTGCGATCAGCCGCTCGCATCTCGATCCCGCCACCAAAACCTTCCTGGCGCAGATTCCCGATGCCGGCACCAAAGCGAGCGGATCGGCGATCAAATTATGCTGGGTCGCGGAGGGCTCGGCCGACGTCTACCCGCGTTTCGGACCGGTGCGGGAATGGGACGTGGCGGCCGGCGACGCGATCGTATCAGCCGCGGGCGGGGTCGTCATGACGCCTGCCGGCGAGCGCCTTCGTTATGGACAGGTCGGCGCGGGTTTCCTGGTGCCGGGCTTCATCGCCTGGGGCGATCAGGAGGGTCCGAAGCGGCTAGCACTCTTGTAGAGTGGGCAAAATCGCCCGTGGGAGTCGAGTGGCGTGCCTAACTAACCCGCCCTACGGCAGGCCAACTTCCGTTGCGGCCGTGTTGCCGTCATAGTGTTGCCGCGCAATCGTGATTCGGCTGTCGTGGCGGCCGGGGGGCGGTCGCATGCCGCGATTCCAAAACGAACTCCGATGGAGAGCCCGATGCGATCCGTCCTGCGGACCCTAGCTGCCGTGCTCATCGCGACCGGCGCCGCAATCGGCGCGCTTTCGGCTCAGCAGCCGCCGCCACCTCCGCCGCCGGAACCCGGCGGCTTTGCACCCAACGAACTGGTAAGCGAGGGCCACCGATTCTTTGGCACGGTATCGCAAGGCTTGGCCCAGGTCGTCGAGAAGGCGGTCAGTAATTGGGGGCTCCCCAACGGCTATGTCCTCGGTCAGGAAGCCAGCGGCGCCTTCGTGGCCGGCCTGCGCTACGGCGAGGGAACGCTCTACACCAAGAATGCCGGAGATCTGCGGGTCTATTGGCAGGGTCCCACCGTCGGCTTCGATGCCGGCGGCGAAGGTGCCCGCACCATGATGCTGGTTTATAACCTGCCAAGCACGAATGCCGTCTATCAGCGCTTTGCCGGAATCGACGGCTCCGCCTATTTCATCGGCGGGTTCGGCATGACAGCCCTTACGGCCAACAATATTGTGGTCGTTCCGATCCGCTCGGGCGTGGGCTTTCGCCTTGGCGCCAATGTCGGCTATCTCAAGTTCACCCCCTCGGCGACCTGGAACCCGTTCTGAGGGAACCGGTCGGACTGGGGCGGGGGTGCAACGTTGCTCGCGGGCCGGTAAGCTCCCGCCTCGAGGAGATTTCGCTCGATGATCGAACCGATCATGTATATGGCGATCGGATTCCTGCTCGCGGGATTGCTGGTTCTCGGCTTTATTCCGCTCGTCCATGGGCGGGCGGTGCGGCTGACCACCAAACGGCTGGAAGCGGTGACGCCGATGTCGATGGCGGAGATCCAGGCCGAAAAGGATCAGCTGCGCGCAGAATTTGCGATGACGATCCGCCGGCTCGAGATGAATGTCGAGCAGATGAAGGCGAAGGAGATCAGCCATCTCGCGGAAATCGGCAAGAAAGGCGAGGCAATCGGCCGGCTCAAGATCCTGCTGAGCGACAAGACCGCGGCGGTATTCGGGCTCGAAAGCAAGGAGCAGGCACTGCTCCAGGAGCTTCACCAGACCCAGCAGGAACTCGCCGCGACAGCGACCGCGCTCGGTCAGACCGAGCAGGCGCTGGCGAGCAGAGGGGCTGAGCTTGAAGGGCTCACGACCAAGTTCACCGAGGCTACGCTTGCCGGCGACAGCCAGCGCGTCGAACTGATGGCGCTGCGTGCCCAGGTCGAGGTACTCATGGGCCAGGTTGAAAGCTACGAGAAGGAAACGAGCCAACTCACCGCGCGGATTGGAGCCATCACCTCCGACTCGGATGTGGTCGGCCACTCCCTGGCCGAGGAGCGGGCGCGCAGCGAAGGTCTTGGCCATCGCATCGGCGAGCTCGAACGGGCACTCGCGGCGCAGACGACCGAGTCGGAAATTCTCAGCCGCCGCGTCAGCGAACTCACTGCGCTCCTGGACAAGCGAAACCGCTCGCTCGCCGAACAGGCGCAAATGGCCGAGCAGTTGAGTGCTGGCGCTCAGGCCGCGCAACTGCCCCCAAGTGCGACTTTGGCCGATACCGACGAGACGCCCAATGGAGCCGTCAACGGCAACGGCGACGGCCGCGTTGAACCCGGCCAAGGTTCGCTCGCCGATCGATTGCGGACGCTGCAAGGCCGCGCCGCACGCAAGCCGGCAAGGAACCGGCGTAGACAAGCCGTACCGGATGCGTGAGCCGCAGGCATTTGTCTTAAGCTGTGAGCCGAGATCGTCACGACAACGCTCGCTTGACTCCCCCCGCCCCCCGCTTAAATCCTTGCATCTGGCTGGGGTAAATCCTGCCTGGCCGGGCGCTTAGCTCAGCGGGAGAGCGTTCCCTTCACACGGGAGAGGTCGTAGGTTCAATCCCTACAGCGCCCACCAGCCTTCGCTGCTTCGCAGCTACGGCTGGCAAGCCGCGCACCGAATTTTCATGCGAAGCCTTCGCCAACAAGCATCTGCGATAGTGATGTTGTGGATGAACCTATGAGGGCGGCTCATGAATTAAGCGCGATTTCCTCGATCGTCAGTACTTCATGACCCTTTTGCCCGAGCGGAGCTTCACGAAGGCAACGGCCGAGCTCGGCGTGGTTGCCCCGGTCAGCTGGCATGATCTATGGTACAACCAGACGGCGCTCAATGTCCTGGAGATGCCGACACAACTAATTGCTGGGCGCTCATCAGTCGCACGCATGGGCCGCGACAACCACAAGGGAGGTAGCCGATGATCGATGCGAGCCGCCGCACCGTTCTTGCAACCGGTACTGCCGCCGCCGTGGCAACCACCGCGCCGCAGGTGTTCGCGCAGGCGCCGCAGGCGGCAGTCCCGCAGGGCTTGCCGACGGGCCTCAAGGTTGGATTCTACGAGAACGGCAATGTCCGCATCCGCTACGCCGAAATAGGCTCGGGCTTTCCGCTGCTGGCGACACCCGGCGGCGGTTTGAAATCGAGCATGGGCAACTGGCCGACTGCGGTGATCAACATCGTGGAGGAGTTTAAGAACGACTTCCGCGTGATCACCATGGATCAGCGCAACGCCACCAACGGCGAGTCCACCGGACCGGTTCCAGTCGACAATCCGTGGAACGCCTTCGCCGACGACCAGCTCGGCGTGATGGACCATCTCGGCATCCGTCAGTTCTTTTTCTTCGGCAACTGCATCGGTGGCCCTTTCGCGATGAAGCTGATGGAGCGCGCGCCGCAGCGCGTCGCCGCGGCGATCCTGAGCCAGCCGGTCGGACACCGGCCGGAAAAGCCGAATTATATGTACGAGTCCGGCAGGGACGTCTGGGCCAAGGAGTTCCTCGAGCGCCGGCATGACGTGTCGACTGCGACCATCGAGCAGTATCTGCACAACCTTTATCGCGTGCAGCCCGACTTCGTGTACAGCGTGTCGCGCGACTTCGCGAAATCCTGCCAGACGCCGATGCTGGTGCTGCCCGACGACATCGTTCCGCATCCGCTTCAGGTCTCCATCGACATCGCCTCGCTGGCACCAAATGCCGAGATCACGGTGTTTCCCTGGAAGGAGCCGCCGGAGCTGAAGGCCCGCACCATCAACCGCGTGCGCACGTTCCTGAAGCGGCATCAGACGGCGTAGCAAACTCCGAATTAGCGGGGTTGGTGCGCTGTGGATTGGAGAGGAGGTCACCGCCCGGCGGGGCGGTGCGCCGTTCGACGGTATCGAGCTCCCGCCGCCGCGCACCTCGAAGGCTATCGCCGAAATGAAGCGATCTGCGTGAGGTCCGCGTCCGCTGGACAGTTTGGCATTAACGAGCAGGCGCTGCTGTGGAAGAGGGTCGCGTCGTCACGGCGGTTAAAGCGCGCACGAGGGCGCGGGTATTCTCCTCCAACACTTCGCGATTGATGTTTGCAATCGTATCACAGGCGCGATGATAGCACGGGTCATATGGACGACCTGTCTCACCGCCGAACAAGCCGGCCTGGCTTTCCGACTTGCGCCCTCCGGCGCCGGTATAAAGGCCAAGGGTCGGGATGCCCTTTTGAAAGAACGAGGCGTCATCGGTTCCGGTCCGAACCGCTTCGCGCTCCTCGATCGGCAGGTGGCGCTCCTGAAAGTAAGCGAGCAATTCGCGTCGGACCATGGCGGCTGACGCATCGCTGAGCTGCGCCGGTCCCTGGATATAGCGCACGAAATTGGCGGAGCCGACCATATCGAGATTTACATAAAGAACGATACGGCGACGCTCCTCGTCGGACAAGGAGGCAACATGGTGCCGCGAGCCAAGGAGGCCGCGTTCCTCGGCGCCCCAGAATGCAAACCGCAGATCAATGGGGGCTTGGGCGAGGTACGGCGCCAACCGCAACGCTGCTTCGAGCACGGCGGCGGAGCCGCTGCCATTGTCATTGATGCCGGGCCCTTCCGGCACGCTGTCGAGATGGGCACCGACGATGATCAAGGAATTGTGCCGGTCCGCAGGCGTATCGGCCACCACGTTTCGCGTTGGCCGCCGGCCGGTCACGGCATTGACGGCAAGGCGGGCTGATACGCCGCCATGCGCTTTGGCAGCAAGCGAACTACCCGATTCGTAGGAGACGCCAACCACCGGAATCGTGACCGGCTTGCCAAGCTGACCCGAAAAGACGTCCTTCCGTCCATCGGTGCCTTCGTTCATGATGACCGCACCGATGGCGCCAGCCGCGATGGCGTTCTCGACCTTGACTTCGAACGTGCAAGTTCCGCGACGGATCAGCGCAATCGAGCCGCGTTCGAAACCGTGGAAATCAGCAGCCTCACAGGCGCTGCTCGACGCGGGCGGCGGCTCCGGTCCGAACCCAAGGTTCACCGCGCCGATCCGCCCGGTGACATCTCCGGAACCGGAGTTGGTCAAGGTACGAAGCGCGGAGCCGGCGGCCGCTTCCTGCGGCCCATCCCCCGCGTCTACGGCCAGGACCGGTGGCGTACGCTCCTCGAAGAATGGAAACTCGAACGCTTCGAAGCGAACCACATAGCCGGCTTCTTTCAATCGCTCCGCCACGTACTCCGCGGAACGATCATAGCCAGGCGTGCCGGCGGCGCGATTGCCGCCATTGGCAGCGGCGATGTCTTGCAGCGCTTGCAGGTGCCGGAACGCGCCGTCACTTGCCGCCGCGTTGGACACCTCCGCAACCGCATCGCTGACGATGTTTTCCGAGCCAGCGAGGCGAACTGCCGGAAGGCCGGCGAGCACCGCAGGGAGAAACATCACCGCGCTTGCACTCAATGCCTTCAATAGCCGCATCGCGGTCCGTCCTGTCGCAGCTGAAACATGCGTCTTCCTCTAGCGCGAGAACACGGCGCTTGCTGTGGCTGTCCCGAGCGCCTTGCCGCTTGCGTCGAGAGCCTCGATGGTCCAGCGGTAGGTGTGTTTGCTGCCCTGCGGCGGGCAGGGTCCGACGTAGGAGATCGCGCCCCGCGGCACGGTCGGCCCCTTATATGCGACAGTTGATCCGCCGTGCGGATAGTCGGGGGCATTGAGGTCGACCATCTTGAAGCGAAGCTGCTTGGTACCGGCCGGGGCCGCCGCTATGCGGAACGCGGGCGAGGTGCTGCCGCAGGCCGCGATTCCAGCCCAGGAGAAGCTCGCCGAAAAGGCGATTGCGTTTTGCGTCGTCAGTGCCGTCGCGGCAACGGCGACTGCCAAAAGCCGCCGGGCTCCGAGCGGTGCCACTCTCCGCCATGCGATCCCAACTCTATATGTCATCCCCTGCGTCCCTCTCGCGTCATTCGCTACCGATCCGCTACTGCAGTGCGAGTTCGCCGCCGATTAACCCTCGAGCGCTGAGGTCTTTCAGCAAAATGTCGTCATGGCTCGGAATCACAACAAGACCTTCGCGATCCATGATCTCCTTTACCCAGCCCAACTCGAACATCAGCGCTGATGCAGACTCGCCGATACGCCGCATGGTGGCCTCAGGGCGCAATTTGAGCTGCTTGACGTTGTCGAGCGTCCAGCCAACGTCACCAATGAAAAGATATTCGCGTTCGGAAGCGGTCCGTACATAGACCATCTGGTGTCCGGGAGTATGCCCTGGCGCCTTGATCAAGACTATTCCAGGCGCCACGGGCAAGTAGCTTTCGTAATCGATTACGATGTAGCTGCGCGCCATTTCGGGGGTCAGGCGAATTTCCGGCATCTGCGGATAAGTAGTGAGCGTTTGTACCTGGGCGCGAATCAGCAAAGTCTTGGGAGCGATTTCCTCGCGCGACTCGGTCCTTATCACGCCTGCAATATGATCGCCGTGCTCATGCGTGATGACGATCAGCCTTGCGGCTTTCAGCGCCTGCTGCAGAATTGCATTCCTGTCTGGCCAATACGGCTCTACCCGTCCGAACCCGAAGAATTTGTGTACTGTCTCGTCCATTCCCGAATCGATCATGACCGAACCTCCGGGAAACACCACCTGAAATGCCGTACGCGCGGAGACATAATCTTGCTGCGAGCCGCCGGCGATGATCTGGGAGAGCGGGCGATGACTTTCGGCAATCTTGATGAAGTTTATGCTGGCCGGCAAAGGACCCGGAACGGATTTCGCTGCAGCACGAATATGCGTCAGCAAATCCGCAGCGTAAGGGTGGGGAACGTCGGGAATCAATGTCTCGGCGCGCGGCGACACAATCGAAATGCGGGCGACTGCCAAAAGTCCCAACAATGCGAGCGCCTGCAAAAATTTCATAATACGCCTCCAGTTCCGCTGCGTCGCAGGTCGGCGATTAAGCCTTCGTGACGCAGCGTGCCAGGTCTCACGCGGCCTGCGGCAGACCGATCCCGTCCAGCCAGACCCCATTCTAGGTTGGAAGGGCGGCTCGGGCCAGATATCCGAGTCGCGAAGCCGCGGCATGAGTCGAATGTAGAGTGCCAAGCAGCCCGACCGTCCCGTCGCTGTTTATCGGCGGCAAGAGCGATTGGGGCGTTTTCCAGACTCCCGGCGCTTTCGAGCGCATGCAGAGTACCACCTGCACGCAGATGCGCGGCGTGCATCTGATAGACGGCGCCGGACACTGGGTTGAGCAGGAGCAGCCGGAGGCAGTGGGCCGGCTGCTCGTTGAATTTCTCAAGAGCGCAGCGTAGGCGCGTGTCCCGGAAAGGTTGAAAATCCCCCGCGCAGCGCGTTGACACGCGCCTGCGACGCACTATCGCAGCCCGGTCGATAGCGATTGAAGCACAAAAATCTAGGACGCCGCTGCCGCGGGGTCGCCACAAGCTCGCCCTTGCGTCGCCGCTGTTGCGCGGAAACCATCGATCGTCCGCGACGCTCCATCGAACTCTTGTTCCAACCCGGAAAACGCAAAGGAAAGGAAACCGCATGAACAGCAACGACACCTATCTGGCTGGTTTCCTCGGCAGCAAGACCAGTCCGAAAATGACGGCATGGAACTCTCTTTCCGAAGCGGATCGGCGGGCAAAGGAGCGGGAGGGCATCGCCGCCTGGAAGGCCTGGGTCGAAAAGCATCAGGGCGCGCTTGTCGCCATGGGCGGACCGCTGGGCAAGACCAAGAAGATCAGTCAACGCGGGATCGAAGACATTAGCAATGAGATGGGAGCCTTTACGGTCATCCGAGCGCAATCCCATGAGGCCGCCGCGAAACTTTTCGAGAACCATCCGCACTTCACCATCTTTCCCGGCGAATCCGTGGAAGTAATGCCGGTCCTGCCCATACCTGCTGGTTGATTTGCGCAGCGCACGAGAGGTACGAAGCCGTATTCGATCCGGAAAACAGAAAGGAAACTCGTGAAAATCACTGTCGAGACGAATGTCGCGGCCCCGATTAATGAAGTATGGAGAGCCTATACGACGCCTGAGGATATCAAGCAGTGGAATGCAGCATCCGAGGATTGGCACACCACCTCTGCGTTTGTTGACCTCCGAGAGGGCGGCAAGTTTTGCTCGCGCATGGAGGCCAAGGACGGCAGCGTGGGGTTCGATTTCGCAGGAACCTATACGAAGATCATCGAGCCTCGATTGATCGAGTATTCCTTCGGTGAGCGCAACGCCCGGGTCGAGTTCACCCCAGGACCGAGCGATGTCAAAGTGCGCGTCACATTCGACAGCGAATCGACTTTTTCGATCGAGCAGCAGCGCCAAGGCTGGCAGTCTATTCTCGATAACTTCGCTCGCCATGCGCAGACGAACCAAAAGAGCTGATGCACATTCGCAAGACGCACAGAAACCGGGTTCGATTGGTTTACGTGCTGCAGCTAGTCGCCGGTTTCATCCAAAGTGAAGACGTTTGAAGCGCAGCCGGTTGCTCGCGTCCACCTCATCCTGAGTTCCCCGCCGGCTGGGGCCGACACCAACTCTTCAGTAACATTCGCCCTGCGCCGCACCCTCTTCCTCCGCGAGCGCCAGCCGGACGATTACGAAGTCCCAACCAGGGCCGCATCGTCGGCCACTTCAATTACCGGCCGAGAACTGTGCGGCGGGATTCGGATCGGACCGCGCCAATGCGTGGGCCGAACGGTGGCTCGCCGACCGCCTCGACCATGCGGAGAACGCTTTCCTTGCGGGGGAGGTGCACGGAGTCCGCTTTCCCCAATTGCGGACGAGAAACGCTCCGGAGCGCGTACTTCTGTTGTTGACCCGATCCCGACATACACCTTGCCGCCAAGGGGACTGAGATTCCGCAGCGCGACGAGGGGACTCGCCCGTGTTCGCGGCGCCGTGCTGAATTGGGCTTCACGACGACGCAAGTTTATTCATCGATGACTAGGTATTTCTTACATCGATTACGCCTATGCCAACGGGCCAGGGTCCCGGCCGATTCTCGCCCTCTCGGTCAAAACCTGGTATCTCTTCAAGCTCGAATAACTTTTGTTCAGCGAAAATGAACTTTTTGCTAAACTCATCAAACGCCCGTCGAACATAGTTCATGGTTTGATAGGGAAACACTTGCTCACATATGACTAGGTAACCTTCAATCAGTTCGCCTCTCGATTCGGCGATTTTGATAAGGGCCTGGAGTCTTTGAATATCAGCCTCAGCTCGGGGTCCGGTATAAAGCTTTAACTCGACAAGGGAAGCCACCTTCGGCTGCCCCTCTTTGTCGAGATGAAGGGTTACTAAATCGACTCGAAAATCGCGCAACAGGTCGCCCCACACGACGCTTTGGTCCTCGTCAAAGCCCCAAAGTGCTTTCAAATATTTGTGTGATAGGTCGATTGAGACTGGTATTCCAAGCCGTTCATGTACGTAGATAGCACACCTAGCCTGAATAAAGCTTTCCGGTGCCCCCATGGTTGACGACATTTTATGGTACTGTCTGACAGCGTACTCGGAACCTTCCAGGAGAGCGGATTTAAGCTCCATATTCGTCCCTCGCCGTTACCGTGTCATCGTCATTGGCGTTGGTCTTAGTTTGCGACATGGAGTTCTGCCACATTTGACTTAGAACGCCCTCTTTCTCGCCGCCGAGTGGCAATATTTTTGGTACAGATACCTTATGGCGTTGACTACTCTATCGTATCCCTACGGTGAAGACCGCGCGTGTGCTGGGCCGTTCGGGCGCCCTGGACGCGCTTGTCTTAACACCCATATCAGTTGCGTAGGCCAATACCGCGCGGGGGCAGGAGGCAGCTAAATGCCGTTGCGGTCATCTCCGC